>NZ_JBEYSJ010000003.1:0-531476 GCF_040704195.1 Amycolatopsis sp. NPDC047767
ACCAGGTCACATCCCAAGGGCCGCGCGCCGTACCGGTCGCCGCCGCGCGTGATGCGGAACCCGCGACCGCCGGGCTGACGAAGGGGTGACGCCGGGGCGGTCTGGACCACGCGCGTGGTCCAGACCGCCGGGGAGCATCAGCGCGGGGCCATGCGCAGCGCGCCGTCCATGCGGACGACTTCGCCGTTGAGGTAGTCGTGGTCGATCAGCGAGAGGGCGAGCTGCGCGTACTCGTCCGGGCGCGCCAGGCGCTTCGGGAACGGCACGCCGGCGGCGAGGCCCGCGCGGAACTCGTCGCTGACCGTGGCGAGCATCGGGGTGTCGACGATGCCCGGCGCGATCGTCAGCACGCGGATGCCCTGCGACGCGAGGTCGCGCGCGGCCGGCAGCGTGAGGCCGACGACGCCGCCCTTCGACGACGAGTAGGCGACCTGGCCGATCTGGCCGTCGTAGGCCGCGACGGAGGCGGTGTTGATGATGACGCCGCGGGCGTCGTCGGTCAGCGGCTCGGTCTTGGCGATGGCCTCGGCGGCGATGGTGAGCACGTTGAAGGTGCCGATGAGGTTGATCTGCACGACCTTCGCGTAGAGCGCGAGGTCGTGGCGGCCCTTCTTCGACAGGATGCGGGCCGAGGGGCCGATGCCGGCGCAGTTCACCACCGTGCGCAGCGGCACGCCTGAGCCGGCCGCGGTGTCGACGGCGGCCTGGACCTGGTCGGGGTCGGTGACGTCGGCCTCGACGTAGGTGACGCCGTCGACCTGTTCCGCCTTCTCGATCGACGCGGCGAGGTCGAGCGCGAAGACGCGCGCGCCCTTGGCGGCCAGCGCCTTGGCGGTGGCGCCGCCGAGGCCGGAAGCACCACCCGTGACGAGCGCTGCGGTGTCGGTGATCTGCATCTTCAGCCTTTCTGCTGCTCGTGGTGCGGCCCTGCACCGTAGCGACAGGTTAACGCTCGTTCGCACCGGCGCCGGGTGTGCTGCCTCACGCGAGGCCGTTCTTCACTTCTCGCGTGGAGTATTCGGCCCCGCCGTTTTCCGTTAGCGCCCGCTTCAACTCCGAATGTCACCTTCGGCATCATGAGCGCAGCTCGGATCGTGGTGGTGGGGACGGGGTACGTCGGATTGACCACGGGGGCATGTCTCGCGAGCCTGGGGCATCGCGTCACCTGCGTGGACGTGGACGAGGCGAAGGTCTCTCGCCTCATCGCCGGCAGAGTGGACATTCTCGAACCGGGGCTGGCCGAACTGGTCACCGGTGGCATCGCGGGCGGGCGGCTGTCGTTCGTCGTCGGCGCGCGCAAAGCCGTGCAGGAGGCGGACGGTGTCTTCCTGTGCGTGCCGACGCCGATGGGCGCCGGCGGTTCCGCGGACCTGCGCGCGGTGGAGGCGGTGACCGCCGAGATCGGCGACGTGCTGCCCGCCGGCTGCGCGCTGATCACCAAGTCGACCGTGCCCGTGGGTACGTCGCGGCGCATCCGCGCGATGCTCGGCCGCGAAGACGTCCCGATCGTGTCCAATCCGGAGTTCCTGCGGGAAGGCACGGCGGTTTCGGACTTCCTCAACCCCGACCGCATCGTGGTCGGCTCCGACACCCCCGGCGCGGCACGCTGGGTCGGTGACCTCTACGCGGACCTCGGCGCCCCGGTCGTCGTCGCCGACGCGGCGAGCGCGGAGCTCGTGAAGTACGCGGCCAACTGCTTCCTGGCGCTGAAACTGTCCTATGTGAACTCGATCGCCGAGCTGTGCGAGCGCCTCGGCGCCGACATCGACTTGGTGACCGAAGGAATGGGCTACGACCGGCGCATCGGCCGCACGTTCCTCAAGCCCGGCCCGGGCTGGGGCGGCTCGTGCCTGCCCAAGGACACCAGCGCGCTGGTGAAGGTCGCGGAGTCGGTGAACTACGACTTCCGCATGCTCACCTCGGCCATCGACGAGAACATCGCCCAGCGCGACCGCATCGTCGCGAAGATCGCCGGCGCCTGCGGCGGCACCCTCGCCGGCGCGCGGATCGGCGTGCTGGGCCTGGCGTTCAAGGCCGGCACCAACGACCTGCGCGACTCGCCCGCCCTCGCCGTCTCCTCGGTGCTGGGCGCGCTGGGCGCGGAGATCACCGCCTACGACCCGGCCGTCGACGGCGCCATCGACGGCATGACCGTGGTCGACGACCCGTACCAGGTCGCGAAGGACGCCGACGTGATCGTCGTCCTCACCGAGTGGGCCGAGTTCAAGCACCTCGACTGGACCATCATGGCCGACGCCATGGAGGGCGACGACGTCGTCGACACCCGCAACCTCCTCGACCCGCGCACGGTCATCGACGCGGGCCTGTCGTGGCAGGGCGTCGGCCGCCCGCGCGCGGCGGGCCGAAAGCGCGTGACGGTTTCCTAGCCCCTGGTTTACGATCACGGACGCGGCATCGCGTGTCGGTCACCGGCCGGGTGAGACATGGAGGTGCCGGGATGCCTTCTGGAGGCATTGTTCGTGTCCGTTTCCGTTTCCGTTGAGCTCAACCATCTGATCGTGCCGTCCCGGAACAACCGGGAGTCCGCCGAGTTCCTCGCCCGCTTGCTGGGCCTCGAAGTGGGCGAGGAATGGGGACCGTTCATCCCCGTCGAAACCGCGAACGGCGTCCGCCTGGACTTCGCGACGATCCCGCCGCAGGACCTTCGCCTGCAGCACTACTGTTTCCTCATCCCGGAGGCCGACTTCGACGCGTTTTTCGCGCGGCTGAAGGAAACCGGCGTGCCCTACCACGCCGATCCGGCCGGCCGCCAGGCCGGCGAGATCAACCACAACCACGGCGGCCGCGGCGTCTACTTCCTCGACCCGGGCGGCAACGGCATGGAAGTGATCACGCAGCCCTACGAGCCGGACCGCCGCCGCCCCGCTAGCTGGTGACAGCTATTTAGATTGTTGACGTGTGAGCGGCGCGTCGGGTTGATCATGACGAATGTGCAGGATTCCTCCGCCGCGCCGCAACCGCCCTGGCCGAACCGGGCACATCGCTGGCGCCTATCGCTATCTGCGCGAAGCCACCACCGTCCTCGCCTGTGAGGATCCGGACCTGCACCAGGCCTTCTAGCAACGCCGGGCCAGCTGGGACACCCACGTGATCTGTCGGCGCCCTGACCGCCTCGGCGGGCCAGAGCGCACCGGCGTTGGCCGACCGGCCTTACCACGCTGCCGGGATCGGCATCTTCACTCCGTTCAAGAAATTCGCAGGCCAACCCTCACCTGCATTACCCGAATCAGCTGGTGACCGTCGCCGGATCCCGTACGTCTTCCGGGCTGCGGGATCCGGCCACCTGCACCAGCACCGCCCCCGCGAGCAACACCACCGCGCCCACCAGTTGGGTCGCGCCGAGGGTTTCGCCGAGCCACAGCCAGGCCAGGCCCGCGGCGACGAGGGGTTCCACCAGGGCCAGCACGCTCGCCAGGGCCGGGGGCAGATCGCGCAACGCGCGCAGCCCGGCCAGGTAGGGCAGCACCGTGCCGGCCACGGCCAGCACCAGCAGCGCCAGCCACACGGGCACGTGCAGGCTGCCGAGCGTGGCCGTCCGGGTGACCGCCGCCGGCGCGACCGTCCAAGGTGGACTCACCGCGCCGACCACCACGGCGCCGATCGCCAGCCCGACCGCCGTGAGGCCCACCGAGTCGTGGCGGCCGGCGCCGCGTTCGCCGAGGAGGAAGTAGCCCGCCGAGCACACGGCCGCGCCCACGCCGGCGGCGATGCCGAGTGCGTCGAGCCGGCCGCCCTGCCAGATCTGCGCGACGAGCGCGAGCCCGGCCACGCCGAGCGCGGTCCCGACCCACACCAGCGCCGGCAGCCGTTCGCGCCGCACCACGCGGACCCACAGGGCGACCAACGCGGGCGCGAGGTTCACCAGCACCATCGCCACCCCGACCGGTACGCGGTCCACGGCCACGAAGAAGCACAGCTGCACCCCGGCCACGCCGAGCACGCCGTAGCCGAGCACCAGCCACACGTCGGACCCGCGGAAGCGCAACGCCCACGGCCGTACCAGCGCGACGCCGGGCACGAGCACCACAGCCGCCAGCGCGATGCGCACCGCCGTGACCGCGGCCGGTGACCACCCTGTGCCCATCACGGCCTTCGCCACCGGCCCGGACCCGGCGAACAGCACCCACGAAGTGAGACTCAACCCTGTCGCTCTTCCTCGCCCGGTCATGACCGCAGTGTCGCCGCCCGCCGCGCCAGCCGACCAACGATTTTCCGGCGGCCCGAAATTCACCCGACGGAAAACGCCGCCACCGGACGACGATGTGGGTGTGACGGAACCGCGGGTGAGACCGGACCCGGCTTTCGCGCTGCTCGGGCTGTACGAGTCCGCGCTGCCGGAGGTCTACGGGTACCTGCTCGCGCGCTGCGGCGACCGCGTGCTGGCCGAGGAGCTGACGTCGGAGACGTTCCTAGGGGCCGTGGCCGCGTGCCGCAAAGGCGGCGCGCCGCCGGTGAGCACCGGGTGGCTGATCGGGGTGGCGCGGCACAAGCTGGCCGACCACTGGCGCCGCAAGGCCCGGGAGGAACGCGGGCTGCGGCTGGTGCACGAGCCCGACACCCACGATCCGTGGGACACCGAGCTCGACGCGTTGCGCGCACGCCAGGTGCTCGAGTCGCTCGGCGCGCACCACCGGGCCGTGCTCACGCTGCGGTACGTCGACGGCCTGCCGGTCGGCGACGTCGCCGCCTGCCTCGGCCGCACGCTCAATGCCACCGAAGCGTTGCTGACTCGCGCCAAGGCCGCGTTCCGCCACAGCTACGAGGAGAAAGGGGGCCGCGATGACTGAACCGTTCGACGCGCTTCGCCTGCCCCCGACGCCGGTCGACCCGGACCCGGCGTTCGCCAGGGAGCTGCGGGACAACCTGCGGCGCCTCATCCTGAACGGAGCCGAGATGACCACCACCGAAACCCCTGCCGACGCCGCCGTGCGCGCGCTCGCGCCCTACCTCGTCGTCACCGATGCCCGGGCCGCGCTGGACTTCTACGTCGAGGTCTTCGGCGCGCGGCGGCGCTCCGATCCGATCGTGATGGACGACGGCCGCGTCGGGCACGCTGAGCTGGCCATCGGCGACAGCGTGCTGATGCTCGCGGAGGAGTTCCCCGAGCTGGGCAACGTCGTCGCGCCCGAGGGCGGGCCGTTGATCCGCGTGGAGGTGCCCGACGTCCGCGAGTCGGCCCGCCGCGCCGTGGAGCTGGGCGGTGAGCTGCTTCGTCCGGTCGAGGACCGCGGCTACGGGCTCGCCGGCACGATCAAGGACCCGTACGGACAGCGCTGGCTCGTCGCGCAGGCCGGGCAGACGACCAAGCACGCCGCGAAGCCCACCCGCCACGGTGCGGCCATGTACTTCACGTTCCAGGTGCCCGACGACGAACGGGCGAAGGCGTTCTACGGCGGCGTCGTCGGCTGGCAGTTCGCGCCGGGCTCCGTGCCGGGTGCCTGGCGCTTCGAAGGGCCCGGCCTCGAAGGTGGGCTGTGGGGCGGCCCGGGCCGGCAGGTCGGCTGGAAGCTGATGTACGCCGTGGACGACCTCGAAGCGGCCCTGGCCCGCGTCCGCGACCACGGCGGCACGGCCGGTGAGGTGGAGCACCACCCGTACGGCACGACCGCCGACTGCATCGACGACCAGGGCATCGAGTTCTGGCTCTGGGAACAGCCTGCCGAGTGAGAAACCCCATGACCCCGGCGGCTCCCGCGCCCCCGGGCGCACACTCGAACCATGGCCGGGCACTGGACTCCGTGCAACGAAGCTGAGCTGACCGCGGGCTGGCGGCTGTGGCTGGAGCTGGGCTCCTGCACGTGGCCAGGGCCGGACTGGGACGGCACGCCCGCCGAGGCCGTCACCGGGCTGACGCGGCTGTTCGCCACGTGCAACGAGATCCTCGAGGCCTACCGCCGCAGCGGCGGCCCCGACAGCGCCGGGATCATCGGCCTGGTGCGCTCGATGTTCCTCGCCGCCAACTGGACCCTCGAACTCTGGCGCGACGACACGGTCCCGCTGGACGCCGAGCGCGCCGCGTTGCTCCACGGCGACCTCGCGAGCTTCGCCGAACACGCCGAGGCGGTCCGAACGCTGCTCGCCCGGGGCGGCGGCTGGTCGTCGCTCCCGGGCTGAGCGTTCACCGCGGGTCCGGCAGCTTCCGCGCCAGCACCACCACGAGCAACGCGACCGCGGCCAGCAGCGCCATGACCAGCACGAACGCCCCCTCGTAGCCCATCGACCCCGTGCTCAAGCCCGCGAACAGGCTGCCGAACACGGCCACCCCGAGGGCCAGCGCCGTCTGCTGCGTCGTGGTCATGACGCCGCCACCGATGCCGGCGAGGTCGTGGGGTACGCGCGACAGCACGATGCGGAACAGCGTGGTCATCGCCAGGCCGTTGCCGATCCCGATGAGGACCATGGCGGGCGCCAGCTCCCACAGCGTGAGGTCCGGCCACGCCCACAGCGCCGAGCCCGCGAGCACGAGCAGGCCGACCGCCGCGATCACGCCACCGGCGAGCACCACCTTCTGACCGAAGCGCGCGACGAGGTGGCTGCTGACCAGCGACGTCACGAAGTACGCCACGGCCATCGGCGTCAGCACGAGCCCCGAGCCGAGCGGGCCGAGGTGCAGGCCGTCCTGCAGGGTCACGGCGTAGACGAACATGAAGGACCCGAAGCCGCAGAAGAACGGCACCGCCACAACCAGGCCGTGGCGCACGTTGGCCGTGCGCAGCAGCGCCGGTGGCAGCAGCGGCATCCCGCCGCGCGACTCCAGCCGGGTCTCGACGCGGGCGAAGGCCAGCACGGCGAACGGGAACAGCACCAGCAGCACGATCGTCCACCACGGCCAGCCGAGCGCGCCGCCTTCCATCAGCGGCACGAGCAGCGTAAGGAGCGACGCGGCGAGCAGGGCCGTGCCCCAGCGGTCGACGCCGAGCGGGTTCTCCGCGCGGCTGTCGGGCACCGTGCGGCGCGCGACCACCAGCCCGATGAGGCCGATCGGCACGTTGACCAGGAAGATCGGCCGCCAGCTCGTGCCCCACAGGTCGGCGGCCACCAAAGCGCCGCCCAGCAGCTGGCCGACGACGGTGGCGATGCCGCCCGTCGCGCCGTAGAAGCCGAGCGCGCGGGAGCGGTGTTCGCCGGTCGTGCCGGCCTGGATGATCGAGAGCACCTGCGGCAGCAGCATCGCGGACGC
Organism: Amycolatopsis sp. NPDC047767; assembly: GCF_040704195.1. Lineage (NCBI taxonomy): Bacteria > Bacillati > Actinomycetota > Actinomycetes > Pseudonocardiales > Pseudonocardiaceae > Amycolatopsis > Amycolatopsis sp. NPDC047767. Next base: position 7,202 of record NZ_JBEYSJ010000003.1, read on the forward strand.
CGCGCCCTGCGCCGCGCGCGCCAGCACGAGCGTCGTCGCGTTCGGGGCGAGGCCGCAGACCAGCGACGTCAGCGTGAACAGCGTGAGCCCCAGCAGGAACAGCCGGCGGCGGCCGAACGCGTCGCCGAGCCGGCCGCCGAGGACCAGCAGCACGGCGTAGGCGATGCCGTACGCGGCCACCACCAGTTCCAGGGTCGCGGTCGAGGCGTGCAGGTCGGCATCGATGGTGGGGAGGGCGACGTTGACGATGAAGAAGTCGATGATCGGCAGTGCCGCCCCCAGCAGCACGGTGACCAGGCCGGCGGAGGTGAGTGCCGGTCTCGTCGGCACGCCGGTGGTGTGCACCGGCGTGGTGGTTGTCGTCGTCATGACTACCACGCTCCGACGCTTTTGAAACTGGTACCAGGTGCGCTCTTATCCTGGTAGTGGGACTACCTGGTACCAGGCAACGCGCTGTGCTGAACTGGGAGCATGACCACCGCTGTCGAAGAACGCCTCCGCCGCGGCGAGCTCGGCGCGTTCCTGCGCAGCCGCCGCGCCCGCATCACGCCGGAGCAGGTCGGCCTGCCCCTTGGCGGCCGCCGTCGCACGCCCGGCCTGCGGCGCGAAGAGGTCGCGCAGCTCGCCGGTGTCGGGGTCACCTGGTACACGTGGCTGGAGCAGGGCCGCGACATCAACGCGTCAGAGCAGGTGCTCGGCGCGATTTCGCGGACGCTGCGCCTCGATCCGCACGAGCACTCGCATCTGTTCACCCTCGCGGGCGCGCCCGAACCGCCGGCCGCCAACGAGTGCAACGCCATCACGGCCTCGATGCGCAAGATGATGACGCAGCTCGAGCCCTTCCCCGTCGCGATCCGCAACGCGCGCTGCGACCTGCTCGGCTACAACCGCGCGTACGCGTGGCTCATGGGCGACGTCGACTCGATCCCGTTCGAAGACCGCAACACGCTCGTCCAGTGCCTCCTCAACCCGGACTGGCGCAGCCGGATGCTCGACTGGGAGCAGAACACCCCGCGCGTGGTCGCGTCGTTCCGCGCGGCGATGGCCGAGCACGTGGCCGAACCGTCATGGAAAGCGCTGGTCAAGCGGCTGAAGGCGGAGTCGCCGCTGTTCGAGCAGCTGTGGAACCGCCACGACGTGAACCCGGAGCCGATCCGCACGAAGTGCTACGACCACCCCGACGTCGGACTGCTCAAGTTCAACTTCACGTACCTGTACTCGGGCCGCCGCTCCGAGATCACCGTGTCCACCTACACCCCGGCCGACGAGCAGACGGCCGCGAAGCTGCCGACTTCGTTCGACTAGAAGCGGACCAGCACCCGTCCGTCGTTGTCCTTGTCGGTTTCCACCCGGCGGTAGAGCTTCTTGAGGTGCGGCTGGTTCAGCGTGGCGAGAACGCGCTTCTTCAGCTTGCCGGAGCCTTTTCCGGTGATGATTTCCACGACCTCGACCTTTTCCCGCGCCGCGCGGAAGATCGCGGTTCGCACGGCTGCGTCGATGTCGCGGTCACTCCGAAAGATCGGGTGCAGGTCGACGGTCAGCATGTCCGGCATGTCAGCTCCTCGGGGCGTCGTACGGCACCAAACGTAGCCGGAGTGCCGCTTCCGGACGGACGCGCGAAGGCGCCGTGAACGGTAGTTTTCTGCACCATGCAGGACTGGTGGCGGGCGCGGAACCCGTGGTTCGGACGCGTGTTTCGGACCGTCGTGGTGCTCGTGTTCACGCTCGGAGCCACGAGCGCGGCCGGCCGCTGGCAGCCGGGCGCTCACCTGCTGACCGCGGCGGGTGCCGCGTGGCTGGTCGCGACCGTGCTGACGCTGCTGGTCGTCCACCGTTACCCGCTGCCGGTATTCGTGCTCACGGCCGCGTCGGCGTATGCGTTCTACGCCTCGGCCGAGCCCGGCGGACCGATCATCCTGGTACCGACGATCGCGTTGTTCATGCTCACCCGGCGCAGCGGCCCGGTGGTCGCGGGCTGGACCGGCGCCGGAGTGCTCGTCGCCGGGTACGCGGCACACGTGATCACCACGCGGTCGTTCGCGATCGCGCCTTCGGCCGGGGTGTTCGTGGTGTGGCTGGCGGCGGTGATCGGCATCGGCACCGCCGTGCGCTACCAGTTCGCGGCCCTGGCGGCGCGGCGTGAGCAAGCGGTGGAGCACCGCCACCGCCTGGCCGAGCAGGAGCGGCTGCAGATCGCGCGCGAGGTGCACGACGTCGTGGCGCACAGCCTGGCGATGATCAACGTGCAGGCCGGCGTCGCCGCGCACGTCGCCGATCGGCGGCCTGAGCAGGCGAAAGAGGCGTTGCTGAACATCAAGGCGGCCAGCGCGTCGGCGCTCAACGATCTGCGCGCGACCCTCGCCGTGCTGCGTTCGGGCGAGGACAAGGCACCCGCGCCGAGCCTCTCGCAGCTGGGAGAGCTGCTCGACCACGCTCGATCCGCGGGGCTCGAGGTGCGGCTGCACGGCGACGCCGGCGACGTGCCGGCGCCCGTGGCCGGGGCGGCCTACCGGATCCTGCAGGAGTCGCTCACCAACGTCGTCCGTCACGCCGACGGGGCGCAGCACGTCGACGTCCACCTCGAACGGCGCCCGGGAGCCCTCACGCTCACCGTCCGCGACGACGGTCGCACCACCACGGCCCCCACACCCGGCCACGGGCTGCGGGGCATGAACGAACGCGCGGCCGCCCTCGGTGGGACGGTCCAGGCCGGCTTGGTCAGTGCCGCCGAGGGCGGTTTCGAAGTCCGTGCCGAACTGCCCGTGAAGGGGGAAGCATGACGATCACGGTGGTGCTGGCCGACGACCAGGCCCTGGTCCGCGCGGGATTCCGCGTACTGCTGGAGACCGAAGACGGCTTCGACGTCGTCGGCGAAGCAGGCGACGGCGCGCAAGCTGTGGCGCTCGCGGCCGAGCACAAACCGGACATCGTGGTGATGGACGTCCGCATGCCCGGCACCGACGGCCTCGAAGCCACCCGCCGCATCACCGCCGACCCGGCGCTGGCCGGCGTGAAGGTGCTGGTCCTGACCACGTTCGACGTCGACGAGTACGTCTACGAGGCCCTGCGCTCGGGGGCGAGCGGCTTCCTGCTCAAGGACACCGAGCCGGTGGAGATGCTGCGCGCGTTGCGCGTGGTCGCCGCCGGCGAGGCGCTGCTGGCCCCGACCGTGACGCGCCGGCTGATCTCGGAGTTCGTCGGCCGCCCCGAGCACCGCCGCATCGACACGGCCGCGGTCAAGGAGATCACCGACCGCGAACGCGAGGTGCTCGGCCTCGTCGCCGGCGGCCTGTCCAACGACGAAATCGCCGCTCACCTGGTCATTTCCACCGCCACGGCCCGCACCCACGTCAGCCGGATCATGACGAAGATCGGTGCCCGCGACCGTGCGCAGCTGGTGGTCCTGGCCTACGAATCCGGCCTCGTGACCCCGCGACGCAACTAGCCCGAAGGTGTGAGTTACGCCGTGTCGGTGAACGTCGTCCCACGTTCGGACGCCTTACCGGCAGAGCATCGCCTCACTCAGCGATGTGTTCGGCGGAAGGAGCTCCCATGGCGTGGGAGATCGTCGTGGTCGCCGCGCTGGCCGTGGTCTTCCTGGTCAGACTGGTGCTGCAGCTCAAGCGGGGCTGAGGGCCGCCGCCGCGGCGTGCTGTGGCGGGCGCGGGGCTCGGCCGTGCGGTCGGAGCCCGACTCCTGCGCGAGCGGGGGCCGAGGCTGCGGCTGCGGTTGGGGCTGCGGCCGGCGAGCCGGGGCCGCCCGCGGCGTGATCACGGTCTGCTCCGCGTCGGTCGGCGGAGGCGGCTTCGGAGCACGTTGCGGCGGAGTCGGCGGCGGCTTGGGCACACCCCTGGTCGGCAGGGGCGGCAAGCTGCCGTTCAACGAGCCGGAGACGGAGCCCACCGGCGCGTCACCCGCCCGGTGCCGAGGACGGTCCACCTTCGGGATCTCGATCGTGATCTCGCTGGTGACCTGGATCGGCGTCGGCTTCTCACGCCGGTACGAGAGCTTGCGCGCCAGCGCGTGGCTCGGCCGCTCGACGAACCGGTAGCTCACCTCGACCACGCCGAACACCGCCGGGATCACGATCAGCAACGCGATCGGCAGCGGCACCGCCGGGCGCAGCAGCTGCAGCAGCACGAACGAGACCAGCATGTGCAACAGGTAGATCGAGTAGCTGCGCTCGGACACGATCGTCCAGAACTTCCGCTGCTTGAGCTTCGGTTCCGCCATCATGCCCAGCAGGAACAGCACCACTGCGAACGCCATCGACAGGTTGTAGGCCGTGTCCACCCGGCCGACGTTGATGATGTCGCCGAGCACGTACAGGCTCCACGCCAGACCACCGAACACGCCACCGGCCCACAGCGGAATCTTCTTCGACGTGGTGGCCCAGATGACCTGGCCGATGATCATGATCGGCAGGTAGGACACGTTCACCGCGAACAGGAAGTACTCGGCGGTGAGCTGCCTGCCGCTCAGCATCACCACGAAGATGAACGTGATCTCGATGGCGATGGCCAGCCACACCCACCGGCGCAGCACCGGGAGCAACAGCATCAGGATGACGTAGAACAGGACCTCGACGATCATCGTCCACGCCACCGGCACCAGGACGACCTGCGGGTTGATCAGGTAGTTGACCAGCAGGGAGTTGGTGAGCACCGTCAGCGGCGTCAGCTGCTGCGACTGTCCCGGCGTCGCGGGCGGATGCAGGTGTACCAAGATCAGCAGCGCGGTCAGCAGCACCACGAACACCATCGGCGCGTACACCCGGATCAGCCGGTTCACGGCGAACCGCCGGCTGCCCTGCCGCAGCGCGATCGGGGTGACCACGAAACCGCTGACCAGGAAGAAGAACGGAACTGCGATCTCCCCGATGCCCTGTGTCGACATGTGCATCGGGTCGCTGGTGAGCGCCTCGATGAAGTCGATGTACGGCGCGTGCTCGCCCTTGGCCTTCACCCAAGGATGCGCGATGTGGCTGTAGAAGACCAGCAGCGCACCGAGCCCGCGGCCGATGTCGATGAAGACGATCCGGGTCTTCTTCGCCGGTTCGGTGGGCGTGACTGCGGTCAACGCCCACCCCCCAGCTGGTCGAACCGACTTAGTCCGTAAGGAGTGTAACTAAGAAGCACCGAGTGGTTTCCACGGATGGAAATTTACCCAGCTGAGGCGGGTTCGGGTCGGAGCCACAGCGTCACGAATTCCTTTTCGTTACGCCGGGCGGTGCGAATCAGCTCCCGGTCACCCTGTGGGTAGGTGACGGGCCCTTCGTCGCCGACCTCGATCGGCTGGTAGCCCAGCTCGCGGTAGCGGGCGAGCACCGCATGCGGATCGTCCCCGAGTTCCTCGATGGCGCCCGGGCAGAACTCGCACACGATGTGCGGGCGGTCGCGGCGCAGCACGTCGTCCAGCCCGGCCAGCGCCCGGTGATCGCGGCCCTGCAGGTCGACCTTGATCAGGGTGATCTGCTGCTCGCGCACCTCGGGCACCTCGCCGAGCCGGACCGCGGGCACCTCGATGCCCGGCCCGTCCTCGCTGACCCGGTTGTCGCCGCTGTTGTCGGCTTCCGGATGGGTGAGTCGCACGGTGCCGGCGTGGTCCCAGGCGGCCACCGGCAGGACCGTGGTCAGCTCTACCGCGGCGGCGGGCAGGTTCACCGCGAGGTTGCGGCGCAGGTATTGGGCGTTGAGGGGATCGGCCTCGACGGCGATCACCCGGGCGACGTCCGGGCAGGATCGCATCAGCCGCAGCGTGTGGTAGCCGACGTGCGCGCCGATGTCGAGGATGGCGCCGGGATGCCGGGTCACCAACTCGCACATGAGCTCGGCCTCGCTGTTCTCCCAGGACCGGTGGAACTGGATCCACGGGAGCATGACCTCGTCGATCGGCATCAGCAGCGCGCCCACGTCGCTGACCACGACCTCGGCGCCGCGCGGGATCGGAACATGCGAGAGCCGGGCGGCGTCGCGCAGCGCACCCAGGTCGACCGAAACGCGCTGAATTGCCTCTTCGTCCTGGTCGAGCCGTTGGTCGCGGGCCGAGAAGTCGGCGTGCACGCTCGCCGTGACCGACTCCAGCTCGCCGGTGAAGCTCTCCGACATCTTGCTGACGTCGGCCTCGATGTTGCGCACGGCCAGATCGAGGCCCGGCGTCTGGTCGCGCAGCTCCTCGACGAACGTCTCCAGCGCCCGCAGCCGGCCCTCGACCGAGGTCTTGACGGTTTCCAGCTTGTCGTCGAAACGGCGGCTCAGCTCTGCGGCTCGCTGCGCGTCGTCGAGGCGCGCCTCCACGGACTCCAAGCGGGCCAGCAACCTGCTGGTGGTCTCCTCCGTGGCGTCGCGGAGCTCGCCCATGACCCGGCGTTGATGCACGTCGTAGTGGTCGATGGCACGCAGCACGGCCTTGCGCATCGCGGGCGCGAGCGGCGTCCTCGAGGGCGCGGCCGGCTCCGGCCGCCAGTGCAGCGCCTCTGCGGCCTTGCGCACCGGGGTCAGCGGGTGCTCGGGCTCCTGCGGCCGGTACGCCTGGCGCGAACGCCAGATTTCGTAGGCGCCGCGCAGCTCGCGGTGCATCCACTCGGCGGCGGCCGCCATGGACCGCGTGCGCAGCACCTGCTGGCGCGCCTTCCGGCCGCGCCGCTCGGCCTCGTCCGGATTGTCGGCGACCTCGCGCATGGCGGCCGCGGCCGCCTCGACGTCCGGATCCGCCCACAGGGTGCCCGGCTCGTACGGGTCGTTGCCCTTGCCCACCGGGACCAGCCGGTAGGCCACCGGCCAGCCGGTGGTCGAGTCGAGGAACTCGGTGGTGCTGGAGTAGTCCGTCGAGATGACCGGCATGGCGCGCGCCATCGCCTCGGCCACCGTCAGCCCGAAGCCCTCGCCCCGGTGCAGCGACACGTAGCACGTGCTGCGGTCGTAGAGGTCGTGCAGTTCGGCCACCGACAGGTAACGCTCGATCAGCTCGATCCTCGGATCGCCCACAGCTGCCGCGCGCAGCCGTTCCGCCTCGAACGGGCGCTGCTTGGCGTTGATCGTCTTGATGGTCAGCCGCACGTCGTCGCGGCCGGGGAAGGCTTGCTGGAACGCCTTGATCGTGCCCCACGGGTTCTTGCGCTGCGCGATGCTGTTGAAGTCGAACGCGAACAGGAACCGGACCGGCTCACCGGCCTCGCGGGCGGGGCGGGAGGGTTCACCGGGATCGCGCACCGGAACCGGCACGGTCTTGACCGGGATCGGAGAGTGCTTGGCGATCGCGGTGCGGCAGAAGTCGCTGACCGTCCACACCTCGTCGACCAGACCGAACGCCTCGTGCATCGAGGCGGGGAAATCCTCGGTCTCCCACGCCCACAGGCCGATCCGGTAGCGGTCGTGCCCGACCTCGGGATGCGTGCCGAGCAGCACCCTCGTCTGGTCGGCGTTGACGGCGAGCACGCTCACCGGGAACCGCGGGTCACCGAGGCTCTCGGGTTGATCGAGACCGGTACGGTTGAGGATGCGTTCCTCGACCACCGACGCGATCGGCACCTCGGCGACCTCGATCGCCTCGTGCACGATCCGGCCCATCTCGCCGACACCCAGCTCGGCGGTCAGATAACCGAGCAGGTTGACGCCGAACTCGTCCACCGGCGCGCGGGCGGCCACCGGATGACCGGGCAGCGCCCACTCGGCGAGTTCGCCCTCGCTGATGCCGGAGGTCACGCACCACGCACGGAACTGTTCGGAGTCTTCACCGGTCGGATGCGGGAAGGCGATTCGAAGATCGACACGGGAATCCCAGACGGCGAGCGCCGCCCGGTTCAGCCCGGACGCCGCTTGCGCCGAGTCCTCCGCGCCGGCCAGCCACTCGCGCAGGGCGCGGCCGCCGTCTTCGCCGTAGGCGTGCGGTGGGAGGCGCTTGTTCTTGCGCTCGGCCTTGATCCAGGCCTCGCGGAACACGCGCCGGGCCAGCCTGGGCAGCGGCGTGCCGTCACCGAAACCGGCGAAACCGTAGGGCACCGCTTCCAGCGTCTCGGCGTAACCCGCGTCGCGCAGCGCCGCACCGTAGGCGTCGCACAGTTCGCGCAGTTCAGGGTTGGCCGAGAGCAGCACGCGCGGTTCGCGTGCGCAGTAGTAGGTCAGCAGCCACGGCGTCTCCGGCCGGTAACCGCTGAAGTGGAAGAACCGCAGTTTCGCTCCGCCCGCGGTCAGCTCGCCGTTCTCCTCACGGTTGACCGGGCGGTCGTGCAGGTTCCAGTACGCGACGTTGAAACCAGGGTCGACGAGCACGTGGTGGCCGAAGAGCGCAGGCACGTTGTCCACCCAGCGCTGGTCGGTGAACAGCTGCTGCTCCGGCGCCACGATCGCGTCGTGCCGCAGCCGCTGTGCCCAGAAATCGAGGAAGTCCCCGGAGCCGGGACCGACCCCGATGAAGCCCAGGTTGAAGATCCCGGCGCCCATGATGACGGCCTCGTCGGGCTCCATCCCATCGCGTGGCAGCGGGGACAGCACGTGCGGGGTGAGCACGATGCCGTGCTCCATCGCGAGCTCCGCGATCTCCGGCATCGGCGCGAAGACCCTGATGTCCGGATCGAGGTAGATCGCCACGTCGTACTCGCGGCGCAGCTCGCGCAGCAGGTAGGGCTTGACCGAGGTGGCCAGCTCGGTGACCGAGTACGCCGTGGCCATGCGCAGGTAGTCGTCCCGGTCGATGCCGAACGCGTCCTGCCCCACTACCCGGTACCCGTCGCGCTCGTCCTCGTGGCCGTCGATGACCGCGATGACGAAGTCGTTTTCGGGGTGCTGCGCCAGGTAGGACCTGGCCAGGACGCGGGCCGCGGGCAGGTAGTTGCGCGCGACGATCGTGCACGCGGTGACTGTGCGCGCGTCACCCATTGCTCGGCAGCACCTTCAGCTGAGCAGCGAGGATCGTGTCGAAGTTCGTCCTCGCGGTCTGCAGGCTCCCCGGAGCGGTCACCTCGATCCGGATCACCACGTTGCCGTGCGAGTAGTGGCCACGGATCTGCGCGGGGGAGCTGTCCTTCGCGTCGACCGAGGTGACGAACACGCCGTCCGGGGCGTCGGTGACGCGGGTGGCGTCGTTGCGGATCTGCGTGGCCAGCAGCTTGCTCGCTGCGTTCTGCGCCGCGGCCGGGCTGCTCACCTTGGTCAACATGAGGATCGCCCGGGCCCCGCCGCCGAGGTCGTGCACCACGAACTTCACGTCGCCGGCCTGTGCGGCCTCGTACGTCGACAGCTCGTCGGAGGTGAGGTAATTCAGCGCCGGGATCTGCGAGAAGTTCTTGATGGTGTCGTACTTCTCCGCGGAGCCCGGAATGTCGGCGACCGCCATCCCGTCCGGCGGCTTCGGCGCGCTGGACGACGCCTGCTGCGTCGGCTGGGCGGTGGGCTGCTCGTTGCCGCCGCCGCTGTCGCGGCCCCAGAGCCAGTAGGCGCCGAAGGCGATCGCGGCCAGCACGACCACGGCGCCGACGATCGCGCCGATCTTCTTGCCGTTGCCCGACTTGGGCTTCTCGGCGAAGAACTCGGGGCCCTGGCGGAAGGAGTCGTTGCCGGTGGGGCCGAGCGGAGGCAGCTCGCCACCACCCCACGGCGGGCTCTGGTCGCCCTCGGGCGCGTTCCACGGCTGCTGCTGCGGGAAACCGCCGGCCGGGGAGGCGGGCTGCTGGAACCCGCCGGGCGGGGAGTACTGCGCCTGCGGCGGCTGCTGCGACGGCTGCACGTACTCGGTGCGCGCGGGGTCGGCCTGCTGCATCTGCCAGGACTGCACGGCCTGGGTGCGCTCGGCGCTCGGGTCACCGGCGGGCTGCTGCGGCGCCTGCTGCTGGACCGGCGGCTGCTGCGGCGGGGCCGGCTGCTGCTGGGGCATCCCCTGCGGCGGGCTGACCGGCGTGATGATCTGCGTCGAGTCCGCGCTCGGGGCGGCCTGCTGCGGCGCCGGCTGGTCCTGCTGGCCGACGGCCGAGGACAGCACCTGGTCGCGCCGGATCCGGTAGTCGTCCGCGGACAGCCGCCCTGACGCGAGCTCCTCGTCCAGCCGCCGCAGCTCCTCCTGCCAGGACACCAGGGCCCCCCTTATCTGTCGGCATGGCGACGATCAGTGCGCCACCGCGACCCGATGTGTGTGACGACGTGGACATTGTGCACGGCTGTGACCCCGCGCGACCCCGCGGGTCGACTTCCGTGGCCGGGGCTCGCGTCAGCGGGCGGGCAGGGCCGCCGCGACCTTCGTGCGGATCTGTTCGATCCGCGACCGGAGCACCACCGCGTCGTCCGTGAGCGGCTGCGACACGCCGATGCCGATGGCCACCGGACCGGAGGTGTACCAGAACGCGAGCACGCGCCCGGCCGGGCTGCTGCCCGAGTAGAGGAGGTCCGTCGGCGCCGGTCCGAGCGGCGTGCTGCCGAAGCCGCCCGCCGTGAGGTTCTGCTTCAGCCCCTTCACGAGCTGCGCGGCCTGCGCGGGCGAGGGCGTCGGCACGGCCAGCAGGATCGTGCCGTTGTCGGTGTGCGTGGTGTCGGCGTACGCGTGGTAGACGAGCTCGGACGCGGTGGCGGCCTTCATCAGGTCCGCGTCGGCCTGCGACACGACCTTGAGCTGCACGGCCTTGTCGAGCGACATCGTCGAGTTGTCGGGGTTGGGCGTGCCCGCCAGCTCCGGGAGCTTGTCCTCGAGCGAGGCCTCCTGGCCGCCGGAGGCCGTGGGCACCGGCGGCGGCGAGACCGTGTCGGCGTTGTCGCTCTGGTTCGGCCGGTTGCCGATGTACCAGATCCCGCCGACGACCAGCGCCAGCACGACCAGCACCCCGAGCGACAGGAACAGCCACGTCGGCTTCTTCTTGCGCGGCGGCGCTTCCTCCCAGAGGCGGCGCAGCTCGGGCGTTTGCTGCCGGCCCAGGTCACCCGTGTCGCCGGTGACGGGCAGGTAGCCGGTCGGCCTCGTGTCGGCCGGGCTCGGCGCGGTCGCGAACGACGGCTCACCGTCCTTCGGGCTCCACCGCGGCTTCCGGGTCAGCGACGACCGCGGCGGCCGCGGCGGCTTGGCCTTCTTCTTGTCCTGCTTGTCCGGCTCGGGCTGCGGCTCTGCGGGGACGGGCTCGGTGACCTGCTGCTGGACGGGGTGCCACACCGGCTGGGGCTGGGCTTGCTGCGGCTGGCTCGCCGGGTTGGCGCTGGCCCAGGTGTTCGCGGTGCTCGGAGTGGCCGGCGCCATCGGCGTGGTCTGCGTGGTCGGCGTGGTCGGCGCCCAGCCCTGCTGCGACTGGTTCCACGACACCGGCTCGGCATTCCAGGTCCCCGCGGCCGGGCTCGGCTCCGTCACCTGGGCGGGGAGCTCGCTCGCGCCCGCCCGCAACGGCGAAGCCACCGGCGAGGCCGCAGCCCCACCCGACGCTTCCGCGAGCAGCTCCTCGCGCTTGTGCCGGTGCTCGGCGTGCCCGATCCGGCCCGCGGCCAGATCGGAGTCCAGCCGCCGAAGCTCTTCCTGCCAGCTCATCGCCATCCTCTGCCACTGGTCGGGGCCGTAGTTTTTCATGCACCCGGACCTGCGGGGGTACCGGTTTGTCGACTCGTGATCGATTCGTCGGCGAGATCATTCCGCGCCAGTCGCGTGGCGTCCAGGGTCCAGGGCCGTCCGTAGGATCGGTGTATGTCCTCCGCCCGCGGTGAACTGGCCGCCCTGGCCGTGGACCGGCTCGCCGGCCGAACCGTTCTTCCCGATGACCTGGTCGCCGCGGCGGTGCGGGCGGTCGTCGCGGGGCTCGACTCGCCGACGCTGCCAGAACTCGCTGGGCTCGGGCACGACGACGCGACCGCGCCCGACCTGTTCGCGCAGGTCGTGGCCGAGCTGGGCATCGAGGTGCCCGCCGACGCGGCGGCGGCCCGCTGGCAGCTGCTCGGCGAAGCGCTGGCCGTCCTAGCACGTGGCGACGTGTCGGTGAAGGAGGGTGCCACTGTCGTCTGGGAGCTCGATTCGCGGCTCGACCACCCCGGCGGGCTTGCCGAGATGCGGCGGTGGATCGCGATGCTCGACTCCTGGATCCCCACCGACGTCACGCCCGTCAGCTTCTGCGAGGACCAGATCCTCCAGCAGGCCCGTGAACTTCTCGCCGGAACCTGGCCGCCGATCACCCGTTGAGCGGCAAAAACTGTCGTACACATGTTCTAAAATTGGCCGTGTCCAGGGGAGATGCCGCTCGCACACTGTTCACCAAGTGTGCAGCGCGGGCGGCATCGGCGAAGAGTTCGGACCGGAAGGCGGCTGTCCCATGGCCTACATCACCCTGCCCTCGTTCGTCGGCTACAGCGCGAGCACGGGTCCCACGCGGTCGTCGTTCGTGCGGCGCCAGCGGCGGCTGTACGAGGACCCGGCGCGCGCGGCGTTCAACTACTACCGGCGGGCGGCCAACGCGGTGCGGGCCGGGCGCGCGGCTCGGCAGGACGAGGTGGCGATGCGGTCGCTCGTCCACCACGCGGACGACCGGACGCGGCCGCACTACTCGGCCATCGCGGAGGGCTGGCTGCGCTACCTGGGCCGGCGCGACCCGAAGCTGATCGAGGTCGGCCGGGCGCGCGTGCCGCTGGGGGAGCTTGAGGTGGGCCTCAGCCCGCAGCTCGGCCTGCGCAAGAGCAACGGCGGCCGCTACGCGACTTGGCTCTACTTCAAGGAGGAACCGCTCACGCGTGACGCCGCGCAGCTCGCGCTGTGGCTGCTCACCCAGGGCATGTCCGACATCCTGCCGGGCGGCGAGGCGCTGGTCGTCGACGTGCGGCGCGCGAAGGAGTTCGCGCTCACGGCGCGCGACCGCGAGCGGCTGCGGCCGTGGGCGTTCAGCGAGGCGTCAGCGTTCATGACCCTGTGGGATGCTGCGTGAGGTGACGTTCGGTGACCGGGCGCCCCGGCTGCGCTCGGTCACCGAACCCCAGGCCACGGACACGAGACGCACCCACTCGGGTGACGCTTTTTGCACTGGGCGGCTGTGGACTGGACAATCTCGCCCCCGGACACGAAGCTTTCGACAGTTTTGAGCCGGCCGATGACTTCGAGGTCGATAAGTGAACGCAGCAGCCTGGGAACCGCTCTCAAGAGTGGCCGACGAGCCCGCTTGGTACTGGGTCTACAACAAGCTCGGCTTCTGGCCGAGCACTTTCGCGCACGACTGGCCCGGCTTCCGCGAGCCCACGCCGTCGCGGACGTGGGACCTGTCGGCGGGTGACTTCGACCGCGCGTCGGCGGAGTTCCGGCTCGGGCCGTACGCGGTGGAGGAGCCCGACGTCGCGCGGATCGTGCTGGCGGCGCTGAAGGAGAGCGTGCGCGAGGACGAGTGGCTGTGGGTGCTGCACTGGCAGCACCAGTCGTTCAAGTTCTGGCCGCACCGCATGGCCGAGGGCGCGGCGTGGCCGGTGCCCGTGTTCCCGCGCGGCGACTACCACCTGTTCCTCGCCGAGGACTTCAGCTTCGGCACGCTCGGGCACCCATGGGAGCGCACGCTGTGCGCGTTCGGCGAGCGGCTGCTGCCCGCCGTGGAGAAGCACGGCGAGGGCGTGCTGACCAAGGTCCTGCGCCGCGACGGCCGCCCCAGCGCCCTGGCTCGCTGACCGCCCGTCCCGCCTGGAGAACCGCCCGTCGCGGCGGGCCGACCGGCGCATCGGCGCAGCTTGTGGCGCTGCTACCGTTCGCGACGTGTACGAATACCACGGCTGGGTGACCATCGCGGCGACCACGAGCGGCGACGACAACGCTGCTCTGCTGGAGCGCCTGGTCGATCGCGTCCACCGAGCCGTGCGGGACGCCGGCACGCTGGACCTCGTCGACCTCCGCTGGAGCGCGGGCATGCCGATGCTGCACCTCGGCGGCCTCGACAAGCACGGCGGCGCGATCGCGCCCGAGCTGCTGGAGACGTTCACGCGCGTCGGCGAGCTGGCGCCGGGTTCCTACGGGCTGCTGCACGTCTGGGACGACCAGGATCCCGACCACGACAACGAGTTCCGCGTGTTCCGCATGGCGCGCGGGGTCGTCTGCGAGCACCGCGACGAACACTTGACGCCCGTCGCCCCGACCGTGCTGGACGTCTACGAGCTGTAGGACTGTGCGGTAGCCAAAACGGCACGAACGGCCCCTTCGCGCTTGTGGCACGAAGGGGCCGTTCGCTTCTTCTGCCCGCGGGAGGGCGTTCTGGGTGGGACGCCGTCAGTGGTGGTGGTTCGGCGTCTGCGGGCGGCTGCCCGGCTCCTGGCGCGGCGGCTTCTGGTCCGTGCCCGGGAACACGGGGGCGGGCAGGTTCGCGGCCTCGTAGCGCGACAGCGTGAGCGGGCCGGAGGTGTCGGGCAGCGTCGGCGGCTGCGCCTTGTGGTCGTTGAAGCGGAAGGCCGAGGTCATGTCACCGAAGGTCTTGCGGCGCCAGTCGGAGATGTTCGTCTCGCGCACACCGGTGACCTGCTCGAGGAACTGCAGCGTCGACGTGTGGTCGAACGGCTCGCTGCACACCCAGCCACCCGCGGTCCACGGCGAGATGATGATCGCCGGCACGCGGTAGCCCGCGCCGACCGAGAGGCCGTTGCCCTTGGTGCCGCCCGGCGAGGTCTTGGTGACGAACTCGTGCGGGGTGCCGGCGGGCGGCATCGGCGGGACGACGTGGTCGAACAGGCCGTCGTTCTCGTCGTAGTTGAGGATGAACACGGTCTTGGCCCACACGTCCGGGTTGGACGCGATGGCGTCGATCTTCGAGGCGACGAACGCCGCGCCCTCGGCGGGCGTGTAGTTCGGGTGCTCCGAAGCCGTGGAGGTGCAGATGATCCACGAGACGGTGGGCAGCTTGTCGTTGCGCGCGTCGTACTCGAACTGGCCCTCGGGGCGGTGGGTCAGGCCGTTGACGGCGAGCGGCGAGTCGGCCGGCGCGTTCTTGAAGTTGGCGAAGTTCTCGAGCATGTTGCAGCCGTAGGTGTCGCTCTGCTCGTAGACCTTCCAGCTCACGCCCGCGGCCTGGAGGCGCTCCGCGTACGTGGTCCAGGTGTAGCCGCCGGCGGGGGCGTTGTTGTCGAGGATGGGGCCGCCGTTCTCACCGTCGGGGTCGACGGTGCCGGTCATCCACATCATGCGGTTGGGCCACGTCGGGCCGAGCACCGAGCAGAAGTAGGAGTCGCACACGGTGAACGACTCGGCCAGCGCGAACTGGAACGGCAGGTCGGCGCGCGTGTGGTAGCCCATCACGTACGGGCCGTTCTTGCCGTCGGCCTTGCGGTGGGCCGGCAGCCAGCTGTCCATCTTGCCGCCGTTGAGGGCGTCGTGCTGGACCTGCCAGGCGTGGGAGGTCGAGGGGATCTTCTGGGCGTTGGTGGCGTGCGTGTCGAGGTGGAACGGCAGCGCGTAGCCGGCGGGGTTCTCGGCGTCGGGCTGGTAGAACACGGACTTGCCGTTCGGCAGCTTCTTGGCGTGCGGGTCGCCGAACCCGCGGACGCCGCGCATGGTGCCGAAGTAGTGGTCGAACGACCGGTTTTCCTGCATCAGCAGCACGACGTGCTCGATGTCCTTGATCGAGCCGTGCTTGGGCGCGCCCTGGGCGAGCGCCTTCTGCACGCTCGGCGGAAGGAGCGTGGCCGCGGCGGCGGCAGCGGCGGCCCCGGCGGTGGATCCGAGAAGACGGCGACGAGTCAGTTCGGTCATGGCTGACACCCTGCAGCCACGCCGTCACCCAAAAAGGTGGTTATCTCGGAACGAGTGACTAACACATGATGAAAACAACTGCCGAACTACCCAACAACCCCCAACCACCCTGTTTCCGCTGGTAGAGGCATTACGCCACTCGGCGGTTCCCTTCGGGCCGTTGCTCCGCCTTGCCTCGCGCTGGTGGTCTTCTAACCGTCCGCTTGCCTTCTGCTCTGGTGCCTTGGCCGTCGTCGGGTCACCTCTGCAGGTGGTTTCCGGGTGCCGCTGGACGCACCCCGATCATCGATTGTCACGACGGTCTGAATCGGCTTGTCAAGGCGGGAAAGCGTGCCTTGACAAGCCGATTCAGACCGTGTGGGGGCTGCGGATCGAGGCGCAGGGAGGGGTCAGGGTGTTCCCGCTACTGCGCTGCCGCCCTGCGGTTGGGTGCATGGCAGCCACCGCCGGTTGGGAGCACGCTCGGCCACCGCGCTCAGCCCGAGCGCCTGGCCCGCCGGCCCCGCGCTCCCTTAGCGCCCAGCCCCGCACCGCACCGCACCAACGCAGCCGTCTCACCACTCAACCCGGCCACTGCGCGAAGGTCAGCCACCCGCAACTTGCTCCGGGTACTCGTCTCACCAGCGCGCCTCAACCGCGCAGCGCCTCCGCCCCGCAACTCGCCAGCGCAGGTCTCTCACCACTCACCTCGGCCGCGCAGCGCCTCCCGGCCGCACCTCACCAGCGCAGGTCTCTCACCACTCACCTCGGCCGCGCAGCGCCTCCCGGCCGCACCTCAACAACGCGTCCGTCCCACCACGAGCACTGCGCTCCGCGCAGTAGCTCCCCCCACCCAGCCACGCAGGATCCGTCACCGATGGCACCGCGGGGGTCCGGGGGCTCGGCCCCCGGGAGACATGGCGAGGGCCACCCGGCTCGCGCTTTCCGCGAGCAGAGTGGCCCCTGGACCGAGCGGATGACGGGATTCGAACCCGCGACCCTCACCTTGGCAAGGTGATGCGCTACCAGCTGCGCTACATCCGCGTTGACCGCTTGTTGCTCGGTGTTGGGGTAACTCTATACCGAGGGGTGAGAGCCACTTTCGGGGGGTCCGCCTTGGGCCTTCGCGCGCTGTGACGTGCTTCGACTCGGTGCTTCGGTGTCACATCGGGCGTACAAGGGGTGACGACGGGCTTTTCGCTCCGTATGGTGTCCCCATTCGACCGAGTGGTGAGTCCTTCGGGGGAGGAGGTGCCTTGCCGGATGACCGAGCTGGGCACGGCGCCGCCACCAGCGGCCTCGGAATCCGACGAGCAGGCACTTCTTCAGCGGCTCCGCAATGGGGAAGACGCGGCGTTCGGGCAGCTGTTCGAGCTCCACGCGACGGCGGTGCGGAGATTGGCGCAGAGCCTGGCGTCGGACAGTTCCGAGGCCGAGGACATCACGGCCGAGACGTTCTTCCGGGTGCTGCAGGCGCTGCGGCGCGGCGCGGGCCCGCGTGACTACGTCCGCGCGTATCTGCTGACAGTCGCGCGCCGGGTGTCGTGGGAGTGGCACGGGGCGCGCCGCGACGTGCCGGTGACCGATGACGAGCTGACGTTCCGCGCCGGCGCCGGTGCCGATACCAATGCGCGCACCGCCGAGCACACGTTGATCACCACGGCGTTCACGAGCTTGCCCGAGCGCTGGCGCACGGTGTTGTGGCAGACCGAGGTCGAGGGTGAGCAGCCCGCCATGGTCGCGCCGCACTTCGGGCTTTCGGCCAACGCGACGGCGGCGCTCGCCCGCCGCGCGCGTCAGGGCCTGCGGGCGGCCTACTTGCAGGCGCACCTTTCGGTGAACCGCGGGCCGGAGACGTGCCGTTCGGTCGTCGAGAAGATGGGCGGCTTCACGGCCGGCAGCGTCACAGGTGCCGAAGCCGAGCGGATCAAGGCGCACCTGCTGGGGTGCGCCTCGTGCCGCGCGACGCAGGACGAGCTGCGCGACGTGTGTTCCTCGCTGCGGGCGCACGCCGAGGTGATCGTGGTCGCGGTGCCCGCGCTGGTGGGCATCGGCAAAGCGACGGGCGTCGTCACCACCGTGAAGAGCGTGCTGTTCGGCTCGAAGGTCAAGGTGGGCCTCGCGCTCGCGTCGACGGCCGCCGCGGGTGTCGCCGGGTTCACGACCGGTCCGCTCGTGTTCGGTACGCACCCGATGCAGGACGTCGGGCTCCAGGGCGGCGCGCCGGAGCTGGCATTGCAGCCGCCCGCGCCGCCGGCTCAGCAGCCGCCGCCGCAGGTGCAGCACGGTCCGCGCGTGGCGACCGGCCAGTTGCACGGCGCCGCGCGGCCGCAGCGCTCGTCGGCCCACACCATCGCCTCGCACCTGGGCGTCAACGACGTGCCGAAGATCCCGGGCCGGCCCGTCGCCGGAACCGGTGCCGGGCAGCCGTCCGACAGTTCGCCCCGCGACGACCTCCCCGGCGGCAGCCCGTCGCACTCCCCGATGTCGAGCGAGAACTCCACGGACTCCCGCGCCGACACCGAGCCGGACCTGACGTCGGGCGACCCGTGCGACGACCCGACGATCGACGGCCCCTACAGCACCACGCGGACCTCGTACCCGCCGTCGTTCGTGCCGCCGCCGTCGTTCACGTACGTGCCCCCGCCGGAGACCTACCTCCCGCCGACGGTCACGACCACGCCGACGCCGGGCGACACCGTCCCGGAGAAGCCCGGATCATCCTCGAAGTCCGCTCCGACCAAATCCACGCAGTCCGAGACTCGGTCCGAGACGGACACGACGTCCCAGGACTCGGGAGACGTGACCCCCTCGGATGTCACCGGTTCGGCCGAACCCGATTCACCGTCGGCTCCCTGAGCAGCGAAAACCGGGCAAACCTCGCGCCACGCTCCGTGACCACCTCGCGCTGACGGGCGCCGTCACGGTAGCGTTGAGCGACTCGAGCGTCGCCCGGGAGGCAACAGGATGAACCGGCTGGTGCGCGGCGAAGACGGCCGCGACTGGGTGGTCCGAGCCCAGATGGAGTGGCGTGCGCCCGCCACCGCGGACGATTTCGAACACGACGTGGCCGGCAGCTACACGCCGGGCATCGCCATGCTCCTGGTCACGGCGTTCCTGGCCGTGGTGCTCGTGATCTGGACACCGGACCAGGTGCGCGTGCCGGCGTGGGTGTTCCTCGCGATCCTGCTGGTGCTGCTGTTCTTCCCGTTGCGCTGGATCCTGCGCCGGCCGTGGACGGTCGTCGCCGAGACCGAGGGCGACGTCACGGGCGACCGGCCGTCGGAGCGCTGGGTCGGCACGATCCGGGGCATGTTCACGGTGTCGGGCGAGGTCAAGCGGATCACGAAGACGATCCAGAAGCACTCGCTGCCTGATTTCGACGGACCTCTGCACCCGGTCGAATAGGGCTGTCGAACAGGGCTGCCGGCCAACGGCACCTGGCCGATTCGGGCATCACGAGCAAGACTGGTGCCATGCCCGAGCTGCCCGAGGTCGAAGCACTGGCCCACCACCTGCGTGAACACGCCGTGGGCTCCACGGTGTTCCGGATCGACGTCGCCTCGCTCAGCGTCCTGAAGACGGCCGTGCCGCCCTACACCGAGCTGCACGGTCGCGAAATCACCGGTGCCACGCGCCACGGCAAGCACCTCGACGTGGTCCTCGGCGACCTGCACCTCGTCGTGCACCTCGCGCGCGCCGGCTGGCTGCGCTGGTCCGACCAGCTTTCGCCCACCCCGTTGAAGCCCGGCAAGGGCCCGATCTCGCTGCGCGTGCACCTCAACGCGGCGGCCGGCCCCGGCTTCGACCTGACCGAGGCCGGCACGAAGAAGGGCCTCGCCGTCTGGATCGTCCACGACCCGAACGAGATCCCGAGCGTCGCGCGCCTGGGACCCGACGCGTTGTCGCTCGACGCGTCGCAGCTGCGCGAGCTGTTCGCCGGCAAGGGCACGCGGCTGAAGTGGGCGCTCACCGACCAGTCGCTCATCGCCGGCATCGGCAACGCCTACTCCGACGAGATCATGCACAAGGCCAAGCTCTCCCCGTACGCCACCGTCGGCAAGCTCGACGAGGGCGCGCTGGAGACGCTGGCCGCCGCCATCCACGACATCGAGAGCGACGCCGTGCAGCGCTCCGTCGGCCAGAAAGCCGCGATGCTCAAGGGCGAGAAGCGCTCGGGCCTGCGCGTGCACGCCCGCACCGGCCTGCCCTGCCCGGTCTGCGGCGACACCATCCGCGAGATCTCCTTCGCCGACAAGTCGTTCCAGTACTGCCCCACCTGCCAGACGGGCGGCAAACCCCTGGCCGACCGCCGGATGTCGCGCCTGCTCAAGTAACGCCGGGCCCGGGCTCCGCGAACCGTCCGCACGACGGGTCCGTTCGCGCCGTGGGAGCGCTGGGCCAAACGGACGAAAGCCGGCCCGATGGCCGTCGCAGGGAGTGACCGTGCGGCCCTGGCCCGCCGCTCGGTAGGGTTCAGCCACCCTCGGTCGTCACAACTGGACAGAAAGTGGGGAGCAAGCCTTGCACCCGGTCGGTCGAGCGCAGAGCATGGACGTCGTGTCCGCCTTCCCCCTCGCGCAGGTCGTTCCGTGGGCGCTGGCCGGTGTGCTCGCGGTCATCGTGCTCGTGCTGCTCTTCAAGGTGCGCCGGCCCAAGGGCGTGATCCAGGACGCCGTGCTGCAGGCCGTGCACCGGATGTCGAAGGCCACGCCGAACCTGCGGGCCGGGCTCGACGAAGAGGCCGCCAACCGCATGACAGCCGAGCTGCTCGAAGTGCTCGACTGCCTCGCCGTGGGGATCACCGACAGTGAGGGCACGCTCCTGTCGTGGGCCGGTGAGGCGACCGACCACTACCTCGACCTCGTCGACGACATCGGCACCGCGCTGCGCAAGCACCGCCGCGCCGTCGCCGACCACAACCGGATGCCGTGCAACCACCGCGGTACCTGCAAGATGAAGACCGCCGCCATCGTGCCGATCCTGGTCGAGGGCACGGCGGAGGCGACGCTGATCGTCGTCGGGCGCACGCGCGGCAAGCTCGTGCAGATGGCCGAAGCCGTGGCGCAGTTCGTCTGCACGCAGTTCGAGCTGGCCCGGCTCGAGGAATCGCGCAACCAGCTGCAGCAGGCGGAGATCAAGGCCCTGCGCGCGCAGATCTCGCCGCACTTCGTCTACAACGCGCTGAACACGATCTCCGCGCTCATCCGCACGGATCCCGAAGAGGCGCGCGAGCTGCTTCAGGACTTCGCGGACTTCACGCGCTACTCGTTCCGCACCTCCGGCATGTACACCACGCTGGCCGAGGAGCTGCGCAACATCGACCGCTACCTCACGATCGAGAACGCGCGCTTCGGCGGCCGCCTCGAGGTGCGCATGAAGATCGCGCCCGAGGTGCTGAGCGTGGTCGTGCCGTTCCTGATCATCCAGCCGCTGGTGGAGAACGCGGTGAAACACGGCCTGGCCAGCAAGCCCAGCGGCGGCTGCGTCACCGTGATCGCGCAGGACTACGGCACCGAGGCCCTGATCAGCGTCGAGGACGACGGCATCGGCATGGACCCGCGCGCGCTCACCGACCTGAAGAACGCGCACCGCACCGGCGCCCACGTCGGCCTCGGCAACATCAACCAGCGCATGCGCCAGGTGTTCGGCGAGGACTACGCGCTCACCGTCGACACCGCGCCCGGCGCCGGCATGAAGGTGACGCTGCGCGTGCCGAAGTTCAAGCTCGGCGTGCGCCCGAACATGCCCGACTACTCGGCCGACGTGCCGGCCCAGGGCGGGCCCGAGGACGACGAGGTCGAGCACAACGGTGTGAACGGATCGCGTTCGGGAATGCTGCCTGCCCTCTGACATGGCTAGCCTGGCGGCATGAGCGTTACCGAGAAGCTGACGTCCCGCCTGCCCGTGCTCGGCGACCGTGTCGAGCGCAAGGACGTGGTCGCGGTGGTGAAGCTGCACGGCGTGATCACGCCTTCGCCTTCGCCGCTGGCGCGTGGCTCGATCAACCTGGCGACCGTCGAGTCGGTGCTGACCAGGGCATTCGGCCACGACCGGCTCAAGGCGGTGGCGCTGCTGATCAACTCGCCGGGCGGCGCGCCGACGCAGTCGGGCCTGGTCGCGGAGCGCATCCGCCAGCTGGCCGACGAGAAGAAGGTGCCTGTGCTGGCCTTCGCCGAGGACGTCGCGGCGTCCGGCGGCTACTGGCTCGCGTGCGCCGCCGACGAGATCTTCGCCCACCGCACGTCGATGGTCGGTTCCATCGGCGTGATCAGCGGCGGCTTCGGGTTCACGGGCCTGCTGGAGCGCTTCGGTATCGAGCGCCGGCTGCACACGGCGGGCGCGAACAAGTCGCGGCTCGACCCGTTCAGCCCGGAGAAGCCCGAGGACGTCGAGTGGCTGAAGAAGATGCACACGCAGCTCCATGAGCTGTTCGTCGACTGGGTCAAGGAGCGCCGCGGCGGTCGGCTCACCGACACCGAGGATCTGTTCACCGGCGACGTCTGGCTCGGGCAGAAGGCGCTCGACCTCGGCTTGATCGACGGCCTCGGCTCGCTGCGCCAGATCGTCACCGAGCGGTACCCGGACGCGGAGATCTCCGTCGCCGAGCCGAAGAAGCCATTGCTCGCGCGCCTCGGCATCGGTGCGCCCGCGGCGGCGAGCGCGGTGCTCGACGCGGTGACCACCAAGGCGGCGTGGGCCCGCTTCGGTTTGTGACCTCCGGACACCCGTGCGCGTCCAGTACTAGCCCGGTTGGCCGCAACCGTCGCACGGCACTGTGCCGCGCCCGTGACCAGGAATGGGGCAAAGGGGGCGTCGCCTTTCCCCGACGGGCGGATGAGCCGGACGGGGCTGGACATTGCACTCGGCAATGGGCAGGATGCGACTCACTGTGAGTGCTCATGAAGACACCCGGAAGCTCATCGTCCTGGCGGTGGACGACGAGCTCAACGGGCTTGACGAACTGACCCACGGCCTGAGGAACAACCCGCACATCCACCGCGTCTTCAAGGCGTCGGACGCCTCCGACGCGCTGCGGTTGTTCTCCCACGACGACCCCGAGCTCGTCGCCCGGCGCGCACAGGGCCTGCCGACGGTCGACGCCGTGTTCGCCGACATCGACATGCCCGGCCTGTCCGGCATGGAGATGTCGCGCGTGATCGCGGCGATGAACCCGTCGCCGATCCTGGTGTTCGTCACGGGCCACGCCGAGGAAGCCGTGAACGCGTTCGACCTCGGTGCCGTCGACTACGTGCTCAAGCCGTTCCAGCAGGACCGCCTCGACCGGTCCGTCTCGCGCGTGCGCGAGAAGCTGGCCGCGGCCGCGTCGCCGCCGCCCGGGCAGCGCGCGGGGGAGCCGGTGAAGAACGACGACGAGGTCATCCCCGTCGAGCTCGCCGGCACCACCAAGCTCATCCCGCGTTCGTCGGTGCGGTGGGTGGAGGCCCAGGGCGACTACGCCCGGCTGTTCACCACCGAAGGCAGCCACCTGGTGCGCATCCCGCTGGCCCAGCTCGAGGAACGCTGGGAGAAGGCCGGGTTCGTGCGCATCCACCGGTCGTTCCTGGTCGCGTTGCCGCTGATCACGGAGCTGCGGATGGGCCAGGGCGGCTACCAGGTCGTGATCGGCAACGAGGAGAAGGTGCTGCCGGTCAGCCGTCGGCACACGCGAGCGCTGAAGGACCGGCTCGTCGGCTCCGGCCGCGGCGGCTGAGCCCGTGTCCGCGCCCGACGACCCGTACCACCGCCTGGCCAACGGGGTCCGCGAACCGGACCCCACGCTGGGTCGCGTGCCCGAGGACAGCGCGGTCGTGGAGCCGGTGCCACCGGCGCCCGAGCCGCTGCGCCCGGCCGAGCCCGCGCACGAGAAGCCGAAGCGCCAGCGCGTGGTGCTGGCCGACCCGCGCCAGTCGGCGGGCCGGATGCGGGCGCGCGTGGAGCTGGAGGAGCAGACCAGCTGGGGAAAGCTGCTGGTCCGCGACCTGGTGAAGGTGCAGCTGCGCACGGCCGTGCTGCTCGCGTTGCTAGTGCTGCTGGTGCTCGGCGCGATGCCGGTGCTGTTCTACCTGCTGCCCGCCGTCGCGCGGTTCACGGTGATCGGTATCCCGATCCCGTGGCTCGTGCTCGGGCTGCTGCCGTTCCCGTTCCTGTTCGCGGTGGGCCTTTGGTACAACCGGCTCGCCGAGCGCCACGAGCGCGACTTCGTGGACATGATCGAAAACTGACCGCCGCGGACGGGAAAGCCCCGGTGGCGGGGCATCACCGGCCTGCGGGCTCGTGCGAGGATTCCAGCCGTGCAGCTGAACCCGTGGGCGTTGACCGGCGTCGTGCTGGTCGCCCTCGCGACGTACTACCTCGGGTACCGCTCGTCGCGTTCGGCCACCAGCACACACGATTTCCTCGTCGCCAGGCGAACGGTCCGTTCGCGCCGCAACGCCGCGGCGATCTCGGGTGAGTACCTGTCGGCGGCGTCGTTCCTGGGCGTCGCGGGCATCGTGCTCAAGGAAGGCGCCGACGCCACCTGGTACCCGATCGGTTTCACCGCCGGCTACCTCGCGCTGATGCTCTTCGTCGCCGCGCCGCTGCGCCGCTCGGGCGCGTACACGCTGCCGGACTTCGTGGAGATGCGCCTCGGTTCGCTGGGGCTGCGCCGCTTCGCGACGGCGTTCGTCGTGTTCATCGGCATCCTCTACATGGTCCCGCAGCTGCAGGGCGCGGGGCTCACACTCGCGTCGATCCTGCCCGTGCCCGCGTGGGTGGGCGCGGTCGTGGTCACGATTCTGGTGGGGATCAACGTGATCGCCGGCGGCATGCGCGCGATCACGGTGGTCCAGGCCTTCCAGTACTGGCTCAAGCTGTTCGCGATCTCCGTGCCGACTTTCGTGCTGTGCATGGTGTTCTTCAGCGGCGGCGGCCCCGGCGGCGTGCGCTCGCTCGGCTCGCCGGCCCCGCCCGTGTTCACCCAGGACACCACGGTTTCGGTGCAGACCGACGTGACGGTGAAGGTCTCGACCGAGACCTACTTCTACGCCGACGGCCGCATCGACGACGGCCCCGCGCGCGGCGTGGCGCGCTGGTCGCCGCTGGTCCCGCACACGGTCGAGAAGGGCACCACGCTCAAGTTCGCCGCGGGCACGCCGGTGCCGGTGATCAGCGACGCGCCGGCGTCCAACGACGCGTGGCTGCACCCCGCGTCCGGCAAGATCACCGACCTGCTGCAGACGTACTCGCTGATCTTCGCGCTGTTCCTCGGCACCATGGGCCTGCCCCACGTGCTGGTGCGCTTCTACACCAATCCCGACGGCAAGGCCGCACGCCGCACGACCGTCCACGTGCTGCTGCTGCTCGGGCTGTTCTACCTGTTCCCGACGATGCTGGGCGCGCTGTCGCGGATGTACGTGCCGCAGCTGCTCGTCACGGGCAACACCGACGCGGCCGTGCTGATGCTGCCGTCGGCGATGGTGCCGGGCGTGGCGGGCCAGATCCTCGCGGCGATCGTGGCGGCGGGCGCGTTCGCGGCGTTCCTGTCGAGCTCGTCGGGGCTGCTGGTGAGCGTGGCCGGCGTGGTGTCCACGGACCTGCTTCCGGGGCGCGTCAAGGACTTCAAGGTGGGCACGGCCATCGTCGCGCTGTGTCCCCTCGGCCTGGCGTTCCTGCTGCGCACGGAAGACATCTCGCTGTCGATCGGCCTGACGTTCGCGTTGGCGGCCTCGACGTTCAGCCCGCTGCTGCTGCTCGGCATCTGGTGGCGCAAGCTCAGCTGGCCCGGCGCGCTGGCAGGCATGCTCGTCGGCGGCGGGCTGGTGCTGGCCGCGCTGGGCGTCGACATCGCGGCCGGCTACGCGAGCTTCGAAGCGCCTTGGTACACGAGCCAGCCGGGCCTGATCTCGGTGCCGGCGGCGTTCATCACGACGTACGTGGTCAGCCGCCTGACCCGCTACGGGCGGCCGGAGCTGGTCAACGACATCATGCTGCGCCTGCACGCCCCCGACCCGCTCGGCCTCATGCGGGACCGGGCCGTCGCGCGGTTCGGCCAGGCGGAGGACAAGGCACGCGCCGGGCGGGGCCGGCACCGCAAGTAGGTCACTCGGGGTCACTCGGAGTTGCTCCTCAATCACCCGATCGACGAGGTCGCGTCAGCCTTTCCGGGGCGCAAGATCTTCGTATTGGTCGTGGTGGTGTCGTTGTCGGGAGGGGCGCCGTGGAACGCACCGAAGCGGACGTCGACTGGGAGCACGTGCAGGCGACGCCCGAGTTCCAGCAGCTGCGCCGACGCCGGCGCGGGTTCGTGTTCCCGATGTCGGCGGCGTTCCTGGCCTGGTACCTGCTCTACGTGCTCCTCGCGGACTACGCGCACGCATTCATGAGCGCGCGCCTGTGGGGCAACATCACCGTGGGTCTGGTGCTGGGCTTGGCGCAGTTCCTGACGACATTCGTCATCACCGCGTTGTACGTGCGCTTCGCGAACCGCAAGCTGGATCCCCTGGCCGCGGAGCTGCGCGCCGAGTACGGGGGCTAGCGTCTGGTTCCTCACACGCGTACAACGCCTGGACATGGGAGCATGGAACTGTGGTGAGCCCCGCTGAACTGCCGACCGCCGAGGTCCGTGACCTGCCGACGGACGGCGTCGCCCTGCTGGACGTCCGCGAGGACGACGAGTGGGCCGCCGGCCACGCGCCCGGCGCCGTCCACATCCCCCTCGGCGAGCTGCCCGCGCGCGTCGACGAGCTCTCCGAGCTCCCCGACGACCAGCCCGTCTACGTCATCTGCCGCAGCGGCGGCCGCTCGGCCCGCGCCACCGCCTGGCTCAACGCCAGCGGCTGGGACGCCGTCAACGTCGCCGGCGGCATGGGCTCCTGGGCCCGCGAGGGCCGCCCCATGGTGAGCGAAACCGCGGGCGCCGAACCCGAGGTCATCTGACGGATGCCACCGGCCCAGCCCCCCGTCCCCCCGGGACCCGCCCACCCCGCGGGCCCTCAGGGCGGCGCGGGCTGGCCGCAGTACCCGCCTTGGCAGGGCGAGTCTTCTCCTGACGGCTGGGTGCCGGGGTTCGGTGCGCCGGCCGGCGGCTCAGACCCGCAGACGGGGGTGCCACAGTCCGGGCAGGGCTTTGGTGGGTCGGCTGATGGCGCTGGCTCGCCGGGCGCCTCGGGCCAGGCCGCTGTGCCGGGCTTTGGTGCGCCAGCTGGCCCCAACTCATCTGCGGGCGCTTCGGATCCGTACGCCGGGGTGCCTCAGTCCGGGCAGGGTTTTGGTGCTCAGGCGGCTGGTAGTCCTGGCTCACCTGCTGGCGTCTCGGACTCGCCCTCGGGGGCGCCTTACGGCGCGCCGGTCGATGGTGCCGGCTCGGCCGCGGGCGCTTCGAATACGTACGCCGCGGTGCCCAAGCCCGGGGAGGGTTTTGGTCCGCCGCCGGTCGGTGGTCCTGGTTCACCCGGCGCCTCGGGCCAGGCCGCAGTGCCGGGCTTTGGTGTGCCGGCTGGTGGCCCTAACTCACCCGCGGGCGCTTCGGATCCGTACGCCGGGGTGCCTCACTCTGCGCCGGGGTTTGGTGCTCAGGCGGCTGGTGGTCCTGGTTCACCTGCAGGCGCTTCGGATCCGTACGCCAGGGCGCCTCACTCCGCGAGCGGCGCTGGGCCGGCTGGCCCGAGCCATGCCGGCGGGTACTCGCAGGCTGGCAGCTACCCGGCGCCCGGCGCAGGCGCCTACCCGGCCGAGGCCGGCCATCACCCGGGATTCGCAGCCCCCGCTCAGCAGCCCCAGTACCCGCCGTTGTCTGCCGCGGCCCGCCCGTTCACCGCGGCCCCGCAGGGCCAGGTGCACCGCACCGCGCCGGAGCATCCGTCGCCGCCGCGACAACGTCCGCGCCTGAAGTGGGTCGCCTCGCCCCCGCCCGGCTCGGTCACGCGCCGGCGCGCGGTGGCGGCCACGCCGTACACCGGCCCGCCGTCCTACCCGACCCCGCCGCGCTGGGGCTTCCCGAACCTCGTCTGGCGCCGCCCGACGACCGTGCCCGGCACCGCGTCCGGCGCGGTGCGTGCGATCGACCGCATCCCGGTCCTGGCGCAGAGCCTCAACACCATCCTGTGGACGTTCGTGGTCCTCGCGCTCGCCGCGGCGGGCTCGGAGATCTGGCGCTACGCCCTGCTGGTGCAGAGCCGCGACTCCGCGCTGAGCACGTCGGTGGTCGGCTTCTCCGACGCGTTCGTCGTCACCGCCGGCCTGCTCACCACCATTCTTTCGCTGCTCCCGGCCGGCCTGGCCGTGTGGTGGCTGCTCGTCGCCCGCCACGCCGCCGCCGACGAGGCCGGCGTCGAGCCCGCGCGCCCCGTGTGGCAGGTGCTCGTCGGTGTGCTCGTGCCGATCGCGAACCTGCCCATGGCGCTGTCCGTGGTGGGCGAACTGGAACACGCCGTCCTCCGCCGCCCCCGCGACGAACGCCCCAAGCCCTCCCGCCTCGTCCTGGTCTGGTGGGCCACCTGGCTCGCCAACTGGGTGCTCCTCGCGGTCACGATCATCTGGCGCCTGCGCCCCGGCGTCCAGGCGATGGCCGACAGCGTCGTCCTCGTCGCCCTCACCGACCTCACGGCCGCCGCACTGGCGATCACCACGGCCCTCGTCATCCGCCGCTTCTCCGACCTCCTGATGCCCATCGCCCCCGGCCGCCTGCGCACCCTCCGCGTCCTCAAGATCGACGGCGCCCCCGAACCGGAGCTGCACAACGCCCGCCCAGTCGGGGCTGCTCGCTGAGCGTCGCTGGGCCTTGGTCTCAGCGCGGGGTTCGGTGCTGCATCTGTTGTCAGGCCGACGGCAGTCGTTGAGCCTCAGCCGAGCGCTGGTTCGAGCTGCCCGAACGCCTTCGTTGCCGCGTCGCGCAGTTTGGAGACCAGGTTGTTGTCGCCGGCGTAGGTGAGGTCCCAGGTCTCGTCGAAGAGCAGCCGCAGCACCGAGGTCAGGTGGGCCGCCGTCGTGCGCGCGAGGATGGGGGACTCGGGCTCCGGCAGGACGGCGGCGAGCTGCTGTTCCCGGTCGAGGTGCATCTGCGCGAGCGCGGCCATCAGCGTCACGCTTCCGCGCACCATCCCGACGAACTCGATCCCCGCGAACCCCAGCAGCGCACTCCGCTCGTCGAGCGCCGCGAAATACCCGTCGCGCACTGCCGCGAACGGCGTGCTCGACGGCGCCTGCTGCACCAGCTTCGTCGGCCAGTCGACGAAGTCGTTGCGGATGTCGAAGACAAGGTCCTCCTTGCGCCCGAAGTGGTTGGTCACGGTCATCTTCGCGACGCGCGCCGCCTCCGCGACGTCGGCGATCGTCACCCCCTCGAACCCCCGCGCGATGAACAGCCGCGTCGCCGCGTGCGAGATGTTCTGCCTGGTCTCGAGTTTCTTCTGCTCCCTGAGGCTCACCCGGCCAGCATACTAGGTCCAACCTAAATTTGTGCTTGACCCAGTAAAGTGGCCCAACCTAATCTTAGGTCCGACCTAACTAACACCGAAGGGACACTGATGACCCTGCGCTTGCTCGCCGTTCACGCCCATCCCGACGACGAATCCAGCAAAGGCGCCGCCACCCTCGCCCGCTACGCCGCGGAAGGCGTCGACGTCCTCGTGGCCACCTGCACCGGCGGCGAGCGCGGCGATGTGCTCAACCCAGCGCTGGACACCCCGGCCATCCACAGGGACCTACCCGCCGTCCGTCGCCGCGAAATGGCCGCCGCTGCGGAGATTCTCGGTGTGCGTCAACAGTTCCTGGGCCACGTTGACTCAGGCCTCGACCAGCCGCTACCCGAAGGCTGCTTCGCGAAACTGTCCATTGAGGACGCCGCCAAGCCTCTCGAAGACCTGCTCCGCGAATTCCGTCCACAGGTCGTGATCACCTACGACGAGACCGGCGGTTATCCACACCCCGACCACATCCGCACCCACGAAGCCACCCGCGCCGCCTTCGCCGCCACCGACGACGGCACCCCGCGCAAGCTCTACTACCAAGCCACCCTCAGCCGCGCGTGGTTCCAGGCCATGCACGACGCCACCCTCGCCGCCGGCCTCGAGTCACAAATGGGCCCGGTCCTCGACGAGCTCCCGCCCGACCGCCTCCGCGCCACCACCAGAATCCGCTGCGAGCAGTACTTCGACACCCGCGACCGCGCCCTCAAAGCCCACGCCACCCAGGCCGACCCGGCCCACCCGTTCTTCCACCACTCCCGCGACGTCGAACGCGCCGCCTGGCCCTGGGAGGAGTACCACCTCGTCGGCAGCACCCCGGACACCCACGAAGACGACCTCTTCGCCGGCCTCCGCTGACCCGGCCGACCAGCTCCACCTGACCCCGACCAGCCGGCTGGCCGACCAGTCCACGCACCCGGCCGGCCCAGCTGACCGATCCGGCCGGGCGAATCAGACCATCTTGGCCCGGCCAGAGCATCTGGTCAGCCGCACCCGGCCGACCAGCCCACCTGACCCCGACCAGCCGGCTGGCCGACCTGACCGACCAACCTGCCTGGCTCGACCGACCGATCCGGCCGATCAGTCCACGCGCTCGGCCGGCCTAGCTGACCGATCCGGCCGGGCAAATCAGACCACCTTGGCCCGGCCAGAGCATCTGGTCAGCCGCACCCGACTCGCCGAATCACCCTGACCGCCCGACCAGCCAGAGCCGCCCGGCCAGCCAGACTCGCCCGACCAGCACGAGTCAAACCAGCACAACCGGCGCCCGGCCCGTCAAGATCCGATCAAACCGTCACCGGCAATGTCCTCAATCCCCTGATCACGAACTCCGGCCGCCGCTCCGGCTCGGCCGCCAGACGCAGCCCCGGCAGCCGGGTGGACAGCGCCGACAGCGCCGCCGCGATCTCCACCCGCGCGAGCGGCGCGCCCACGCAGTAGTGGATCCCCATCCCGAAACCGAGATGCGCGTTCGGCGAGCGCCCGATGTCCAGCACGTCCGGCGAATCGAACACCCGAGGATCCCGCGCCGCGGCACCCAGCAGCGCGCCGATCTTCGTGCCGCGCGCCACCCGGTACCCGGCGATGTCCACATCCTCCGTGGCCGTGCGCTCGAACAGCTGCAACGGTGCGTCGAACCGGATCAGTTCTTCCACAGCCGAGTCGAGCAAACTTGGGTCCGACCCAAGTCGTTCCCACTCCGACCGATGGGTCAGCAGCGCGAGCACCCCGTTGCCGATCACGTTCACCGTCGCCTCGTGGCCCGCCATCAGCAGGAGCACGGCCGTGGCCACGACCTCGTCCGGCGTGAGCTCACTGGCCACGAGGTCGGCGACGATCCCGCCCGGCGTCCCGCTGACCACCGAGCGCAGGTACGCGACGAAGTCGGCTGCGGCCTGCTCGGCGGCGTCGCGGCCGGCTTCGGGCAGGCCGAACTCGTACATCTTCACGATCGCGTTGCTCCACGCCACCAGCCGCGGCCCGTCCTCGACGGGGATGCCGAGCAGCTCCGCGATCACGGCCACCGGCAACGGCTGCGCGAGGTGTTCCAGCAGGTCAGCGCTACCGTCGGCCTCGATCTTGCCCGCCAGTGTGTCCACCATGGACGAAGCGAGCCGCGCGACCATCGGCCGCAGCCGCTGCACGTGGCCGCGCCCGAACTCGCCCGCGATCACGCGCCGCAGCCGCGTGTGGGCCGGCGGTTCGTTCTCCAGCAAGGAGTTGCGATGCAGCAGGTTGAACGACGCGAACCGCTCCAGCGGCTGCGCGTCCGTCCAGATCCGGCCCAGCCCGCGGTGGCGCAACACGGCGGCCGAAGCGGCGTGGGAAACGGTGATCGCCAGGTCGAGCCCATCGTGGTGGTGCACCTCGCCCTCGGCGCGCAGCGCGGCGAACGCGGGGTACGGGTCGGCGAGGAAGGCGGGATCGGAAGCGTCGAACACGAGCCGACTCTACTGCGCCGATCGTTACCAATCCGACCACAGCCACGGCCGAATGGCTTCGTAACAACAGTTACGTGCCTCGTGGGGGTCCGCCTGCTTTTGGCCGGATCAGTAACCCGGGCGCCCCTCACGGCCCCCGCTTCGATAGCGTCTGGCGTCGAGCTTTGAGGAGGCTGAAGTGGGTAAAGGCGCGCGGAAGAAGGGTCCCAAGCCGGACCGCAAACCGAAGGTGCGCGACGTTTTCGTCGGGCAGCCCTTCGAGGGTCTGGCCGCGGAGCCGGAGCTGATCGCGTTGCGCGAGTTCGTGCCGTCGGCCACGGCGAAGCTCACGCTCGCCGAAGGCGGCGACGTCACCCTCGGCACCGTGCTGCCCATGGCGGCCGCGGCGTTCGTCCGGTCCGACGGGCAGCGCTACCTCGGGCTGCAGGTGCAGACGCGGTCGTCGGACATCAGCCGCGACCTCGGGCGGTCGCTGCGCTGGGTGCTCGACGCGAAGCCGGGCGACGTCCTGTCCGTCCCCGACACGACCACCCCGACCGACCCGGACGAGCACAACCGTCTGCAGGACCTGCTCGCGCCCGCCGCCGAGCTCGAGCTCACGCTCCACAGCGACTTCGGCTGGTGGCTGCCCGAGGACGCGGACGCGAGCGGCGACGTCGCGGTGTCCCTCGAGCGCGCCAACGCCGCCATCATGCCCACCGAACGCCTCGGCGCCGGTGCGTACTGGGTGCTCGCCGGCGAGAAGGCGCACCTGCGCTGGGTCCGTCCCGAACCGGAGAACCTCCTGCTGCAAGCGCTTGCGCGCCTGTCCGCGGCCGGCACGTTGGGCCTCGGCGAGGGCACGCGGTACGCGGGTTCGTTCCGCGCCCACGGCCTGCTCGTCCCGGTGTGGGACCTCGACCCCGAGGCGCACGCGCGGGAATGGGCCGAACCCAAGGACCAGCTCGGCGCCCGGCTCGAGGAGGCGCTGAAGTCGCTCGAAGCAGAGCCGCTCAACGCCACCGAGCGCCGCGCACGCGACGGCCTCATCGGCCGCCAGCTCACGATTCGCTGATTCGACCGGACGCTGTGGAAGTTCGACGCCGAACTTCCACAGCGTTGATCGCAGCGCCGAAGTCACACCCGCTCACCGGGTAAACCCATACCTCGACACGCCCCTGCGGTGGCACGATCGTCGGGGTGATCCTGCACATCTGTTCCCGCGACGAGTGGGCCGCCGTGCCCGAGGCCGGCGGATACACCGCACCTTCGCTCGCCGAAATCGGGTTCATCCACTGCTCCGACCCCGGCACCGTCAGCCTGCCCGCGAACGCGATCTACCGCGGCCGCACCGACCTCCTGCTGCTCGAGATCGACCCCACGCGGGTCGACGCGCGCGTGGTCTGGGAGGAGGGCGCCCCGCCGCACCCCGACGGGATCCTCTTTCCGCACATCTACGGCCCGATCCCGCGAAACGCTGTGGTCGCGGTACACGATTTCCCATCAGGCGCGGACGGCTCGTTGAAGCTGCCCGAGTCGCTCTCCGTGCGCTGAAATCGCGTGAATATTCACGGAAAGTAGTCGCGAGAGCTGGACAACCTGCGGGGGCTGCCATGCGTGTGGGGGATGACGAGGACGCGGTGCGCGGCGATCTCATCCGGGGAGGGGGCGATTTGGTGACGGCAGCGGCACCTGTCATCTCGGGAGAACCGACGTGGGTCGCGGGCGCGCGGGCGGCGGCCGAGCCCAGGGTGTTCGCCGAGTTCGGCGACTTCGTCGAAGCCAGCCTGCCCGGCTTGCTGCGCTACGGCCACGCGCTCACCGGCAACCCGCACGACGCCGCGGACCTGGTGCAGACCGTGCTCGAGAAGATCGGTTCGCGCTGGTCCTACGTTCAGCAGAAGACAGGCGACCCGCTCGCGTACGTCCGGCGCTCGATGGCCAACGCGCACGTCAGCCGGTGGAGACGCACGCGTCGGGAGAACCTCGTCGCGGACCTGCCGGACACGAGCCCGTGCGCGCCGGACGACCCGTTCGAGCACGAGCCGCTGTGGCAGGCGCTGCGAAATCTGCCGCCGAGGCAACGTGCGGTGGTGGTGCTGCGTTACTACGAAGGACTGTCCGAGGCCGAGATCGCGGAAGCGCTCGGCGTCAGCCAGGGGACGGTGAAGAGCCAGGCCAGCAAGGCCATCGCTTCGTTGCGGACGAAGCTGAAGCACGGAGAAGGGAGCGAAGCGGGTTGAACGTCTCCGAAGACGAGCTCGAACAGCGACTGCGCGCGCTCTTTTCCGACGACCGGCTCGGCGTCGCACCTCCGGCCGACGCGGCCCCGGCGATCATGGCCGGCGCGCGACGACGTCGGCAGCGGCGCAAGGTGCTGATGTCGGCGTCCGGGGCGGTGTGCGCGCTCGCGCTGGTGTCGGGCGGGCTCGTGGTGTTCAAGTTCCAGGCCACGACGGGCGCGGCCGACCTGACGGCTTCGCGACTGACAGTGCCGAACGTGTCCGCTCCGCCGCCAGTCGCGCCGGTGGCCTCGGCCTCGCCGCCGGCGGCTGAAGATCCGCCCGTGGCCCCGCCTGCCGCGCCGTCGCACGTGTCGACTGCTCCGCCGAAGCGGCATTCACCGCCGGCGTCGACGCGAGGTGACGCACCGACGAAGGTGACGAAGGGACCGTTGCTGACGGCGGACGGTCTCGGAGCCTTGAAGCTCGGGATGACCGAGGAGCAGCTCGCCTCGTCGGGCCTGACGTTGACGGCGGTCAAGGAAGCGGCCGGCTGCACGTACTACGACGTCGCCGGCGAAGGCGTCCCCGCCGCGACAGCCGTGGTTTCGCCGGACGCCGGCGTGGTGGTCGTCAAGCCGGACGGCGCCGCCCACACACCGGAGGGCGTCGGCGAGGGCTCGGCGAAGGAAGACGTGACCGCCGCGTACCCGGGAACATCCCAGGCTTCCGACGAGTTGGTAGCACCGACCGGCGACGAGGGCGCCTACCACTTCACCCTCGCCGACGACGGCTCCGTCTCGAGCCTCGACGTCCGCTCCGCCAACCAAACCTGCGCCGGCTGAGCCCGGCGCCGACCGAGGAACCCGGGCTATCCACAGGGGCTAGAGCCCGGGTTCCTCTCTGTTCGGGGCCTTGTGGATGAGCGGACCCGACTGGGTGGGCTCGACCTAGCGAGCTGCTGGCGAGCCGCGTTTGTGGGCGGCCTGGGTAGGTCGAACCCAGTGAGTTCGCGATGGACCGCCGCACCTGTGGACGTTGGATCGGACCTACCGACCCTTAGCTCGCGACTCGAAGAGATGCTGCGGCTCGGGCTGTTGTTGATGACTGGCTATGCCTGACCCAACTAACCACCAGTCGCTCGCACGTACCTCTGGCGCGGGCTCTTTGGGCTCGGACGTTGTGGATGGAGTTGGCTGGGGCCAACCTAATGCGTCCTGGGCGCGGCGCCGTGGAGTTTGCGCGGCGGCTGTCGCGTGGGAGGCGCTGTGGGCAGTCGGGTAGGTCGGACCCAATAAGCTCCAGCGAGGCTGTGCACGGGACTACTGGTGCTGGCATGGGCCCAGCGTTGTGGATAACTGGCTGGGTCGGGCCCAACGACCTGCAGGTCGGCCGCGGAAGTGCTACTTGCGTTGATATGGGTCTGCCGCTGTGGATGCTTGAGTGGGTCGGACCTAGCGAGGGTCAGCTTGACCGCGGGCAGCGCTGCTGGTGTTGGCATGGGCCTGGGCTTGTGGATAGCTGGATGGGGCGGGCCCAACGATCTGCAGCTCGGCTGTGCACAGCGCTTGCGCTGGCGTGGGTCTGGTGTTGTGGGTGGCCGAGCAGGTCGGACCTAGCGAGCTTCAGCTTGGCTGCGGGCAGCGCTACTGGTGCTGGTTGGGGCTGGCGTTGTGGATGATTGAGTGGGCCGGACCTAGCGAATCAACCGCGCGGGCTGACTGCGAGCGGCACGAGCCGGCGCCGCGCGGCCGCGAACCCTACAAACGACGGAGCCCGGGTTGTCCACGTGGGGACAACCCGGGCTCCGCGATGGCTCGTCTGATCGTGACAAGGCGCCCGTTGGCTGGGCCGGTTGAGCCGGCAGCCTTACAGGGCGCCGCCCGCGACGGGGGGCATGGCGGCGTCGGAGGGGGACGTGCCGACGGACTCGCGGTGGAGGAACTTCTCGATCTCGTACACGTTGTCACCTGCGCGGCGCGCGACGGTGACCAGCGTGGACATCTGGGAGATCTCCTCGACCTGCTCCTTGAGGAACCACTGCGTGAACTGCTCGCTGATGTAGTCCTCTTCGGCGCGCGCGGCCTTCGCCAGCGCGGAGACGTCGGCGGCGACCTCCTTCTCCTGCTCCAGCGCGAGCTCGAGGAGCTCCAGCGGGGCGGAGAACTCGTTGCGGACGTCCTTCACGCCCGGCACCTCCACGTGGTGGTCGCGGTCGAGCATGTACTGCACGAGCGCCATCGCGTGGTTCCGCTCTTCCACCGACTGCTTGTAGAAGTGCTTCGCGAGCTGCGGCAGGTCCTCGTTGTCGAACCAGACCGCCAGCGCGATGTACTGCTGGGACGCGTGGAACTCGTTGTGGATCTGCGCCTGCAGCAGTTCGTAGAACTTCGAGCGCGGTTCTTTCTTCGTGAGGGCCATGCCAATGACGGTACGACAACTCTCGATTAATTTCCACTTTTAGCTGGTGATCTCCACCCTATTAGGGTTACCATTCCTAAAGAAATCCTCCCTTATTTTGGTTAGCCTTCCCTTAATTAATTCCACCATTTAGGGAAGGCTAACTTCGCTTTATATCGTGTCCCGGACGATCGGGCACGACATGCAGCGCGGGCCGCCGCGACCTGAGCCCAGCTCGGATCCGGCGATGGCCAGGACCTCGATCCCGGCGTCGGCCAGGCGTTCGTTGGTCTCGAAGTTGCGTTCGTACCCGACGACGACTCCGGGGGCCAGCGCGAGGGTGTTGTTGCCGTCGTCCCATTGCTCGCGTTCGGCGGTCACCGGATCGAGTCCCGTGTCGATCACGCGCAGGCGGTCGATGCCCATTGCCTCGGCGGCGGCGCTCAAGAACGGTGCCGGCCCCGCGACTTTCACCCCGCCGTCGCCGGTGGGACGCACGGTGAACGCGGTGAGCGAATCGCGCGCGAGCGGGTACATCACGACGGCGTCGGCCGCGACCATCGTGCACACCGTGTCCAGGTGCATCGTCGCGCGGGACTGCTCGATGGGCACGGCGAGCACTGTGTGCGCGAGGCCGTCGGCGAACACCGAGCGCGCGAGCGACTCCGCGCCCGCCGGCGTGGTGCGCTCGCCGACGCCGATGGCCAGCACGCCCGGGGCCAGCAGCATCACGTCGCCGCCCTCGATCGGCGCGGAGTGCGCGCCGTACGCGCGAGCCGCGTGGCGGAAGCGCGGGTGGTACGCGTAGACGAGGTCGAGCACAGCCGTTTCGCGCCGGCGCGCGGGCATGGTCAGCGACGAGATCGCCACGCGGTCGCCGATCCACGCCGACGAGTCGCGCGTGAACAGCAGATTCGGCAGCGGGTCGACGGCGAACTCGTGCGGGTCGCGCATCATCCGCACCAGCGAGGAGCCCTCCGACGTCGGCAGCTCTTCGAACGTCATGCCGGCCATGAGGACCTCGGCGAGCGTGTTCGCGTCGACGCCGCTCAAGTGCGAACGCAGCGAATCGGCGAGGTCGGCGCCGAGGCGCAGTTCATCCACAGCCGCGTGGACGCCCGCCGTGTGCGCGCGCGGGTCCACCAGCGCCGTGCGCAAGGTGTCCGCCAACAGGAGCACTTCGACGCCGCGGCCGCGGAGCACTTCCGCGAACGCGTCGTGTTCCTGCTGGGCCCGATCCACCCACGGGATGGAGTCGAAGAGGAGCTGGTCGTTGTTGCGGGGCGTCAGC
The DNA here is from genome assembly GCF_040704195.1 of Amycolatopsis sp. NPDC047767. Classification (NCBI taxonomy): domain Bacteria; kingdom Bacillati; phylum Actinomycetota; class Actinomycetes; order Pseudonocardiales; family Pseudonocardiaceae; genus Amycolatopsis; species Amycolatopsis sp. NPDC047767. The sequence goes on from NZ_JBEYSJ010000003.1 coordinate 44,625, forward strand.
CTTTTGAGCTCGTTTCCCGGCCGGTGCAGGAGAACTGCACGAAGGGGTCCGACTTCGCTGTCCACCCTGGGCGGTGCCGTCACGTCGTTCACGAGGTCGAGCCTAATGAGCGCACGTCAGGGGAGCCAGGAAAGATGGCCTTTCAGGAGTGAATAACCGACGAAAGACACCACGTCGAAAAGGGTGTGCGCGGCGACCAGCGGCCACAGCCGGTTGGTGCGCTGCCAGACGCGGCCGAACACCAGGCCCATCACGAAGTTGCCGACGAACCCGCCGAACCCCTGGTACAGGTGGTACGAGCCGCGCAGCGCCGCGGCGCCCACGAGCGAATTGTTCTCGCGCACGCCGAGCTGGCGCAGCCGCGTGAGCAGGTAACCGATCACGAGCACTTCTTCGGCGAACGCGTTGCCGAACGCCGAGAGCGTGAGCGCGATCGGCCGCCACCACGTGTCGCCCAATGTGGACGGTTGCACCGCGAGGCTGAAGCCGAGGTGGTAGGAGAGGAAGTACAGGCCCAGCCCCGGAATCCCGATCACGGCGGCGAGGCCCACGGTGATCAGTGCGTCGGACCCGGGGGAACGGCGGTCGAGGCCGATGTCACGGATCTTGAGGCCGGCGCGCCACAGCAGGTACAGGCCGAGCCCGCCCCAGCTGACGAGCTGCAGGGCGTTGAGCAGCTGCTGCAGCAGGTCGAGCAGGCTGGCGGCGGCCTGCGGGACGTTGAGCTGCACCTGTTGCTGCGCCAGCGGGACCGGACGCAAGAGCGAGTCCACAAGGGACAGCAGGCTGCGCGCGCCGGAGAGGCCGAGCGTGATGCCGAAGACGAGCACCAGCTCGAACTTGACGGCCCGGCGCTCCTTCTCGTCCACGATCGGGGCGGGCGAATCGGGCGGAAGGGGCAGCAGCCAGGACCTGATGCCCGATCGCTCTGTCGTGCTCATGAGCGCACGCTACCTTCGGGGTATGCCTCGGACTATCGCCACCAACACGAAGGTCGACCGCGACGCGCTGGTCGAGTTCCTCAAGCCCCGCCACCACGCGATCCTGGTCACCACCCGCGCCGACGGGCGGCCCCAGCTTTCGCCCAACACGTGCGGCGTCGACGCGGAGGGCCGGATCGTGATCGCGACCTACCCGAAGCGGGCGAAGGTCGCCAACCTGCGGCGCTCTTCCGCGGTTTCGGTTTGTGTCCTGTCCGACGAGTGGAACGGCCCCTGGGTCCAGGTCGACGGCACCGCCGAGGTCATCGACCTGCCCGACTCCGTCGAACCGCTCGTCGACTACTTCCGCAGCATCTCCGGCGAACACCCCGACTGGGACGAGTACCGCGAAGCCATGCGCAAGCAGGGCAAGAGCCTCATCCGCATCACCATCGACCGCTGGGGCCCCATCGCCACCGGCGGTTTCCCGCCGGAACTGGCGGACGACTGAGCGTCTGCCCCTCTGTCGAACGGGCCGGCTCCACTGAGGTGGGGCCGGCCTTTGTCGTGTACGGGGCCGGCTCAGAGCGCTCGACGGCTGGGATCTGTGGGGGCTGTGGATGGTTCGGTGGGCGCGACCCAACTTCGAGCGCTCGACGCTGTGCCCGGGCCTGAGTCGTTGGGTTTGGTCTAACGACCGCGCCGGCCGGCGCTGAGCCTGGGCAACGGTTTGTTGGGTCGGACCTAACTTCCTAGCGGTGGCCTGCACTGAGTGTGCTTCGCCGTGCAGTTGGGTTGAACCCAACGAGGTTCGGCGGGTCACACCCCCGGTCCCGGTGTCTCGGTCGTACCTGACTCGGACCGGCTCGGACCTGGCTTGGGCCGGCTTGGGCCGGCTCGGACCTGGCGCGGACTTCGGTCGGGCCTGTCTGTGCCGGGCGGCGCTCAATGCGCGGCTGATTGGGTCCGACCACCTTTAGCCGGTCAGCTCGGCATGCTGTGAATGGCCAGCTAGGTCGGACCTAGCAAAGGTGCCCGCGTTGTCCCCAGGGACAACTCATCCCCATGGGGACAGGTGCCGGGCTGTCCCCATGGGGATGGCCGCGAGTTGTCCACAGGTGGATCACTCGACATGCCCCCGCCCGTGGATGGCCGACGAACCATCCCCAGCCGGGAAAGCGCGTCAGTCGGACCGGTGCTGCCGGCGAAGGAACGGGCAGCCGACCAGCCGGCGAAGCTCGGCGGCCAGCTTGGGCGGGCTGTCAATCGACTGGGAGAACGCCAGCCGCACGTCGTGGTCGCCGGTGTCGGATTCGACGCGCAGGCGCAGGCCGTAGCGGTCGAGGCCGAGCGGGCGGATGCGCCCGTGCTGCAGGCCCGGCGGCAGGTGCTGCGCGAGCTGCTCGACGACGTCGGAGTGGTCACTCTCCAGGTGCCGCAGCCACTCGGCCTCGTAGCTGTGGAACGGGTCCGGCGGCGCCGCGCTGAACATGTGCGGACGCAGCGAGTGGGTGCCCTCCGCGTCGGCCAGGACGAGGGACGCGGGGGTGAGGCGCAGGAGCGTCAGGCCGTGGCCGACGTCCAGGAGCCGCTCGTCCGGCCGCTGCTCGGCGATGGACACGGCGCGGGCGCGCGCCGAGACCGCCGAGAGCGGCCGGAGCCACCCGGTTATCCACAGCAGGCCGCGGATGGGTTCCCGCAGCTCCACCGGGGCGTGGTCGGCGAGCTCGACCATGACGGCGAGCTCGCCGCGCTGAGTCTGCCGCGACGTGCGCACCATCGGGTGCTCGTCGGGCAGAAGGATGCTGACGCTGCCGCTGTGGTGCACGTGGTGCAGCACGGGCACCACGCGCTCGGCCTCGCAATCGGCGCGCTCGACGGTCGGCATGATCGTCGCCGGTCCGTTGCGCGTCGCGATCGTCTTGGCCCGCTCGGCGGGGTTCGGCGCGGGCGGGCGTCGGACGGATGTCGGGGCCTCGGTCACGGGTCACCTCCTACTTAGGTGAGCCTAACCTGAGTCTGGCCAAGAAAGGAAGACCCGATCCGTAACGCACCCCGCACGAGTGGCGAATAGCCGGTGATCCATACCGCCACCTGGGGAGAACATGACCGACAAAACGAACACAATCCCCGTCTGGGAACCGCAACCGGGGGTGCCGGCTGCTGCACTACCGCCATTCGGCGTCGTCTACGCGAAGGCCCGCCGCACCGCGGCGATCCAGGTGGCGATCGGGTCCGTGATCACGGCGGCCGGCCTTGCCCTGCTCTTCGCCGGCGCCAACGCACCTGCGTCGATCTTCGTCGCCTTCCTCGGCTGCCGGATCCTGCTCAGCTGGGTGCCGGCCGTCGTCTCGGGGATCGGGACGAAGCCGGGCCCCGCCGCCATGTTCGAGCTGGTGCTGGTGGATCCCGACGGTCTGGTCGCACGGCGCGGCCGCGTCGGTGTGCGGTTGCCCGACGGCCGCTGGCTGAACACCAGGCTGCCCGCCGGCGTCCGCCTCCAGCTCGCCGGGCAGCGTCGGTTGTGGCTGCTCAGGTGCGGCGACCGCGTTTCCGTGGTGGTGCCCGGGATCGTGCTGGTCTGGAAGGGCCGGCTGGCCGCCGCGCCGGTGAGAGGCGCAAAGCAGGTGCCGGTGATACCGCGTGACGTGGTCCCACCGAGCGAGGACCGGGTGCTCAACACGGACCGTCGCGCCAAGGTCCCGACGATGCTGATCGTGGTCCTGCTGAACGTGATCTCCGTCGGCTTGGCGATGTGGGCCGTGGTGGGCCTCAAGGCGGACGTGGTCGCCCGGACGGTCGACGTGGACTTCGCCGCGGCGACCGCCGCCGTGATCGCCGTCCTGGGTTTGCTGACCGCCTTGCACACGCTGGTCGGCGTCGTCACTCTGTGGAAGCTGCTCAGGCCGCGCTCGGAGAGCTCGTGGACCGAATTGCCCGTGCTGGACCGGCAGATCACGTTCAGCGGCAGCTTCCGCGCGGTGCTGAAGGGGCATGTCCGGCTTCCCGACGGCAGCGTGGCCGGCTTCCGCACGTCGAAGGTCTTCGCCTCCCTCGCGCTTGACGTCGCCGCCTCCGATCGCCTGTGGACGCTCGGTGCCGCTCGGCTCGGCGTCGTGACCATCGGCGTGCCCGGCTATCCCGTGATCGGCGTGGCGCGGTTCCGACCGGCCCCGGACCGGGCGCCGGCGGAACCCGCCGCCCAGCCGGCCGGCCAGTGAGCCACGAACGCCACCGAGCGGAGTGACGACGATGCCCACGTGGGAGCCCGATCCGACCGTCCCGGCCGGGCAGCTGCCGTTGTTCGACAAGATCTTTGCCGCGTCACCGCGCCACGCGACCGGTCGCTCGATCGCCGCCGTCGTCCTGGTGGCGTTCGTCGTCGCGGTCGTCGTGGTCGACTACCACCTCTCCGTCGCGGACGTCGTGCTGTTGGCGTACCTGCTCGGTGGCTACCTGCTGCTGCACGCGCGGTCGGTTCTCGCCCACTGGCAGCTCAAACCACTGCTCGCGGAGGCCTTCGTGCTGGTGGACGTCGACCCCGGCGGGATCGAGGTGAGCCGCCGCCGGGTCGCCGTGCGCCTGCCGGACGGCCACTGGCTCACGATCACCTCCAGGACCACGCAGCCCCCGCTGATCGCGCAACGGCGGCTCTGGGTGCTGCGGCACGGCGACCGGGCGCGGGTCCTGTTGCCTGGCGCCGGACTGCTCAAGGCCCGGATCCGCACCGAACCGCTCCGCAACGGCGCCCAGCCGCCCCCACCGCCCGCCGACGCCTGGGAAGCCGCCCGGAAGTCGGGGAACCTCCGCCTGATCCGGCACAGGATGGTGGTGTTCGGGGTGACGACGGCACTCCTGGTCTGGGCGCGGCTGGGTTATCCGCAGGACGACCGCTCCTTCTTCGCCATCGTGCTGACGATCGGCCCGGTGGTCACGGCGGTACTGACGCTGCAGTACGTCATCGGCGCGATCGCCGGGGGTGGCTCCCGACGGTGGTCCGAGTTCGCCGTCGACCCAGGCCCGGCCATCTCCTCCGTGCGGATGCGGCAGCGGCAGCTGCGCCTGCTGCGGGTCGAGGGTCGCGGCGTGCTTGCTGACGGCACGCGTGTCTCGTTCGTCGTCCCCGGTGCCGACCTCTTCCTCGCTCTCGAGTTCGCGTCGGCGGGACAGCTCTGGTTCAGCGGCAAACTCGTCCGGGCTCAGATCGGCGGCCGCCGGATCCACGTTCAGCGCCTCGACGAAGCCTGAGGAGCACGGATGCACTTCTGGGAGCCCGATCCCACCCTCCCCGCCGAGCGGTTGCCGTTGTTCGGAGACCTGACCAAAGCCGCCAGGCGAGTGGAAGGGCGACAGCTGGTGTTGGCCATCGTGCTCGTGATGGTCGCGGCGGGGTTCGTGGCCGGCGCGACGATGACGGTCGCCGAGGCGGTGCTGCTCGGCTACGTCTTCGTCGGGAGCGCGGTGGTGCGCGGGCTGACCATGGTTCGACAGCAGCGGGTGAAGCCGTTGCTGGGCAAGGCCTTCGAACAGGCCGAAGTCCGCGCCGTCGTGGCCGGACGGGTGATCGGTGCGCAGCTGGCCGACGGGCGCTGGGTGCGGTTCAGAGCCTCGCGGTACGCGGCGGAGGTGCTCGCACGGCGCCGACGGCTGTGGCTGCTCCGTGACGGCGACCGCGCCGCGGTGCTGGCCGCCGAAGCCGGCCTCGTCCCGGCGCGGATTCGCGACGAGTCGCCCGGCGGTAGCCGCGAAGTGGCTCCGGCGCAGCCCACGACGACACCTGACGCCGAGCCCCTCCGAGCGCTGCGCAAGCGCCGGGAGTGGGGCGAAGTCGCTGCGGTGGCGCTCCTCTCGGCGCTCTACGTGGCGGCGTGGCTGATTTTTCAGCAGAGAGACCGGTTGTTCTCCCCGTTGACGGTCGTTCTGGGGGCGCTCACGGTCCTGTCGACCGCACTCGCCGTGGTCCTGTGCCTACGGCCCTCCCGAGCCGCGGAGTGGACCGAGCTGGAGCTCGTGGCCGAACCGGCGATCGCGGTCACCCACGACCGGCTGACCGTCGAGAGCCGTGCTGTCCGGCCGGACGGCACCACGGCCGCCTTCCGGCTCCGCGGAGTTTCCCTCGCCGCGGCCCTCGACATCGCTGCCTCCAGGAAGCTCTGGATCAGCGGCTCACGAGTCGGCCTGCCCGGCCACGCCTGGATCGGCACCGTCCGGTTTCAGGATCCCGTCGGACCCCTCCCCGACCACGACCACGCGTAGCCCGGATCCTCCGATGCCGAAGCCGCCTCCCCGAGTTCCAGGGGCGCGAAGGTGTCCACCATCACCGCTGTCTCGTCGAAGAACTCCGCGCCGATGGACGCCTCCGCGGCGCCCGGCTGGGGGCCGTGGGTGAAGCCCGACGGGTGCAGGGACAGGGAGCCGATGGCGATGCCCGAGCCGCGGCGGGCTTCGTAGTTGCCGCGGACGTAGAACATGAGCTCGTCGGAGTCGACGTTCGCGTGGTTGTACGGCACGGGGATCGAGTCCTCGTGGTAGTCGACCTTGCGGGGGCAGAACGAGCACACGACGAAGTTCGGCCCCTCGAACGTCTGGTGCACGGGCGGTGGCTGGTGAACGCGGCCGGTGATGGGCTCGAAGTCGTCGATGTTGAACGCCCACGGGTACAGGCAGCCGTCCCAGCCGACGACGTCGAACGGGTGGGTCGCGTAGGTGTAGCGGGTCAGGCCGGCGCGGTGGCGCACGAGCACGTCGACATCGGAACCGTCCACCAGCAGCGGCTCGACCGGTCCCCGGAGGTCACGCTCGCAGTACGGCGAGTGCTCCAGGAACTGCCCCTTCGCCGACAGGTACCGCTTCGGCGGGCCGATGTGCCCGCGCGCCTCCAGCACGTACAGGCGCACCTCGCCCTGCGGCACCACGCGGTAGGTGCACGACGTCGGGATCACCACGTAGTCGCCGTCCGAGGCCTCCAGTGTGCCGTAGATCGTCTCGAAGACAGCCGAACCGCCCTGGACGTAGAACAGCTCGTCGCCCGCCGCGTTGCGGTACAGGGGCGAAGGAGCGGTGGCGACGACGAAGCCGATGGTCACGTCGGCGTTGCCGAACAGGCGGCGCCGGTCGGTCACGGCGTCGGCGGAGGCGCCGAACTTCAGCTCCGGCGTCTTGAAGTGCCGCGGCTTCAGCGGGTGATTGGGCACGAGGGCGCCGCGGTCGTCGGGCACGGCCACGGCGTCGACGATCGCCGTCGGCAGGCCGCGGTGGTACAGCAGCGCCGAGTCGGCGGAGAAGCCCTCGACGCCCATCAGCTCCTCGGCGTAGAGGCCGCCGTCGGGCTTGCGGAAGGCGGTGTGCCGCTTGTGGGGGACCTCGCCTACTCGCCGGTAGAAGGGCATGGCTGACTCCTCCGGAGGTGTCCGCAGAACGAACGATTTTGTCCTGTTGTCGTACGCTACTAGCGTGTCATTCGTGTCAAGCGCTGTGGAACTCACGCCCCCCGGCCCCCGTGGAATTCCTCCCCTGTTCGCGCGGCTCGTCGACGACTCGGCGCTCTTTCCGCCCGCGGACGCGGCCATGCCCGAAGCGCTGCGAGCGCACTACGAGTCGCGGGCGGGTGAACACGCCGGTGTACTGGGTGTTTTTCTCTGCCAGGCCTCGCGGCTGCCGGAGCTGATCACCGAGTTGATCAAGATCAAGCCGAAGGAGCCGCTGCCGCTGTCACTGATCATCGACACCGGGCTCGGCGGCGTGCCCAAGGCCATCTCGATCGTCGAGTCGCGCAGCGAGCTGCTGTCGCTGCGGATGGTCGAGATGCCGGCGCCGTCGGACGTCGACGAGGTGTGGCTGGAGCGCGTCTCGGAGTTCGTGCCCGAGGACGTGATCCGCGTGGTCGAGCCGCGCCGCGGAGTCGGCTGGCTCGACGGCGTGCGCAAGGTGATCGAGCACGGCAGCTGGCCGAAGATCCGCTGCGGCGGCCCGGCGGGGGAGAACTTCCCCAGCGTCGACGAGGTCGCCGACTTCATGTCGGTGGTCAGCGGCGCGCCCGGCGCGTCGTTCAAGGCCACCAACAGCCTGCACCGCGCCGTCCGCCACACCGATGCGGAGACGGGCTTCACGCACCACGGTTTCCTGAACCTGATCGTCGCGTCGGCCCGCTGCCTCTCGGGCGGCGACGTCCGCGAGGCGCTGGAGTCCACCGACGGCAAGGCGCTGGCCGACGAGGCCCGCGCGTTGTCGGAGCCGGCCGCGAAGGCCGTGCGAGAGCTCTTCGCGTCGTACGCGGCGGCGTCGTTCGCCGAGCCGGTGGCCGACCTGGGTGAGCTCGAGCTGCTGTGAGCAGGGAGGGGTCGCTGACCCTCGACCGCGGCCTGGCGCTGCTGCAGGCGGTGGCCGACGCGGGCGAGGAGGCGGCGACCATCTCCGAGCTGGCCGTGACGATCGGCGCGAGCCGCGCGGCCGTCTACCGGCTGCTGGTGCCGTTGTCGGAGCGCGGCCTGATCTGGCGCGACGGCACGAAGGTGCGCCTCGGCGTCGGCCTGCTCCGGCTGGCCGGGCAGGTGCTGCCGCAGCTGCGCGAAGCGGCGCGGCCGGTGCTGCGGGAGCTGGCGGAGAAGGTCGGCGCCACGGCCCACCTCACCGTGGCCCAGGGCGATCAGGCGCAGGCCGTGGCGGTGGTGGAGCCGTCGTGGACGAGCTACCACGTCGCGTACCGCGTGGGCAGCCGTCATCCGCTGAGCGCGGGCGCGGCGGGCCGGGCGATGGCGCTGCGGCCCGGAGGCGACGGCTGGGTCGCGTCCACGGGCGAGCTGGAGGCCGGTGCGTCCGGTGTGGCCGCGCCGGTGCGCGGGGTGCCGGGGCTGCGGGCGAGCGTCGGCGTGGTGTCGCTGGAGCCGTTGGACGCGGCCGCGGTCGGCCCCCAGGTCATCGCGGCGGCCGGAAAGCTGACCGAGGTGCTCAGAACCGACGCGTAGTGCGGCGTGGCGTGCTGGAATATGGTCTCGTGGAACAAAGGGGACGGCTTGCCGAGGAGCCGTCGCGGAGGTGCCCAGGTGAACGTTCCGAGTGAGCTCGTCGGTTGCGAGGTGCGCCGGACGTCGTTCGACTACCAGGTGCGCCTCGCGCTGGTCGACCAGCCGGACCCGGCCGACGAGCCGCGGGTGGACGCCGAGCTGGTGCTCGAGACGTCGTTCGTGCTGCGTGACGTCGAGGGCGTGAGCCACGAGCTGGAGCCCGGCAGCGGCGCGGCCCTGGCGCCGGTGCTGGCGCTGTTCGGGCAACGCGTCACCGAGGTGGCGGTGCCCGAGCAGGGCACGCTGACGGTGGTCTTCGACGGCGGCGCCGAGCTGCGCGTGGGGCCGGACCGGCAGTACGAGTCGTGGTGGCTGACCGGCCACGGCGTCGAGCCGATCCTGGTGGGCCCGGACGCCTAGCGGCGCGCGGCCGCCAGCAGCGGTCGCACCATGGTGAGCAGCAGCGCCAGGTCGACGCAGAACAGCAGCCGCTCGAACAACCCCAGCGTCACTTCCTGCTGCGCGGGGCCGGTGATCAGCTCGAAGACGAACCCGCCGAGCACAATCAGCACGCTCGCCAGGCTCGCGACGGCCAGGCCGCGGATGGTGGTACGGCGCGGTTCCCACGGGCACTTCGGCGTGCCGCGGCGTGTGAGCAGCCAAGCGGCGGCCGGCAGGGCGAGGAACGCGGTGATGGCGGCGGCGTTGTGGAGCTGGCCGTCGAACGTGCGGGCCTGGCCGTCGGGGTCGACGGGGACGGTCGCGCAGATCGTGAGGCCCGCGCACCACACGCCGAGCAGCACGACGACCGCGGGCGAGCGGCGGGCCTTCACCAGCCCGGCCAGCAGCGCGACCGAACCGAGCGCCAGCGCCAGGCACATCGCGCTGAACAGGGGCGCGGCCGAGCGGCTGCCGAGGTGGCCATAGACGTACTCCGAGAGCGTCTGCCACACCGGGCTGACCTGCGCCGACAGCCGCAGGTGCAGGTCAGCCGCGATGGCCACCGCGAGCGCCATGCCGGCCAGCGCGAGCCGGCCGTGCACGGGGGACACGGCGGCGGGCGCGGCCTTCGGCATGGGGGCACTCCTCGGTGGTCATGGCGAAGGGCAAGGCTTCCCGCGTCATCGCGGGTTCACCTTGCCCTCATCCACTGGATTCGAAGAGGCTACCCGGTGTTCCTGTGAAGTCTCTGTGGTCAACTCGCTCAGAAGGCGAGCTGGACCAGCGCGAACGCGGCGAATCCGGCGAACAGGAACCCCGCCGTGCGCTGGATGAGCTTCGGCCGGATGCGGCTGCGGATCTTCGCGCCGATGAACACCGCGAGCCCCGCGACGGAGACCAGCGCCACGAACGCGCCGAGCCCGACCGCGAACGGGTTGCCGAGCCGCGCGACGAGCCCTGCCGTCGCCAGCTGCGACGCGTCGCCCCACTCGGCGGCGAAGAGCACGCCGAACGACGTCAGCGCGGAGCGCAGGAAGGACTTCGGCGCCGCGCCGAGGCGTGCGGCGTCGTCGGCCGCTTCGTCGGCTTCGCTGAATCCTTCGCGCAGGAGCATGAAGGCGCCGATACCGAACATCGCGGCCACGACCAGGGAAACCGCGGTTTCCGGAAGAAGGGTGAGTACGCTGCCGAACGCGACGGCTATAACACACTGGATAGCGAATGCCACGCACACCCCGGCGAATACCGGCCACGCGCGGAAACGCGTGGTCAGCACCAGTGTTGCGACCAGGGTCTTGTCGGGCAGTTCCACTGCCAGGACCAGGCCGAACGCGCTGATGAGAGCGATGAGTGCGGGAGACATGAGCTGGTGGACACCCCTTTCACTTCAACGATAAAGGAGGTGTTCAGAACGCGGCAAGTTGATCGGGTTTGCGAATTGCCCCATGAGGTTTGTTGAATAGCTTTCGCCGGGTCCCCTGAATATAGTTTTCGGTGCGCCGAATTCTGTTTTGCGGATGCGGTACGGTGCGGGTCATGCCTGCTGACCACGTGGTTGTGTCCACCACTGTCGACCAAGAAGCGACCGCTCGGAACATCGCCACGAGCGCCGTCGAGGCGCGGCTCGCCGCCTGCGCCCAGATTGTGGGGCCGATCACGAGCGTGTACCGCTGGGAGGGCAAGGTGCGCACCGACTCCGAGTGGCGCGTGGAGTGCAAGACGGCGGCCGACCGCGCGGGTGCGCTGGAGGAGTTCCTGAACGTGCGCCACACGTACGCCCTGCCCGAGATCGTGGCGACGCCGATCGTCGGCGGGAGCCCGCGGTACCTGTCGTGGGTGGTGGAGCAGACCCGGTAGATCCCTTTCGGGTACACAATGGACGGATGGGCTCGGGACGCCTGACGTGGGCGTTTCCCGGGTTCAGGACGTTGGTCCCTCGTTTTTCGGGACGTGTTGAACTGGTTGGCGCCGCGTCGGCGGAGTTAGCTCGGGTACGTGGATGTCCTTGAGCTCGCGCGGTGGCAGTTCGGCATCACCACCGTGTACCACTTCTTGATGGTCCCGCTGACCATCGGACTTTCGGTGCTCGTCGCGGGGATGCAGACCGCCTGGGTGCGTACGGGCAACGAGCGCTACTTCAAGATGACCAAGTTCTGGGGGAAGCTCCTCTTGGTCAACTTCGCCATGGGCGTGGTGACCGGGATCGTGCAGGAGTTCCAGTTCGGGATGTCCTGGAGCGCCTACTCCCGCTTCGTCGGCGACGTGTTCGGCGCGCCGCTGGCGATGGAGGGGCTCGTCGCGTTCTTCGTGGAGTCGACCTTCCTCGGCCTGTGGATCTTCGGCTGGGACCGGCTGCCGAAACGCGTGCACCTGGCGTGCGCGTGGGCGTTCGCGCTGGCGACGATGGCCTCGGCCTACTTCATCCTGGCCGCGAACTCGTGGATGCAGCACCCGGTGGGTGTGGAGTTCGTGAACGGCAAGCCGACGATGAACTCGATCTTCGCGGTGCTGGCCAACAACACGGCGCTGGCGGCCATCCCGCACACGCTGGCCGGGTCGTTCTCGGTGGCGGCGGCCTTCCTCGTCGGGGTGGCGGGCTGGCACCTTTGGCGGCGGCGTTCGACTTCGGACTCGGACGCCGGCGTGCACCGCGACGTCTGGCGCGCGTCGCTGCGGCTCGGTGCCTGGGTCGGGATCGCCGCGTTCGCGGTGCTGGCCATCACGGGTGACACGCAGGGCAAGCTGATGTTCCAGCAGCAGCCGATGAAGATGGCGTCGGCGGAAGCGTTGTGCCACACGGAGAAGCCGGCGAGCTTCTCGATCCTGGCGATCGGCGACGTCGCGGGGGCCAACTGCGAGGACGTGAAGACGTTCACCGTGCCGGCGCTGCTGTCGTTCCTCGCGCACAACGACTTTTCCACCGAGGTGCCGGGTGTGGAAAACCTGATCGGCCAGTACCAGGCGAAGTACGGCACCAACTACCCGAACGACCCCGACCTGGGGCCGCTGGCGGGCAAGCCGATCGACTACGTGCCCAACCTGCCGGTGACCTACTGGGGATTCCGGGCCATGATCGGCTTCGGCGCGATCGGGGCGGGGATCGGCCTGCTGGCCCTGTGGCTCACGCGCCGCGGCCGGATCCCGGGCGGGCGCTGGTTCCCGTTGCTGCTGGTCGCGGGCATCGCGACGCCGTTCATCGGCAACAGCGCCGGCTGGATCTTCACGGAGATGGGGCGTCAGCCGTTCGTGGTCGCGCCGAACCCGACGGGCGTCGAGGGCATGTGGATGTTCACGGCGCAGGCGGTGTCGCAGCTGACGGTCGGTGAGGTGTGGACGTCGCTGATCTCGCTCACGGTGCTCTACCTGGGGCTGGGCGTGGTGGAGCTGTTCCTGATGCGCAAGTACGTGCGGGGTGGGATCGAAGGGGTTCTGCCGCCGCCGGCGCACGGTGGGGAGGCGGGTTCGGATGACACGTTGTCGTTCGCTTACTGAGCCTCCGGTGGGTGCTTCGTCGGGTTCTTCGGTGGGTTCGACCCAGCGTGGTGGGCCGGTCACCCACGAGAGTTACCCACAGCTGATCTGTGGACAACTCGATGGGTTGTGGATAACTCAGGGCGATCTTGGGGATGAGTCATGACGACACTGCAGCTGGTGTGGTTCGGGATCATCGCGCTGTTCTGGCTCGGGTACCTGTTCCTCGAGGGCTTCGACTTCGGCGTCGGGATGCTGCTGCCCGTGCTCGGGCGCGACAACACCGAGCGGCGCGTCATGGTCAACACCATCGGGCCGGTGTGGGACGGCAACGAGGTGTGGCTGATCGTCGCGGCCGGCGCCACGTTCGCGGCGTTCCCCGACTGGTACGCGACGCTGTTCTCGGGCGCCTACCTGCCGTTGCTGCTCGTGCTCCTGGCGCTGATCGGGCGCGGGGTCGCGTTCGAGTACCGCGGCAAGGTCGACTCCGAGCGCTGGCGGCGCACGTGGGACCGCGCGATCATGGTCGGCTCGTGGATCCCGCCGCTGGGCGTCGGGCTGCTGCTCGCGACGACCGTGCTCGGCCTGCCGCTCGACGCCGCCGGCAACCGCGTCGGCTCGCCGTTCGAGGCGGTGCGGTGGGACACGCTGCTGGGCGCGCTCGCCGTGGTCGGGTTCTCGCTGGTGCACGGGGCGGCGTTCCTGGCGCTGAAGACGTCGGGCTCGCTGCGCGAGCGGGCGCGGGTGCTGGCGTTGCGGCTGCTGCCGGTGGCGTTGCTGCCGATGGTCGCGTTCCTCATCGTCGTGCAGGTGCGCGCGGGGCAGGCGTGGACGTTGGTCGCGCTTGTGGTCAGCGTGGTTGCCGCAATCGTCGCGTGGCTGCGGCTGCGCGCGGACCGCGACGGGCAGGCGTTCGCCGCGCTGGGCGTGGTGATCGCGGCCGCCGCGGTGACGATGTTCGGGGCGCTGTACCCGAACGTGCTGCCGTCGACGGGTGATCCGGCCAATTCGCTGACGATCGCGCAGGCCGCCGCGAGCCCCTACGCGTTGAAGGTGATCACCTGGGTCGCCGCGTTCGGTGCGCCGGCCGTGCTCATCTACCAAGGTTGGACCTACTGGGTTTTCCGCAAGCGCATCGGCGTTCAGCACATCCCGGCGGTGCACGCACCGTGATCACGCTTCCCGGCCGCACCACCCTTTCCGCCCCGAGGTCCACAGTGGACCAGGTGCGGCCGGGCAAGGGGCCGCTCGGCGCGCTCTCGGCTCTCGGGCCGGCCGCGCGCCGGGCGCTGCTCCTCGTGGCGGCGCTCTCGTTCGTCAACGCGGTTTTCCTTGTGGTGCAGGCGTTTCTTCTGGCCGACGTGCTGGCTTCCATCGTCTCCACTGGGATCGGGGGCCGCAACGCCCAGCTGGCCGCTCTGTTCGCGCTCGTCGCGGGCCGGGCGCTCACCGGCTGGGCGGTGCGGGTGGTCTCCGCGCGCGCCGCTGCGACGGCGCAGGGGGACCTGCGCGCTCGCGTCGTCTCCCACAGCCTGCGGCTCGGCCCGGAGTGGCTGGCCCGCCGCGGCGACGGCTCGTTGACGGAGCTGGTCACCCGCGGCTTGGACGCGCTCGACGCGTACTTCCGCGAATACCTGCCCGCCCTGGTGACGGCCGCGGTGGTCCCCCTTGCGGCGGGCGCGGCGATCCTGTGGATGGATTGGCCGTCGGCGGTGATCGTGCTGGTGACGGTGCCGTTGCTGCCGCTTTTCGCGGTGCTGGTCGGCAAGTTCACGGCCGACCGCGTGGCCGGCGCGACGGACGCCGTGCACCGCATGTCGGGGTTGTTGCTGGAACTGGTGCGCGCTCTACCGGTGCTCACGGCGTTCCGCCGCGCGGACGCGCAGGGGACCACCGTGGCGCGCGTCTCGGACCGCCACCGCCGCGCGACGTTGAAGACTTTGCGGGTCGCGTTCTCTTCGGCTTTCGTGCTCGAACTGGTCGCCACTTTGTCCGTGGCCCTGGTCGCCGTCGTGATCGGCGTGCGGCTGGTGTCGGGCTCGCTGCCCCTGGCCATCGGGCTCGGCGTGCTGATCCTGGTCCCCGAGTGCTACCAACCGCTGCGCGCGGTGGGCGCGGCCTTCCACGCCAGCGAAGACGGCGTCGAGGCGGTCCGCCGCGTCACCGACGTCCTCGCCGAACCGGCCCCGCACTTCGGCACCCGCGTCCCGCCCCGTGGACAACTCACTGTGTCCAACCTAAGCATCGCCCGCCGCGGCGGCTTCGCCCCCGACGGCGCCTCGTTCTCCGCCCGCCGCGGCCAAACGACCTGGCTGCGCGCCCCCAGCGGCGGCGGCAAATCCACCACCCTCTCCGCCCTCCTCGGCTTCCTCCCCACCCCCGACGGCACCATCACCCTCGGCGACGTCCCCCTGGCCTCGGTGGACATCAACCTCTGGCGCGCGGACGTGGCGTGGGTGCCGCAGTCACCGGTGTTCAGCGGCGGGACCGTCCGCGAGGAGGTGACGGGCACGGTTGCCGCCGGCTCCGTCGCGGGCTCGGCTCTCGGCTCGGCGCCGGTCGCCGCCGAAGGCGCCGACGTGGACGACGTGGTCGGTCCTCACTCGATTCATTCCGACTCGCCCGAGAGTGGGTCGGCCGCAGTCGGCGCTGGTGGCTCGGACGCGGCTGGCTCTGCGGCCGGTGTTTCCGACCTGGCCTCGGCCGGCTCCGATGGTGTCGATGCGACCGACGTGATCGGGCCCGACTCGGCTGTCTTCGACCTGCCTGCGGGTGACTCCGTTTTGGGCTCGGGAGCAGTCGGCGCGGTGCTTCGCCCGATCCTGGCTTTCGACGTCTCCGACTCGTCCGCGGGCGTCTCGTCGGACGCCGAGGGCGTCGGCTCGGCTGGCGACGGCTCCGCGCTCGGCTCGGGCTCGGTCGTCGCGGATTCGCCGGCGGGTGGCTGCGTTGTCGGCTCGGGGGCGGTTGGCTCGGCGCTGCGTGTGGCGGGTGGTTTCGGAGCGGCCGCGGTTGGCTCTGGCGCCGTTGGCGGGGGCGATGCCGGCGAGGGTGATGTGGTCGAGGAGGTGCTGGCGGAGCTGGGGTTGTCGGGGTTGGGGGAGCGGCCCGTCGGGCAGTTGTCGCTGGGGCAGCGGCAGCGGGTGGCGGTCGCGCGGGCGTTGGTGAGGGTGCGGGCGGGGGCGTGGCTGCTGTTGCTCGACGAGCCGACGGCCCACCTCGACGAGGTCAACGCCCGGCGGGTGATGGGTGCCGTCGAGCGGGCCGTGGCGGGTGGGGCGGCGGCGGTCATCGCGGCGCACGAGCGGTCGGCGGCGGTGGTGGTGGCCGACGAGAAGCCGTTGTCCGGCAATGCTTCTGCCGACACCGTGGGGGCCGGGCGGGCATTGCCGTGGCGGTTTTTGCTTGACCGGCGGCTGTTTTCCGGAGCCGTGCTGGGTGCGGTGGCGTTGTTGGCGGGCGTTGCGCTGACGGCGACGTCGGGGTGGCTGATCGCGAAGGCGTCGTTGCAGCCGCCGATCCTGACGTTGACCGTCGCGGTGGTGGGTGTGCGCGCGTTCGGGCTCGGGCGTGCGGGGCTGCGTTACGCCGAACGTCTCGTCACGCACGACGCCGCGTTCCGCATCGCTGGGCGGCTGCGGGTTCGGCTGTGGGATTCGCTGGTCCGCCTCGGTCCGGCGCGGGCGTTTGCGGCCGGCGAGGGGCAGCGTCGGCTGGTCACCGATGTCGACACCGTCCGCGACCTGCTGCCGCGGGTGGTCTCGCCGCCGGTTGTCGTCGGGCTTGTTGCGGCGGGCGCGATTGCGGTGCAGACGGTTGTGCTTCCGTCGGCCGGCCTGCTTCTTGCCGCCGCCGTGGTGGTCAGTCTCGCGGCGCCCCGGCTTGCCCTTCTGACCGAGCGGCACGCGACGGCTGCCCTTGCCGCCGGGCGCCGTGACGTCGCTGCGCGGGTTCTCGTGCTCTTCGCGTCGGCGGCGGAGTTGATTGCTTACGGAACTGCGGCGTCGCGTCGTCGGTCGCTGCTCGCGACCGATGCTCAGCTGACCGCCGCCACCCGTCGTCAAGCGTTCGGTGCCGGTGCGGCGGATGCCCTGATCGTCCTGGCCACCGGGGCCGCCGCCGTGGGGAGCACGCTTCTCGCTGCACCGGCTGTCGCGTCCGGCCAGTTGGCAGGGGTCATGGCGCCGTTGCTGGCGCTGGTTCCGTTGGCTCTTGCCGAGGTTCTCTCGTTGCTGCCACCAGCGGCTATGCACTGGGACACGCTGCGCGCGGCCCGGGTTCGCCTGGGTGACCTCGACGCCGCGGAGCCTACGTCGACGCCGAGGGCGGACCTCAACGATCCGGCCGAACCGGCACCGAGCGCCGTGCGGCTTCGGGGCGCCGACCTCGGCTGGCCCGGCGGCGAAACCGTGCTCACCGACGTCACGCTCGACATCGAGCCCGGAACCTACGTCGCCGTCGTGGGCCCGAGCGGAGCGGGGAAGTCGACGCTGGTGGCGGCGTTGCTGGGGTTCCTGGAGCCGCGCGCGGGGGAGGTCGCGGTGCCCGAGCGGGTGGCGTGGGCACCGCAGGAGGCGATGCTGGTGTCGACGAGCGTGGCGGAGAACCTGCGCCTCGCGGATCCCCGGGCGACCGACGACGACGTCCGCCGGGTGCTCGACCTCGCGCAGCTGCCGGAGCTCGACGCGGCGACCGTTCTCGACAGCGCCGGCAGCGGGCTTTCCGGTGGTCAGGCCCAGCGCGTCGCACTGGCACGGGCGTTGCTGGCCGCGCCGACGGCCGGCCTCGTGCTGCTCGACGAGCCCACCGCGCACCTCGACGAACGGACCGCTCGGGCCCTGCGCGCCACGCTGCGTACCGAGCTCGCCGGCCGCACGGTCGTGCACGTCACCCACAGCCTCGACGAGCAGCTCGACGCCGACGTCGTGCTGGAGGTCCGCGGCGGCCAGGTACTCGAACGGCAAGCGGTACCGGCCGCGAGGGGTGATTGGTGACGGTCACGATTCCGGGTCCGGGCCGCAAGCACGCGCTAGGGTCGGTGTTGCTCATGGACCCGACACTTGCCGCGCGGGCGTTGTCCGCTGCCACCGAGATCACCAGCACCGCGTTGTCCGGCGACGACCCGGAGGCCGTGCTGGACACCGTCGTGATCCGCGCCGCCGAGCTGGCCGACGCCGACCTCGGGCTGGCCATGGTCAGCGCCGACGACGGGCACGTCGTGGTCGAGGCCGCCGTCGACCTCAGTGGTGCCGACCGCGCGCTGCAGGGCCTGACCTTGCCCGCCCACTCCGCTGCCGGCCGCGTCGCGCGCGGTGGCGAGCCGGTGGTCAGCGACAACTTCGTCGTCGACCCGCGCACCGCCCCCTTCGTGCCCGACGAGCTCCGCGGCTTCGGCCCCTTCGCCGCCGCGCCGTTCGGCTCCGGCGGCCGGGTCCTCGGCGCGCTCACGGTCTACCGCCTGCAGGGCCGCGAGCCGTTCTCCGCGGGGACCGTCGAGATGCTCGTGGCGTTCGCCGCGCAGGCGGGCGTCGTGCTCGCGCTCGCCGAGGGCGCCAACGCCCGCCACCGCGTGACGCTCTACCAAGAGCGCGAACGCATCGCCCGCGAACTGCACGACGTGATCGTGCAGCGCCTCTACGGCGCCGGCATGCAGCTCGACCGCGTGCGCCGCAACATGCGCAAGCGCTTCGCCCAAGCCGACGGCGCGCGGTTGTCCGACGCCATCGACCAGCTCGACCAGACCATCGAGGAAATCCGCGGCACCGTGCGAGCCCTGCGCTCGCCGGAACCACGCCACGACACCGGCACGCCGACCGACCTCGCCGAGTCAGCCCGCGGCGAAGTCCGCATCGCCGGCGAGCTCCTCGGCTACCCGCCGACCCTCGAGCTCTCCGGCGAGTTCGCCGACATCCCCGCCGAACGCGCCGACCACATCCGCGCGGCACTGCGCGAAGCACTGTCCAATGTGGTCCGCCACTCCGGCGCGAGCGAGACACGCGTGTCCCTGACCCGCGACCGCGACGGCGTGAAACTCCGCGTGCGCGACAACGGATCCGGTGTACCCCAAGGCGTCGCCACCCGGGGCCTGCGTCACCTCGCCGAACGCGCCGACGCCGCCGGCGGGAAGTTCTTCATCAACTCCTCACCGAGCCTCGGCACACTCGTCGCCTTCGATCTCCCTCTGGACTAGTCGCACGTTCGCGACCATCACCCACAGCGCGCTGATCCGGCTTCAGCCTTCACGCGTCATGTGAGCCGCTCCTTCCTCTCCGACGGGCACGCAACGCGTGTACGCGCAGCGTGCGACTTCCCGTACGACATCGACCAACACCCCAGCACCGCGAGTCGCGGCTCGCTTTCACCTGTTGGCGAGTCTACCGGGAAATCGAACACCCATTCGACTCACGATGGGGTGAATCCGAAAGGTCCTTGCCGAATCACCCGTGGCCGACCGTGAGCTCACGCGCGCGAGAAACCTCCTAACGGCCTAGCCGCTTTCCGAGCGGCGGTACCGGCCGATCACTCGAAAATCGACGTCACCAGTTCTGTCGGAGATGGCTGTTAGGGTCGCCATGATCAGTTACGAGGGGGTCGCTTCATGTGGGAAGCCGTGGCGGCGGAAGTCGTCAAAGCGATGGCTGTGGCCGCGCTCGGCGGGGTGAAACAGCTGGTGTCACACAAACTCGAACAACGCCGGACCGCCACCGACGTGGTGGCGATCCTGGGCGACAAGGCGCGCGCCGTGACGGCGATCGCCGAGCTGCTCGCGACCGACCGAGAGTTCGCCGACCAGATCGAATCACTGCTGCCCCGGTCGAAGGGAACCGGTAGCAGCAGCGACTTTCCCGCGTCGGCCGCACCGTTTGTCGACCGCGAAACCGAACGCGCGCTCGTCGCCGGCCCCGGTGCCCGCCTCGTCACCGGGCCGCGCGGCGCGGGCAAAACGGCGCTGCTGAGCCGTCTTGCCACCGATCTGCGCCCGCACCTCCCGAAACAGATCTACGTCGACCTCGCCGACTACCGGTCCGGTTCGCTGGTGCGCCGCACCGAGGTGGCCGCGCGAGTGGTGCGAGCGCTCGACGTCGGCAACGATCTGACCGCCACCGGAACGCCACAGCTCTGGGAGCAATACCGCTCGGTCACCGCGCGCCACCGTTTCCTGCTGGCACTCGACAACGCGGAAGCGGCCACCGACCTGCACGGCCTCATCCCGCCGTCGCCGCACAGCGTCGTTCTCGTGACCGCGATCAAGGCCGGCGACGATCTCCGCATGGAGTTCCCGGCGCCGCCGATCGAGGTCGGCCGGCTCGCTCCACAGGACGCGCTCGCCCTGCTGAGCCACCTCTCCCACCCGAACGTGGTAGCGGCCGAACCCATTGCGGCCCAAGAACTCGTGGACCTGTGCGACCACATGCCCTTCGCGGTCCGGCTCGCCGCGGTCCGCGTCGCGCGGCGCATGCAGCGCGGTCCCGGCGCCGTCGCGTCGGTGCTGGAAGGTTTCCGGGCCACGGGCAAGCTCGGCGGCGAAGACGTGATCGCGGCGGCCTTCGAGGAGTCCTTCGCGGAGCTGACTCCCGACGCGGCGGAGCTGTGCCGCCTCCTCGCCGCGCACCCCGGACCTGACTTCACGGCGGCCGGCGCGGCCGCGGTCTTCGGCCGCTCACCGGATGACGCCCTCGACGAGCTGGTCGACGCCGGCTTCGTCGCGCACACAGACACTTCGCGGCAACGGCTGTACAACCTGATCCGCGAAGGTGCCCGCCGCCGCGGCTCGGCCGAGGTGGCGGTCGAACGAGCGCTCGAGTTCCACTGCGACCAAGCCGTGGCCGCGGATCTCCACAACGGCACGGATCGCCTCCGCCTGTACACACCGCGGCCCGGTGCCGAGTCGAGGGCGAACTTCGAAGGCCTCAAGCCGCTCGACTGGGTCGAAGCCGCCCGCGAGACTTATGGCGCTCTCGCCCGGGAGGCCTACCTGCGTGAGCGCGATGTCGAGCTGGGCCAGATCTGCGGGTCGCTCGAAGTGCTCATGCTCAACCGCGGGTACCACCGGCTCTTCGCCGACATCAACAACTGGGGAATCCGCGGCGCGCGCCGCCTCGGCGACCGGCCGTTGCTCACGCGCGTGCTGAGCCAGCAGGGCCGCACCCACCTGCTGATGCACGAGTTCACGACGGCTAAGCCGTTTCTGGACGAGGCGCTGACATTGGCGCGCGAGCTGGCGCTGCCGGGCCTGCTGTCGTCGGTGCTGGAGTTCTGCGGCCGGTTCCGCGAGGAAGAAGCCCGGCAGCACCCGCAGCAAACGCCGGGACTGATGGCCGAGGCGGTGACGCTGCTGGACGAAGCGATCCGCATCGACCGCGCCGCGGGACCGGAAGCCGCGCGAAGTCTCGGCATCCACACCCGGATGCTCGCCAACGTCCTCGTCGGGCTCGGGCGATGGGACCAGGTCTTCGCGCTGCTCGGCGAATCCGAGCAGCACACCGCCGACGACCGCAACCGCTCGCGGATCCTGCTGGTCAAGGCAAAGGCCGAGACCGGACTCGGCTCTTTCGACGCCGCCGCCGACACCCTGGGCCAGGCGTGGCAGCTCGCGAACACCTCGGGCGCGACGCAATACGCGGCCGAGTTCGACGCCGCGTTCGCCACCCTCGCCGAGGCTCGCGGCGACCTGCCGGCCGCGCTCGACGCGTGGCGACGGGCGTGGCAGGTCTACTTCGCCGCCGGGCATCCGCGGCAGGCGGAGTTCGCGGCCAAGTTCAGTGCTGTCGAAGAGCGGATACGGGGGCGCCGTTGAGGTGACCGGTGAACGGCTGGCCCGTCGTCAGCTGCACGTAGGCGAAAGCGGCCAGCAGCACGGGATCCGCATCAGCCGTCAGCTCGTGCGTCGCGCCGGTCGAGTCGCGCACGACGCAGCCGCCGTCGATCGGCGCGGCCGCCAGCTGAGCGGCCGGCCAGTGGGTGAGCAGGCCGGCGAGTCGTCCGGGCTCGTCCGCGTAGACGACAGTGGCGGCGTCGAGTTCCCGCAGCTCGGCGTTGTCGGCGTGGGCGAGCACGTGCCGGTACTCGAGGTCCGGCGACTTCTCCGTGACCAGCGGGAACCGCACGAGTTCACCCGATCCGTCGACGCCGGCCACGAACGCGGCAGCGGGCGAGGTCAGCGGCTCGGGATCGGCGACGGGCGGGAAAACCGGGTCGTCGGGCGGGTTCAGGTCGAGCAGTGAATAGAGCAGGCCGGCGAGCAGCGGCGCGCGGGAGTCTTCGACGGCTTCCTCGATGATCGGCGCGTGCGAGCCGGGCCGATGGCGAGTGATCGCGCCGTCGATCTGATCGCGCAGGCCGAGCCCCGTCACGAGCTTCGGCACGCTCCGCGCGAGGGCGGCGAGTGGCGAATCCGCGACTGTCGTCGGTGATCCCGGTGTCGTGAGCAGCACCGGTTTGTCGACGGCGGCCGCGTACAGCGCGGCGGATCCTTCGTCCGACAACACACAATCCGCGGCGAGCACGGCCGCCTGCCAGCCGTGGTCGGGCGGGACGAGCGCAAGCCCCGCCGCGATGGCCGGCCGCAGCCACGCCCGCACTTGCCACGGCCCGTGCGCCGCCCAGACGCCCGGGTGCAGCGTCAGCGCGACGCGGTAGTCGTCGAACGGCAGACATCCCAGCAGTTCCACGGGCAACTCGGGACGGCGGCCGAACAGGGAGTGCTTGCCCCAGGTCGACGCGAGCGTCACGACCGTGCGGCCGCCCGCGTCGAGCGCCTTGCGGTAGCGGGGAGTGCGGTGCCGGCTCACCAGCATGCGGTCGAGGCAGGGGTCGCCGATGACCGCGGCCCGTTCGGCGGCGGGCGGGCACGACCGGGTCAGCTGCGCGCGCTGGCTTTCGTGCGACAGCGCGATGGCCGCCGGCACCACTTCACCGTCGTGGATCAGCTTTTCCGGGTTGAGGCCGGACGTGACGCGACTGCCGGGGTAGTACTTCTGGTAGCCGATTCCGTGGGGCACCAGCAAAATCGGGGCGTCGAGCTCCGCCAGCACGTCGTTCTCGCTGGCCGCGATCGCGAGGTCGAACCGGGTCGCCTTCGCCTGGTCCCAGCCGATGACGGGCGGCCCGAGACGGCTCAGCGCTTCCGGCACGCCGGCGGCGAGGATTCCCGGCCGGCGCTCGTCGTGGGTGAAGACGAGCTGGATCCGCCGGTCGCCGCCGAACATCGAGACGACGTCGAGCAGGCGCGTGAGCGTGGTCAGGGTGCGGACGACCACGAGCACCTTGCGGTCGAACGCCGTGGTCAGCCAGCGGTCATACGCCGGATCGACCGGGACCTTGGGCCAAAACGACGGGGGGGGGGTATGCGTTTTCGGGCATCACTTGCCGCGGCGGGCGATCCAGGCGGCGGCTTGGGTGCGGCGTTGCATGCCGAGCTTGGCGAGGACCGAGGTGACGTAGTTCTTGACCGTTTTCTCGGCCAGGAAGAGGCGTTCGGCGATTTCGCGGTTGGACATACCCTGGCCGATGAGCTCCAGGACGTCGCGCTCGCGGTCGGTGAGGGCGGCGAGGTCGTCCGTGGGCGGGTGGCGCAGTTTGTCGAGCACGCGGGCCGTGGAGACGGGGTCGAGCAGGGAGTGGCCGGCGGCGACCTCGCGCACGGCGTTGACCACGTCCTGGCCGCGCACCTGCTTGAGCAGGTAGCCCGACGCGCCCGCCATGATCGCGCCGACCATGGCCTCCTCGTCGTCGAACGCGGTCAGCATGAGGCAGGCCGGCGGGTTGGGCTTGGACCGCAGCTCGCGGCACAGGGTGATGCCGTCGCCGTCGCCGAGGCGGACGTCCACCACCGCGACGTCCGGCTCCACGTGCATCGCGACAGCCAGCGCCTCCTCGACGCCCCCGGCCTCGGCGACCACCTCGATGTCCGCCTCGTCGCCCAGCAGGTCGCGCAGGCCGCGGCGGACCAGTTCGTGGTCGTCGACGAGCAGCACCTGGATCGGCATACCCCGAGGTTACGGCGTCGCGCGGTCTGTCGCTGGTGCTGGTGCCGGAGGACACGTCGGTGGCGTGGCGTGGGCTCTGTGAAGGTGTGGCGAAAAATCACCGGATGCACCCGATCAGGTTGCCGCGGGAAATCGCGCGGAATTGATCCGTAACGGTTCCGTCGGCCCGGCGATATGCCCGACAACGCTTCGCCGGACTCTTCGGAAGGTTTTCCTGTTGACTCTCTTTCGCCGTGTCTTCGGTACGTTCGCCCTGGTCGCAGGGATTATCGTGGTCTGGTCAGCCGCAGCACAGGCGGAACCGGAAAATCCGGCCGGCGCAATTCCGGAAACGTCGATATCCCCATTCGGTGATCCGTTCCTGGTGGCGTCGGGCGCTTTGCTCGCGGCCGCCGCATCCGCCGGCATGGTCCTCCACCTGCGCCGCCGGCCGGCCTGATGCGCATCGCCGTGGTCGCGGCCCTGGCGGTGGCCGTCGCGGCTCTGCTGCTGGTCGCGTTCCTGCGCCCACCGGACCCGATGCCGCCCCAACAGGTGGTGACGACGAGCAAGCCGTCGACGAGCAGCGGGTCCACATAACTCGTTGTCCCGCAGGCAAAGTTGCCCGATCGAGACGAAAAGCGGCCGAACGGGTGGTTCAGCGCCGGCACCCGACACGAAATCCCGAGCCGTCGCGATCTTCCTCTCCGGTGACGGACGATGGCGCGCCTACGGGCCTCTTCCGCCGGGCCTGATCTTCTGCCATTCTGTACGGCTCGTCGCAGAACGGCGGGCCCTGTGCCACAACAGGTCCGAAGAACCGTTCTGCCGAGGAGACGAAGCGGTATGACCGCGCAGATCGACCCGCAACGGCTTGAGCTGGTCGCGGCGCAGGCCGACAAGTGGCGAAACCGGCTGATCGACGTCAGCCACAACAACACGATGGTCGTCTTCAAGAACACGAAGACGGGCAGCCTTGACCTGACGAACGCCGAGCCGGACGCCCTCGCCACTGTGACCGGCGGCAGCAAGCTCACGTTGCGGGCGCTGTTCCCCGAACCCGAGCGCCACCGGGCCGCCTGCACCAGCGCCCAGAGCCTGGCCCGCCGGATCCTGCTGTTCGAGGAAGAGCAGGGCGTGGAGGTCGGCCGGATCGCGATGGGCTTCGTGGTCACGGATCCCCAGCAGCACAAGGGGGCCAAGCCCTTGCCGACGCTGCGCGCGCCGCTGTTGTTGCGGCCGATGACGCTGAAGCCACGCACCTCGGCGGAGAGCGACTTCACCGTGGAGCCGGGTGAGGACGTCGAGATCAATCCGGTGCTGCTGTACGTCCTCGACGAGCACTACGGCATCACCATCCCGGAGAACTTCGCGGCGCACGTGGAGAACGTGCTCACCTCGGGTGCCGGGCACGCGGAGCAGGTCGAAGCCGTGTTCGGCGAGCTCGCCGCCGTGGCCGCCGCGCAGAACGTGAAGCTCACGCTGCAGAACGACGTCGTGCTCGGCACGTTCAACTACGTCAAGCTCCCCATGGTCGAGGATCTCGCGAACGCCACCGAGCTGCTGGCGAGCCATGACCTCGTCGCCGCGATCGCCGGTTACCAGCCGGCGGCGGCCGAGCTCGCCGGCGAGGCGTCCGGGTTCGCGCCACAGTCCGTGGACCAGCTCCAGCCCGCCGACGAGTTCCTGGTGCAGGACGCGGACTCGTCGCAGCACCGGGCGATCATGACCGCGCTGGCCGGGCAGCACCTGTTTATCGAAGGCCCGCCTGGCACCGGCAAGAGCCAGACGATCGCCAACATCATCGCCGGGGCGGCAGCGATCGGGAAGAAGGTGCTGTTCGTCGCCGAGAAGCGCGCGGCGATCGAGGCGGTGCTCAACCGCCTGGCCGACGTGCAGCTCGGCGGCCTCGTCCTCGACCTGCACCAGCAGAAGATCAGCAAGCGCGACGTCGCCAAGCAGCTTTCGGACAGCCTCGAAGCCGTCACGAAGCAGCCGCCGGTCGACGCCGAGCCACTGCACGGCCGCCTTTCCGGCGCGCGACAGCGGTTGCTGGACCAGTCGCGCGAACTCCACGCGGTGCGCGAGCCGTGGGGGCTGAGCGCGTACGAGGTCCGCGACCGGCTGCTGTCGCTTCCACCCGGAGACCGGCTGCCCGGCGCGTTTCGCGGCGCTCAGCTGCAGGCCCTGAACGCCACCGTGGTCCGGAAGCTCGAACAGGAGCTGCGCGACTTCGTCGAGCTGGGTGGCCCGCGCCTGGTGCGCAGGGAAACCCCGTGGTGCAACGCCGAAGTCCGGACGACGGACGACGCTCGGCGGGTGCTGGCCGAGCTCGACCAGCTGGCTGACAAGACGCTCAAGCGCGGCCAGGACGGCATGCACGCGCTGCTGAGCCAGACCGGGCTCATGCCGCCACGTGACATCGCGGGCTGGCAGGACGTGCTGGAGCTGCTGGACCAGGTTTCGTCAAGCGTGCACGCCTTCGGTCCGGACATCTTCGGCACCCACCTCGACGCGTTCTGCTACGCGACGGCCGATCGCGCCACCCGTGCCCGCTACCCGCAGCAGCTGCCGTGGAAGCAGCGGCGTGCGCTCGTCAAGCAGATCCGCGCCATGTCCACGCAGCACGTCACGAAGAAGCCCGAGCTGCGCGCGCAGCTCATGCGCATCGCCGGGCAACGCGACCAGTGGCAGGCTCTCGGCGGCCGGCACACGCAGCCCGCGCATGTCACGGGCCTGGACCAGATGATGAAGGACTACGCCGAGCTGCGTCGTCAGCTCGCCGCGGTGGCGCTCTCGGCCCGGCGACCGGACTTGGAGAACGGGCCGGCGCCGCAGATCGAGCAGCGCCTGGGTGAGCTGCGCGCCGACCAGGACACGTTGTTCAGGATGCCGACGTTGATCGCCCTGCAGGACCGGTTCCGACAGCTCGGGCTGGGTCCCCTCGTGGAGGAGATCGCGGCCCGGAAGCTGGACGCCGACGGCGCTTGGGCCGCATTCACCCGCATCTGGTTGGCTTCCATCGAAGACGAGCTCAAGCTGACCGTGCCGGAGCTCGCGCAGTTCGTCGTCGAGCGGCAGACGCGCGCGGCCGAGGAGTTCCGCACCCAGGACGTCGAACACCGCGTGACCTCCGCCGCGCGGGTGCGCCGGGCGGTGGCCCGCCAGGTCAAGGAGGCGAAGGAGCAGCACCCGGAGCAGGCGAGTGTGCTGAAGAAGCAGGCGAGCCTGAAGACCCGGCACATGCCGACCCGCAAGCTGGTGGAGCAGGCGTCGGACGTGTTGCTCGCGCTGCGGCCGTGCTGGGCGATGTCGCCGCTGGTGGTGAGCCGGATGTTGCCGGCCGCGAGGCTGTTCGACCTGGTCGTGTTCGACGAGGCGAGCCAGATCCGCCCGCACGACGCCATCACGTCGATCATGCGCGGCCACCGCCTGGTGGTCGCCGGCGACGAGAAGCAGCTACCGCCGTCTGCGTTCTTCGACCGCGCCGTGACCGACGATGAAGAGGATGAGGACTTCACGGGCGAGCTCTCGGACTTCGAATCCATCCTGACGGCGTTGCGGCCGGTGGTGCCCAACACCGAGATGCTGAGCTGGCACTACCGCAGTGCCGATGAGCGGCTGATCGCGTTCTCCAACCGGGAGATCTACCGCAACGGCCTGGTCACTTTCCCCGGTGCTCACCAGGAAAGCCCGGTGACGCTGGAGGTCGTGCACGGCGAAGCGTCGCCGGGGCAGAACGGCTCCGCGCCGGCCGAGGTCGCCCGCGTTGTCGAGCTGGTGCTGGAGCACGCACGGCTCCGACCCGACGAGAGCCTCGGCGTGATCACGCCCGGCATGAAGCACCAGGCGCGGGTCGAGCGGGCGCTGCGCGAAGCCCGGCGGGACCACCCTGAACTGGAAAAATTCTTCTCCGGCGAGGTCGAGCTCGGCCGGCGGTTCTTCGTGAAGAACCTGGAAAACGTACAGGGCGACGAGCGCGACGCGATCATCCTCAGCGTGGGTGTGGCCCGCGACGCCGCGGGTAAGATCAACTACACGGCGTTCGGCATCCTCAACCAGCAGGGCAGCGAGCGACGGTTGAATGTCGCAGTCACCCGTGCGAAGCGGCGGATGACGGTGGTGGCGTCGTTCACCGCCGCCGATCTGCGGCCGTCCGAACGCGTGACCGGCACGGAGTTGTTGCGCCGCTACCTCGACTTCGCCGAGCGGCGGGGCTCGATCGACGTGGTCGGCCGGCACGTCGCCGGCGAGCTGAACGGCTTCGAGCGAGCCATCGACGTCGCACTGAAGGGCCGCGGCGTGCCTGTGCACGCGCAGTGGGGTTTCTCCGACTACCGGATCGACTTCGCGCTCGCGCATCGCGACGATCCAGGCCGCATGGTGCTCGCCGTCGAGGCCGACGGGCACAAGTACCACAGCTCGCACAGCGCTCGGGACCGCGACCGGCTTCGGCAGACGCACCTCGAGACGCTCGGCTGGCGGTTTCACCGGCTGTGGTCGTCGGCGTGGTTCGCGGACCCCGTCGGGGAAACGGACCGGATCGTGGCGGCGTGGGAGAAGGCGATGGCCGACGCTGATGCCGAGCCCGCGGTTGTGGAGCAGATCGTCCCGGCGGCGCCGGTTGTCGCCGCGGTTCCGGTGGCGCGGGGACCGAGGCCTGATGTGCCCGCCGGGTTGAAGATCCAGGAGTACACCGAACGGCAGCTCATCGGGATCTGCCGCTGGCTGATGAGCGACGGGCTCCTGCTCGATCGCGACGACCGGCTTCAGCAGGTGATGACCGAGCTCGGTTTCCGCCGACGTGGCTCCCTCATCGTCGAGCGCTTGAGCCGGGCGATCGAGATCGCCCAGCAGCTCGCCGACAAGGAGGAGAACTGATGTTCCCGCTGGACTCCAAGACCGTCGAACGGCTCGCCGAGGTGGTCGTGGACATGGGCGGCCCGTACGAACGCAAGGGTTACCAGCTCACCGAGCTGCTGGCTGCCGCGGGCTGGGCCGATCCGCCGGAGTACGACGGCTCGCCGCGCATCCCGTGGCTGACCGAGCAACTCGAGGAGCGTCGGGAGAACCGCGCGGACGTCGAGCGGTTCCTCTGCCGCGTGTGCGACCCGATTGAATACGACGAGGGTGCGGTGATCGCGGACGAGTTCCGCGCGATGGTCAACGAGAAGCTGGCGCCGGAGGGCCTGGTCGTGACGGTGGTGTCCGGCCGTCCCGTGGTCGGGCGCCTGGGCTCCGACGGGAAGCAGCCGACGTTCTCCGAGCCCGCCGACTTCCGCCGCCGGCTGGAGAAGCTGCTGGCCGATCCGGTGACCATCGACATGCTGATGGGTCGGCTGGAGGAGACCCGGATCTGCGAGAGCGGTGGGGCTTACACGATGGCGGTGATCGGGATCGGGAGCATCGTCGAGGGGCTGTTGCTGCAGTTGCTGTTGGAGCGCGATGAGGAGCTGCGGGAGAAGGGGTTCCCGAACCCTCGTGATCCGGGTCGGCGTAACAAACCGGATCGAGTCACGCTGCAGCAGATGATCGACATTGCCCACGGCAAGGACTGGATTCAACTCGACGCGACGAAGTTTGTGCACACCGTCCGCGATTTTCGAAACTTCGTGCACCCGCGTAAGGAATTGGCGGAGCAGCCGAGGTTCGATCAGGACAGTGTCATGTTGTGCTGGGCGCCGGTGCACGCTTTGCTCAATGATCTTGAGGAAAACGTTCCCGCGATTTCATGACCCGCGAACAAGTGCGCGGACGGCCTCAGCCATCCGCGCACTTTGTCGTGTCTATTCGCAGGCGACGCCGTCGCCGTCTCGGTCGAGCTTTCGGCTGTAACCGGGCTGGCCCGCGTAAAGCGGATCGGCGTGGGCCGCACGGACCGCGTCGCAGTTCTTGTAGTAGACCGACGAAGTGTCCGGCTCCTGAACGGGCGGCGGCTCTTCGTGCGTTTGCGGCGGCGCCGGAGCTTCCTTTTTCTTGGTCACCGGCGGTGCCGGCGGGGCGGGAGCTTGCGGCGTCGGGGCGTCGATCGCGCCCTTGCACGGCGCCGCCCACAGTCCCGTGGCTGCTTGGCGCGCGGTCGTTTCCGCTGCTTGCAGGGCTGTTGACGTCGCGTCGACGGCGAACTTGGCGTAGCCGTTCTGCACCGCGGTCGTCGCGTAGTCGGTGCCGTCCGCGAGGGCGAGCGCGACGCCGGTCGTCGTGTCCGTGGTGACCTTCACCGCGGAACCGACGAGCTTGCTGGTCGCCCAGGCCAGCGTTTCCGTTGCGTAGCAGTTGCTCCCGGTCGCCACGGTGACGCCGAGGACGTGCACGGTCCGGTGGGTGCCGTCGCTGCCCGCGAGTTCGACGGTGGCGCCGTCCACGACGTTGTTCACGGTGTACGTGACGGGTGGCGGTGCCGAAGTGGTGGTGGGGGCGGCGGGGGTGGTCGTGGTGGGGGCCGCGGGTGCGGCGACGGGCTGCGTCGGCGTTTCGGGGGCCTTGCCGAAAATGGCACCCAGGACGAACAGAACAACGAAAACGCCGAGCGTGACCATCAGCCACTTCGGAAAACGCTTCCGGGGGCGCGCGGCGGGCGCCGGGGTGGGATGCATTCGGGAATTCCTCGATCCTGGCTGCGATGTGCTGACTGGTTCTCGTCGGAAAACCCGTCGGCGTTACGCCCATGACGCGCAACTGACCATCATCACCTGAACAGCCCCGAGTTGATATTACGAAATTGTCACGGATTCGGGAATTCGGGAAAAGGCTGTCACGATCAACCGCGCGTGAGCGATCCTCCGCGGAACCCTCTCAGAAGAAAGTGCGGACTCGATGGCCGACTTGATCGAATTCCTGCCGCTCACCCGCAGTGGACGGCTGGCCGGTCGCGGGGTCGACTTCACGGCGATCGACGTGAAGAGCACCGGCCTGCGTTCGGGTCGGATCGTTGAGCTGGGAGCGGTGCGAGTGCGGGGTGACGGCGCCGTGCTGGGAGAACTGGCGACGTTGATCGACCCCGGCCGGTCGCTACCGGCGAGTTGGAGCGGTCCGCACCGGATCACCGCCGGAGACCTGGTCGGCGCGCCGTCGTTCGCGGACGTCCTCGGGCCGTTGCTGGACCTGTGCCGTGGCGCGGTGGTGGTGGCGCACGACTTGCCGCTGGTCCAAGGGTTTCTCGCCGAAGAGGTGGCTCGCGTGGGCGTGCGGCTGCCTGCGCTCCCGGGCGTCTCGACGGCGATCGCGGCGCAGGAGGCGCTGCGGCTGCCGAACTATCGGCTGGCCACGATCGCGCGGGCGCTCGGTATCCGTGACTTCCCGCCGCACCTAGCGTCGGCGTCGGCTCGCGCGTGCGCCCAGGTGGTGACGGCGCTCGTCGGCACGCACGGGCTGCGGTTCGCCGCGCCGCCGCGGTATCCCGAGCTCCCGCGCTACGCCCCCGGCGGGCGCATCCTCCGCCGCCCTGACGTCGAGGTGGCCGAGCGCGGCTGGATGTCCGGCGTCGTCGACCGGGTCGTGACCTCGCCGTCGACTGCCGACTCCGCCGGCGCGGCGTACCTGGACTTGCTGGCCGAGGCCGTCGCCGACGAGTACCTGTCCGGCGAAGAAGTCTGGGCGCTCGCCGGGCTGGCCGCCGAAGCGGGCCTGCCGGAGCCTGACGTCCGGCACCTCCACGCCGAGTTCGTCTCTGCGCTGCGCGCCGTCGCGGAGGCCGACGGCGTGGTGACCGCTGACGAGGACCGCGCCCTTCGTCAGGTCGCCGCGGCGCTCGATGTTCCCAACGTCGTCGCCGACCTTCGCCCGACCACCACCGACCGCAAAGCCACGCGCGTGCTGGTACTCGGCACTACCGCTGAGGCCGACCAGCTCCGCGCCCGGGTCCTCGACGAGGGCGTGCAACTCGCCAAGAAGCTCACGGCCACCGTCACCCACCTCGCGTACGACGCGAGCGTCCCGCCGACGGAACCCCGCCTGACCCGAGCGGCGGACCTGGGTGCCGATGTCGTCGACGTCGCCACGGCTCCGGTGGCCCTTGGCTTCGACCTGCCCCCTGCGTCGCCGTCTCCTACTTACGAGCTGCCGGCGCCGCCTCCTGCGCGGTACGAGCCGGTTCCGGACTGGCCTGTCGAGGAAGCCACGGCCGCCGCACCGCCGCAGCCGACTCAGCAGTTCGCGCCGGTTCCAGCACACTCCGCGCCGAAGTCTGCCGGACGCCTGCCCGCCGTCGTCGGCGGCCGCGCAATGATGGCCGTCGGCTTGCTGCTCATGCTCATCACCGTGATCAGCCTGTTCGGCGGCCTCGCCCTGGGCGGCGGGTTCTTCTTCGGCGTGCTCGGCGTTGGCCTTCTTGTGGGTGGCTGGTACGTCAGCGAAACCGGCCGAGCCCCTGCGGCGGGCTGATCAGCGCTGCAC
This sequence comes from Amycolatopsis sp. NPDC047767, assembly GCF_040704195.1. Classification (NCBI taxonomy): domain Bacteria; kingdom Bacillati; phylum Actinomycetota; class Actinomycetes; order Pseudonocardiales; family Pseudonocardiaceae; genus Amycolatopsis; species Amycolatopsis sp. NPDC047767. Next base: position 76,821 of record NZ_JBEYSJ010000003.1, read on the forward strand.
GGGTGGGAAGCGGGTCTCGTTGCGGTCGACCTTGGCGTTGCCCACTTCGAGGAGGTCGATGTCCAGGGAGTCGGCCAGTTGGATCAGGTAGAGGAGGACGTCGGCGATTTCGTCGCGGACGTTGGTGGTCAGGGTGGGGTCGGAGCGGTATGCGCGGGCTTCTTCGGGCGTGAGCCACTGGAAGAGGGAGATGAGTTCGCCGACTTCGCCGGAGAGGGCCATGACGAGGTTCTTCGGGTGGTGGAACGGTTCCCAGTCGCGGGCGGCGGCGAAGTCGCGGAGGCGTTGGGTGAGCGCGTCGAGAGTCACGGGAGATTGCGTACCACGGCGGTCACGGTGGGCTAACGGCCGTATGGCGGACTTTCGTTGACCGTCGCTCGGCGGTTTCCCTAGCGTGGTTGGCCGGGTCGGGGAAAAGCGGAAGGAAGGGCCGTGGAGTACCTGCGCAGGCGCGTGGTCCTGATCGCGTTCGTGCCCGGTGCGGCGCTGGTGCTGGTGGCGTTGGTGATCGGGATTTTCCTGGTGCAGCAAGCGAATCACGTGCGCGGGCTGGCGGACGAGACGGCGCGGGCGTCGAACGACGTGACGCGGACCGTGGTCGGGCTGCAGGAGCGGCGGGGCCACGCGCTGCTCGCGGGCGACCGGCTGGCTGAGTACACCGGTTATACGCAGCGTATCGACGACGCCATCGCCGGCTTGCGCGAGCTCGCCCGGGCGGCGCCGGACGCGGAGACGGCCTACCAGCAGAACACGGCCGTGGACCTGCTGGTGGCGACGGAAGGCTTGTACCGCGCGGATTCCCTCGCACTGGCAGGCCTCGACTGGACCACTCGGCGGCTCTTCACGGACGCGGTGGGCGGATACCGGACGACACTGTCGAGCGCCGCGGGCCGGCTCACGCAGAGTGGCCGGGACCGGTACGAAGCGCTCGTTCGCGGCGAGGACTGGAGCACGCTGACGGCGGTCGAAAACGCCTTCGCGGACGCGGCGCCGCTGCCGGTCGCCGCCCCGACGTGGCGGGCGGCTACGGCCGTCGCGGGGCGTGGGCTGGGGGAGCTCTTCGCGCAGCAGAACAACTTCGCGGTGCAGATGACGGTTGACCACGCTCACCGCACCCTCGGGGGCGCTCTCGCCGGCGGCGTCGCGATCGTGGTCTTCGCCGGCGTGGTGATGGCGGTGGCGATCCGGCTCGCCGACCGCCTCACGGACCCGCGGCGGCTGGCTCGAATGGATGCATCGCCGCGGTCGCCCGGGCCGGAGCAGGGGTCTGGAACGGACCTGCGGCAACGCTCAGCACCGCGCCACCGGGCGGGGACAGCACGCAGCGGTTCGGCGACCCGCTGAGCTCGAGGAGTCCTCCAAAGACCGGTCACCACAACCCCAACCGGCCATAACCACAGGTCACCCCGGGTGTGTGGGTGGGACGGAAAGAGCACGCAGTTGGCCCACACGCGCGGCGAACGGCATGGGGCAGACTGGTGCGCGTGAGTGCTCCCCCGGATCTGCGGCCCTACCTGCGTACGTTGGACGCGGAAACGCTGGTGGACCTGCTGTACGCCCAGGCGCGGCGTGACCCTGAGTTACGGCATTCGCTGGAATTGCGGTGCGCCACTCAATCGGGTGAGGTGGCGGAGGCGCATCGGTTGTTGGACACCGCCGTGCAGGATGGCAACGTCGAGTACACGGCCAAGGTGGGTGCGGTGCTGGACACGCTGGAGCGGTTGCTCGATGCGGGCAGCCCGGCGGATCTGGCGCCGCTCGCGCGCCGGACGGTGGACGACATCGGCGAGGTGCTGGAGCAGTCCGGGGATCCGTCCGGGGACCTCGGGGACAAGCTGGATTTCGCGGTCGAGCTGTATGCGCGGGCGTGTGTCGCGCGGCCGCCCGATCCGGAGCAGCTGGCGGAATGGCTGCTGGAAGTGGAGTTCGACGGGCCGGGACGGCCGACGATCGCGCTGGCGGATTTTGCCGAGGCGTTGGGGGAAAAGGGGCTCGAGCGAGTCAAGTCCACTGTGGACGAGATCCTGACGGCCGGGCCGACGGGGTATCGCCGGGACGTCGCGGAGCGGCTGCTGGAGGAGCTCGCCGAGGTCCGCGGAGATGTGGACGCGCTGGTCGCGATCCTGTCCGCCAAGCCGCCGCGGGTGGATGTGAGCCTGAAGATCGTGCGGGTGCTGCGGGCGGCCGGGCGGCACAGCGAGGCCATCGCGCACGCGGCCCGTGCGCTCACGCCGCACAAGACCCAAGCCCCGAGGCCCGAGGCCGAAGACGAGACGGTCGCCTTGCGGCGCAAGGAGTTCGACGAGGCGCCGGGCAACGTCACGTACACGGCGTTGCGCGAGGCGGCCGTCGAAGCGGGCGTGTGGTCGGTGCAGCGCGTCGCGGCGCTTGCGCGGCTGAGGGAGCGCGCGGCCGACAGCGAAGAAGGCGCCGAAGAGCTCGCGCGGGCGCTGCTCGCCGAGGATCGGCCCGACGAGGCGTGGCGCGCGTGCGTGCGGTTCGGTGGGTCGCTGGCGTTGCGCGTGGAGCTGGCGGCGACGCGCGAGGTCGCGCACCCGGCCGAGACGATCCCGGTCTACCGCAGCCAGATCGAGCAGCTCATCGAGCAGAAGGACCCGCAGGCCTACCGTGAAGCGGCGAAGCACCTGAAGAAGCTGCGCACGCTGCACAAACGCGCCGGCACGGCGGAAGAGTTCACCGGGTACCTGGCCGACCTGGTGAGTGTTCACCGGCGCAAGACGCGGCTGATCGCGGAAGTGCGCGCGGCGCGGATCGCGTTGCCGAAACCGCGTAACCTTCCGGCGTCCGGCTCGTTGACCAGCTGAAACACCTCGCACGTAGCTCTTTTCCGCGACGTCGCGGTGGTCCCTCTTCGCAGCCGGCTCCCTGGCCGGCGGCGGATACCGCGCCCGGGGCCACCGCGGCCGCGCGTCCCGCGGATCCGCGCGCGCACCAGCGATGCAACGATGTTCCGCATGAGTCCGGTGAGCCGCGCCCGCAAGAAGACCCCCCAGCCCGCCACGCCGAGCGTGAACGGCCTGTTCAAGGACGTCCTCCGGGACTTCTCCACCGTCGCGGTGGAGCCCGGTCCGTTCGACGTCGAGCTCCTCGCCTCCGAGGTGCTCGGGCAGTGGTGGGACCTCACGATCGAGGGCGAGCCCGAGGGCGGCGAGCAGCTGGGCCTGGAGCTCATCGCGTTCGTGCAGCGCAAGATCACCCCCGGCGCCGCGGCGCTGCTGGCCGCGCTGAAGGTGCTGGCCGAGACCGACGAGGAGCGCACGGCGGCCGCCGACGCCCTCGCCGTCGTGCTCTCGCGCGGCATCCCCGAGCCCGAGTGGGCCGGTGAGGTCGGCCGCGTCACGGTCGGTGAGATCTGGCGGACCGGCGACGTCTACGGCGACGAGTCCTCGCTGCTCTGCACGTTCTCCCGCGGCGACGCGACGCTCGGCCTGCTGGCGCTGCTCGACTTCACCGAGCTCGGCCGCGTCCGCGACCTCGTGGTGATCGACGAGCCGCACGAGGTCCTCGCGGAGATGCGCACGCAGATCGCGGACGACGGTGAGCTCGTGGTCCTCGAGAAGGTCGACCCGGCCGACGCGCACCGCCTGCTGCTCGACGGCATCGCCGCGACGGATGGCATGGACGAGCCCGACGTCGGTGAGGACTACACGCGGTTCCACGCGGTGGCCATGGCGTGGTTGCGGGCGTTGCCGGAGCCGTCGGCTGCTCGTGGTGTGGAGGGATGGCCGGATTCGCGACGCGACGCGGTGGTGGACGAGTTCCTCGGGGAGGTGTCGTTCGCGGACGTCGAGGCGGCGCGGTCGGTGGCGCGGCTGCTGGTGGACCACGGGTGCCGGACGGAGCCGGCGGATCCGTTGCGGGTCGGGCCGGAGAAGCTGGCGCGGTTCCTGGAGTCGTTGCTGGGTGGGGACTACGAGGTCGAGGATGAGGATCTCGTCCCGCCGGTGGTGTTGGCGTGGGCTTCGTGGGCGGCGGCGCGGAATGGGTTGTCGGAGGTTGCTTCGGCTGCTCTCGTGGAGGACGTGAAGGAGTACTTGGCGGAGTATCTGTCCGATGAAGATGAATCCGAAGAGGATGAGGTTTCGGATTATCTGGACGGGACGGAATCCGCTGAAGAGGTTTTGGGGATTGTGGAGCGGCGACGGTTCGCGGTGCCGGAGTTGTCCACGGTGATCGGGGATGAGGAGTTGACGGATTTGGATCCGTCGGATCCGGAGCAGCGGCGGATGCTGGTTATTGGTGGGCATCCGGAGTATCACGAATCGCTGGCCAATGATGAGTTCGATGGCGCGGATGGGTTGAGGCTGGCGTTGGAGACGTCGGTGGTGGATCAGCTTTGGGAGGACTCGCCTGAAGAGGTTTGGGTGGCGGCTCAGAAGCTGATCGAGAAGGGGTTGACGAGGGAAGAGGTTTTGGGGGAGTTGGTGGCTGTGCTGGAGGGGCAACTGGAAGAGGCTGAGGATGATGAGGATCGGTTGGATTATGATCTGGAAGGGTATCGGGAGGCGTTGACTGCGGTGGAGTGATCGCAGGTGGCTCGATCCGCTGGCGCGGATCATTGCGCTGGGAATGGCGGAGCGGAACCCCGATTTTTTAGTGTCACTACGGTCTGGACTATTTGTCAAGGCGGGAAAGCGTGCCTTGACAAATAGTCCAGACCGTGTGGAAGGCGGGAATCGAGGTGCAGGGGTGGGTCTGGGTGCACTGGTGAGTGGGTGAACTGGTGCGGTTGTGTGGGTGGCTAAAAAACAAAAAAGAAAGCCCCGGCCGGTGTGGCTGGGGCTTTGTCGTTTATGCCGTTGGGGTTTGGCCTGGGACTGCGGGGACGGGGACGGCGGCGGCTGCGGTGGCGGCCTTGCGGCGGCGTTCGCGCATGGCTTCGTCCAGGTCGACCAGGAAGGTGCTGGCGGCCATGGCGACGAAGAGGGCCAGTCCGAGTACTGCGCCGACCCACGTGAGGACGATTGAGAACACCGGGGGCCTCCTTCCCAGGTCAGATGCGAATTTCCCTTCTGTTCAGGGTCGCTTTCACGAGGCTCGCCCGGTATCGGCCAACTGGTTACGAAGCCGCCCTCCGAACTGGCCGATCGGCCGAGGTCGGAGGGCGGAGGGTGAGGAAGTGGGGCTGGAGAGGGCTATGTGGGTGACAGAGCGGTCGAACAACGCCGTCAGAGCTTGCGCAGGCGCACGCGGTTGATGGAGTGGTCGGCGTCCTTGCGCAGCACGAGGGTGGCGCGCGGGCGGGTCGGTTTGATGTTCTCCATGAGGTTCGGTTCGTTGATGGTGCTCCACAGGTGGCGCGCTTCCTCGCGGGCCTCGTCGTCGTCCAGGCCGGCGAAGTGGTGGAAGTGCGAAGCCGGGTCGGAGAAGGCGGTGTGGCGGAGCTTGAGGAAGCGCTCGACGTACCAGCGTTCGATGTCGTCGGTGTGCGCGTCGACGTAGATGGAGAAGTCGAAGAGGTCCGAGACGGTCAGGCGGGGGCCGGGCTGCAGGACGTTCAGGCCCTCGATGATGAGGATGTCCGGGCGCTCCACGACCTGTTCCTGGCCGGGCAGGATGTCGTACGCGAGGTGCGAGTACACGGGCGCGGACACGCGTTCGGCGCCGGACTTCACCTCGGTGACGAAGCGCAGCAGGGCGCGCCGGTCGTAGCTCTCCGGGAAGCCCTTGCGGTGCATGATGCCGCGGCGGGTGAGCTCGTCGCGGGAGTACAGGAACCCGTCGGTGGTCACGAGGTCCACGCGCGGGTGGTCGGGCCAGCGGGCGAGCAGCGTGCGCAGGATGCGGGCCGTGGTCGACTTGCCGACCGCGACGCTGCCGGCGACGCCGATCACGTACGGCACCTTCGTGCTCACGCACTCTTCGCCGAGGAACGTGGTCGTGGCCTCGTACAGCTGTTGCCGCGCTTTGACCTGCAGGTTGATGAGCCTCGACAGCGGCAGGTAGACGTCGGCCACCTCGGCCAGGTCGATCTGCTCGCCGAGACCCCGCAGCCGGACCAGCTCGTCGGCGGTGAGGGGCAGTGGGGTCGAGCTGCGCAGCTCCCGCCACTGTTCCCGGTGAAGCTCGACGTAGGGACTGAGTTCACGGACCCGTGGCATCGCACACTCCTCGGCCGTCGCCTGCGCTGGCTCCGTACTGGGCACTACCTTGCGAGTAACGCTCCATCAACGGTAGGGCCTACCGCGCGTGAACGCGCTGTGATGTGCTGCACGCGGTCTGAACCGTTGCCCAGCGCGATCACCGAGGGTTACGGCGGCGGCCGAAAACTTCCTCCCACGCCGCGGTCACCTGGCGCGCGCACGTGGCCGGGTCGACGCCGCCGACGCCGGTGCCCAAGCCGGGCATCGCGATGGTGTCCACGACCTCTCGCACCGGCCCTTCCTCGAGCATCCCGTGCTGCCACTGCAGGAACACCGCGCGCGCCGCGAGGTACGGGTGCACGGTGTCCGCGGGCAGCCGTTCGCCGGGCTCGCGCATGGTCGGCGCGCTGATCAACCACGCCGGCTCGGCCTCGCCCGTGGGCACGATCACGGCCTCGCCGATGGGCAGCTCTCCGCCGTACGAAGCCAAGACCGCGCTGCGCACGCTCTGCTCCACACCCGGAAACGCGCGCGCGTAGACGGCGTCGATCCCGCCGCGCATCCAGCCGTAGGAGTTGGCGGGGCTCACCACGGCCTGGGCGACGACGTCCAGCACCGAACCACGGTGCACCCGGACCGCGGCGGCCTCGGTTTCGAGGCGGCCGAGGGCGTGGGTCCACGCGGCGGCGAGCGGTTCATCGACGGCGCACAACACGAGTTCCGGCGTCCGGGACGAAACCGGCGGGCCGATGTCCTCGCGCCCGGTGTGTGTGCCCGATTCGGCGGTCACGGTTCAAGCATGGCAAAAAAAGCCACCCGGCGTAACCGGTTGGCGTACCGGCTGTCCGAGTGAAAACCGACACGTGTGTTGTAAGTAGCCTGGCGGTCGTGTTGCGGATCGCGTATTTCGGCCCTCAGGGCACGTTCACCGAACAGGCCGCCCGTGCGCTCGCGCCGGGCGAGGACCTGACCCCCTACGAGACCGTCCGGCTGGCGCTCACGGCCGTGCGCGAAGGCGCGGCCGACGCGGCGTGCGTACCGATCGAGAACTCCGTGGAGGGCGTCGTGCCGACGACGCTCGACGGCCTCAGCGACGGAGACCCCCTGGTCGCCGTCGCGGAGACCATCTTGCCCATCCACTTCAGCGTCCTGACGCGTCCTGGCGGCGGCGAGATCCGCACCGTCGCGAGCCACCCGCACGCGCTCGCGCAGGTGCGGGAGTGGCTCGAGGCGAACCTGCCCGGCGCGACCGTGGTGGCGTCCTCGTCCACGGCATCGGCCGCGGTCGGCGTGGTCGAGGGCACCTACGACGCCGCCGTGTCGGCCCCGGTCGCCATCGAGCACTACGCGCTGGAGGAGCTGGCCACGGGCGTCGCCGACGTGCCCGACGCGCAGACGCGCTTCCTGCTGGTCCGCCGCCCCGGCGAGCTGCCCGAGCCGACGGGCGCCGACCGCACGTCGATCGTCGCGGCGGCGGTGAACCGCACCGGGACGCTGGCCGAGCTGCTCGCCGAGCTCGCGAGCCGCGGCATCAACCTCACGCGCCTCGACGCCCGCCCGACCCGCAACAACTTCGGCGAGTACCGCTTCTTCATCGACTTCGAGGGCCACGTCGCCGAGCCGCGGATCGTTTCCGCGATGGCCGCGCTGCGCCGCCGCTGCCACCTGCGGTTCCTCGGCTCGCACCCGCGGGCCGACGACGTCGCCGCCACGGTCGAGCCCGGCGCGGGCAACCAGGACTTCGTCGACGCCCAAGCCTGGGTCGACGCCGTGTTGAAGGGAGAAGGTGCGTGAGACTGTTCCTCGTCCGCCACGGCCAGACCGACGGCAACGTGAGGGGCGCGCTCGACACCGCGCTGCCCGGCCCGCCGCTCACCGAGCTGGGGCAGGAGCAGGCGAAGGCGCTCGCGGGCCGGCTCGCCGCGGAGCCGATCGTGGCCGTGTACGCGTCGCAGGCCACGCGCGCGCAGCAGACGGCCGCGCCGCTGGCCGAGGTGCTCGGCCTCGAGGTGCAGGTGATCGAGGGCGTGAAGGAGGTGGACGCGGGCGACCTCGAAGGCGCCACCGACGCCGAGTCGATCCGGACCTACCTCGAGACGGCCAAGCGCTGGACCGAGGGCGACCTCGACGCCGCCATCCCCGGCGGCGAGTCGGGCGCCCAGGTGCGGGCCCGCATGGTCGGCGCCGCTGACGACCTGCGGGCGAAGCACGAACAGACCGACCCGGACGGCATCGTCGTCCTGGTCAGCCACGGTGGCGCGATCCGGCTCGGCGCGGAGTTCCTGGCGCCGAACGTCCCCGCCGACCTGGCGAGCAGCGCGTTGATCCCGAACACGGGCGTCGTCGAGCTGGAGGCCCAGCCTGACGGCTGGCGCTGCCTGACGTGGGTCGATACGCCCCTATAGCAACCACGAGGCGAGATCGCGCCGATCTCTTCCCTCACGATGTGTCTGGCCCCCCGGGCCGGGCACATTGGGAGGGAAGAGGTTGGCTTGAGGCGATCTCGCGCGCCTAGGCGGAGCCTAGGCAGAAAACACAGGCCAGCCTTCCTGGCGGTAGGCGCTGTCCCAGAACATCCACTCGTACTCACACGCCCGGGTGAAAGCGGCGAGCATTTTTTCGCGCGTCGCCTCGCCCGCGGCGTCGGCGGCGCGGTCGAGGGCGTCGCGGCCCGTGCGGACGGTCGCTTCGAACTCGTCGCCCGCGTACGTGTCGATCCACGGCCGGTACGGATTGTCGGTTTCGGGCGACTGTCGCGCGAGGATCCCGGCGCCCACGCTCTGGTACACCCAGAAGCACGGCAGCAGCGCCGCGAGGAGCTCGCCGTAGCTGCCCGTGTGGGCCGTGGCCAGCAGGAACGACGAGTACGCGACACACGTCGGCGACGTCTCGATGTCGGCCAGATCGGTCTCCGAGAGCCGGAACCACTTGAAGTAGCTCTCGTGCATCTCGCGCTCGATCACGATGGCGTCGCGCGCGGCTCCGGCGAGGAAGGCGACGTCGTCGACCTCCGGTGCCTTGGCCGCCGCGGCCGCCAGCGCGCGGCCGAAGCCGACGAGGTAACGCGCGTCCTGGACCAGGTAGAACTGGAATCGCTCGCGCGACAAAGTGCCGGTCGCGAGCTCTTCGTTGAACGGGTGGACCGACATGGCGTGTTGTAGTTTCACCGTGTGTTGCCATGCCTGGTGAGAAAAGCCCGTCATGATCGCCTTCCGTCTGGTGAAGAGTTCACGATGCCGGCGCAACCCGGTGCGGAGGTCGCACGTCCACTGAACGGTGGTTACCCAGCACGGGGAGGCAAGTGAAATGGTAAGCACGACAAAACCACGGATTCCCTTGGTCTTTCTTGCTGCGTTGGGCGCGTCCGGCGCCCTGCTGTTGTCGGCTTGTGGTAGCGGAACCACGCCGACCGCGAGCAACACGCCGAGTTCCGACACCTCGGCCAGCACGTCCGACACGTCACCGGCGCCCACGGCCAGCTCGTCCGAGTCCTCTTCGGACAGCACGCCGGCGTCCGGCCGACCGGTGGACAACGGCCTGTGCAAGGCCGGCGACGTCACGCTCTCCCTCGGCCAGGGCGACGCGGGCGCGGGCTCGGTCTACCGGCCGATCCTGATCAAGAACTCCAGCGGCAAGTCCTGCACGATCCAGGGCTTCCCCGGCGTCTCCTACGTGACCGGCGACGACGGGCACCAGGTCGGCCTGTCCGCTTTCCGCGAGGGAACGAAGGGTGACGCGATCAAGCTGCAGCCTGGTCAGTCGGCGGCCGCGGACGTGCAGTTCGCGCAGGTCGCGAACTTCGACCCGGCGGTGTGCAAGCCGACGGCGGTGAAGGGCCTGCGGGTGTACCTGCCGCAGGAGACGGCGTCGAAGTTCCTGCCCGACCCGGGGACGGGGTGTGCCGGGGACAAGCTGCCCGGCAACCAGCTCGCGGTGAAGACGGTGCGGCGGGCCTGAGTTCCTAGCCTCTCGCGCAGAGTTGCTGGATGCGGATGATGTCGTCCTGTCCGGATCGGCTGTCGAAGCGGCCGGACAGGACCATTCCGTTGACGCCGGCGAGGCTTTGGGCCAGGGGCTGGTACTGGCCGTCGAAGGCGGCTGCGGCCTGGGCGAGTTCGTAGGCCGCGGTGATGCGGTGGGCGGAGTCGTCGGACAGGCGGGTGAAGGCGGCGGGGTCGTAGCCGCTGGTCGTGTCGGGGAGGTGGCCGGCGCGGGCGAAGGCGTCGCAGGCGGCTGCTGCGTCGACGTTGGCGCCGCCGCGTTGGCCGGAGAGGCCCCAGAGGAGGCCGGTGATCAGGATTCCGATGGTGAATCCTGCGGTGGCGGCCAGGACTAGGGGTCTTCGGGAGTTTCCGGGTGGTGCCGGGGTGTCCTGGGGGTCGGCGGTCTCGGCTTTGTCGACTTGGGGAGTCCGGCGGTCGTCGTCCGGCAGGGGTGGGGTGTCGAGTGCGGTCATTCACGTCCTCCCGCCGGCCGGGTGATGTGCTATTTCAGCACCAAAATCGTCGGTGGGCACTGCTCTCGATGGAGTAGTTCGGGGGTTGAAGCTGATTCGTCATCTGGGGGTGGGTGGCGGGTGCTGGTGGGTTGCTGTCGGGTTGCTGTCGGCTCGGCGCGCGGAGCGCACCATTGCCGGAGGGTGGGGGTGGCGGGAACCCCGATTTTTGATTGTCACGACGGTAGGGATCGGCTTGTCAAGGCGGGAAAGCGTGCCTTGACAAGCCGATCCCTACCGTGTTGTGGGAAAAGAATCGGGGGGCTGGGTGGGGGAAGGGTTCGGGGAGGGGTGTGTGGGGGGGTTGGGTTGGGGTGCCGGGTGCCGGGTGGCGGGTGAGTGGGGGCAAGGGCCGCGTGGGGTGAGTGGTGCGCTCGGTTTGGTAGGCGGCCGGGGGTGAGTGGGGGCAAGGGCCGCCGGAGGTGGGTGGGGCGGCGAGGTCTGTGGGCGGCCGGGGGTGGAGTGGGGGCAAGGGCCGCGTGGGGTGTGTGGGTGGCGAGGTGTGTGGGCGGCTGGCGGGTGAGTGGGGCAAGGGCCGCGTGGGGTGGGTGGTGTGGCCGGTTTGGGTAGGCGGCCGGGGGTGAGTGGGGCAAGGAGCGCCCCAATGTGGCGTTGGGTGCGTTGAGTGCAACGAATGCCGCGTTGGGTGCGGGGGTCAGCCCCAGCCGAGTTCGTGGAGGCGGTCGTCGTCCAGGCCGAAGTAGTGGCCCAGTTCGTGCATGACGGTGATGAGGACCTGGTCGACGACCTCGGCCTCGGTGGAGCACATCCAGAGGATGGGGCGGCGGTAGATGGAGATGCGGTCGGGCAGGACGCCGGCGTAGTTCGTGGTGCGGCGGGTGAGGGCGACGCCGTGGTAGAGGCCCAGGATGGTGGGGGACTCGTCGTTGAACTCCTCGACCAGGACGACCACGTTGTCCACCGCCTCGGCGAACTGGGGTGGGACCTGGTCCAGGGCTTCGGACACGAGCTCCTCGAAGCGCGCGCGGGTCATTTCGACCGGCATGTCAGCGGGACCCGGTGCTGGTGGGTGGGGCGCTGCTCTGGCCGCCGCCGTTGTCGGAGGGTGGGCCGGCGGCGTCGGGCTGGCCGGCGTTGTCCTTGACGCTGCCGGTGACGGCGACGAAGCCGCTGTTGTCGCCGAGGGGGGCGGCGACCTTGCAGTTGACCTTGGTGGAGCCGGCGTCCCAGCTTTCCTGCTCGCGCAGGTCCCAGCCGAGGATGAGTTTCTTGGCGCTGAGGTCGGCCTTGCCGGTGTAGTCGTCGGCGGCCTTGTGGCACTCGGTGTCGAGCCACTTGTCCTGCTTGTCCTGGTCCGGGTAGCCGTCCTTGAACTGGGTGGCCAGGTCGAGCGTCGCGATGATCTCGTACGAGTGGGGGCGGCTGCAGTCGATCGGGTCGCCCACGCCCTTGCCCACGAGAGCGAGGCAGGTGCCGGGCGCCCAGACCGCCGACTGGTCCTGCGTCTTCGCCGGGCCGGTGGTGGGCTGCAGGGCGCCGCCGGGGCCGGCCCACTGCAGGCCGCAGCGGAGCTGGCGGTCGCCGTCGGCCCACTGGTCGGCGCTGGGGCGCAGCAGGTTCGTGGTGAGCTTGCCGTACGGGTCGAGCGGGTGCCCGAGGTACGGCGTCACGTCGGCGTTGCACTTCGTCTGCGCGATCTGCTGCCACTGGTCGAGGTTCGGGAACGGCGCCTCGGCGTTGTACTGCGCGCCGACGTCGGCAAGGCCCGTCACCTCGAACAGGTGCGACTGGGTGCAGGGGACCTTGCGCACGTCGGACGCGTCCGGTGCGCTCCAGGTCAGGCAGCTGCCCGGCGGCGACTGGAAAGCCTCCTGGGCCGCGGCCGACAGCTTGCCTTCACCGCCACCGGCGCCACCCGCGAAGGAGTCCGTCCACGAGAACGCGACGGACAGCCCCAGTGCGATCACGGCACCCAGGAACACCCCGGCCATCACCACGCGGGTGGTCAGGGTCTGCAGTGGCGAGTGGAACCGCTCGGCGTCGGGAGACATCGATACCCATGATGCCCGCGCCGCACGAGCCGTGCGCGTCCCGGGTCGTTAGTGTGGGAAGAGACTTCGCGGTGCCGGGGGATTACGGAGCGCAGATGACGCAGGACGACAGCAACGGGGCCCAGCCACCCCAAGAGCCGCCAACGGAGCCGACTCCGCGCGGATCCATGCGGTTCCAGAACGAGAGCACCACGCCGAGGGAGCCCTCGCTCGCCGAGCAGCGCGCCCGCCGGCAGGCGATCGCGGACCAGGAACGCGAGGAGGCCGAGGCCGCCGAAGCCGCGCGCAAGGCCGACCAGAAGGCCGCGACCAAGCGCAAGATCCTCATCGGCAGCGGTGTCACCGTCGGCCTGGCCGGCCTGGTCGCGACGTTCTACACGGTCGCCAAGCCGACCAACGAGACCGCCGTGTGCACGGACGCCAACGGCGTGATCCAGAACGACCAGTTCTGCGACGAGAGCTACGTCACCAGCCAGCACGGCTACCAGAGCGGCGGCTTCTGGATCATCCCGCTCGTGGGCGGTGGCTTCAACAGCTACCGCTACAACTACGGCGGCACCGGCACCATCGGCCAGCGCGTTGCCGGCGGCACCTTCACCGCGCCGTCGGGGAACACGAACGTCTCGACGAAGTCGGGCAAAACGGTGCAACGCGGTGGTTTCGGCATCAGTGGCAAGACGGGCACGTCCGGCGGCACGGGCGGCACCGGCAAGAGCGGGGGCTCGTAGGTGTATCGGGACCGGAGCGAGCCGCGGCGCGACTGGCAGCGGATCGTCGAGGAACAGGGCCTCGTCTACGGCACCCCGGCGCGCGACGGCGCAGGCAAGGCGCGCCCGTACTGGGACGAGTCGGTGCACTACGTCTTCGACATGGACGAGGTCCTCTCGCTCGAAGCCGACGTCGAGCTGCTGCACTCCATGTGCCTGGAGGCCGTGGACAACGTCGTGACCACCGAGGGCTATCGGCGGTTCGGCATCCCGGAGTGGGTGTGGCCGCACATCGCCGAGTCGTGGAAGCGACAGGACCCGCACGTCTACGGCCGCTTCGACCTGCGCTACGACGGCAAGTCGCCGGCCAAGCTGCTGGAGTACAACGCGGACACGCCCACCACGCTGCTCGAGGCGTCGGTGCTGCAGTGGCACTGGAAGACGACCGTCTTTGAGAACGACGACCAGTGGAACTCCATCCACGAGAAGCTCGTCGAGCGCTGGCGCGAGATCGGCGACAAGCTGCCGTCCAACGAGCTGCACTTCACCTGGTCCTCGGCCGATCCTTCCGGTGAGGACCACGTGACCACCGCGTACCTGCAGGAGACGGCCGCGGAGGCCGGGCTCGACACCGTGGGGCTCTCGATCGAGGAGATCGGCTGGGACCCGGTGCTCAAGCGCTTCGTGGACCTCGAAGAAGCGCAGATGTCCACGGTCGTGAAGCTCTACCCGTGGGAATGGGTGGTCGACGAGGAGTTCGGCCGCTTCGCCGTGGAGACGATGCCGCGCACGCTGTGGGTCGAGCCGCTGTGGAAGATGCTGCTGTCGAACAAGGCGCTGCTGGCCGTGCTGTGGGAGAACTACCCCGGGCACCCGAACCTGCTGCCCGCGTTCACCGACGACCCGGGCCTGCTCACGGAGTACGTGCGCAAGCCGAAGCTGGGCCGCGAGGGCGCCAACGTGCAGATCGTGGCCACCGGCTACGAGACCCAGACCGACGGCGTCTACGGCGCCGAGGGCTACGTCTACCAGGCGTTCGACCCGCTGCCCGAGTTCGACGGCTACCGGCCGGCGCTCGGCGCGTGGATCGTCGGGGACTCGTCCGCCGGGCTGGGGATCCGCGAGACGAGCGGGCTGGTCACCGACGACGGTGCCGCGTTCGTCCCGCACCGCATCCCCGAGTCGTGATACAACCTCCCCGCCTGATCTGCACGGTTAGCACTGATCGTTCTGGGAGACCGCTGTGACCACGACCCTTGCGCTGTCCGACACGTTCGGCTCCGACCTGCTGCGCGGGATCGGCGCGATCCTGTTGTACGGCGTCGTCGGCCTGCTTTTGATGTTCGCCGGCTTCTGGGCGATCGACTGGACGACCCCGGGCAAGCTCTCGCAGCTCGTGCACCGCGGCCTGCCCAACGCGGTGATCGTGACCGCGTCCGGGCTGCTGTCGATGGCGTTCATCGTGGTCGTCGCGATCTTCAACTCGGCGAGCGACCTCACCGAGGGCCTGATCACGTCGCTGGTCTACGGCCTGCTCGGCATCATCGTCCAGGTGATCGCCGTGCGGCTGCTCGAGTGGGCCACTCGCATCGACGTCGGCTCCACGATCGAGAGCGAGAAGTTCGCGCCGGCGAGCATCGTCGTCGCCGCAGCGCACCTGGCGCTGGGCCTCGTGGTCGCGGTCGGCATTTCCTGAGTGCTGCTTTGCGGTCCCGTTCCCACTAGCGTGGAACCGTGCGACTGCTCAGGACGCCGGAAGACCGGTTCGCGGACCTGCCCGAGTTCCCCTACGAGCCGCAGTACGCGGAGCTCGCCGACCCCGACGGCGGCCTGATCAGAGTCGGCTACGTCGAGGCCGGCCCCGCCGACGGACCGCCCGTGCTGCTCCTGCACGGCGAGCCGAGCTGGTCGTACCTGTACCGCAAGATGCTGCCGGTGCTCGCTTCCGCAGGCCTGCGGGCGATCGCGCCGGATCTTGTGGGGTTCGGCCGGTCGGACAAGCCGGGCGACATCGTGGACCACACGTATGCGCGGCACGTGTCGTGGATGCGGGGGTTCGCCTTCGACGCGCTGGACCTGCGTGACGTGACCTTGGTCGGCCAGGACTGGGGCGGGCTGATCGGGCTGCGCCTGGTGGCGGAGAACCCTTCGCGGTTCGCCGGCGTTGTCGCGGCGAACACCGGGCTGCCGACGGGTGATCAGGACATGCCTGAGGTGTGGCACCAGTTCCGTGCGGCCGTGGAGAACGCGCAGGTGCTGGACATCGGGCGGTTCATCCAGTCCGGTTGCCGGTCTGTGTTGTCCTCCGAGGTCCGCGCGGCTTACGACGCGCCGTTCCCGAACGAGATGTACAAGGCCGGCCCGCGGGCCATGCCGGGCCTGGTGCCGTACCGGCCGGACAACCCGGCTTCGGACGCCAACCGGGCGGCGTGGAAGACGTTGTCCTCGCTGGACTTGCCGTTCCTCGTCGCCTTCTCCGACGGCGACCCGATCACGGGCGCGATGGGACCGATCCTGCAGCGCACGATGCCGGGCGCGGCCGGCCGCACGCACCCGGTGATCGCGGGAGCGGGGCACTTCCTGCAGGAAGACGCGGGTGAGGAACTGGCGGAACAGGTCGCGCGCTTCGTGCGCGGCTGAGCCGGAACACCCCAATGCGGCATTGGTTGCGTTGAGCGCACCCAATGCGGCGTTCGGTGCGTTGAGCGCAACGAACGCCACATTGGGGTGCTTGGGTCACGACAAGGCGGCGTGGGTGGCCGCCAGTGCGTCCACCAGGATGCCCAGGCCTTCCTGGGCCTCGGCTTCCGTCAGGGTCATCGGGGGGCCCAGGCGCAGGACGTTGTTGTGCAGGCCGCCCTTGCCGATGAGGAGGCCGCGGGCGCGGGTTTCCTCCAGCATCTGCTTGGCGGCCGCCGGGTGTGGGGTGGTGGTGCCGGGCTCGACGAGTTCGATGCCGACCATCAGGCCCTTGCCGCGGACCTCGCCGATCAGCGGGTTCGAGGTGGCGCGCAGGCCGGACAGCAGCTGGGAGCCGCGGGCCGCGCAGTTGGCCTGCAGGTCGTGGTCCTTGATGTAGTCCAGCACGGCCGTCGCGCCGGCCATGGCGACGGGGTTGCCGCCGAAGGTCGAGATGGACTGGGCGTTGATGGCGTCCACGACGTCGCCGCGGCCGACGACGCCGCCGATGGCCAGGCCGTTGCCGAGGCCCTTCGCGAAGGTCATGAGGTCGGGCACGACGTCGTGGGACTGGATGCCCCAGAAGTGCGAGCCCGTGCGGCCCCAGCCGGTCTGGACCTCGTCGGAGACGAACAGGATCCCGTAGGAATCCAGCACCTCCTTCATGGCCTTGAACAGGCCGTCCGGGGGCAGCGAGAAGCCGCC
The DNA here is from genome assembly GCF_040704195.1 of Amycolatopsis sp. NPDC047767. Classification (NCBI taxonomy): domain Bacteria; kingdom Bacillati; phylum Actinomycetota; class Actinomycetes; order Pseudonocardiales; family Pseudonocardiaceae; genus Amycolatopsis; species Amycolatopsis sp. NPDC047767. The sequence goes on from NZ_JBEYSJ010000003.1 coordinate 93,523, forward strand.
GACGCCCTGGATCGGCTCGGCGACCAGGCAGGCGACGTCGCCGGAGGTGGCCGTCTCGAGGATGTCGACGAGGTCGGCCACGCAGGCGTCGATGTAGGCCGCGTCCGACAGGTCGCGGAACGGGCTGCGGTAGCGGTAGCCGCCGTGCACGTAGTTGACCTTCACCGGCGAAAGCGACGAAGCGGACCAGCCGCGGTTGCCGGTGATGGCGATCGTGCCGAAGGAGCGGCCGTGGTAGGAGTTGCGCATCGCCAGGACCTGGTTGCTGCCGCGGAACTGCGTGGCGAGCATCAGCGCGGTGTCGTTGGCTTCGCTACCGGAGTTGGTGAAGAAGACCTTCGCGTCCGGGATGCCCGACAGCGCGGCGATCCGCTCGGCGAGCTCCACCTGCGCACGGATCAGGTACAGCGTGGACGTGTGCAGCACGCCGGTGTCGAGCTGCTTGCGCACGGCGTCGCTGATCTCGGCGACGTCGTAGCCCATGGAGTTGGTGAGCACGCCGGCGAAGAAGTCGAGGTACGTGCGCCCGTTGGAGTCGGTCACCCGCCGGTCCTGCGCGTGGACGATCTCGATCGGCTCGTCATAGAACAGCGCCATCCAGGACGGCAACACCGCCCGGTGCCGGGCGAGCAGCTCGTCGGTCATGTCGTTCTCCATCCGTCTCGGCCTCTTCGGAGTATGGGCAGCGCCGGAAACGGGCGACAACGATCAGACTGCTCCGTCCTGCGACGAGGGCCGCACAGTTTGTCCGTGGACGACGAAGGGCAAACCGCGTCGAGGGGCCTGCTGGCCTGCGACTACCCTTTCTTTCGTGATTGACCCCAGGACTCTGCGCGAAGACCCGGAAGCCGTGCGCGCGTCGCAGCGTGCCCGTGGTGAGGACGAAGGAGTGGTCGACAAGCTGCTCGGCTTCGACTCCCGCCGCCGCTCCGCGATCGCCAACGCCGACAAGCTGCGGGCCGAGCAGAAGTCCGTGAGCAAGCTCGTCCCGAAGGCCGCTCCCGAGGAGAAGGCCTCGTTGCTCGCGCGCGCCAAGGAGCTGTCCGCGCAGGTCAAGGCCGCCGAGGTCGAGCAGACGGAGGCGTCGGAGGAGTTCGACCAGCTCTTCCGCACCGTGCCGAACCTCGTGCACCCCGACGCGCCCGTCGGCGGCGAAGACGACTTCACCGTGCTCAAGACCGTCGGCGAACCCACGAAGTTCGACTTCGAGCCGCGCGACCACCTGGACCTCATGGAGGGCCTCGGCGCCGTCGACATGGAGCGCGGCGCCAAGGTGTCGGGCTCGCGGTTCTACTTCCTGTCCGGCGTCGGCGCGCAGCTGCAGCTCGGGCTGCTCAACATGGCCATCGCGCAGGCGCTGGAAAACGGCTTCACGCCGATGATCACGCCCTCGCTCGTGCGTCCGGAGATCATGGCCGGTACCGGTTTCCTCGGCGCCCACGCGTCGGAGGTCTACCGCCTGCGCGACGACGACCTGTACCTGGTGGGCACCTCCGAGGTCCCGCTGGCGGGCTTCCACGCCGACGAGATCCTCGAACTCGGCGACGGCGCGCGCCGCTACGCCGGCTGGTCGTCGTGCTACCGCCGCGAGGCCGGCTCGTACGGCAAGGACACCCGCGGCATCATCCGCGTGCACCAGTTCGACAAGGTCGAGATGTTCGTCTACACGACGCCCGCCGAGGCCGAGGCCGAACACGAGCGCCTGCTCGGCTGGGAAGAGCAGATGCTCGCCAAGATCGAGGTGCCCTACCGCGTCATCGACACGGCCACGGGCGACCTCGGCACGTCCGCCCACCGCAAGTTCGACTGCGAGGCCTGGGTGCCCACGCAGGAGACCTACCGCGAGCTGACGTCCACGTCCAACTGCACCACCTTCCAGGCCCGCCGCCTGTCCGTGCGCTACCGCGACGACAACGGCAAGCCCCAGATCGCCGCCACCCTCAACGGCACGCTGGCCACCACGCGCTGGATCGTCGCGATCATGGAGAACCACCAGCAGGCCGACGGCTCGGTGCGCGTGCCCGAAGCCCTGCGCCCCTTCGTCGGCGGGCGCGAGGTGCTGGAGCCGCTGAAGAAGCGCTGATCGGCGTGTTTTACGCGGCCGGGGCCCTGCGGGGTCCCGGCCGTTGCCGTTTCTCCGGATAGCCGGTGCGAGCCCGGTGCGGCCGCTAGGGTTCGGGCGCGAGGAGGAAACGTCGATGGGGTTCAGGGGAGTCCGGGCGGCCGTGGCCGTGGCCGGGGTGGCCGTGGTGGTGGCCGGGTGCACGGTGCGGGTCGGGGGTGTCGCGGGGCCGGTGCCCGGGCAGGGGCCGGTGCAGCAGGTCGTGGACGCGTGTTCGCTGGTCGACCAGCAGCAGGCCGACGCGCTGGGCTATCGGGGGCCCGGCAAGGGGCAGGCGGCGAGCGAGAAGCTGCGCACGCCCGCGATGTGCCTGTGGAACAGCAAGGACGACAGTGCGGCGCTGACCATCCTCACCGTCGGCTGGTCGGTGGACCAGCCGCTGGACGACTACCTCCAGGGTGCCGTCGTGAAGGCGCCGCCCTTCGCGTCCGGTGGGTTCCAGTGGACGCGCTACGGCTCGTTCATCCCTGGCAGCTGCGACCTCTACACCACGCTCGGCCCGAAGTCGTATGCGTTCGTGAGCGTGTCCAACCCGGACGAGACCAAGGCGTGTGACGCGGCGAAGCAGGCGGTGCCGCAGGTTGCCGCGCACCTGCCGGGCGGGCAGCCCGCGCCGCAGATCACGCCGACGGCGCCGAGCAGTGCGGCGCCGCCGAGTGGGCCGCTGGTGGGCCTGGACCCGTGCACGCTGCTGAAGCCCGACCAGGCCGCGTCGTTGCACGTGGCGCCGCAGGGCGAGAAGCAGAGCTCCAGCGTCGTGCCCAACGCGGTGTTCTGCTTGTGGGACGACACCGACGGCGAACGCGGCCAGAAGGCCTTCGAGGTGTGGCTCGGCCCCGACCTGCCGATGACGCAGTGGCCCGGCATGGACGTGCCGCCGGTCTCGACCATCGACGCCAACGGTCACCACTGGTCGATCTTCGCCAACTTCAACGACTCCGGCGGCGTCAACTGCGGCGCCGGGCTGGCCGTCACTCCGACGTCGTCGATCCAGATCGTGTCCGGGTACCTCGACGACCCCTCGAAGGCGTGCGACGCGGTCAAGGCGGGAGTTCCCCTCGTGTCGGGGAACCTCCCAGCCTGACCGCCCTGAGTAGACTGTCGCGTCAGGACACACCGGCGGGGCGGCGCGGCCCGGCCGGGGCGGTGCGCGCCACCGGGATGTTGCGTGACGCGGGGATGTTGCGCGACGCGGGGATGTTGCGCGACGCGGGGCGGGCCGGCCGCTGGGGCGACGGGGCGCGGCGCGTCGGCTCCGAGGCGTTCGTGTCCGTGGGCGCCACCTCGATGTTCACCGCCACTTCGTCGCCGCCGATCTCGCGGGTGATCCAGGCGCCGGACTCGACCATCACGCCCAGCGTCTTCACGTCGAGCGAGTTGATGCGCGAGCGGTACCAGGCGTCGTCGGCCAGGGCGCCCATGCGGCCCTCCAGCCGGGACTTCACGGCCAGCAGCCGCTTGTACAGCGTGTCGGCCAGCGCCTGGCGGTCTTCCTTGCTGGTCAGGCCGGCGCGGATCCGGTCCTCGATGCCGCGCGGCAGGCCGTTCTCGTCGGGGATCAGCATCGTCGTCCAGGCGCGCGACTTCTCGCGGTACTGCAGCTGCTGCATCAGGCCCTCGTGCGGCGCGAAGTCGGCGGCGCGGAACGCCCGCCCGGCCCAGCGCGACGCGAGGTTCGCGGCGAGCGACTGCACGCTCTTCACGCCGGTGTTGAGGCCGCGGCCCGGCCAGAAGTGCAGCGAGTTGGCCGCGTCGCCGAGCAGGAACGCGTACGTGGACGGTGCGAGCTGCGCGGTGAACTTCGGGTTCTGCTTCATGCCCAGCTTGAACGACGTGATGCCCACGATGTCGGCCATCGTCGCGCCGAAGAACTTCACCCCGTCGGCGATGCGCGGCCACAGGAACGACAGCTTGTCCACCGACGGCTTGAACACCGAGCGGTGGCGGTCGCACACGAACTTGTCGCCGTCCGGGCGCATGGTGCAGCCGAACTTGCCGATGCACGGAACCGGGCCGTCTTCGCCGTAGGCCAGGACTTCCGAGGCCTCCTCGGCGGTGAGGCGCATGTTGATGAAGCCGCCGCCGAGCGAGTTGAACAGGAAGCGGTTCTGGCACACGGTGAGCGGCACGGTGTGCTCGTCGGGCACCTTCCCCTTGATGCGGATGCCGAGCACGGTCTCGTCGAGCGGCTCCCCGCCCACGGAGTAGAGGTCGCGGCTCGACGGGCCGAACGCGTCCTTGAGGTCTTCCCGAGTCTTCGAGCGGGCGCCGTCGCAGATGGCGAGCACGTCGAGGCCGTCCCAGGTCTTCGGCTGCGCGTACGGCTCGGGGATGAGCTCGATGCCGTAGAAGTCCTGCGCCATCTCCAGCAGGCAGTCTTCGATCCAGCGGACCTTGATGTTGCGCGGGCGGCCGCGGTGCGTGGGGGAGTCGGGGCCGAGGGGCCACATCTCCGAGTAGTTGCCGGGGGTGAACAGGCGGCGCCGCACGAGCATCGGCAGCTGGCCCCACACGTTGCTCTGCAGCGTGACGACCTGCTCGCGACGGTTGTTGCCCTCCGCCGTGCCCTGCCAGGCGATGCGGCCGTCACGCCGCATCCAGCGGCGGTCGAACACGCGGATCTTGACCTTGTCGCCCAGCATCGAGCGCAGCGTGCACGCGAAGATCAGCCCGACCGGGCCACCGCCGGCCACGTCGACCCGCAGCGGCCGGGCCGCACCGGGGCGGGCCACCGCCTGAACCACGCGGCCCAGGTCCGCCGGGCCCTGGCCGCTGTTCGGCTTCAGGAACGTCGTGGCCGGCTCACCGAAGTGCGAGGCGTTGTGGTTCATGGCTTCCGGGACCTCCAGCGTGATCTTCCGCGTGCGGCCAACACACGGAACGAGGGGGCCGGACGGTTCACGGAAATCCCAAAAACTTTCCGCGAACTTGTTCGCGCAGCTCAGGCGGCTACCTGGTCGGCGATGTGCTTCGCGATCTCCAGCGCGCTCGTCGCCGCGGGGCTCGGGGCGTTGAGCACGTGAACCTGGTCGCGTGCGGTCTCGATGAGGAAGTCGTCGACGAGCGAGCCGTCGGGACGCAGCGCCTGGGCGCGCACGCCGGAGCCGTGGCGGACGATGTCGTCCTCCGTCACGGCGGGCACGAGCCGGGCGAGGCTGGCGGCGAAGCGCTTCTTGGAGAACGAGCGCAGCACCTCTTCCAGCCCCGTCGGAAACGCGTACTTGCGCGCCAGCCGCCACGCGCCGGGGAAGCGGGCGACGTCGGCGAGGTCCTTCACCGACACGTCGGCCCAGCGGTAGCCCTCGCGGCGCAGCGCGAGTACGGCGTTGGGACCGGCGTGCACGCTGCCGTCGAGCATCCGCGTGAGGTGCACGCCGAGGAACGGCAGCGTCGGGTCGGGCACGGGGTAGATGAGGCCGCGCACGAGGTGGCGGCGCTCGGGCTTGAGCTCGTAGTACTCGCCGCGGAAGGGCACGATGCGCGCGCTCGGGGTGACGCCGGCCAGCTCGGCCACGCGGTCGGACTGCAGGCCCGCGCAGTTCACGAGCGCGTCGGCGTGGATGACCTCCGTGGCGGTGGCGACCTCCACCCCGCCGTGGGCGCCGGGGCGGATGCCGAGGACCTCGGTGTCGAGCCGCAGGTCCGCGTCGGCCTCGTCGAGCAGGCGCACGAGCGCGGCGCAGACGGCCGGGAAGTCGATGATGCCCGTCGACTCCACGCGCAGAGCGCCGACGCACGCCACCTCGGGCTCGTACTCGCGCGCCTCCGCGGGGGTGACCTTCTTGGCCGGCACGCCGTTGGCCTCGGCGCGCTCGGCGAGGGTGTTCAGGGCCGGCAGCTCCGACTCGCTCGTGGCCACCACGAGCTTCCCGCACACCTCCACGGGCACGCCGTACTGCCGGGCGAAGTCCACAATGGACCGATTGCCGGCCACGGACATCTGCGCCTTGAACGAGCCCGGCTTGTAGTAGAGGCCGGCGTGCACCACGTTGGAGTTGTGCCCCGTCTGGTGCGCCGCCCAGCGGCTCTCCTTCTCGAGCACCGTGACGTCCTGCCCCCGCCGGGAGAGCTCCCAGGCCACGGCCAGGCCGACGATTCCGCCACCGATCACCACGACGTTACGCACGGACGGAAAGGCTACGCGACCTGGGCGTCGCTTGCGTAGCCCCAAGTGGTCTGAAGTGCGGTTTTTCACGGATCAGGTGACCCGTTGACGAACTCCGGTCCGAAGTGGACCTCCGCCCACCGCGGACCGGAGCGTGGTCTATTCGGCCTCGTCCAGCACCTTCGGCACCCCGCGCAGCGCGAACCACGCCACGCCCGCGACCAGCACCATCAGGCCCGCGGCGCCGAGCATCGTGACCTGCAGGCCGCCGATGAATGCGTGCTGCGCTGTGTGCAGCAGCTGCGCCCCGGGACCGGCCGGGAGCTGCGCGGACACCTGCGCCGCGCCGGCCAGCGTCTCGCGGGCCGGCGCCGGGACGTCCGCGGGCAGGCCCTGGCGGTACAGCGAGCCGAGCACGCTGCCGAGCACCGCGATGCCCAGCGCGCCGCCGAGCTCCGTGGCCGTCTCGGAGATGGCCGAGCGGCGCCGGCGCGGTGCTTCGGGACGACACCGAGCACGGTGTCCGTCGCGACGGTGAGGATCAGCGCGAGACCGATGCCGAAGACCACCATCGTCACCACGAGGTACGGATACGCCGTGCCGACGTCCGTGCGGCTGTAGAGGGCGAACCCGATCGCGGAGGCCAGGCAGCCGAGCGTGACCGTGCCGGCCCGGCCGAGCGACTTGATCAGCACGGCGCCGAGCGTGCCGCCGATCAGCGCACCGCCCATGCCCGGCAGGCCCGCCAGCCCCGACTTCAGGGGCGACCACCCGTTGACGAGCTGGAAGTACTGCGTGGAGATCACGCTCACCGCCAGCTGCGCGAACATGGCGAGCACGGTGGTCACGACCGTCGCGGAGAAGGCGCGGTTGCGGAACAGCCGCAGGTCCATCAGCGGCTCGGGCAGCCGCGGCTGGCGCAGCACGAACACGAGCAGGCTGCCGACGCCGAGGATCGCCGCCGCGTAGACGTCCCAGTGGTTCAGGCCTTCGTACGCGATCTCCTTGATGGTGTAGACCACGCCGAGGATGCCGACGAGCGACAGCGCGACACTGACGCCGTCCAGCCGCCCGGGCGCGGGGTTGCGCGACTCCGGCAGCACGAAGATCCCGACCGCGATCAGCACGATCACCACCGGCACGTTGATCAGGAACACCGAACCCCACCAGAAGTGGCTCAGCAGCGCGCCGCCGATGAGCGGGCCGAGGCCGAACCCGAGGATCGTCAGCCCGCTCGACACACCGATCGCCGCCGTGCGTTCCTTGCCGGTGAAGGTGTTGCGAAGGATCGACAGCGTCGACGGCATCAGCGTCGCCGCGCTCGCGCCGAGCAGAATCCGCAGCCCGATCAGCAACTCGGCACTAGGCGCGTACGCGGTGGCCACCGACACCAGCCCGAACACGGCCGCGCCGGCGAGCAACAGCTTCTTCCGCCCGATGCGGTCCCCGACGTTGCCCGCCGTGATCAGCAGCCCGGCCAACGCGAACCCGTACCCGTCGGCGATCCAGAGCGCCTGCGTGGTCGTCGGCCGCAGCGACTCGGACAACGCCGGGATCGCCAGGTGCAGCACCGTCAGGTCGACGGCCGTGAGTATCTGCACGAGCACGCAGACACCGATGATGGCGGCTTTGCGCATTGGCGTCAGCGTTCTCGCCGGCGCGGTCGATGCGGCGGTGATGGTCATGGTGGGCCTCCGTGGTTCGCTCCTGGCCCTCACGCTGCCGAGCCCCACTGACGACTCACGCACGAACGACGCACCATGGCTGACAGTGCAGGTCAGCAAGGGGTTAAGGAGCGATCCCCGCCGCCGTCAATGCTTTCTGCACCGGAAGCTCCCGGCCGCTGGCGTAGTACCGGTCGTAGTCCGTGCCCAGCAATGCGCGGGCCCGGTCGGCCACTTCGGCGACGTCCGGTTGGCCCGCGACTTCCGTGCCGCGGGCGGCGACGGCGGCGCCGAGCAGCAGGGCGGCTTCCTCGGCGTGGCCGTCCAGCAACGCCGCGCCCGCGACGCACTCCAGGGCCGAGGCCAGCACGGTGCTGTCCTGCCACTGGTGCGCCGCCTCCACGGCTTCGCGCATGAGGGCGCGGGCTTCCGAGGCGTGGCCCGACGCGACGGAGACCCAGCCCAGCGCGATGGTTGCCGCGCCGCGGACGGCGGCGACCGAGAAGGAGCCGCTGGTGCACTCGGCCAACGCGCGCTCCGCCAGCGAACGGGCCCCCGCCAAGTCCCCGTCGCGGCGGGCCAGAGCCGCCAGGCCGACGTAGCCCGAAGCGCGCGTCTCCGGCATGCCCGAGCGCCGGGCCAGCGAGATCACGCGCGAGTAGTCCTCGCGGGCGCCGGTGACGTCGCCGCGGAGGGCGCGGCTGTCGGCGCGGCGGCAGAGCAGGTCGGCGTAGTCGTCGGCCGCGCCGAGTTGCTGCATGAGGTCCATGGACTCGGTCATGGCGGCCATGGCCTCGTCCCAGCGGCCGCGCCAGGTGAGCAGCTGCGACAGGTGGTCGAGCGACATCGACAGGCCCCAGCGTTCGCCGAGGGCACGGTAGCGGGACTCGCCCTCGCGCAGCTTCGTCTCGGCCTCGTCGAGGTCGCCGGTCAGCATCGCGCGCAGGCCGGAGCCCATCGGCACGAGTGCGCTGCTCCACGGGTCGCCGCCGGCCATGATGCTGCTGCGGGTGAAGAGCGTCTCCTCGTCGGCGGGCGGGCCGATCACCACGCCCAGTAGCAGGCTCAGTGTCGGATGCCTTGGCGCCCAGGCGACATCGAGCGCATAACGCTCCACTGTGGACTGATACGGCAGCGTCGCGTCGTGGCCCGGGGCGCCGGACATCGCGTTGAGCACGCACATGAGGAACTGCTCCTCGTACCCCTCGGGAGCCACCGGGCCGCAGCGCTTCACGACCTCCAGCGACAGCATCGCGCCCTCGTAGCGCCGGCCGCGCATCCACCAGTACGTGGCCAGCGCGGCCGTCAGCCGCAACGCCGTGGGCAGGTCCGCGTCCGTCGACCACCGCAGCGCGGCGACGAGGTTGTCGTACTCCGCGTCGAGCCGGTCGAGCCAGCGCAGCTGGTCGGCGGTGCGCAGCAACGGGTCGGCTTCCTCGGCCAGCCGCAGGAAGGCCGACGCGTGTGCCGCCTCGAACCGCGCCGTTTCGCCCGCGCCCGCGAGCTTCTCCGCGCAGAACGCGCGGATCGTCTCCAGCATGCGATAGCGGTCGCCTGTGGTCTCGACCAGTGACTTGTCCGCCAGTCCCGGCAACAGGTCGACGGTGTCCGGCACATCGCAGACGAGCTCGGCCGCCGCCAGCGTCGCCCCGCCGGAGAACACGGTGAGCCGGCGCGCGAGCCGGCGTTCGTCGTCGTCCAGCAGCTCCCAGCTCCACTCGACGACGCCGCGCAGCGAACGGTGCCGCGTCTCGGCCGTGCGGCTGCCGCGCGCGAGCAGGTGGAATCGGTTGTCCAGCCGGGCGGCGATCTCGCCGACGGGCAGCGTCCGCACGCGCGCCGCCGCCAGCTCCAGTGCGAGCGGCAGGCCGTCGAGCGCCGCGCAGATGTGCTGGACGTCGCCGATCGTGTCCTCGTCCACGCGGAACGCCGGGTCGCTCGCGGCGGCGCGATCGGCGAACAGCCGTACGGCCGGGAACCCCAGCGCCTCGGCCGCGGGCGTGCCCGGCGGCGGCACCGCGAGCCGCGGTACGGGTGCCAGCTGCTCACCGGTGATGCCGAGTGGCTCCCGGCTCGTCGCGAGCACGCGCAGGCCGGGGCACGCGGGCAGCAGGCGCGCGAGCAGCCGCGCGGCCGCGTCGACCACGTGCTCGCAGTTGTCCAGCACCAGCAACGTCGATTGGTCGCGCAACGCCGACACCAGCCGGTCCACCGGGTCCTGCCCGCCCGAACCCCGCAGCGGCGACGCACCTTCGCGCAGGCCCAGCGCACTCAGCACGGCCTGCCCCACGTCGTCCGCGACGTGCGGCGCCAGCTCCACGAACGCCGCCGACCCGGCGTGCGCCGTCGCGACCTCCACGGCCAGCCGTGTCTTCCCGGTGCCGCCCGGCCCCAGCAACGTCACCAGCCGCGCGTGCCGCAGCAGCTCGCCGACCTGCCGCAGCTCGCCGTCGCGGCCCACGAAGCTGGTCAGCTGCGCGGGCAATGGCGAAGACGCGGCTGGCGGCTCGCTGCGCAACGCGGCCAGGTGCGCCTCGGCCAGCTCGGGTCCGGGATCGGCGCCGAGCTCGTCGGCCAGGGTGCGGCGCGCGTTCTCGAACGCCGCCAGCGCCTCGGCCGAACGGCCCGCCGCGTGCAGCGCCCGCACGAGCTGGGTGCGCGAACGCTCGCGCAGCGGCGCGGCGACGACGGCCGCCCGCAGCTCGTCGAGCACCTCTGCCGCGCGGCCCAGCGTGATCTCGGCGTCGACGCGGTCGCTCGCCGCGTCCGCTCGCAGCTCTTCCAGACGCGTTGTCTGCGTTGCCGCGAAGGGCGCTTCGGTCACGTCGGCGAACGCCGGCCCGCGCCACAACGCCAACGCTTCACCGAGCAGGTCGCTCGCGCGCGTGGCGTCGGCTGCCGCCAGCTCGCGCCGCCCGTCGCCGGCCAACCGCTCGAACCGGTGGACGTCGACCTCGTCGGGTTCCACCACGAGCCGGTAGCCCGCGCCCGTGAACTCCACCGGCGCCACCGTCTTCAACGCGCTGCGCAGCCGTGACACCTGGGACTGCAGCGCGTTGGCCGCGCCGTCCGGCGGTTCTTCGCCGTAGAGGCCGTCGATGAGCCGCTCCGCCGGCACGAACCGGCCCGCCTCCAGCGCGAGCTGCGCCAGCAGCGCCCGCACCCGGGGACCCCCGACGACGACCGGCTCGCCCGCGGCGTCCCACGCCGTGACCGCCCCCAGAACCCCGATCCGCATGCGGCAAGACTAGGCGCTCGCGCGCCCGTTACCGGCAGGTTTCGTCCCCACGCCCGGCTCGGCGGAGCGCGTCTCTACACTTCGGGGCGAGCTTGCGCAACGCGTGGTGGCGCGAGGAACAAACTGGAGTGGGGATGTCTGGACAACCGGCCGACCAACAGGTGCTGCTCGGACGGCCGACGGTCGGCGAGGAGGAGCTGGCGGCGGTCGCCGAGGTGTTCCGCTCGGGCTGGCTCGCCGGCGCCGGTCCCGCGTGCCGCCGCTTCGAGGAGCGGTTCGCGCAGGTCACGGGCACCACGCACGCCCTGACCACCAGCAGCTGCGGCGCCGCGCTGTTCCTCGGCCTCAAGGTGCTGGGCGTGCAGCCGGGCGACGAGGTCATCGTCGGCGACTACACGTTCCCCGCCACCGGCCACGCCGTGCTGCAGGCGGGCGGCAAGCCCGTGTTCGCCGACATCCGGCCCGACATTTTCAGCGCCGACCCGGCCGCGATCGAAGCCCTGATCACACCGCGCACGGTCGGCATCCTCGCCGTGGACGTCGCCGGTCTGCCGGGCGACTTCGACGAGTACCGGGCCATCGCCGACAAACACGGCCTGTGGCTGTTCGAGGACGCCGCCTGCTCGGCCGGCGCCACCTACAAGACGCGCCCGGCCGGCAGCCTCGCCGACCTCGCCGCGTTCTCCTTCCACGGCCGCAAGGGCATCACCGCGGGCGAGGGCGGCGCGCTCGTGTCGAACCGCGAAGACCTCATCGCCCACGCGCGCAAGATGCACACCTACGGCATCGAGCCGGCCATCAGCCGCGAGGGCTCGGGCACGCTGCCGGTCCCCGAGTTCCACGAGCTGGGCTGGAACTTCCGCCTGTCGGACATCCAGGCCGCCATCATGGGCGTGCAGCTCGACCGGCTGCCCGACCTGCTCGCTGCCCGCCGGTCCGTGGCGAAGCGCTACCACGAGGCGTTCGCCGACGTCGACGCGCTGACCGCGCCCGCCGAGCTGCCCGACCGAGAGCACCCGTGGCAGGCCTACCTGCTCACCGTCGCGCCCGAGGTCAGCCGCGACGCGCTGGCGCTGCGCATCCGGGAGCAGGGCGTGCAGTGCAACTTCGGGACGTACGCTTCACACCTTCAGCCGGTATACGGCGAGCAGCAGCCGCTGCCTGTCTCGGCTGACGCGTTCCGCCGGCAGCTGGCGATCCCGATGCACGCGGAGCTGACCGAAGCCGAGGTGGATCGCGTGGTGACGACCGTGCGCGAAGCCGTCAACGCCCTCAGCTGAAGCCCGAAGACCGTGACCGCCGAAGACACCGCCGACCGAGGAGAGACCGCGACCATGTCCGAGAAGAAGGTGTTCTTCACCGGCGGCGGTGGGTTCATCGCCGCGCACGTCATCCCGCTGCTGCTGGACGGCGGGTACACCGTCCGCATCTTCGACAACATGACCCGCGGTGACCGGGCTCGCGTGAACGACTTCGTGGCCACCGGCAAGGTCGAGCTGGTCGAGAAGGACGTGCGGTACGGCGGCGCGGTGCGCGAGGCCATCCGCGGCTGCTCGCACGTGATCCACTTCGCCACGGTCTCGATCAACAAGTCGATCGCCGACCCGCACGAGTCGATCGACATCAACATGACCGGCAACCACAACGTCTTCGCCGCGGCCGCCGACGAGGGTGTCGAGCGTCTGGTCTTCGCGTCCACCGCCTCGGTCTACGGCGAGCCCAAGCGCCTGCCGATGCACGAGGACGACGAGCTGCGCCCGCTCACGCCGTACTGCATCTCCAAGCGCGCCGGCGAGGACCTGCTGGGCTTCTACGAGCGCACCAAGGGCCTGTCCTGGAACGCGCTGCGCTTTTTCAACGTGTACGGCCCGGGCCAGAAGATCGAGGCCTACTACACGTCGGTGATCAACCACTTCATCCAGCGCCTGCGCGCCGGCCAGCCGCCGATCATCGACGGCCGCGGCGACCAGTCGATGGACTTCGTGCACGTGAGCGACCTGGCCCGCTCGGTCGTCGCCGCGCTGGAGTCGGAGCGGTCGAACCTGCCGATCAACATCGGCACCGGCGTCGACACCTCCATCGCCACGCTGGCGAAGATCCTCATCGAGGCCGTGGGCGTCGACGTGCAGCCGCAGTTCAACGAGCGCGACGTGCTCGTGTCCCGCCGCGCCGCGGACATCACGCGGGCGCGCGAAATGCTCGGCTGGGAGCCGACCATCACCGTCGAAGAGGGCATGCGGGCTTTGGTCAGGGATTCCGAGTGAATGCCACCGCGGGCCCGGCCCGAGGACGTGCGATGCGCATCGCGGTGGTGAACAACTTCTTCCCGCCCCGCGTGGGCGGCAGCGCCCACATGTCGGCGTCGCTGGCGGGCGAGTACGCGGCGGCCGGCCACGAGGTCCTTGCGATCACGGCGGCCTACGGCGACGCGCCGGCCGACGAGCAGCGCGACGGCTACCGCATCGTGCGGCTGCCCGCGGCAAAGATGCCGCAGCTCGGCCTGTCGATCGACTTCGACATGAGCTTCGCGTCGTTGAAGCCGGGCAACTGGCGGCGGCTGCGGAAGCTGCTCGACGAGTTCAAGCCCGACGCGGTGCACCTGCACGGCCAGTTCTTCGACCTGTCCTGGCTGGCCGGGTTCTACGCGCGGCGGCACAAGCTGCCGGTGCTGCTGACCATCCACACGCTCCTGATCAGCGACAACAAGCTGTACTCGCGCGTGTTCCGGATGCTCGACGCGGTGCTGGTCAAGCCGGTGCTGAAGTACATCCGGCCGCGCTACGTCATCCTCGACAAGCTCGGCGTGGACTACTGCGTCGAGCGCTACGGCACGAGCGACGCGAACTCCGAGTACTTCCCGATCGCCGTGGACACGGGCAACTTCGCCAAGCCGGTGACGAAGGACGTGCGCGCCGAGCTGGAGCTGGGTGACGGGCCGGTGATCGTGTCGCTCGGCCACGTGATCCCGCTGCGCAACCGGCTGCCGCTGATCGAGGCCCTGCCCGCGGTCCTCGAACGGCACCCGGGTGTGCGCGTGGTGATCGTCGGGCGCGTCTACCACGACGCGTTCCTCAAGCGCGCCGAAGAGCTCGGCGTGGCCGAAGCCCTGGTCGTGACAGGTGCGGTGCCGAAGGAAGACGTGCCGGCGTACTTCGCGGCGGCCGACATCGTGACCCACGACCTCAACGGCGGCTGCGGCACCGCGTCGCTCGAAGCGATGCTGTCCGGCACGGCCACCATCGCGTCGGTCACGGAGGACAACTACCCGGGCATCGAGCTGCGCAACGGCGAGAACATCCTGCTGGTGCGCCCGGACGACGCCGAGGCGGTGGCGGAGACCGTGCTGTCGCTGCTGGACGACCCGGAGCTCCGCTCGCGGATCGCGCAGCGCGAAAGCGCCATGGTCCAGGCCAACTTCGGCCTCGACGTCGTGGCCGAGGAGCACCTGCGCGTCTTCACGAAACTGGTGGCGGACCACGATGTTCTTCGATGACGACCGCAGCAACCGCCTGCGGCCGATGATCCTGAACGACCTCGTCGCGCAGTACATGAACGATGCCGAACGGGCTCGTTTCTTCGGGCTGCCCGAGTCGTGCCGCGTGCGCGAGCGCGTGAAGATCGTGAGCCCCGAGAACCTCACCATGGGCGAGCACTGCTGGATCGGCGAAGGCGCGACCCTCGACGCCAGCGGCGGCCTGGAGATCGGCGAGCACACCAGCATCGGCCTCAACACCCTCATCTTCACGCACTCGAGCTGGCTCGCGAACATGACGCTGCAGAACCACTCCGGCAGCGACCTCATCGAGCGCAAACCCGTGAAGATCGGCAAGGGCTGCTTCATCGGCGGCCTCGTCGTCATCATGGCGGGCGTGACGATCGGCGACTTCGCCACCGTGCAGCCCAACTCGGTGGTCGCCAAGGACGTCCCACCGCGCACCCTCGTGGCCGGCAACCCCGCGCGCGTCTTCCAGCGCTACGACGAGGAGTACATCCAGTCCGAAGTGGACCGCGTCCGGGCGGAGAACGCCCGCCGCCGCGCACTGTCGGACGACGCCGGCGGCTGGGGCTCCCCGGCGGGCGACTTCAGCGGGTAGCGTTGAGGTGACCGGTGAACGCGGACGGTAGTTTTGATCACTGTCCGAGGGCACCAAGCGCACCGACCAGGTCACCAAGCAGCGAACACTCCGGCAAAGTCGAGCTCGATGTCGCGGGTGTGCCCGTCGTGCTGGACCTGGACGCGCTCATCGCGGGTCGCGTGCAAAAGCTCTGGCGGCGGCAACCTCGCGTGCACCCAGCCGTCCCGTAGACGTGGAGATCGGGGGTACGCGGGTGGCGCGCAGTGACGACGAGTTCGTCGAGTTCGTGCGGGCCTCGTCGAGCCGGCTCACGCATGCCGCGTTCCTGCTGACCGGGGATCGCCACCAGGCCGAAGATGCCGCGCAGACCGCGTTCACCCGCACGTACGCCGCGTGGGCGCGGGTGCGCCGCAAGGACGCGTACGCGTATGCCCGGACGGTGCTGGTCAACCACGTGATCGACGGCTGGCGCCGCCCGCTGCGGGAATACGCCTCGGAGGAGGTGCCGGAGCGGCCGACGGGCCAGGACGTCGCGCAGGCGGTGACGCAGCGGGAGTGGCTCACGTCCGCGCTGGCGCGGCTGACGGGTCGCGAGCGGGCCGTGGTGGTGCTCCGGCACTTCTTCGACCTGCCGGAACAGGCGGTCGCCGATGAACTGGGCGTGTCGGTGGGTACCGTCAAGAGCACGAACTCGCGGGCGCTCGCGAAGCTGCGGGTGGACGCCGGGCCGGAAGACGTGCTGATCGGAGGGAGTGGGCGGTGAACGACCTCGACAAGCTGCGCGCCGCCTTGCGCGAACAGCCCGACCAGCCGTTCGCCGCGCCCGACCTGGGCCGGATCATCACCGAGGGCCGGCGCATCCGTCGTCGCCGCAGGATCGCCACGGGTGCGGGAGCGGCCGCCGCGGTGGCGGCCGTCGTCGGGATCGTGTTCGGAGCCGTCGCCCTGCGGACGCCGGCCGAGCCGGCGAAGGTGCCCGTCGCCGCGCCGCCGGCTCCGACGACCAGCGGCCCGCTCGCGTCTGACGGTGCTCGGCCGACCAACGCGCCACCGCCGAGCTCGGCGATCGACCAGCCGCCGACGTCAGCGATCCAGCCCTACGGCGACGTCATCCACACCGGCATCAAGACCGCCAGTGGCGAGCTCGTCTTCTACGCGACCAAGATCGACGACAACGCGGCCCTGACCGACGTCCACTTCGGCATCATGGCCGCGGTCCAGACCAACGGTGGCTACCGGTCGCTCTACGCCAGCAACGAGATCCGCGGCGCCGACCGCTCGTTCGGCTTCCACGCCACCGCGGGCGGCATGGAAGCCGGCGGCACCTGGGTGCCCGTGTACGGCTACTTCTCCGGCCCCGCGGTGAAGATCGTCAGCACCGTGCACGGCAAGCCGGTACTGGCGAAGACCGCTTCGTGGAGCGTCGACCCCAACGTGGTCGTGTTCTGGTTCGACCAGCGCGAAGTGCCCGACCCCGCCGTACTGACCCCGCTGGTCGCGTACGGCAAGGACGGCACCCGCCTCACCAAATGACTGCTAAGCCGCGGCCTGCGTCAGCACCTGCGCCACCACGTGGTGCGACGGCAGGATCAGGTCACGCTCCACGTCGGCGTCGATCTTGCCCTCGAGCAGGTCGAGGAAGCGCTCCAGCTGCGTGGCCAGCGGCTCGCGTGCGGTGACCAGCTCGGGGATCTCGATCACGGTCTGCTGCCGGTAGCCGAGGCCGTCCGGCGTCACGGAGTCGTGCGACACGTGCCGGTAGATCGTGACGTCGCGGCGCAGCAGGTCGATCTCGATCAGCCGGTCCAGTTCGGACACGACCAGTGACCGCACCTTGCGCTGGCCCAGCCGCGACGCGGACACCGTGGCCAGGCCGGTCGGGAACGACAGCACCGTCTCGATGGTGTCCTCCGCGCCCTCCACCGAGTTCGGGTGGAAGTAACCCGCGCCCGACGTGACGCGCGCCGGCGTGGCGCCGCCGAAGAACTGGATCGCCAGGTCGACGTCGTGCACCAGCAGGTCCCACGCGACGCCGGTCTTGATGCGCGGCGCGTACGGGCCGTGGCGGCGCGCCATCAGGTGCACCGGCTCGTTGACCAG
Source organism: Amycolatopsis sp. NPDC047767 (assembly GCF_040704195.1). Lineage (NCBI taxonomy): Bacteria > Bacillati > Actinomycetota > Actinomycetes > Pseudonocardiales > Pseudonocardiaceae > Amycolatopsis > Amycolatopsis sp. NPDC047767. Next base: position 110,828 of record NZ_JBEYSJ010000003.1, read on the forward strand.
CGCCCGGGCCGTCATCACGGCCGGGTTGTAGCGCTCGAGCAGGCCGCACATCAGCGGCACGTCCTTCTGCTCCGAGAGCGCCACGATGTCCTGCGACAGCTCGAGGCTGTTGCACACGGGCTTCTCGACGAGCATCGGCTTGCCCTGGCCGAGGATCTCCTGCGCGAGGTCGTAGTGCGCCTCCGTGGCCGACGCGAGCACCACGGCGTCCACATCGGACAGTGACCCGATCTCGGGCGTCCACTGGGTTTCGTAGCGCTCGGCGACGGTGCGGCCGGCTTCCTCGCGCGGGTCGATCACGCGGACGAGTTCCACGCGCTCGTTGGCCGCCAGCACGCGCGCGTGCAGCGAACCCATGTTGCCCGTGCCGATGAGGGCGATGCGGTGGGTCATGCGCCGAGCACCTCGCGAACCGTCTCGATGATCTTGTCGAGCTGCCCGTCGGTCAGGTGCGGGTGCACCGGCAGCGAAAGCGCCTGCGCCGCGACGGCCGAGGCGACCGGGAAGTCGCTCACGTCGGCGCCCGGGATCAGCGGGTGGCCGCGGTAGCAGTCGTAGTCGAACACGATCTTGGGGTAGTAGATCCCGTTGCCGATGCCGCGCTCGGTGAGCGCGGCGGCCAGCTCGTCGCGCGAGAGCATCGCGTGGGGGCCCACCAGCACGGTGTACTGGTGCCACACGTGCTCGCGGCCGGGCAGGACCTGCGGGATGTCGAGGCCCGGCGTGCCCGCCAGCCCCTCCGACAGCCGCTTCGCGTTGGCCTGGCGGGCCGCGGTGAGCTGGTCGAGCTTCTCCAGCTGCGGGATGCCCACGGCCGCGTGCAGGTCCGTCATCCGGTAGTTGTGGCCGGCCATCTCGTACTGGTAGCGGGCGCGCATGCCCTGGTTGCGCAGCACGCGCAGCTTGTCGGCCAGCACGTCGTCGTCCGTGGTGATCACGCCGCCCTCGGCGGTGGTCACGTTCTTCGTGGCGTACAGCGAGAAGCAGCCGATGCCGTACGAGCCGGCGGCGCGGCCCTCGAACGACGCGCCGACCGCCTGGGCCGAGTCCTCGATGATCCGCAGCTCGCGTTCCGCGGCGAGCGGGGCGAGCTTGCCCATGTCCGCCGTCTGGCCGTACAGGTGCACCGGCATCAGGACCTTGGTGCGGTCGGTGATGGCCGCGCCCACGGCGTCGGGGTCGATCGCGAAGTCGTCGCGCCGGATGTCGGCGAACCGGACGGTGGCGCCGGCCTCCAGGATCGCGTTCAGCGTCGCGACGAACGTGAACGGAGAGGTGATCACCTCGTCACCCGGTGCCAGGTCCAGCGTCTGCAGTGAGGCGACCAACGCGGTGGTGCCGTTGTTCACGGCGATGGCGTGCTTCGTGCCCGCGACGTGCGCGAAGGCGTCCTCGAAGCGCTTGACCATCGGCCCCTGTGCGATGGCGCCGGATCGCAGCACCTCGACGACGAGGTCTTCCGCGTCACGGACGTCGACCACGGTAATGGGGATCATCGGCAGTCTCTCTCGGCAGGCGATTTCGATGCGTCCGGTACAGTGCAGTGCGCTCAGGCCGCGAGGCCGGAGAGCCGCCGGTTCTGCGCCCGGCCGCCCTGCGTGAACGCGGGCCACACGTTACCGGGCGCCGCCGCCTGCCCCAGACCCCAGGCCGCTCGGACCCGACAGCGGCCACGAAACGGAACGGACGACCAGTGGCCAACCGGATCCACCCCACCGCGGTGATCGGCGAAGGTGTCGAGCTCGGCGACGACAACGTCATCGGACCGTACACGGTGATCGTCGGGCCGACCAGGATCGGCGACGGCAACTGGATCGGTCCGCACGTGACCATCGGCACGCCGGGCGAGGACCGCGGCGGCCCGCACCCCGTCGCGTGGGAGACGGCGCCGGCCGGTGATCCCGCGCTCGACGGCCACGGCGTGGTCGTCGGCAGCCGCAACCGCGTGCGCGAGTACACGAGCATCCAGCAGGGCACCTGGCGCGCCACGACCCTCGGCGACGAGTGCTACGTGCTGCGCGGCAGCCACATCGGCCACGACGTGCTGGTCGACGACCAGGTCACGCTCGCGTGCAACGTGCTGCTCGGCGGCCACACGCACGTGTGGTCGTTCGCGAACATCGGCATGAGCACGGTGGTCCACCAGGGCGGCAGCATCGGCCCCGGGGCGATGGTCGGCATGGGTTCGGCGGTCCGCCGCGAAGTGGGTGCGTTCACGATCACGGTGGGCAACCCGGCGCGCGCGACGGGCGTCAACGTCGTGGGCCTGTCCCGGCGTGGCCTGGACGAGGCCACCGTCGAAGCCCTCTCGCCGTGGGTGAAGGGCAAGGGCGACCTCCCGGCCGCCGGCCTGCCCGACGACCTCTCTACCTTGGTCAAGGCGTGGGACGCTCGCCCGCGCGACGAACACTAGGAGCTGTGAAGATGTCGGAAATCGCCCCCAAGCTTCGCGAGGTCTTCGTCGAGGCGCTGGACCTCGACGGCGACAGTGCCGAACTCGACGTCGAGAACCTGAAGTACCGCGACATCGAGGCGTGGGACTCCGTCGGCCACATGGCGCTCGTCGCGGCCATCGAGGACGAGTTCGACGTCGAGTTCGACACCGACCAGGTCATCGACATGTCGAGCTTCAAGGTCGCCGTGGACATGGTCACCGACCTGCGGTCGAAGAATGACTGACCTGACCGGTCGCGTCGCGCTCGTCACGGGTGGCACGCGGGGGATCGGGCTGGCCACCGTGCGCGCGCTCGTCGAAGCCGGCGCGACGGTGGTGCTGACCGGCCGCGACGAGGCCCGGGCGAAGGAGATCGCCGCCGAGGCCGGCGCCGCCGCCGGCCTGGCGCTCGACGTCACCGACGCCAAGGCGGTCTCGTCGCTGGTGCGCGGGGTGGCGAAGGAGCACGGCGCGCTCGACGTCGTGGTCGCCAACGCCGGGATCCTCGAAGACGCGCTGCTCGGCATGATCAGCGAGGACCTGGTCGACCGCATGCTGCGCACGAACGTCGGCGGCACGATCAACACCGTGCAGGCCGCGTCGCGGGTGATGAGCCGGCGCAAGTCCGGTGCGATCGTCGTGCTGGCCTCGATCGTCGGCGAGAACGGCAGCGCGGGCCAGACCGCGTACGCCGCTTCGAAGGCCGCCGTGGGCAACATCGCGCGGTCCGCCGCGAAGGAGCTGGGCCGGCACAACATCCGGGTCAACGCCGTCGCGCCCGGGGTCATCGAGACCGACATGACGTCCCACCTCGGCGAGAAGGTCATCGCCGGGCGCATCGAGGACACGGCGCTGGGCCGGCTGGGCAAGCCGGAAGAGGTCGCGAAGGCGATCCGCTTCCTGGTCAGCGACGAGGCGTCCTTCGTCACCGGACAGGTGCTGGGGATCGACGGAGGCTTGGTGCTGTGACGCTGTGGGGTGCGGGTGCCCGGCTGGTCGACGCGGCCGGGGGCCGCACGCTGGCGGGCGACGAGCTGGACGCGGAGGTCGCGCGCGTCGCGGCCGCGCTCGGTGAGCTGCCGGTGGGTGTGCTGTTCGCGCGGATGTCCGTCGACCTGGCGAGCGTGCTGCGGTACCTCGGCGCCGTCGAGGCCCACCGCGCGGTGGCGCTGATCGACCCGGCGCTCGACGCCGACGTGCTCGCGGGCCTGATCACGCGCTTCCGGCCCGCCGCCGTGCTGGCCGCGCCGGACGCCCCGGCGCCCGAGGGCTACACGGTGTCCGGCGAGAACTGGCTGCGCGAGTCGGCCGACGGCGTGAAACCGCACCCCGACCTCGCCGTGCTGCTGCCGACGAGTGGTTCCACCGGCAACCCCAAGCTCGTGCGCCTGTCGCGCAACGGCTTGCTCGCCAACGCCGAGGCCATCGCCGACGTGCTGCACGTCGATGCCGACGAGATCGCCCCCACCTGCCTGCCGCTGCACTACAGCTACGGCCTTTCGGTGCTGAATTCGCACCTCGTGCGTGGCGCGACCGTGGTGATCGAAGCGTCCGGCGTGCTCGGCCGCGGATTCTGGGACGCGGTGAACGAGTACGGCATCACGTCGCTGTCCGGCGTGCCGTACCACTACGAAATGTTGCGGCGCCTCAAGTTCGACCCCGCGAAGTACCCGACGCTGCGCACGCTGACGCAGGCCGGCGGCAAGCTGCGCGACGAGCTGGTGGTGGAGTTCAACGACAAGATGCGCGCGGTCGGCGGCCGGATGTACGTGATGTACGGCCAGACCGAGGCCTCGCCGCGCATGACCACCGTGCCCGCCGAGCGCCTCGCCGACAAGATCGGCTCCGCCGGTCCGGCGCTGCCCGGCGGCGCGTTCTCGGTGCGCCGCGACGACGGGGTCGAGACCACACACCCCAAGATCGTCGGTGAGGTCGTCTACCGTGGCCCCAACGTGATGATGGGGTACGCCGACGACGAGGCCGGGCTGGCCGCGGACGACGAGTGCGGCGGGCTGCTCGCCACCGGCGACCTCGGGTACCTCGACGAAGAGGGGTACCTGTTCATCACCGGGCGGCTCAAGCGCATCGGCAAGGTGTTCGGCAACCGCGTGAGCCTCGACGACCTGGAGCAGGCCGTGCGCCAGGCCGCGGTGGGCATCGACGTGGTGGCGGCCGTGCCGGCCGGTGACAAGGTCGTGTTGTGGGCCGAGCTGCCCGAAGGCGACGGCGCGAAGGCGATCTGCAAGGACGCGTCGCGCGCGTTGTCGGAGCGGCTGCACCTGCACACCAGCGGGTTCGACGTGCGGCCGATCGACACGGTGCCGCTGCTGGCCAGCGGGAAGATCGACTACCGGTCGTTGGAAGGACGGGTATGAGTGTGTTCACGCGCTCGCAGGCCGAGCGGGAGGCGCTGCTGCTTCCCGAGCTCGCGGAGCTGACCGCGCACCACCGCGCGAGCTCCGAGGGCTACGACCGGATCCTGACGTCGCTCGGAATCGCGCCGAACGCGCCGTTCGCCACGATCGCGGACCTGCCGTGGCTGCCGGTGCGCATGTTCAAGACCCACGACCTCAAGTCCATTCCGGACGACGAGGTGTTCAAGACGCTCACGTCTTCTGGCACCACCGGCGCCGGCGCGTCGCGCATCTACCTGGACAAGGACGCGGCGGGCGCGCAGACCAAGCAGCTCGGCGCGACGCTGCAGGAGGTCCTGGGTGGCGAGCGGCTGCCGATGCTGATGGTCGACACCATCGGCATCATCAAGAACCGCCGCTCGTTCTCCGCGCGCGGCGCCGGAGTGCTGGGCATGGCCAACTTCGGCCGCAAGCACACGTACGTGCTCGACGAGAACGACCAGCCCGACGTCGAGGCGGTGAAGAAGTTCCTCGCCGAGTACGGGGACAAGCCGTTCCTGATCTTCGGGTTCACGTTCATGGTGTGGCTCTACCTCTACGAGGTGGCGCGCGACCACGGGCTGGACCTGTCGAACGGCATCCTCATCCACTCCGGTGGCTGGAAGAAGCTCATCGACCGCGCCGTGGACAACACCGAGTTCCGCCGTCGGTTCAAAGAGGACACCGGCCTGACTCGGATCCACAACTACTACGGGATGATCGAGCAGATCGGCACCGTGTTCCTCGAAGGACCGTCGGGGAACTCCCTGTACTGCCCGGATTTCGCCGACGTCGTGATCCGAGACCCGGAGACGTGGCGGGAGCAGCCGGTGGGCAAGCCGGGCGTGATCGAGGTCGTCTCGACGCTGCCGCGCTCCTACCCCGGGCACGTGCTGCTGACCGAGGACCTCGGTGTGTACAACGGCATTGACGACGGCGACTGGCCCGGCAAGCACTTCTCCGTACTGGGACGGCTCCCGAAGGCCGAGGCACGGGGTTGTTCGGACACGTTCTCGGGGGCTGCCGCATGACTTCGCTGGAGCAGCGGTTCCCGATCGCGGAGCCGGTCGAGGTCGGTGCGCTGCTGGACGAGGTGCGTCTCGAGCCTGAGGGCGGCCGGCTGACCGTCGGCGACCCGCGTGTGGTCGAGTTCGTCACGAAGTTCGCGCGCAAGCTTCTCGCGCCCGCCCTTGCCCGCCGTTACCCGGAGCTGGCCTCGCTGGGTTTCTTCCTGCGCAAGGGAGAACTCGCGAAGGCACTGTCCACTTTGGAAACCACGGGCGACTCGCTGCGGTTCCCGCGCGGGCTCGTGTTCCACGTGCCGCCGGCCAATGTGGACACGATCTTCGTGTACTCGTGGGCCCTTTCGGCGCTCGCGGGGAACTCGAACGTCGTGCGTGTGTCGTCGCGCTCGGCCGGGGCGGCCGAGGCCGTGCTGGAAGCGCTGAACGCGGCGCTCGACGACGTCTCCCCGGAGTCGGCGGCGATCATCCGCGCGACGCAGCGCATGGTCACCTACGACCGCAGCGACGAGGTCAGCGGCGCGTTGTCGCTGGCCGCCGACCTGCGCGTGATCTGGGGTGGCGACGGTTCCGTCGCCGCGCTGCGCAAGTACCCGCTGGCGCCGCACGCGCGTGACCTCACGTTCCCGGACCGATCGTCGTTCGCCGTTGCGTCGGTGCGCGGCTGGCAGGAGGCCACGCCCGAGCAGCGGCGGGGCGCGGCCGAGGGCTTCTACAACGACTCGTACTGGTTCGACCAGGCCGCGTGCTCGTCGCCGCGTGCGGTGTTCTGGGTCGGCGACGCGGCCGGCGCGAAGGCCGCGGGCGAGGAGTTCCGGACGCTGCTGGCGTCGGTGCTCGAGGCCAAGCAGCACGTGACCGAGCCGGCGATGGCCGTGCAGAAGCGCGTGTCGGCCTACGGCGCGGCCGTCGACGGGCTCGTGTCCGCGATCTCGTTCGACGGCAACTCCCTGGCGACGCTGGAGCTCACCGACGCCACCGTGATGCCGCGCGAGTGGCTCGGCGCGGGCACTTTCGCCAACGCGCACCTCGCCTCGTTGGGTGAACTCGTGCCACTGGTTCTGCGCAAGGACCAGACCGTGGCCCAGTTCGGTTTCACCCGCGACGAGCTGGTGGAGTTCGTGACGGAGCTGGCCGGACGCGGGGTCGATCGGGTGGTGCCGTTCGGCTCAGCCTTGACGTTCGCGGGCGTCTGGGACGGTTACGATCTGCTTGCCGAGTTCAGCCGTCTGGTCACGGTACAGGCCTGACCAGCGGTGACGAGTCAGTGTTGCGCTGTGAGGAGACTGGTCAGTGACGACCGTTCGAACGCCTGAGGAGGACTCGCCGGCTCCTTCGCAGCCGAAGAAGGCGGCGAAGTCGACCAAGGCCAAGATCCTCGACGTGGTGCGGTGGCTCGCGATCGTGCTCGTGGTGGTCTTCGCGGCCAAGGCGCTCACGGACAACTGGACCGAGTTCTGGCACACACTGTCCGATGTGGCCTGGCAGTCGTCGGTGCTCAGCCTCGTCGCGCTGGTACTGGCGATCATGGTGTCGACCTGGGGCTGGCAGGTCCTGGTCGACGACCTCGGCAAACCCGTCGGCTACATCCGCGGCGCGCAGATCTGCCTGGTCGGCTCCCTCGGCAAGTACGTGCCGGGTTCGGTGTGGGCGTACCTGCTGCAGATGGAGCTCGGCCGGAAGGCCGGGCTCGCCCGCGCCCGGATTTTCACCGGCTCGCTGATCCAGCTGGGCGTCGGCGTCGTGTCGGCGCTGGTCGTGTCGCTGCTGGCCGCGCCGGCGGTGTTCAGCAACAGCCCGCGCGCGATGTGGCTGTTCGTGCTGATTCCCGTCGGGTTGGCGCTGCTGCACCCGCGCGTGCTGACCTGGGGCACCTCGCTGGTGCTTCGCGTGCTCCGCCGCCCGCCCCTCGAACGCCCCCTGACCTGGGGTGTTGTGCTCAAGACCTTCGGCGCTTCGACGCTGGCCTGGGTCCTGCAGGGCGTCCACCTGTGGCTGCTGGCCAACTCCGTCGGCGCGCCGGGCTTCAACGGTCTCGTGCTGTGCGTCGGCGCGATGGCCGTCGCGATGACCGTGGGGACCTTCGCCTTCATCCTGCCCAGCGGCATCGGCGTCCGCGAGGTGGCCCAGGTCGCCGTCCTCACGGCCAGCGGCCTCACGGTCGGCCAGGCCACCGCCTTCGCCGTGGCCTCGCGGGTCATGTTCACCGTCGCGGACCTCCTCACGGCGGGCGGCACCGCGGGTGCCGCCTGGCTGTCGAGCCGCCGCCTGAAGGTCGTCGCCGGCTGAGGCGTCAGCTCTTGATCCGGTAGATCACCGCGTCCGAGTTCCGGTACACCTGCTGCAGGAACGGCAGCTCGGCGATTCCCACGAGGCCAGGCGACGTGTACGGCGGGTCCGGCGGCGCCGCGGGCCTGCCCAGGAACACCCAGTGGATGTTCAGCCGGGCCACGGCGGCGCGGACCTGCGGGTTCGTCTCGTACTCCTTGAAGTGCCGGGCCAGCAGCAAGGCGTCCGACGGAGGCGCGGTGCCGTCGTCGTGGGCGGCGACCGTGCGGACACCCGAGAGCGCGTAGGTCCAGACCGAGCCGTCGAGCCGGTCGTTCATGACCCATTGACCCGCCGGCACGAGGTGGCCGAGCTCGACCATCGCGGCTTCCTCGTCCGGCGTGATGTTCTGGTTGTGGGGGTCGGGCGAGCGGTAGCCGGACGCGAGGCGATCGCCGTTGGTCGTCGCGTACAGGCCCTTCGTGACGCCCACGAAGCCCAGCAGCACCAGAACCGCCAGAATCACCGCGGGTACGCGCGGGGGCAGGTGCTCGCTGATCCACGCCTGCAGCGACGCGACACCGTGGCCCGCGATGAACGCCAACGGCACGATCGCCATGGAGATGAACCGGTACGGGTCGTCCCACCACGGCCGAGCCAGCGCCATCACCAGCGGCGCGTTCGACGACGAGACGGCCGCGTACGCGAGGCCGCTGATCAGCGCGGTCACCCCGACCCAGCGCAGGTCACCGAGGCGGCGGAAGAAGATGAAGCCCAGCAGCAGCGCGGCCGAGAGCCACAGCTGCGGGTGCGGCTCCCAGTGCTGGAACCCGAGCAGCGCGCCGATCGCGTTGGTCGCGCGCCACTCGCTCGGCCAGCCGAGGTAGGGCACGCCGCCGTTGGCCAGGCCGAGGGCGCCGAACAGCTGCAGCCACGCCACCAGCACGGACAACACCGCGATCGGCAGCAGCGCGAGCAGGTCGTGGCCGAATCGCCGCCGGCGCTCGCCCGGCGAAACCCAGCGCTGGAGCAGCAGCGGGCCGGCGAACAGAACCGCGCCGAACAACGTCGACGAGTGGATGCACAACAGCCCGACGGCCGACACGAGCAGCAGGAAACCCGTGTCCGGAGCGACGCGATCGAGGTAGCGCCGAAGCACCACCGCCGCGAGCGGCGTGAGGGCCAGCCCCAGCAGGAACGGGTACAGCGGCCCGCGGCTCATCGACTCGTACGTGCTCATCACCGGCGCCGCCGACGCGAGCGCCGCCGCGCCGGCCAGCACCGCGCGGCCGCGGAATTCGCGTACCAGCACGACCAGCGACAGGGCCAGAAGTCCCGGCAGCAGCACGGTGTTCACGTCGAGCGTCTGCGGGATCGATCCGCCGCTGAGCGTGTACTGGAGGGCTGCGAGCAGGTGGTAGGCGTTGGGGTAGAAGGGCGGCTTGCCGTCGCCGTACCAGTTGAGCGTGCCCATGCCGAAGAGGCTGCCGTCGCCGGTGGTGGCGATGTAGCGCACGCCGTTGGCCGCGTACGGCGCGTCACCGCCCTGCGCGATCGCGCCGAGGTGACCCATGCCGCGCACCGCGGCGTAGAACCCGAGCCCGGTCGCCAGCAGCAGGCACGCGATCACGCCCCACTGCCCGCGCGCGGACCACACCCGCGGTTCCGCCACCGGCGGCCACCGCCGCACCGTCAGCCGCCTCAGTCCGAACGCGACAGCCACGAAAACCACAGTGGTCAAGCAGAACGTGAGCGTGTTGAACGGCAGCCCCATCGCCGCGGTCCACGGCCCCGCGAGGCCGGCGATCGCGTAGCTCAGCAGCGGCGTCAGCCCGACCAGCACCCAGCCGCGCAGCCCCGCAGCGAGGCCGGTCAGCACCCCCGGCACGCCGAGCACGAGCAGCAGGACGGCAAAACTCGCCACATCGGACAACAGCGTGGGTTCGCTCGGCAACAGACTTCCTCGGCTGTGACGGATCCGCTCGGTACCCCCGGGTGGCGGATCGGAATCGGAGTCACAGATTAGCGGGCCCGATATACACCCGAACGGCTTATGTCCGGGAAGCGTAGTGAAGCGATTGACTGGACTGTGTGAAGTGACGACCGGAACCGCCCGACAACGCGGTGAATTCCGGTCAATCGCTCACCCGAAAGCGGGGTTTCACCGCGGGGATTCACCGTGGCCGCAGGTGGGCAGCGGGGTGGCGGCCGGTGGGGACCGGCCGGGGGCTGGAGGCGGGGGGTCGCGTGGTCTACGCGGTCGTGGGGGGCTGGCTGGTGCTGGGCGCGCTGGTCGTCTTGACCTGGCGCCGGATCGCCACCGACGCCGGGTGGCGGGCGTTCGTGGTGGTGCTCGTGCTCGCGTTTTCGCTGCTGCACCAGCTGTTGTTCGCCACCGTGACCGAAGATGCGCTCGTCACCTTCCGTTATGCCCAGAACATCGCCGACGGCAACGGGCCCGTGTTCAATCCCGGTGACCGGAACGAGGGTTACGCGAATTTCCTGTGGCTCGTGGTGATCGCGTTGCCGCGCGCGGCATTTGGTGCGGATATCGCGACGGCGGCCGTTGTGCTGGGTGTCGCCGCGACGTTGGGATGTGTTCTCCTCGCGTACTTCCTCACCAATCGCATCGTGCGCCTCGCGCTGCCGGAAGGCGCCCAGGTGCAGCCCGCGATCGGGGTCGCCGCCGCCGTGCTGACGGCCGGCGCGAGCGGCCTCGCCGTGTACGGGCCGTCGGGCACCGAGCTGCCGATGTTCGTGCTGCTGGTGCTGGCCGTGGCCAACGCGCTGGTCGCCCGCCGGTCCGTGGTGGCGGGTGTGCTCGTGGCGGCCGCGGTGATGACGCGACCGGAAGGCTTGGTGCTCGCCGTCGTCGCGGGGGTGTGGCTGGCGCTCGCCGCCTCGCGCGGCCGGCACAACTGGTGGACGCCGGCCGGGTACGTGCTGGGCGCGCTGGTGTTCCTCGTGCCCTGGACGGCCTGGCGCGCCACGTACTACCACCATTTCCTGCCCGACTCCGCCGTGCGCGTGCTCGGCCCCGACTGGCACTACCTCGCGGGATTTTCCTTGGCGCACCTGGGTTTTCTGGTGCTCGCCGGCGCCGCTGTGGTGGGATTGCTCGCGTTCCGCACGCCTGAACGTGCGGAAGAACCACGCTCGGCGCTGTGGCTGCTGTTCGCGTTGGCTTTGTGCTTCACGGTTTTCGTGGTCGTGCTCGACGGTGACACCGGCCCGTCGTGGCGGCTGCTGGTGCCCGTTCCGCCGCTGCTGGCCGTGGCTTCGGTGGGCGCGTACGGCGTGCTGACGGCCGCGAACCCGTCGCCGAAGCCGCGCACGGTGTCGCTGCTGGTGCCGGTGGTGGCGGCCGTGCTGACCGGATTCGCGGTACTCGTTTCGGTGGTGAGCCCGGACGTGCTCAAGAGCGTGCGGGCGTGGCACACGGACAGCGCGCAGCTCGCGGAAGTCGGCGACTGGCTGGCTTCGTACCTGCCGCCGGGCTCCGTGGTGAGCGCCGCCGCGCCCGGGGCCATCGCGAGCCGCGCGGGCTCACGGCTGCTGGTGGGCACCGACCTGATGCGCGCGACGCTCGCCGTGCCCGAGGAATCCGGTTACGCCAAGAGCCAGCACTGCGCCGACGACACCCGGGCCTGGTACCGCGTCGCGACGTTCCGCCGCATCGGCACCCCGTTCTGGATCTCCGTGTACCCGCGCGCCGACGAAGCGAGCCTGCTCATCGACTACCTCGATCGAGCGCCGGACTTCCAGTACGTATCGTGCCCGGGATGACGGTGACGCGCCGGTCCACGGCCCTCGGGCTCGGGGTCTTCGGCGTGTCCTTGGCCGTGTTGCTGGTGCGGTTCCTCGTGCCGCGCCCGGTGTCCATGTCCGACAACGGCGACGGCTTCCGTGTGCTGTGCGGTGCCGGGATCAAGTGGATCAGCAAGCCGGAAAAGTACGTCCACCTGGTGTACGCGGCGACACCCGGCGGCTGCGATCCGACGTATCAGCTGAGCCAGAGCTGGCTCGCCCGCCTGGCGGTGGCGTTCGGTTCGCACTCGGAGCTGAGCCTCGTGGTGCTCGGCGTGATTTCCTCGGTTCTCGCCGCGGCCGCGGTGGCCCTGGTGGTGGTCGGGTTGCCGTACGGCTTGCGCGTGCGGTTGCCGGTGGCCGTGGGGCTGTTGCTGGTGGTGGCGGATTCGGCGTTCTTCGGCTATTTCTCGTCGACTTTGGGCGAGGGGACGGCGTTTCTCGGCATTTTGCTCGCCGTCGGCGGCCTGCTGCTGATGGGGCGGCGGTGGCTCGCCGCCGGTGCGGTGGTGACCGTCGTCGGCGGGTTGATGGCGGTGAACGCCAAGGTGCAGACGTTGATGATCTTGCCGTTGCTGGTCATCGCGGTGCTGCTGGTGACGCGTTCTCGTTGGCTGCCGGGGATTCTCGTGGTTCTCGCGCTGGCCGGCGGGACTTGGTGGGCCCAGTCCGAGGTCACCCCGGCCGTCGCTCCGGACGGCACGGCGTCCGCGCGCCCCGGCGACGACTCGCGCGAGATCAACGTGGTGAACACGGTGTTCCTGAACATCATCGACGGCCACCACGACACCGCCGCCGACCTGGCGTCGCTCGGCCTGCCGGCATCGTTCGGCCAGTACGCGGGCAACGGTTGGTGGCACCCGCATCCCGTGACGCTGGATCCGCAGTACGCGCAGTACCGCGACCGCTTGAGCCGGCGCAACGTCGTGAAGTGGTTCGCCGCCCACCCGGACCGCACCCTGGGCATCCTCCACCGCGCGGCCGGCGACTTGCTCACGGCGCGCCCTCCGTACCTGGCCTCCTTCGACGCTTCGGCCGGCCTGCCGGCGGGGGCGCAGGAGTACCGGGTGCCTGTGTGGTCCGGGTTGAGCGGGCTGCTGGCACCGCTGGGCTCGTTTGCTTTGCTGCCGCTGTGGCTCTTGATCGGCTGGCGCGCGTGGCGACACCGGCGAGCCGCGCTGGGCGTGTCCCTCGCGCTCCTGCTGACGACTTCGGTGGGCCAGTTCGTCCTGGCTGCGCTGGGTGATGGGATCGAGAATGTGAAGCACCAGGTCGTGGCGTTGTTCTGCCTGCTGGTGGCGGTGGTCCTCGGCTGCTGCCCGGCGGTGGCGAAAGTTCCCGAATGACGGGTTTCGTGCCGACGATCACTTTGAGTAGCCGGGAGAAACCTACGGTCCCGTAGCCTCGCGGTATGGCTGACTTCGTGTACCCGCCCGTGCTGGTCGCCGCGCGGACGATGTTCCGGGTGCTGGACAACCGCATCCGCATCGACGGCGCGCACCACGTACCGGCGCGCGGCGGGGCGGTGATCGCGTGCACGCACGTCAGCTACCTGGATTTCATCTACTGCGGCCTGGGCGCCCGGCCGGCCAAGCGCCTGGTGCGGTTCATGGCCAAGCACGAGATCTTCGCGAACCGCGTCGCGGGACCGTTGATGCGGGGGATGCACCACATTCCCGTCGACCGCTCCGCCGGCCAGGCTTCCTACGACGAGGCCGTCGCCCGGCTGCGCGCGGGGGAGGTGGTGGGCGTGTTTCCTGAAGCGACGATCAGCCGTTCCTTCACGGTGAAGGCCTTGAAGACGGGCGCCGTACGGATGGCCGCGGAGGCGGGGGTGCCCATCGTGCCGATGGCGCTGTGGGGCACGCAGCGCCTGTGGACCAAGGGGCACCCCAAAAACCTCACGCGGCGCCACGTGCCGATCTCGATCCTGCTGGGCGCCCCGCTGCACCCAGGTCTTGGCGACGACTGCGAGACGGGTACCGCCGAACTCCGCTCCCGCCTGTCGGAACTCCTCGACCGCGCCCAGGCGGAGTACCCGGAATCCCCGGCCCCCTCCGAACGCTGGTGGCTCCCCGCCCACCTCGGCGGCACCGCCCCCACCCCGGAAGCCGCCGCCGCCCTGGACACCCGCCCGGCCACCCGGGACTGAGTTGCCACTCCGGTTGGCAAGTCGCCATGTCGATTGGCAAGCGGTCGCCCAATCGGCAAGTTGCCGCTGAAATGGCAAGGCGGGCTCGGTTGGCTGGCTTCGTGCCGCGGCAAGTGCGCAGGTGAGTGGCAAGTCGGGCCGGGTGGCTAGCTCCGTGCCGCGGCAAGCGCGCCAGTGATTGGCAAGTCGGCCCGTCGGCTGGCAAGTCGCCGATCCAAAAGCAATCCGCCGCTCGATTGGCGATCCTGATGCCCGGCAACTTGCCACTTGAGGTGGACCTTTGCCCAACGAATGGCAAGCGTCCACTCGTCCCGGCACGCTTCACCAACTTGCGGCAAGCCAGACCGATGAATGGCAACCCGCATCCGCGAATGGCAAGCCACGGCCCTATCGGCAAGGCCGGCATCCCCGGCAAGCGAAGGGCAAGCTCGCTGGCTGATGGCAAGTGCGAGCGCTGAATGGCAAGCCGGCGCGAAGGATGGCAAGTGCGTCGGCAAGTTGGCAAGTCGGCCTGTCGGTTGGCAAGTCAGGTCGCCGGGTGGCAAGAAGCCGCCACCGACGGCGAGTGCCGAAGCCAGCGGCAAGATGCCAACCCCACTGGCAAGCCCGCCTAAAACCACCGCTCCAAAACCTGCGCCACCCCGTCCTCCGCGGCTGGCCCAGTCACCTCGTCCGCCACTTCCAGTACCGCGCGGTGGCCGTTCGCCATGGCCACCCCGTGGCCGGCCCACTGGAGCATCTCCACGTCGTTCGGCATGTCGCCGAAAGCGATCACCCGCTCGGCCGGCACCGAAAACCGCTCGGCGACATCCGCGAGCCCAGTCGCCTTCGTGACGCCGTGTGCCGACAGTTCGATCAACCCGCCCGACGACGAGTACGTGATGTCCACGGCCCCGTCCAGCACCGCCCGCGCCGCCGCGGCCATCTCCTCCGAACCGAGGCCCCGGTGGCTGATGAGCAGCTTGATCGCCGCGTGCCCCAAGACCTCGGCGCGCGGCGCGGTCCGGCCCTCGCCGTCGCCCCACGGGTTGCGGTACTCGGGCTCGATCACGAAGCTGCGGACGTCCGTGCTGATGCGCTCCGCCGCGAGCCGGCAGCCCGGCAAGGCCTTGTCCAGCGCCGAAGCCAGATCGTTCAGCAGCACCGGCGAAAGCAACCCGTGCACGGCCACCACCGACGACGTGGCGATGTCCAGCAGTACCGCGCCATTGGCGCACACCGCGTACCCCGTCAGCCCCAGCGGTTCCGCGATCGGCGGGATCCAGCGCGGCGGCCGGCCGGTGCACAGGACGAACGGGACGCCATCGGCGCGCACGCGCTGCACGACCTCGATGGTTCGAGCGGAAACGACCTCGGTGGGGCCGAGCAGGGTGCCGTCGACGTCGGACGCGATCAAGCGGGGTTTCTCCACGGCCCCATTGTCCCCGAACCGGGCACGGGCACCGCCCGTTCGAGCGAATGTCGGTGGTTGCCGATACCGTCCACCCTCGTGCGAGCAGGCATCGTGATCCTTCCGGAAGATCGTTGGTGGGCGGCCGAGCCCAAGTGGCGGGCCGCCGAGGAGTACGGCTTCGACCACGCGTGGACCTACGACCACCTGGGCTGGAGATCCCTGGTCGACGGCCCGTGGTTCTCCGCGGTGCCCACTCTCACGGCCGCCGCCATGGTCACGTCCACCATCCGGCTGGGCACGTTCGTCGCTTCGCCCGTGGCGCGGCACCCGGTGCCGTTCGCGCGTGAGCTGATCACTCTCGACGACGTGTCCGACGGCCGCTTCGTGCTGGGCGTCGGCGCGGGCGTGGACGCGAAGAACTACGACGTGCAGGTGCTCGGCGCGCCCGACTACACGCCGAAGCAGCGCGCGGACCGCTTCACGGAGTTCGTCGAATCGCTCGACGGCCTGCTGATGACCGACCGCTTCGACTTCGAGGGCGAGTACTACCGGGCCCACGGCGCCCGCAACCTCCCCGGCACCGTGCAGCGTCCGAGGCTGCCGTTCGTCGTCGCGGCCAACGGGCCGCGCACGATGACGCTGGCCGCCCGCTTCGGCGCCGGCTGGGCCACCACCGGCCGCGGCGGCGCGACCACCGACGAGTGGTGGCAGGGCATCGCCGAGCTCAGCCGCGTGTTCGACGAGCGGCTCGACGCCGCCGGCCGCGAACGCGACTCCGTGCACCGCTACCTGAGCCTCGACGCGGCGCCGGTGTTCTCGCTGAGCAGCGTCGACGCGTTCCGCGAAGCCGTCGACCGCTCGCGCGAGCTGGGCTTCACCGACGTCATCGCGCACTGGCCGCGCTCGAGCGGCCCGTACGAGGGCCACGAGTCCGTGCTGGAGCAGGTCGTGGAGAACGTGCTGCCCACGCTCAAGGAAAACTAGGCCGATCAGGTGACTTCACCCCCGCCGGGAAACCGATTTCCCGACCCGGGCGTCAAGCAGGTGAGAAGAGGGGGACACGGCCCTTCACCGGGCCGCTCTTCTCACCTGTGAGCACCCCGGGGGTGCTGGGGAATGGGAGGTCCTCGTGACCGCGGCCGGGGCAGCCGCGGTCACGAGGCTCCAAAAAACCGCCACAAAACTCACTTCACGATCGTGTAGATCACCGCACCGGGATTCCGGTAGTCGACCCGCAGGAAATCGCGCCCGTCCAGGCCCTGCAGCCCGGGCGCGATGGGCGTGTCCTTCCGGATCGTGCCGCTGCCCACCAGCACGTGGTGCACGTCGAGCCGCCGCACGGCGTCGCGCACGCGCGGGTCCGTGTCGTAGTCGCGGAAGTGCAGGGCCAGGTACACGGCGTCGGGCGACACGCGACCGCCGCCGTCGTAGTGGCCGGCCACGGGGTGCACGCCGGCGATCGCGTACATCCACGCGGTGCCGTCCATGCGGTCGTTGAGCACTTTCTCCTGCGCGGGGATCCCCATGGTGCCGAGGTGTTCCATGGCGGTGATCTCGTCGGCGCTGACCGGCGGTGTCACCTCGCCCTCGGGC
Organism: Amycolatopsis sp. NPDC047767; assembly: GCF_040704195.1. Taxonomy (NCBI): domain Bacteria; kingdom Bacillati; phylum Actinomycetota; class Actinomycetes; order Pseudonocardiales; family Pseudonocardiaceae; genus Amycolatopsis; species Amycolatopsis sp. NPDC047767. Next base: position 127,890 of record NZ_JBEYSJ010000003.1, read on the forward strand.
CCGTTGTAGTACAGGTACGAGACGGCCGTCGCGTTCGCGTTGCGGTAGAACCCGCCGGTCAGCACGGCCATCGCGGCCACCACGACCACGGCCGCCACCAGCCCGAGCCGCGCCAGCACCTGGGGCCGCGAGCGCACCCACGAGCCGCTGCGGGCCAGGCGCGCGATCCACCGCTGCAGCTCCGCCATGCCGTGGCCCGCGAGCAGGCACAGCGGGATCGCGGCCAGCGCCATCAGCCGGTAGCGGTCGTTCCACCACGGCCGTGACAGCGACACCACCCACGGCAGGTAGCCGTAGCAGGTGACCAGCACGAAGAACCCCGAAAGCCCGATCGCCGAGAGCAGCACCCAGCGCATCCGCCGCAGTGTGAAAAACGTGAGCGTGCCCAGTGCGAGCAGCACCGTCAGCCAGATCTGGGGCCGGCTGAGCACCTGCTGGAACGTCACGAGCAGCTTCAGCGCCAGCGGGATCGGCAGGTTCGAGTTCCACGAGTAGTACGGGTACGCGCCGGAGGTGAACCCGATCGCGCCCAGGATCTGCGGCGCCGCCAGCACGCCGCTGACCACCAGCACCGGCAGCATCCGCAGCACGTCGCCCAGGATCACGCGCCACGCCGGCACACCATCAGCCACGCCGTCGACCCGCTTGCGCCGCAGCGACCGGTACCAGCGCTGCACCACCAGCGGCAACGCGAACAGCACCGCGCCGAACAGCGCGCTCGAGTGCGCCGCCAGCAGCCCGTCGGCCACCAGTGCCACGATCAGGCCCGTGTCGACGCCGGGGCGCACCAGGAACCGCTGCAGCGCCACCACGGCCAGCGGCGTGAGCACGATGCCCAGTGCGTACGGCAGCAGCCCGCTCGACACGGACTCGTACGCGCCCGTCGTGGCGGCCGCCGCGACCAGCGCCGTGCACCCCGCGTAGACCGCACGGCCGCCGAGCTGGCGGATGAGCGCCACCATCGACAGCGCGAACAGGCCCGCGACCGGCATGGTGATGCCGTTGAGCGTCACCGGCACGCTCGTGCCCGAGATTTGGTAAACCAGCGCGCCGACCAGGTGATACGCGTTCGGGTAGAACGAGCCGTCGGGGTACCAGTTGATGGTCGACATGCCGGTGAGCGAGCCGTCGCCGGTGTCGGCGATGTAGCGGATGCCGTTCGCGTGGAACACGGTGTCCCAGCGCTGGAAGACGGCCGTCGTGCCACCGCGCGCCGAGAGCACCACGGCGATCGACAGGCCCACGGCCACGACCAGGCACCCGGCCACGGCCCAGTGCGCGCGGTTGCTCCACTCGATCGGCGGCTCCTCCGCACCGGGCCGGAGCCGGCCGCGGGCCATCAGCAGCCGCCGGACGCCGTACGCGAGAGCCGCCAGGCCCACGCTGCACAGGGCGGCGGAAAGTACGTTGTACGGGAGCCCGGCGTCGGCGAGCCACGGGCCGGCCAGACCCGTCACGGCGTAGCTGAGCAGCGGCGCGAGGCCGGCCAGTGCCCAGCCGCGCACGCCGGCGGCCCAGCCCACCAGGCCGCCGGGTATCGCCAGCACGGCCAGGTAGGCGACGACCGCTACCAAGTAGCTCCCCAAGGTGTCCGGTGCAGGCATGCTTCTCACGTGTGTCGGTGCGGTACGGCCGGCGGTATGCCGAGGTCGGTTCGGGCCGCGGTGTCAGGACTGCGTACCCTGGGCGCCCGTGAGCGAGCACACGAACCCCGCCAAGATTACTGAACACGAGTTCGCCGGCTACGACCTCGTCGTCGTCGGGTCCGGTTTCTTCGGGCTGACCGTCGCCGAGCGGGCCGCGGCCGAGCTCGGCAAGAAGGTTCTGGTGCTCGAGCGCCGGAGCCACCTCGGCGGCAACGCCTACTCCGAGGCCGAGCCCGAGACCGGCATCGAGGTGCACAAGTACGGTGCGCACCTGTTCCACACCTCGAACAAGCGCGTGTGGGAGTACGTCAACCGCTTCACCGAGTTCACCGGCTACCAGCACCGGGTGTTCGCCAAGGTCAAGGACCAGGTCTACTCGTTCCCGATGAACCTGGGCCTGATCAACCAGTTCTTCGGCAAGTCGCACACCCCGGACGAGGCCCGCGAGCTCATCGCCAAGCAGGCGTCGGAGTTCCAGACCGACGCCGCCGAGAACCTCGAGGAAAAGGCCATCTCGCTGGTCGGCCGTCCGCTGTACGAGGCGTTCATCCGCGGGTACACCGCGAAGCAGTGGGAGAACGACCCCAAGAACCTGGGCGCGAACATCATCACGCGCCTGCCGGTCCGCTACACGTTCGACAACCGGTATTTCAACGACACCTACGAGGGCCTGCCCGTCAACGGGTACACCGCGTGGCTCGAGAAGATGGCCGAGCACGAGAACATCGAGATCCGGCTGAACGTCGACTACTTCGACGTGCGCGACCAGATCCCCGCGGGCACTCCGACCGTCTACACCGGGCCGCTGGACCGCTACTTCGACTACTCGGCGGGCCGGTTCACCTGGCGCACCGTCGACTTCGAGTCCGAGGTCGCCCCGACGGGTGACTTCCAGGGCGCCCCGGTCGTGAACTACAACGACCAGGAAGTGCCCTACACCCGCATCATCGAGTTCCGCCACTTCCACCCGGAGCGGAACTACCCGAAGGACAAGACGGTCATCTTCCGGGAGTTCTCGCGCTTCGCGACGGAAGACGACGAGCCGTACTACCCGATCAACACGCCGGAGAACCGCGAGAAGCTCGAGAGCTACCGCGAACTGGCCAAGGCCGAGGCGCGCGAGAAGAACGTGCTGTTCGGCGGCCGTCTCGGCACGTACAAGTACCTCGACATGCACATGGCGATCGGCTCGGCGCTGTCGATGTTCGACAACAAGATCGCGCCGCACCTCACCGACGGTGCGCCGCTCGACGGGTCGATCGATGCTTGAGCAGACCACGGCGCCGGTTGACGCCGGCACTCCCGTGACTGCGCCCGCGGGCCCGGCGACCGGTGAGGTCGCCGTGTTGTCCCAGGCCCAGCGCTTCCTGAAGAAGCCGGGCACGGTGCAGGTCGCGCGCGGGATGTCGCTGTTCGGCGAGCACAGCGCGGGCTGGTTCGCGCTCGGCCTGATCGGCGCCGCGGTGGACAAGCCGCGGCGCAAGGACTGGCTCGTCGCGTCCGCCGGCGTCGTCGGTGCGCACGCCGCCTCGATCGCGGTGAAACGCGTGGTCAGGCGACGTCGTCCGGACCACCCGAGCGTCGAGGTCCTGGTCGGCACGCCGAGCAAGCTGAGCTTCCCGTCTTCGCACGCGACGTCCACGACGGCGGCGGCGGTGCTCTACTCGGGACTCACCGGGCGTAACCTGGTCCCCGCCCTCGTACCGCCGATGCTGGCCTCGCGGCTGTTGCTCGGCGTCCACTATCCGACCGACGTACTGGCCGGTGCGGCCCTGGGAGGCCTCGTCGGTGGTCTGATCCGACGGAAGCTGAAGAGACGATGAGCGAAACGACCGACGAGCGTGCCGAGAACTCGACCGACCCGGCTGAATCCGCGAAGACGGACGAAGCCGTGAAGGTCGAGACCGAGGAGGCTGCCGCCGACGCGGCCGCGTCCTCCGCTGCCGTTTCGGAGCCGGCGATCCCGGCTGCCGCTTCGGCCGGCACGAACCCCGTGGCGCTGCTGCTGGGCGTGATCAAGACCGCGCGCCCGAAGCAGTGGGTGAAGAACGTGCTGGTGTTCGCCGCACCGTTCTTCGCGTTCTCGAAGGCGACCAACCGCACCGAGCTGGTCATCGACGCGCTGATCGCGTTCGTCGCCTTCTCGTTGACGGCCTCGTCGGTCTACCTCATCAACGACGCCGTCGACGTCGAAGCCGACCGCGCCCACCCGACCAAGCGCAACCGGCCCATCGCGGCCGGGATCGTGCCGGTTCCGGTGGCCTACGCGGCCGCGGTGGTGTTCTTCCTGGCCGGTCTCGCGGTGTCGTTCACCGCGAGCTGGGAGCTGGCCGTGGTGCTCGGCGTGTACGAGGCTGTGCAGCTCGGGTACTGCTTCGGGCTGAAGCACCAGCCGGTGGTGGACCTCGCGATCGTCGGCTCCGGCTTCCTGATGCGCTCGATCGCCGGTGGTGTTGCCGGCGGGATCGCCATGTCGCAGTGGTTCCTGCTGGTCACGGCGTTCGGCTCGCTGTTCATGGTGGCGGGCAAGCGCTACGCGGAGATCATGCTGTTCGAACGCACGGGCGCGAAGATCCGGTCGTCGCTGAAGAAGTACTCGGCGAGCTACCTGCGCTTCGTGTGGGCGACGTCGGCGGCGATTCTGATCATGTCGTACTGCCTGTGGGCATTCGAGATTCGGCAGGCGGAACACGACTCGCTGTGGGCGGTCGTGTCGATGGTGCCGTTCGTGATCGCCGTGCTGCGGTACGCGGTGGACGTCGACGGCGGCAACGCCGGGGCGCCGGACGAGATCGCGTTGCGGGACCGGGTGCTGCAGGTGCTCGGGCTGACTTGGGTCGTGACGTTGTTCCTGTCGTTCTACCTGTGAATCGCGCTGGAATTTAGACAGCTGAGTATCAGGCTGCGCACAGAAATACCGGTCATCCTCGGAGGTGGGAGCGGGCAGGCCGCCCGTTCCCACTTCAGCCGGAGGAGCCGAAGATGAGTGACCAGGTCCCGCCGGAGCAGTCCGGCGAAGGTGGTTCGCCGCAGGACGCGACCGTCGAGAGCTCGCAGCCTGGTGTTGGTGGTTCTGGGGAAGACGCGCGGGGTGCTGCGGAGAACCAGCAGCAGGTCCCGCCGGGACAGCAGCAGGCGCCGGGGGCGCAGCAAGCTGCGCCGGGACAACCGGGGCAGCCGCAGGCCGAGGCTCCGCAGCCGGGTGTGCAGCAGCCGGGTGCCCAGCAGGTCCCGCCGGGGCAGCCACAGCCCGGCGTGCAGCAGCCTGGAATGCCGCAGCAACCGTACGGTCCTCCGCCTGGGGTGTGGGGCGGGCCGCAGCCGGTTCGTCAGCCGGGCGGGTTCCGCCGCTTCGTCGGCAATCGCGTGACCCAGCTGGTCGGTGTCGGTGTGTTGGGGCTGCTCGTCGGTGGCGGCATCGTGGGCGGTGTCATGGCCGCGACTCAGCACGACGGGCGGCCGGGGATGTCGCACTTCCGTGACGGTGGTGGCGGCGGGTATCGCGAATTCCGTGGCGGACCTGGGTTCGGCCAGGGCGGTCCCGGTGGTCCTGGTGGTCCCGGTGGGACGGGGACCAGCAGCGGAACCGGGACTGGTTACGGGATCTGATCGCTCGGCCCCGGGCTGGTTCGTGCGCGGCTGACGGGGCACAAGTCTTCGGAGTAGGTAACAGGAAGATCACGGCCGTTGTGTACGGTGTCGCGTGATGCGAAGCGACACCGTTGTCCGGCCGGCCATCGACAGGTGGCTGCCGTTCGGTGTCGCGGGCGTGTCGGCCGTGGTGTTCCTGCTGGCCGGCCGGCATTTGGTCGACGACGCCTACGTCACGCTGTCTTACGCCCGCAACCTGGCCCTGCACGGCCATTGGGGCCTCGTCGAGCAAGGTACGGCCAACACGGCCACCTCACCCCTGCACGTGTTCGCCATCGCCGCCGTGACGGTTGTCGTCCGGGACGCGCTGGTGGGGGCCGGTGTGGTGTTCGTGGTGTGCCAGGTGGTGCTGGCGATGGGGCTCAAGCGGCTGGCCGAACGCACCGGGATCCCTCGCCGTTTCGTGCCCCTCGCCTTCGCGGGGTTGCTGGTGAATCCGCTGCTCGTGTCGGCGGTGGGCCTCGAAGTGGTACCCGCGGCGGCCGGTGCCGTGTGGGTGTTGGTGTTCGCGGTGGAGCGGCGGCCGGCTGCGCTCGGGTTCGCCGCCGGCGCGCTCGTGCTGGTGCGCGTCGACCTGGTGCTGGTCGCGCTCGTGGTGTTCGTGGTGCGGCCGAGGTTTTGGGAGGGCATCTGGCAGACGACGTTCGCCGCCTTCGTCGCGGCGGTGCCGTGGTTCGCGTTCAGCTGGTTCGTGCTGGGGTCGGCGGTGCCGGACACCGTGGTGTTCCAGCAGCCGACGGTGCCGTGGCTCGACTTTCCCGCGGCCGCGCTGATCGCGTTCCTGCCGGTGCCGCTCGCGGTGATCGTGGCGCTGGTACGCCGCGACGAAGCCACCCGGCCGTTCGCCGTGCTCGCGGGCGCCGGCATTGTGCACGCGGTGGTCGTCGCCTCGCCCAACCCCTGGTCGTACGCACCCGCGATTGTCGGGGCGACGGTGTTCCTCGCCGCGTGGATTTGCCTGACGCCCCACCGCATCCCGGTGATGGCGGCAGCCGGGCTGGTACTAGCCGCCGCCGTCGGCGTCTACGTGGCTCCCGGCGTGCCCCGGCGCTTCGCGCCCATCACCGGCAACCTCGCCGCGACGGACGAGTACCGCGAGATCGGCACGCAGCTCGCCACGCTGGCGAAGGGCCGCGCCGTGGAGAGTCCCGGCGAAGCGGGCGCGCTCGCGTACGCGTGCGACTGCCACCTCGTCGGCGAGTTCTCCGACCGCGGTGCCGTCGACCCGGCCATCACCGAGACGAAGCTGCGCAGCAACGAGCTCGGCCGCGCCCTCATCGAAGCCAACTTCCACCACTTCGACCACGGCGTCGCACCCACGCCGCCGGACCTCGTGCTCGAAACGACGACGCACGCGCCGCCCCCGACGGCCCTGGCGACCTGGACCATCGACTCACCGCGCGCCGGCACCCAGCACCTCTACCTGGCGCCGGCGCGCTAGCAGCAGCAACACCCGCCGGTGTCGTCCATCGCCGCCTGCACCGCGCCCGTCGCGCCGGTGCTCAGCGCCACGCTCCGGCCGGTGAACACAGCGAAGGCCAGCACTTGTGGCGCGTTGCCCATCGCGTCGGTGCGGAAGCTGACCAGCGTCGTCCGTGCGCCGTGACTGTCCACACTGGACGCCGTGTAGGTCGTGTTCGGGGCCAGCCCGCGGGCCTGCAGGCCGATGCTGTCGAGGCCGGCGATCGGCCGCACGGTGACCTCCAGCCGGCGACCCGTGGCCGGGTCGAGCGTGGTGCCGTCCGAACCGTCCGGAAGTGTCGCGGCGACGTCGTGGCCCTGCTGGCCCAAGCCCTGTGTGCCGAGGTTCGGCGCGCCGCCGCCCGGTGCCGCGTTCGGCACGTACACCAGGGCCTGCGGTTCCTGCCCGACACCGAACGAGCTGACCACCCGCTGCGTGCGCGTGTCGATCACGTCCACGCTGTCGGACTTCTCCATGCCCACGTACATGCGCGAACCGTCACCACTGGGCCAGATCCCGTGCGGAGCGTGACCGGTGTCGTGGACGGTCGCGACCAGCTTGGGGGTGCCGGGGGAGCGGCGGTACACGAGCGTTTCGTCGAGGCCACCCACGGTGAGGTACGCGAAGTCGCCCGCGAAGTTCGGGTGGTTGGTGTCCGGCCCGGTGGTCAGCACGGCCTGCACGCGGTGGTGCACCAGGTCGACCACGCTGGTCTTGCCGGCGCGCTTGTGCGGCACCCACAGCTCGCGGCCGTCCGGGGAGATCGCCAGGTCGGACGAGAACACGTCGCCCAGGCCCGTGATGTGCCCTGTGATGCGCCGCGAGGCCACGTCGACCACGGTGATCTCGGGAAGCGCGATGTGGTTCACGTAGGCGGTGCGCCCGTCGGGGCTCATGACCACTTTGGACGGTCCAGTGCCCACCGGCAGGTTCTCGATCACCCCGCCGTGCAAGGCGTCGACGATCGTCACCGTGTCGCGGCCGCGATCGGCGACCCAGAACTCGCGGCCGTCGCGCGTGAACGAGCCCTCGTGCGAAGCGCGCCCGACGTCGGTGTGGCTGAGCACCTTGTTCGTGGTGGTGTCGATGATGTCCACGGTGTTGCTGCCGATGCTCACCACGCCGAGGCGCTGCCGGTTCGGGGAGTAGGCGAGGCCGTGCACGTTCTCGTCGTCGAGGTACTGCGGGTTCAGCGTGTTCGACAGCCGCTGCGCGCCGAGCGCGATCGTCCCCAGGACCTTGTTCGCCGAGGGGTCGATCACGGTCACCGTGTTCGACGTCTGGTCGGCGGTGTAGACGCGGTCGTGCGAGGTGACGGGGACCGGCGCAGGCGGCGGCACGGCACTGAACCCGTCGTCGGTCGCCGACGCGGCACTGCTCGCCACCGCCACGGCCCCACCCGCCGCGGCGACGATCGCGAGCGCGAAGGAGATCCGGCGTTTCCAGGGCATGGTTTGCCTTTCCGTAGGGACTTCTACCGAGGAGCGACCGCGAGCTGCGCGACGCTGTGGCCGGCGTCGTCGCGCACGAGCAGCGCGACGATGGTGTCGCGGCTCATCGCCGTGACCATGCGAGTGCGCACGGGCCCGGTCCCGTCGGCGCGGACGCTGCCCGCGGGCAGGCTGCGCCCACCAGACCCGACCGTGACCAGCTGGTAGGTCTCGCCGTCGCGCAGGCCGCTGAGCGTGATCGGCACCTCGGTGCCCCACGGGTGCGGAACCATCAGGCCGTCGCGGGTCAACGCGACCGGCTGCGGTGGCTCGCCGGACGACAGCACCACGGTCCCCGTGACGACCGCCGCCACCACGACCGCCGCGGCGGCCAGCACGAGCCGTCGCGTGCGGCGCGCCCCGTCCGCCGCGCGCACGCGGGCGCCGATGCGCGGCCCCAGCTCCGGCGGCGTGGGCACCCGCGGCCCGCCCTCGGTGTAGGCGAACGTGGCCGCGACCTCGCGGAGCTCGGCGGTGTCACGGGCGCAGCCGGCACACGTCGCCACGTGGCGCGCGAGAGGCTCGGGCAGGGAGCGGCCCAGCATCAGGGCCTCGGCGACCTCGCCGCGGACCCGCACGCAGTCGTCGGTCATCGCACGAGCCCTCCGCTCTCGTCCAGGATCAGCCGCAGCGCGCGGATGCCGTAGTAGAGCCGGCTGCGCGCGGTCGACGCGGAGATCCCCAGCTCGGCCGCGTAGTCCGCGCAGGTGCGGCCCTCCACGTGGACGGCGTGGACCACGTCGCGGTGCTCGTCGCTGAGCCGGCGCATGGCCTCGTCGAGCTGGATGCTCACGAGCAGCCGGTCGAACGGGTCGTCGGCCCGGTCCGGTTCGCCGAGGGCGGGTGCCGGCGCCGGCCGGGTCGCACGGCGGCGTGTGGCGTCGACGACGAGGTTGCGCAGGATGCCGAAGAGCCAGGTCCGCAGGCTGCCACGCGCCGGGTCGAAGCGGCGGCCGGCGCGCCACGCCCGCACGAACGTCTCCTGCACCACGTCCTCGGCCAGGTGCCGGTCGGCCAGCGCGTTGAGGGCGAAGCCGAACAGCTCGCCGCCGTAGCGCGTGTACGCGGCCTGCACGTCGCCTTCGCTGCGCATCGCCTCGGTGTCCGCCGACCGTTTCAGCCGCACCGCCCACCCCGTTCCGTTGTGCCGCGAGGGGATACGCGTGCCGGAGCCGGAGTGTTGAAGCGGAACGCGATCTTGTTCAGTGCAGCACGGCGGGACTCCTCAGCGCACGGCCGCGGGGCGCCCGATCACGGTGCGCATCGAGCCCTCGCGCACGAGCAGCACCTGGGTCACGACCTGCAGGAGCACGAAGAACACGATCGACACCACCGTGTCCAGCGCGGGGACGTCGTCGACGGGCAGCGTGTACGCCATGGCGACGCTCACGCCGCTGTGCACGAGGCCGCCGACGCCCCAGACCACGGTGAGCACCCGCCACAGGCGCCGGAACGACGGCCGCTGCTCCCACGCGTCGTCGAGCTGCGTGCCCTTGCCCGGAAGGAGCGCGCGGGCGGCCTCGTAGGTGACCGGCCGGCGGCCGATGACCAGGCTCGCCAGCAGCCAGACACCGGCGAGCGAGCTGAACCACGCGTTGCGCACCAGCAGCAGCCGCGCGTCGCCGGTGAGCAGCGTCGTCACCACGCTCACGGCGACGATCGCCAACACGAACAAGCCCATCCCGTCCACGCGCCGCCGCGTGACTGCCGCGTAGAGCACGCGCAACGCCGGCGGCAGGCCGCTCAGCAGCAGCGCCCACACGGGCACCACGCCGAACGCGCGCAGCAGGTAGTAGCCCCCGACAGGTGCGCCGATGTCGATGACCAGGGCGAACGCGGACGAACGGAAGTCTTTACCCATACGTCCGAGTGTTCGGGGGAACGCAGCGCGGAACCATCGTCGGTCCGGCCACCCGGCATCCACCGATCGGTTGATGCCCGTCAGCGGCGCGAGAGGGCCCTTCGCACCTTCATCGGTGCCAGCAGGTCACGCTGGGTCAGCGTGGAGCCGTCGGCGAAGGTGAACCGGATCCCCGGCTCGGGTGGGAAGCTGCGGCCGGGCGTCACGGCGTCGAGCCGCGCCACGACGTCGACCGGGAACTCCTCGGCCGTCACGAAGAAGTCCTTCGTGTCCGGTTCGGCCACGAACTTCGTGGGGTACACGAGCGCGAGCCGCCGATCGGTCCAGGTCAGGCGGGCGGCGCCGGCCGAGAACGCCAGGTGGTCGGCGATCCGCACGGCGAGTGCTGCGGGCGTTGCAGCTTCGACGCGGTAGGCCAGCGACGGGTCGTCGGTCCAGTCCTCGTCGGGCAGCCCGGCGGGCGTCGGCCAGCGGCCCGGCGCCGTCGTGACCTTCACCGGCTCGCGCGCCGGCGCGTACGGCAGGTGCAGCGCGCCGCCGACCCACGCGACGACGTGGCCGTGCGCGGGCGGACAGCCCAGCAGCAGCTTTTCCTTACGCCGCAACCACACCTTCGCGTAGTCGCGCTCGATGATCTCGTCGACCTCGCCGGCCTGCTTCAGCTCGACCGCACGCATCACGCGACCCCGTTCGTGCGGGCCAGCAGCCACTCGAACGCCTCGGGCTCCTCGGCGCCGAACCGCAGCTCGAAGCCGGAACCGTCCACAAGGGACATCCGCAACCCACTCCGGGCCACGGCGAACCCGGCGATCTGCTCACGCGGCAGCGCCGCCGCCTCCTCGAACTCCCGGGGAGCCACCGGCTCGCCCTCGCGGTTCTCGCCGTACGTCTTGCGCCGGTCCGTGACGATCTCCGCCACGTCCTTGCCGAACTTCGCCATCCCCCGCCCGAAGCCCATCGCCTTGCCCAGCAACGACTTCTCCGGTTCTACGGCCGGCTCTTCCGGTACGACGACCCGTAGCAGCAGTAGTCGCGAGGTGGTCAGCACCCACAACGCGGGCCGCGCGCCCCGCACCAGTTGCTCGGCGAGCAGCCCGGACCGGTCACCGAAAACGACCACCGCGGGTTTCGGGTTGGGGCCGGTCCCCCCGCTGCCGCTGTCCTCGTCACCGGACAACGCCGCGTCGACCACGCCGCCGGCGAAATCCGCCAGCCCCGAGCCGACCTTGCGCATGAGGCTCTTCGCGGGATTGCCGAACTCGTCGAGACCACGGACGTCGTACCCGGTGACACCACCGAAGGCAGCCCACAACAACCGCTCGTCAGCACGCAGGTGTGGCCGCGCCTGCGTGGCGGCACCCAGGGGATCGGCGAGATTCATTCTTCGAGTGAGAATCCTCGGTCGGTCGCCTCGCGGCGCTCGTCTTCACCTTCGGTCTGAGACTGGTTGTAACCGTACTTCACGCCCTGCTCGATGCCCTGCTCGGCGATGTTCCCCGCGCTGCCCCGCCACGCCGCCTTGCCCACGCTCGACGTCCCGCTCATCCCCGCCAGCCGCAGGCCGGTCTCCGTGAGGTTGGTGGTCAACGCATCGGCGCCGTTGCCTCCGACGCCCAGCGCGTTGGCGAACCGGTTGCCCGTCCGCGAAGCCCCGGTGGCCGCGTCGGCTTTGGTGAGGATCTTCGCGATCGGGTTCTTGTCGATCATGTCGGCCACGCGCTTTTCGAGGAAGTTGCCGTTGCGCAGGCCTTCCACGCGTTCCACGACCTTCTTCAACGGCCCCGTGCGCAGCTTCTGCAGGATCTTCTCCAGCTCCTCGATGAGCGGCTTCAGCTTGCCCAGCAGCTGCTTCACCTTCATCCCGAGCCGCCCGCCGGTCACCGCGACCTCGCCCGTGGTCGCCGCCCCCGCGGCCCCCACCGACGCGCCTGCCGTGATCCACGACGCCGCCAGTGCCGCGAGCCACTCGATGATCAGGCCCATCACCAGCTCTTGCAGGATGTCGATCACGATCTCCACGAACGCGTCGAACAGGTCCGCGGCCAGCTCCAGGATCTGCTGCAGCCCGCGCACCTCGTCCGCGAACGCCGAAGCACCCTCGGAGAACTCGCCCATCTGCTTGCGGAACGCGTCGCCGCCGGAGCCTTCCCACGGCTCCTTCGTGAGGTCCGCGCGCTTGCGCTCGTGCTCCCCGACGCCGTCGAGCCACTGCGCCACCTGCGCCCAGCCCTGCGCGGTGCTGCGCATCTGCTCGGGGTCGCCGATCGCCGGCTCCAGCACGAACTCCACGAGCGGGCTGATCACGATGCCGATGAGGAACCCGAGCCCGTTGTCCAGCAACGACTGCCCGGGACTCGTCACCAGCTGGATCTGCTCCATGCGCGTGTGCACGGCCGCGATCGCGACGTCCGGCGGGCTGCTCGCCTGCGACACCTCGGTCGACGTGGACAGCCACGAGCTGCCGTAGCCGCCGTTCTGCTCCAGGTAGCTCTTGCGGCCCGCGTCGCCCGCGTGGTTCACGTCCGACAGCGAGCCCGCGCCACTACCACCGTCGGCGAGCTCCTTGCCGAGCCCGGTCACGGCGTCGGTGGTCGCGTCCTCGTGGCCCTGGTAGGCCTGCGCGGCCAGCGTGGTCTTGTCCGCGATGGCGTCCAGGAACGTTTTCGCCTGGTCGGCGAGGTCCTGGCACTCCTGCAGTGAGTCGAAGTATTTGTACGCCATCAGCTCGCCGAGCGGGCCGAAGCAGTCGTCGCTCACCCGCGCCTGCTGCAGCAGCTGGGCGAGGCTGCCGAAGTGCCCGGCCGCTTCCTTCGAGCCGCTCGCGTGCGCGTTCAGCGCCGCCGGCTCGATCTTGAACCCACTGGTCACGATCACTCCCGCCGAAGAATGGGACCCCCGAAGTCGTCGTCTTCGACGGCTCGCGGGTTCGTCCGGTTCCGAGTGTTCTGCGGCGGTTGCGGCATTTGCGGCGGTGACGCGGGCTGTCCCGGCGCGGCCAGCGAGCTCGCCGGCGGCGGCGCACTCGGCCCGAGCGGCTCGACGTGCGCGTTGAACGCCTCGCGGAACTGCTCGGCCCGCTCACCCAGCACCGGCTCCACGGTCTGGTTCAGCGCCGCCGCGGCCTGCTGCGTCGCCGAGCGGATAGCGCCCAGGATCTCCTGCTGCAACGCGGTGTGCGAGCGGCGCATGGCCTGCGGGCTCAGCTGCAGTCCGAGCACGGCACCCGACGGGGCGACGGTGACCGTCACCGAGCCGTCGGCGTTGCGGGCGTGCCCGCGCAGGTTCGCGATCTGGTCCTTGAGCTCGGCGGCGCGGGCCGCCTGCTCCTGGAACCGCTGGAGCACGGCGTCGAGCCGCGCTGCCTGGTCCGGCATGGTGGAACCCCCAGAAAGGTGAAAGACCTTCGTCCACCATATGCGACGAAGGTCCCGCCTCGGGAGTTCCCGGTCAGATCGGCAGTTTCCGGAAAATCGGGCGCGGCACGTGCCGCAGCACCGACATGACCAGCCGGAACTGCGCCGGCGCCCACACCAGGTCCTTGCCGGTGCGCGCGGCGGTCACGGCGATGTCGGCCACCTGCTCGGCCGTCTGCGCCAGCGGGGCGTCCTTCAGCCCGGCCGTCATCTTCGTCTTCACGTGCCCCGGGCGGACGACGGTGACCTGCACGCCGTGGTCGGCGAGCGCCTCGCCGAGGCCCAGGTAGAAGCCGTCGAACCCGGCCTTGGTGGAGCCGTAGACGAAGTTCGAGCGCCGCACGCGCTCACCGGCCACCGACGACAGCGCGATGATCGTGCCGTGGCCCTGCGCCTTGAGCTTCTCCGACAGTGCCACGCCCACCGACACGGCGGCCGCGTAGTTCACCGTCGCCAGCTCCACGGCCTTGGCGTGGTCCTGCCAGACCTCCTCGGGGTCGCCGAGCAGGCCGAACGCGACCACGGCCACGTCGATGTCGCCGCCGGCGAACGCGCGGTCGAGCACGGCCGGGTGCGCGGCCGTGTCCTTCGCGTCGAAGTCCACAGTGGACACCTCGGCGCCGCGGTCCTTCAGGCGCTGCGCCGCGGCGTCGAGCCGGGGCGACGGACGCGCGGCCAGCACGACCCGCAGCGGCTTCTCCGCGAGGTACTTCTCCGCGATGGCCAGCGCGATGTCGGACGTGCCGCCGAGCAGCAGCAGGGACTGGGGGTTGCCAACGGCGTCGATCACAGTGCGAGCCTCCGGCTCATGTCAGAGGCGAAAACGCCTTCGGGGTCAACGGCGGCGCGGACCTTGCGCCACTCTTCGAGCCGCGGGTACATCTTCGCGAACGTCTCCGCCGTGGTCCGCGAGTCCTTCGCGGTGTACAGGCGGCCGCCCGCGGCGAGCACCTCGTCGTCGAGCTCGAGGCAGAACCGGCTCAGGCCGGCCTTGATCGGGAAGTCCACGCTCAGCATCCAGCCGGGCGAGGGCCACGACATCGGCGCCGGGTTGGCGTCGCCCATGCGCTTGAACACGTTGAGGAACGAGTAGTGCCCCGACGTCGCGATCCGGCGGCAGATGGCCTTGAGCTGGTCTTCCGCGCCGAACGGCACCGAGAACTGGTACTGCAGGAAGCCCTTGGAGCCGTACGCGCGGTTCCACTCCGAGATCATGTCCAGCGGGTGGTAGAACTGCGTCAGGTTCTGGACCTTGCCGCGCACGCCCTTCTTGGGCACGGTCTTCTGCCACAGCTCGTTGATCAGGCCGAAGGTGAGCTTGTTGCCGAGGCCGTTGGGGAACACGTCGGGCAGTGTCGCGAGCTTCGGCGCGTCGAACTTCAGCGGCTCGCTGCGCAGCTTCGCGGGCAGCTGGTCCAGCGTGGCGAGCGAGCCGCGCGAGAACGTGGCCCGGCCCAGGCGTGAGTCGGACGAGATCAGGTCCGGGACCGACATCGAGTAGTCGTAGTTGAGGTCCGAACCGTCGGTGAACAGCGCGAGCGTCTCGTCGAGGCTCGACGTGCGGTCGGCGTCCACGTAGAAATACGCCGACTCCGTCTTTTTCATCCGGATCGTGGCGCGCGTGATGATGCCGGTGAGGCCGATGCCGGCCACGGTCGCCCAGAACAGCTCCGCCTCGTCGCCCTCCGGAGTGAGCGTGCGGACCTTGCCGTCGGCCGTGAGCAGATCCATCGACACCACGTGGTTGCCGAAGCTGCCGGCCGAGTGGTGGTTCTTGCCGTGGATGTCGTTGGCGATCGCGCCGCCGATCGTCACCTGGCGCGTGCCCGGCAGCACCGGCACCCACAGGCCGTGGGGGAGCGCCTCGCGCATCAGCTTGTCGAGGCTCACACCGGCGTCGAGGTCGACCAGCCCGGAGCCGGGGTCGATCGAGTGGATGCGGTCGAGCACGGTCATGTCGACCACGAGCCCGCCGGCGTTCTGCGCCGGGTCGCCGTAGGAGCGGCCGAGGCCGCGCGCGATGACCCCGCGGGGGCCGGCCGACGCGACGGCGGCGGCGATGGTCTCGACATCAGGCGTGCTCAGGACGTCGGCGACGGTCCCGGCGGTGCGGCCCCAGCCGGTGAGCGTGCGTCGCTGTGTGTCGGGTGTCTGGGTCACCCGACCAGCGTATAGCCACGCCGAACACCGCCCGGAACGTGGCGTGCAAGTGACCGCTTCTACACTTTGCGCATCAAGGCACAAGCGTCCGCGCGTCAAAGTCGACACGGACAGGGCTTCCCGAGACGACGACGCATCGAGCCGAGAAGGTATTCCAGTGGTGGCTACGGAACCGCAGAGTGAGACGACGGTGACAACACCGACGGGCCCCGGTCTGCTCGGCCAGCTCATCCGCTTCGGGCTGATCGGCGGGTTCTGCGCGCTGCTGGACCTGGGTACGTACTCGCTGCTCAGGGCCGTCGGCATGGACGCGGTGCCGTGGGTCGACATCGCTCGCGCGATCAGCTTCGTCGTGGGCACGACCACGGCGTTCTTCCTGAATCGCCGGTTCACGTTCGCCGGCGGCCGTCGCGATGGCGGCACGCAGATCGGCAGCTTCATCCTGCTTTACGCCGTCACGTTCCTCGTGGCGGTCGGCGTGAACCAGTGGATGCTGCACCTGCTCCCGGAGTCGACGTGGAAGGCCACGTTCGGCTGGGTCGTGTCACAGGCGACGGCGACCGTGATCAATTTCGTCATGCTCAAGTGGGTCGTGTTTCGTGAGCGGCCGGTAAAGGAGAACTGAGTTCGATGCCCGGTAAAGCAGCCCCGGTCGCGGAGGCGGCCCCCGAAGGCGAGACCCGGTTCGCGGAGCACGCGCCCGAAGGGAGGCTGACGGCCCAGCGCGGGCTGTACGCCGGCCCGGCGCCGATCGTCAGCAAGGACCTCTACGCCGAGCTCGAATGGGGCTCCGCGGTGCGTGACCGCGACGCGCTCACCGTCGAACCGTCGTCGAAGGTCACCGGCAACACCTACTTCGGCCGCTTCCCGGCCAGCTACTGGCAGCGCTGGACCACGGTCACCTCGGTCACCGTGGAAGCTGTGGTCAGCGGCGACGGCCTGCTCTCGGTCGGCGCGTCCGACCTCCAGGGCGACGCCCGCGTGGTCAACGCCGAGCAGGTCTCCGGCGCCAAGGCCCGCAAGGTCACGATGGCCGCGAGCCTCGACAAGTTCTACGACGGCGGCGCGCTGTGGCTCGACCTCGAGACCGAGGGCGGCCAGACGCTGCGCGTCGAGCAGGTCCGCTGGACGGTCGACGCACCGGAGAAGATCCGCCCGACCGCGGTGACCATCTGCACGATGAACCGCGCGGACGACTGCCTCAAGAACCTGCAGGCGCTCGCCGCCGACGTGTCGTCGCTGCACACGCTCGACGCCATCTACGTCGCCGACCAGGGCACCGACCTCGTCGAGTCGCGGGACGGCTTCGAGCAGGTCGCGAAGGACCTCGGCGACAAGCTGCACTACATCAAGCAGCCCAACCTCGGCGGCGCCGGCGGCTTCACCCGCGGCCTGTACGAGGTGGCCGGCCACACCGCCACTGAGCACGCCAACGTGCTGTTCATGGACGACGACGTGCTCCTGGAGCCGGACCTCGTCGTGCGCATGACGGCGTTCTCCAACCGCTCGGCCAACCCGATCATCGTCGGCGGCCAGATGCTCAACCTGCTGCACCCGAACCAGCTGCACGTCGGCGCCGAGTACGCGCGCCTGAACACGCTGGAGCCGGGCCAGCCGGTCACGCACTCGCTGTCCACGGCCGACCTGCTGGGCGTCGACGAGGAGACCCTCAAGCCCAACCGCCAGGAGCGCCGCCTCGACGCCGGGTACAACGGCTGGTGGTCGTGCCTGATCCCCTACGAGGTCGTGAAGGCCATCGGTTACCCGATGCCGTTCTTCTTCCAGTGGGACGACGCGGAGTACTCCTACCGCGCCCGCGAGTACGGCTTCCCGACGGTGACCCTGCCGGGCGCCGGCGTGTGGCACGCGGACTTCCACTGGAAGGACTGGGACGAGTGGCACCGGTACTTCAACCTGCGCAACTCGATCATCACCGCCGCGCTGCACTCGCCGTTCAACCTGAACCTGCTTTCGCGCGTGCTGCTCGCGCAGCTGGTGCGTTACCTGCTGGGCATGCAGTACGGCCTGTCGGCCACGCTGATCAAGGCTGTCGAGGACTTCCTCGAGGGGCCGGAGGTCCTGCGTGACGGCGGTGTCGCGGCGATGAAGGAGATCCGCCGGATCCGCGAGGCGTACCCGGAGACCAAGCGCCACAAGGCCACCGACGTCCCGGGCATCGCGTCCAACGACATCGGCATCATCAACAGCGCGCCGCGGCCCAGCATGCAGCGCCTGGTGCTGATCAAGCGCGTGGTCGACCGCGTGCTCGGCCGCAGCCGCTTCGGCCTCGGCGCGGTGCCGATCGACGAGGCGCACTGGTGGCACATCGCGCTGTTCGACACGGCCGTGGTCACGGACGCTTCGCAGGAAGGCGTGCGCGTGCGCACGTACGACAAGGTGAAGATGTTCGACCTCGCCCGCCGTGGCGCTCGCGTGATCCAGCGGCTGCGCAAGGAAGGCGCGGGCGTGCAGGAGCAGTACAAGCGCGCGATGCCGGAGCTGACGTCGCGGGAGAACTGGAAGCGGCTGTACGAGCTCTGATTCTTTTCACGACGAAGGCCACCACTGATCTGTGGTGGCCTTCGTCGTATCTGGCGTTTCGTCGAAGTTAGGTTACCCTAATTTCTGTGTCGAACCTCGTCGCCCGAGCGCGGGCCCTCGCCGATGACGTGCTGTTCCCCGCCGCCGCACAGGTCGACCTGCGCGGCGAGGTGCCGCGGTCGCACTTCGACGCGCTGGCCGAGGCCGGGCTCTACGGCCTCGCCGCGCCCCCCGAGGTCGGCGGCCCCGGCGCGGGCCTGGCCGAGCTCGTCGCCGTGATCGAGACGCTGGCCGGCGGGTGCCTGAGCACCACGTTCACCTGGGTCCAGCACCACGGCCTCGTCGCCGCCCTGTCCGGTTCGGCCAACGACGCACTGCGGTCGCAGTACCTCGCCGACCTGGTCAAGGGCACCGTCCGGGCGGGCGTCGCGTACGCCGGCGTGATCCCGACGCCGCCGCGAACCCGGGCCCGGCGGGTCAGCGACGGCTTCCGCTTCGACGGGGAGGCCCCGTTCGTGAGCGGGTGGGGCGGGATCGATCTGCTGATGCTCTCGGGCCGGACCCCCGAGGACACGGTCGTCACGACCGTGGTGGCGCCGGTGGCGGGCCACGGACTTCACGCCAGTCCGCTGCGCCTGATTGCCGCACAAGGGACCTCGACCGTCCGAATCGGACTGGACGACTACTTCGTGCCCGCCGAACGCGTGCTCGCAGAGGTCTCGCACGCCGACTTCGTCGCGGGGAACACCTTCGCGTCGCGGCTCAACGGCTGCGCCCCGCTCGGCCTGTCCGAACGCTGTGCCCGCCTGCTCTCCGACCTGGGCCGGACCGAGACGGCGGCCGCCCTGCGCGCCGACCAGTCGCAGATCCGCATCCGCCTGGACTCGGGCCTCACCGACCCCGCCTCGCTCCCCGCCGCCCGCGCAGCCGGCGCCGAGCTGGCCTACCGCAGCGCGGGCGCCCTCGTGGCCGCCACGGGCAGCCGCTCCGTGCTCACCGGCGAGCACGCGGGCCGGCTGGTGCGCGAGGCCACGTTCCTCCTGGTGGCCGCCAGCCGCCCGGAAATCCGCGACGGCCTGCTGGCCCTGGCCCGGCGCTAGCCCTGATCCCAGGTGACCGGCAGCCGCTGCACGCCGTAGATGTTCTGGTGCCCGGGCCGCAGCCGCACGTCCTCGGGTGCGACGGCCAGCCGCAGCGTCGGGAAGCGCCTGGCCAGCGCCGGCAGTGCGACGCGGAGCTCGACGCGCGCCAGCTGCTGGCCGAGGCACTGGTGGATGCCGTGGCCGAACGTCAGGTGCCCGGGGCCGCCCCGGCTGAGGTCGAGCGCGTCGGGGTCGGCGAACCGCCGCGGGTCGCGGTTGCCGGCCTGCACGGACAGCGTGACCGACTCGCCCGCCTTGATCAGCTGCCCGTCGAGCTCGACGTCCTCCAGCGCCGCCCGCACGCCGGTGTGCGTGATGCTCAGGTACCGCAGCAGCTCCTCGACGGCCTTGTCGGCGAGGTCCGGGTCGGCGCGCAGCGCGGCGAGCTGCTCGGGGTGCTGGAGCAGGGCGAAGGTGCCCAGCGCCAGCATGTTGGCGGTCGTGTCGAGGCCGGCACCCAGCAGGAAGGTGGCGAGGCCGGCCAGCTCCTCGTCGGTGAGGTCGCTGGTGGTCAGCTCGCTGAGGATGTCGTCGGTCGGTTCGGCGCGTTTGGCCGGGACCAGCCTGGCGACGTACTCCTGCAGCTTGCCGTACGCGGCGAAGCGTTCTTCGGGAGCGGCGTCCACATCTGACACCGCGGCGGCGTGGCCCTGGAACGACTCGCGGTCGGCGTAGGGCACCCCCAGCAGTTCACAGATCATCACAGCGGGCACAGGGTGGGCGAAGGCCTGGACCAGGTCCACCACGGGCCCCTGCCGGGCCATCGCGTCCAGGTGCTCGGCGGTGACCTGCTCGACGCGTTCGGTCAGCTGCCGCATCCGCCGGACGGTGAACCGGCCGGTCAGGAGCTTGCGGTAGCGGGAGTGCTCCGGGTCGTCGACGCCGGTCAGGTCGCCAGGCGTCGCGGGTGGCACCTCGATGCCCTCCAGACCGGGCATCGGGTAGTGCGCCAGTTCGTAGCGGGAGCTGAAGCGCTGGTCGGCCAGCACCGCACGGACCTGCGCGTAGCCGGTGACGAGCCAGCCCTCGTGGCCGTCGGGGTAGGTCAGGCGGACCACCGGGTGCCGCTCGCGGATCGGGCCCAGCTCCGCGGGCGGGTCGAAGGGACAGCCGGCGGGACGGTCGGTCGGCAGTTCGGACAGGTGCGTCATCTCGGGTCCCTTCCGGCTCAGTGGGCGTATTCGCGGTTGAACAACCGCTTCGACCACAAGTAACCGCCCAGCGCGATCACCGCGCACCACCCCAGTGCGAACCACGCGTTGTCGCCGACCGGCTTGTCCATCAGCAGGCCGCGCAGGGTCTCGATGATCGGCGTGAACGGCTGGTACTCGGCGAACCAGCGCAGGCCGGCGGGCATGGAGTCGGTGGGGACGAAGCCGCTGCCGAGGAAGGGCAGCAGGATCAGCGGCATCGGCAGGTTGCTGGCCGTCTCGACGCTCTTGCTGACCTGGCCGAGCGCGACCGAGAGCCACACGAGCGCAAACGTCACCACCAGCAGGAATCCGCCCGTCGCCAGCCAGCCGCCGAGGCCGGCGGTGGGGCGGAAGCCGACGAGCAAGGCCACGCCGATCACGATGGCGAGGGTGAACGCCGCCTGGATCACGCTGCCGAGCACGTGTCCGGTCAGCACCGAGACGCGGGCGATGTGCATGGTCCGGAACCGCGCGATCACGCCCTCGGTCATGTCCATGGCGACCGAGATCGCCGTGCCCTGGACGGTGGCCGTCACGGTCATCAGGATGATCGCCGGCGCCACGTAGTTCACGTAGGTCTCGCGGCCGCCGCCGATTCCGGCGCCCATGGTGCCGCCGAAGACGTAGACGAACAGCAGCAGGAAGACCACGGGCATCCCGACGAGCATCAGCGTCATCGACGGGTAGCGCAGCATGTGCTTGAGGTTGCGGCGCAGCATCGTCGCCGAGTCGCG
Organism: Amycolatopsis sp. NPDC047767; assembly: GCF_040704195.1. Classification (NCBI taxonomy): domain Bacteria; kingdom Bacillati; phylum Actinomycetota; class Actinomycetes; order Pseudonocardiales; family Pseudonocardiaceae; genus Amycolatopsis; species Amycolatopsis sp. NPDC047767. The sequence goes on from NZ_JBEYSJ010000003.1 coordinate 149,183, forward strand.
CAGCGGCTGGAAATTCAGCCCGGGGGCGGTGAGGGTAGTCATCGGGTCGTCACCTTCTCGTTCGCGGGGTTGCCGGTGAGGGCGAGGAAAACGTCGTCGAGGTCGGGCGTGTGCACGGACAGCTCGTCGACCTCGATGGCCTGGTCGTCGAGCCGGCCGATGAGGGCCTTGAGCGAGCGCAGGCTGCCGTCGCTGGGCACGCGCAGGGTGAGCGAGTCGTTGTCGCGCGACGCGTCGTCGAGCGTGATCACGGCCGCGTCGAGGCCGCGCGGGTCGGCGAAGCGCAGCCGGACGTGCCCTCCGGGGATGCGGCGCTTGAGCTCGTCCGCGGTGCCCTCGGCGACGATCCGGCCATGGTCGAGCACCGCGATGCGGTCGGCCAGCTCGTCGGCCTCGTCGAGATACTGCGTCGTCAGGAAGATCGTGACGCCGTCCGCCACCAAGCCGCGGACGATCTGCCACATGTTGCGACGGCTGCGCGGGTCCAGACCGGTGGTCGGCTCGTCCAGGAAGATCAGCCGCGGGCTGCCGACCAGCGTCATCGCCAGGTCGAGCCGCCGCCGCATGCCGCCGGAGTACGTCGACGCCGGCTTCTTGCCCGCCTCGGTGAGGTCGAACTGCTCCAGCAGCTGCGCGGTGCGGCGGCGCCGGTCGGCCCGGCCGAGGTGGTTGAGATCCGCCATCAGCAGCAGGTTCTCCTCACCCGTGAGCAGGTTGTCCACGGCGGAGAACTGGCCGGTGACGCCGATCGCGGCGCGCACCGCGTCGGGTTCGCGGACGAGGTCGTGCCCGGCCACCCGCACGTCGCCGGCGTCGGCGTTGATCAGCGTGGACAGGATCTTCACGGCGGTGGTCTTGCCGGCGCCGTTCGCGCCGAGCAACGAGAACACGGTGCCTTCCGGAACAGTGAGGTCGAGGCCGTCGAGCACGACGTGGTCGCCGTAGGACTTGCGCAGCCCCGTGGCGGAGATGGCGTGGTTGCTGGTCATGGTTTCCCCTTCGCTGGAAAGAAAAAGTCAGGCGCGGCGGATGATCACGTCGCCGTAGGAGGTGCGGCCGCGCACCTCGACGGTCTCGTCGGCTTCCTCGGGGCGGGTGGCGTTTTCCATCAGGTTGCGCACGTGTCCGAAGCCGGTCGTCACGGAAAGCCAGGCCGCGGTGCCCTCGGCGACCCCGATTTCCAGGTCCCCCATGGAGGTTTCGAGCGTCACTGCGCCGCGCACGATCTCGCCGAGGCGGATGAGGCCGGCCGACGTCTTCGCGTCGACGCCGGCGCCCGCGCGCTCGACGGTGATGTCGCCGTTGGCCGAGCGCACCCGCGCGTCGCGGCCGACGGAGCCGATCGTGGTCTCGCCGTTGGAGTTCTTGACCACCGCGGTGCCCTCGATCTCGCCGATCCGGATCTTGCCGGTGCCGGTGGAGATCTCGGCGTTGCCCGCCACGCCGTCGACGGTCACGTGACCGGCCGAAGTGGACAGGTGCAGCGGGCCGGTGCGGTCGATCCGCGCGTTGCCGGCGGAGGTCTTGAACCGGCTCTCGCCGAGGACGCCGGCGCTGCGGAAGTCGCCCGCCTGCAGTTCGGCGTTCACCGCGGACCCGGTGGGCAGCTCGACGGTCACGTCGACCGCGCGGGTCTTGCGGGAGAAGTCGAACGTGCGCTTCGGGCCGGTGACCGTGAGCGTGCCGTTGCTGTAGTCGACGCGGACCTGCTGCGCGGCCTTCACGTCGGACTCGTCGTTCTCGTCGCTCGGGCGGACGTCGACGACGGTGTCGAGCCGGTCGCTCGCGGAGATCTGCACGTCGCCGACGCTGAGGTCGACGGTGACGGAGATCGGGTCGGGGGTTTCGAATTTGGGCATGGCTGTCTCCAGAACTTGTGTCGGTGAACCGTCCCCGCAGGTCAGGGACGTGAGGTGAAGTGATGCGGAAAGGTGTTAGCGGACCCAGCCGGTGAAGCTCTGCTTCGTCCGCTTGCCGCTGCTCGGCGGCTCGACGCGCTGGTCGCGGTCGGTGCGCTGCAAGGCCGTGGCGGCCGCCCGGACGAGCCAGGCGTTGACGGAGCGCCCCTCCTTGCCCGCGGCCTCCTCGACGGCGGCCTTGAGCTGTTCGGGCAGGCGCACGTTGATGCGTGCGGCGGGACCGTCTTCGGAGATGAGCAGTTCGCTCTCCCCAGTGGCGGCCGCGGTCGTGTCTTCGGCCGCGAGCTCGAGCGGCTCGGCCGGCGGCGTGGTCACGACGAACTGCGGATCGCGGCCACGCAGGCGCAACTCCACGGATCCCGGAGCCAGGTCGCGGGTGATCTCGTCGGCGGCGGCCGACAGCGCGTCCAGCAGCGTCATCCGGATCGCCGACTCGAGCGACCCGGTCAGCCGCTCGACCAGCTCACGCGATTCCTCGCCGCCGGCTTCGGCCAGCGTGGCGAACTCTCGCCCGAGGTTGCTGACGTACGTGGTCAAGTCCATGGCGCAACTATGGCACACGGTTGGCACCATCGCAATGCCAAAGTGGCTCAGATTTGTGCCAAGGGTGGCACTCAAGTGGCGCTCACTTGGAAAAAGCACAGGTCAGGGCCGTTTCGACCCTGACCTGGATGTGGCACCTCCCCCCAGAACGGCGGGCTAGACCGAGAGCCCGAACTTCCCCTTCCGGCTCAGATCGTCGACGTACGCGGCGGCCACGTGGACGAAGTTCACCGACACGGTGTTGCCGTCGCGCGTCCGCACGGAGTGGACCCCGCCGTGCTTGAGCAGGTCGGGGATCTTCTCCTCCACGCCGGCGGATTCGTCGGTGGTGATGGGGAAGATCAGCGGTTCGCCACCGGAGGAGAGGTGCAGGACGAGCGCGGGTTTCGGATCAGCCATGACTCCATGCCACCAGCGCGCGATCACCGGCGGCAAGCGGGTTCGCGCACAGCAGAGCACTTCACCGGTCCGGGTGCGGCGCCCGCGCGGCGTCGGCTAGCGTTTCGTGGCGGAAACCCGACCTAGGGACGGACGATGCCGTACTCGTTCACGTTGTCACCCGCGGCGGTGGACCTGCTGCTGGAGCGGCAGGGTCTCGGCCGCACGCCGGCCCCGTTTTCGGTGGCGCACATCGGCATCACCGGCCAGGAACGCGCGGGCGTGCGCGACGCCGTGCTGCGCGACCTCGACAACCGGGGCCTGGTGCACCGCGGTTACCTCGACGACGACCTGGAGCTGGCGCTCACCACGTTCGCCCGCGGCCGGCTCGCCGTCACCGCGACGGCGCAGCTCGACGGTCGGCAACAGGGCGCGGGGCAGCTCTTCGCCCGCGTCGCGTCCACCGGCGACCAGGCCGTGCTGGTGAAGCAGGACGACGGCATGTTCGTCTTCGAGCAGATCCGCCCGACCGGTCTCGTGCCGGCGCTGGTCGACCTTCTGCCCCCCGGCGCCGCCGCGCCCGGCCAGTCCGTGACGATCACGCGCCCGGCGAAGCAGCCCCGTCGCGACGGGTACGACCCGTTCGCCGCGTCGAGCGCCCCGCGAAACCCGCAGCTCAGGTCCGTCGAGCGGATCTTCGAGAAGCCCCGGCTTCGGGTCGGGCAGTTCACGATCGGCGCGCAGCCGCCGCTCGTCTGGTTCGACACGGAGCTGGGCCGCTACCTGCTCAGCACCCGCGTCGCCGACGACGGGCAGCGCTGGCTCACCTACGCGCCCGCCGACAACAACCGCCTCGCCCAGCAGCTGTTCACGCAGCTGGAGGCGTATTCCGCAAACGCCTGACCGCGGCCGTTGTCGTCAGTAGACTTCGGGTCATGACCTTGGTGGAGCCGGGACAGGTCGCCGGCCTGGACCCGAAGGCCGTCGCTGCTGCCGCGGCCGAGACGACGAAACTCGTGAACGCCGCGAAGTCGGGCAGCTTCAGCATCTCCGGTGAAGCGCTCGAGGGGCTGCGCCAGGCGCTGTCCGACATGGTGACGCGCGTGGACCGGCTGACCGGTTCCACGGCCGCGCTGGACCAGGCCCCGCAGCTCGGGAGCCACCCGTACGGGCACGCGGTCGCGGCCCACGACCTCAAGGCCGCCTCGCAGGACACCGGGTCCGTCCGGTCGGTCCTGGGGCAGTTCCGTGACGTGCTGACACAGGCCGACGAGGCCCTGGCCCGCGCCGGCGGCGTCTACCGCACCGGTGAGGACAGCGCCGTCGACGCGCACGCCGCCCACAAGACGGGGGACCTCGCATGACCGCGCCGCAGCCGGGGCTCGAGCCGTCCGACGCCGACTACCTCGGCCACACCCACGAGCAGCTCCAGCAGTTCGTGACCATGAACCTCGACCCGAAGCAGGTCGCCGACGTCTCCGCGGCTTACACCGAGGTCACCAAGGCTTTCGACGACTTCGCGACGCAGCTGACCGAGGCCGTGAACAAGTCCAAGGGCTCGTGGGAGGGCACCGCGGCCGAGAGCGCGCAGGCCTACTTCGCCACGCTCGGCTCGTGGGCCGACGCCACGGCGCAGAACGCGAAGCTCGCCGCGCAGACCGTCGACGACCAGGGCACGGCCGCGCAGCACGCGCGCAACGCGATGACCGAGCCGATCCCGTTCGACTGGACCGACGAGATGGCGCACTGGACCTCGGCCGGGCCGTTCGACCTCGGCGACACCGTCGACCAGTCGCTGAAGAAGCAGCAGGCCAGCCAGTCGGCGCACGAGCAGGCCGCGCAGACGATGTCGGACTACGACCACTCGCTGTACGCGGCCGCGTCGAAGCAGCCGGTGTTCGCGGACCCGCCGAAGTTCGGCGCGGGCAGCGTGTCCACGGCTTCGGCCGTCCTCCCCGCCGCGACCTCCACGGACCACCACGGCGGCGGTGGCTCCGACTCCGGCGGCCAGGTTTCGGCGGCGCCGAGCCAGATCACGGGCTCCGGCCACATGCCGCCCGCCCCCAACACGGCCACCACGGCGTCGAGCTTCGAGCCCGCGGCGGGCCAGCAGCAGGCCGGTGCCGCGGGCGCTTCGGGCGCCGGCGGCATGCCCATGGGTGCGATGCCGATGGGCGGCGGTATGGGTGCCGCCGGCGGCGGCTTCGGCGCCGACGAGGAGTACCAGTCCAAGTTCAGCCGTGGCGGCAGCTTCGGCCCGGGAGAAGGCGCCGCACCGGCTGCCGCGGGTGGCCTCAGCGGCGCGCCCGCACGGGCCGGCATGGGCATGGGGATGGGCGGCGGGGCCGCTCGCTACGAAGAGGACGAAGCGGACGGCTCGCGCTTCTTCTCCCATGTGGACGAAGACGACGAGTACGGCGCCGACCTTCGTGCCGCTCCGCCCGTGATCGGCGAGTAGACCTACGAAAAACGGGCCCTCGAACTGGTCGAGGGCCCGTTTTCGTGAGTTCGTCAGTACCGGTAGAACTTCTCCGCCCGGCCCTGGCGCACCAGCTTCAGCCACTGCAGGAACGCCTTCGGGTCGCGCTTCACGCCCACGAAGTACAGGCCGAAGCGGATCACTTCCAGGGCACCGATCTTGCGCATGCCCGGCTGCGAGAGCAGGTAACCACGGTTGCGGTAGGTGTAGTAGCGCTTGACCTCGTTCTCCGGGTCCTGCGCGTGGAACTTCCCGCCCAGCATGGGCTTGAACTCGTCCGAGCCGTCGGGGTGCAGGTAGGTCGTGCGCAGCGACGTGCCGAACGGCAGGCCCGAGCGCACGAGCCTGCGGTGCAGCTCCACCTCGTCGCCGCGGAAGAACAGGCGCAGGTCCGGCACGCCTGTGACGTCCAAAGTGGACGAACGGAACAACGCGCCGTTCATGAGCGACGCGATGCCCGGCAGGAAGTCCGTGCCCAGCTCCGCAGACGAGCGCTTCCACGTCAGTCCGCGCCGCAACGGGAACGCGAGCTTGGCCGGCGCGTTGATGTTCGCCACCACCGGCGAGATCTCCGCGAGGCCGCGCTTTTCGGCTTCCTCCAACAGGATCTGCAGCACGTGCTCGTCGGCGGGACGTCCGTCGTCGTCGGCGAGCCAGACCCACTCGGCGCCGAGGGCGAGCGCGTGGAGCATGCCGAGCGCGAACCCGCCGGCGCCACCGAGGTTCCGGTGCGACGGCAGGTACGTGTACGGCAGCGGGTACGCCTCGACGACGTCCCGCGCCGACTGGTCCGGGCCGTTGTCGACCACCACGAGGTGGTCGACCGGCCGCGTCTGCGCGGCGATGATCTTCAGCGAGTCCGCGAGCAGCTCACGACGGTGGCGCGTCACCACCACGCCGACGACGGCGCCCTCGGGCAGCTGCTGGGTCTCGCTGGTCATCATTCCCCGCCGTTCTTCGTGCCCACGGGCTCGATGCCGAGCCGCTCCAGGCCTTCCTGGCTCATGTTCTCGAACGGGTCGCGGCCCTTGTAGCCGGTGAGGACCTCGCGCAGCGAACCCTGCTGCTTGAGGTGGCCCTCGTCCATCCAGATCGCGGAGTCGCACAGCTCGAAGAGGAACTCGTCGGAGTGGCTCGCGAAAACCAGGATGCCGGAGCGCTTCACCAGGTCCTTGAGGCGGTCGCGGGCCTTGTTGAGGAACGCCGCGTCGACCGCGCCGATGCCCTCGTCGAGGATCAGGATCTCGGGGTCGATCGAGGTGACGACACCCAGCGCCAGCCGTACGCGCATACCCGTCGAGTACGTGCGCAGCGGCATCTGCAGGTAGTCGCCGAGCTCGGTGAACTCCGCGATGTCGTCGACCCGCTTCTCCATCTCCTTGGCGGTCATGCCGAGGAAGAGGCCGCGGATGATGATGTTTTCCTCGCCGGAGATCTCCGGGTCCATGCCGATGCCGAGGTCGAAGACCGGGGCGATCTTGCCGGCGATCCGGGCTGAGCCGCGGGTGGGCTCGTAGATGCCCGCCAGAAGGCGCAGCAGCGTGGACTTGCCGGCGCCGTTGTGGCCGACCAGGCCCACGCGGTCGCCTTCGCGCAGCTGCAGCGTCACGTCGTGCAGCGCCTCGATGATCGGCACCTTCTGCTCGGTGCCGATCCTGCCGCCGACCTTGCCGAGCACGCGCTTCTTCATCGACCGCGTCTTGGCGTCGAAGATCGGGAAGTCGACGAACGCGTTGTGGACGTCAATGCTGACCATGTGTCACACCCAATACGAGACGCGAGAGCGGTAGTTGCGCATGACCACGAGCGCGAGTCCCCAGCCGACGATCGTGATGGCACCCACCACGACCCAGCTGGTCCATCCCACGGTCTGCCCGATCAGCGGCGCGCGCACCACCTGCATGTAGTGGTAGAGCGGGTTGGCCTTGATGAACGGCAGCGCCCAGGAAACGCTGTCGCGCGAGCCGCCCGCGAGGAGCTGGTCGACCGGCCAGACGATCGGCGTGCCGTAGAACAGCAGCTGGATAAGGGAGTTGATCACCTGCGGGATGTCGCGGAAACGCGTCGAGATGATGCCCAGCAGCAGTGCGGCCCAGCACGCGGTGAGCCCGAGCAGCACGAAGCCCGGGATGGCGAGGAAGATGTTCCAGCTCAGGCCGGGGTGGCAGTACAGATCCGGCGCGCACGCTCCCTCGGGGTAGCCCGGCTCGGTACCCAGTGAGTACGGCTGGTTCAGCGCACCGAAGAAGATGATCAGCAGTACGACGTACACGACCATGTTGTGCGCGAGCATCAGGGTCTGGCGCCAGACGGTGCGGAGCACGTAGACGCTCAGCGGCGCGGGGAGCTGCTTGATCATCCCCTCGTTCGCGATGAACGTCTCCATGCCTTCACTCAGGCAGCCCTGGATGAAGCCCCAGATGATGAAACCCGTCGACAGGTACGGCAGGAACACCTGGATCGGCGTGTTGAACAGCTGCGAATACAGCAAGCCCAGCCCGAGCGCGATCACGCCCTGGCTGATCGTGATCCAGAACGGACCGATCACGGACCTGCGGTACCGCTGCTTGATGTCCTGCCAGCCAAGGTGGGTCCACAGCTCGCGGGCTGCGAGACCCTCCTTGATGTCGGTGATCGCCCTGGAGAACGTCTTGCGGTCCGACGCAGGGGGCATCGGCATCGAGACCTCGGGTTCGGCTACGTGAACCGTGCTGGTGGCATGCACGTGGACGAGGGTACCGATCGGAGGTCTCGTCCTCGGGACGCCCCGGCCCACGCGGGCGCCCGACCTGTCGATGCCGCACCGGACACACGGTGTGTCCTGGTAGTTTCTTGCCCCATGACTGCTGCTCTCGGTGCGGCGAGCTTGATGGTCGATCTCCTCGCGGCGTACGCCGATCGTCCCGACCCCAAATCGGTCGCGGTCGTCGGCAACCAGCCATTGGGCCCGGACCCGGCTCGGGCCAAGGCCGTGGACGACTGCGATCTCGTGATCCGCGTCAACGGTTTCGTCGTCGACGAGCCGGAAGGTCCGGACGTGACCGGGCGCAAGGTCCACGCGGTGGTCTTCAACCGCGCCGTGCGGGCCACTCGCCACGTTTTCCGTGACTACCGCAGCAGGCTGTACCTGCTGGTGGAGCCGGGCCGGCTGCACTGGGAACCGGAGGCGCTGCCGGGCTGGTGGCCCGCCGACCTGGGGTTCGTGCCGGTGCCCAACCGCGAGGTCGTGCTGCCGCTGTCCGACGCGCTCGGCCTGCCGACGCGCACGGAGTCGACGTGGTCGACCACCGGCACGCTCGCGGCGTGGATCGCGCGCACGTCGTTCCCGGATGCGCAGCTGGTCCTCACCGGGTTCTCGTTCATCGACAACCCGAACCAGACGTCGTGGGAGCACGCCGCCGGCGATTCCTGCATCGTGGGTCCCGAGCACCAGATCGCGGCCGAGGGCAGGCTGCTGGACTCGTGGACCCGGTCCGGCGACACCGTTCTGCTGCGCTGACCCAGTTTTTCCGAATCCCGAAGGAACCGTCCCCATGGCAGTCCAGAAACTCCGTTCCGGCTTCATCAACCGGATCGCCCGGCTCATCGACTTCCGCATCGAAGAGCGCATGCGCGACACGGTCCGCGACCTGAACCACCGCGTGAACGACCTCGAGCACGCGACCGCCGACCACCGGCGCCGGCTCGACGCGGCGGAGTCGAGCCTCGAGCACGCCCGGGGCGACCTGCTCTGGACGCGCGCCGAGCTCGACCGCATCATCCCGCACATCGCCGCGCAGGAAGCGCAGCTCGAGACGCTGCGGGAGTCGATGGTGCTCACCCCGCGCGCCGACAGCGCCGAGATCGCCGAGTCGCGGTCGCTGATCGAGGAGATCCAGCGCCAGCACGCGCAGATCCGCGTCCGGCTCGCCGGCATCGCGCGTTACGAGGACCGGCTGCGCCGCCTCGAGGACAACCGCCTGGCGCCGTCGGCCCCGTGAGCCCGCTCGCGGCTCGCGAGGCCACCGAGGCCGACGCCGAGCTGCTGCTGGCCTGGCGCAACGACCCGCGCACGCGGGAGGCGTCGCGGTCCAGCGGCGTGATCGCGCTCGCCGACCACCTGCGGTGGCTGCGTGGCGTGCTGGCTTCGCCGGACCGGCTGCTGCTGGTCGTTTCCGACGCCGACGGGCCTGTGGGCACGGTGCGGTTCGACCGGGAACGGCCGGGGGAGTGGGAAGTCAGCATCACGCTCGCTCCGGCGAGCCGTGGTCGGGGACTTTCCCGCGACGTGCTCACCCTCGGCGAACGAGTGCTCATCGAGCGTGAGGACGTGCGCGTGATCCTTGCGGCCGTGCACCAGGACAACGCGGCTTCGGCGGCGTTGTTCGAGCGCGCCGGATACGTCGAGTCGGCGCCCGCCGAGGACGGCTTCCGGTGGCTGCGCAAGACTCGGGGGTGACCCGCACGCGCACCACCGGGAGGACGCCACCCATGTCCGAAGTCCGCATCGGCGCCCACACGCTCGGCCCGGACCGGCCGCCGTTCGTCATCGCCGAGATGTCCGGCAACCACAACGGCGACCTCGACCGCGCGCTCGCGATCGTCGACGCCATCGCCGACACCGGCGCGCAGGCGGTGAAGCTGCAGACCTACCGCCCCGACACGATCACGATCGACGTCGACGGCCCCGCCTTCCGCATCGGCGACGGACATTCCTTGTGGGGCGGGGAAAACTTGTACAAGCTGTACGAAAAGGCCCAAACCCCGTGGGAATGGCACGAACCGATTTTCGAGCGCGCCCGCTCGCGCGGCCTTGAGGCGTTCTCCAGCCCGTTCGACCCGACGGCGGTCGAGCTGCTGGAGTCGCTGGACGTGCCGGCGTACAAGATCGCGTCTTCGGAGATCGTCGACCTGCCGCTGATCGATCTGTGCGCCCGCACCGGCAAGCCGCTCGTCATCTCGACGGGCATGGCGAGCATCGCGGAGATCGACGCGGCCGTGCAGACCGCTCGCGCCGCCGGCAACGACCAGCTCATCGTGCTCGGCTGCACCGCCAGCTACCCGGCCTCGCCGTCCGAAAGCAACCTGCGCGGCCTGCCGGTGCTCGCCGGCGTCACGGGCACGCTCGTCGGCCTGTCCGACCACACGCCGGGCATCGGCGCGCCGCTGGCCGCCGTCGCGCTGGGCGCCGTGGCGATCGAGAAGCACGTGACGCTCGCCCGCGCCGACGGTGGCGTGGACTCGGAGTTCTCGCTGGAGCCGGCCGAGCTGGCCGCGCTCGTCGTGGAGAGCCACCGCGCGTGGGAAGCCCTCGGCCGCCCGGTGATCGGCCCGCGCGAGAGCGAGAAGGAAGGCCTCCGCCTGCGCCGCTCCCTGTACGTCGTGGCAGACGTCCGCGCGGGCGACGAGGTGACGCCGGCGAACGTCCGGTCCATCCGCCCCGCCGGCGGCCTGGCACCGGCGGAGATCACGAACGTCCTGGGCCGCACCTTCCGCGTGGACGCGGCAAAAGGCACCGCTTTGACCTGGGACCTGATCTAGTCTCGGCCGCATGGCCCGAGCCAAGTCCCGCACAGCACTGCTGACCACCCTCGGCGTCCTCGGGGCGATCCCCGTCGCCAGCGGCCTGACGGCCATCCTGGGCGGTCCTTCCCGCGCCCCGGGCGGTGCACCTGCCGCGCCGAGCGTCGACAGCGAATACCGCTTCGTCAACACGTTCTGGACCGCGGCGGGCCTCGCGCTCTGGTGGTCGCTGCGTCACCCGGAAAAACGCGCGACGACCACCCGGGTTGTCCTCGGCACCGCCGCCGTCGGCGGGGTACCGCGGCTGATCTCGGCCCGGCGCGTGGGTGCGCCGCACCCGGTGTTCCGGGCCGCGATCGTGCTGGAGCTGGTCGTGGTGCCGCTGGTGATGGTGTGGCACGCGGTGGTGATGCGCGGTGCGGCTCAGACCCCGAAGAAGCTCCGCACCCCGTCCACAACCCGGTCCACATCCGCGTCCGTCAGGGACGGGAAGAGCGGCAGCGACAGCTCCTGCTCGTAGTACGCCTCGGCGTTCGGGCACAGGCCGCGGCGGTAGCCGAGGTCCTCGAAGACCGGGTGCCAGTAGGCGGGGATGTAGTTGACCTGCACGCCGATGCCCAGGCCGCGCAGGTGGTCGAACAGCGCGCGGCGGTGGCCGTCGAGGACGCGCAGCGGGTAGAGGTGCCAGACGGGGTCGGCGCCGGGGCGTGCGGGCGGGGTGAGGACGCCGTCGACGTCGGCCAGGGCCGCGTTGTAGCGCGCGTGGATTTCGGCGCGGCGCTTCTTGAACTCGGCCAGGCGCGTGAGCTGGCTGCTGCCCAGGGCGCACAGCACGTCGGGCAGGCGGTAGTTCAGGCCGAACTCGTGCACCTCCTGGTGCCAGCCGCCTTCGTCCGGGTAGCGCTGCTTCGTCTTGTCGCGCACCAGGCCGTGGTTGCGGAAGGCTTGGGCGCGGCCCAGCAGCTCCGGCGAAGCGGTGACGACGGCGCCGCCCTCGGCCGTGGTGAGGTTCTTGGTGGGGAAGAACGAGAACGTGGTCAGGTCGGCGAGCGAGCCGACCGGGCGGCCCTGCCAGCTGCCGCCCACGGAGTGCGCCGCGTCTTCCAGCAGGAGTGCGCCTGCGTTGTGCGCGACCTCGGCCAGCGCGTCGAGCTCGGCGGGGTGGCCGGCGTAGTCGACGGCTGCCACGACCTTCGTGCGGCTGGTCACCGCAGCGGCGGCCGCGGCGACGGAAAGGTTTCCGGTGTCGGGCTCGACGTCGGCGAATACCACCTTCGCGCCGTGCAGTGCGGCGGTGGCGGCGGTGGCCACGAACGTCATCGGCGAGGCCACGACCTCGTCACCCGGCCCGACGGCAGCCGCTGCGTACGCGACGTGCAGCGCGGCCGTCCCCGAGGTCACCGCGACGGCCGGGACGCCGCCCGTGTGCAGGGCCAGGTCGGCCTCGAACCGCGCGACGGCGGGACCGGTCGTGAGCCAGGCTCCGCGCAGGACCTCGGTGACGGCGGCGATGTCGTCGTCGGTGACGGACTGGCGGCCGTAGGGAAGAAAGTCAGGCATACTGCTCGACCAGCTTGCGAAGTTCGTCCGCTTCGAGCCACAGGTCGTTGGTGTCCGAGCGGTACGCGAACCCTTCGGGCATCGGCTTGCCGTCGGCGGGCGCCTCGTAGCCCCAGCCCGCCAGGTGCGGCTGCACGACGTACCGATCGGGCAGCTGCACGGTCCGGCGCGCGTCGTCGGGGGCGATCATCTCCTCGTGCAGCTTCTCGCCCGGCCGCACGCCCACCTCGTGCATCGGCGAACCCGGCGCGATGGCCTGCGCGAGGTCGACGAGCCGCATGCTCGGGATCCGCGGCACGTACAGCTCACCGCCGTGCATCTGGTCGAACGAGTCCACCACGAACTGCACGGCCTGCGGCAGCGTGATCCAGAACCGCGTCATGTCCTTGTGCGTGATCGGCAGCGACTCGCCCTGCTCGGCGAGCTTGCGGAAGAACGGGATCACGCTGCCGCGCGAGCCCATCACGTTGCCGTAGCGCACCACGGAGAACCGCGTGACGTGCGCGGCCGCGTAGTGGTTGCCGCTGATGAACATCCGGTCGGCGCACAGCTTCGTGGCGCCGTAGAGGTTGATCGGGCTCGACGCCTTGTCGGTCGAGAGCGCCACGACCTTCTTCACGCCGGTGTCGATCGCGGCCTCGATGACGTTCTGCGAGCCCATCACATTGGTCTGGACGAACTCGAACGGGTTGTACTCACCGGTGTCCACCTGCTTGAGCGCCGCGGCGTGCACGACGTAGTCGACGCCGTGCATGGCGCGCTCGAGCCGGCGGCGGTCGCGGACGTCACCGATGAACCAGCGCAGCCGCGGGTCGTCGTTGAACAGCTGCCGGGCTTCGTACTGCTTGAGCTCATCGCGGGAGAGCACGACCAGCCGGCTGGGGTTCAGCTCGGCGAGGGCGTGGGTGATGAACGCCTTGCCGAACGAGCCGGTCCCGCCGGTGAGCAGGATGCTGGAACCATCCAGCTCGGACATCGACGACCTCCGCGGTTGGGGTTCTTGGTTCTGGCGCGTTGCCGCAGGCCATCATGTCACCCATGCGTGAAGGCCTCGGCGTCAACGCCGTGATCCAGGCCCGGTCCTCCTCGACGCGCCTGCCGGGCAAGGTGCTCCGTCCCCTGGCCGGGCGCAGTGTCCTCGGCTGGGTCGTCCGTGCGGCGGCCGCCGCTCCCGGTGTGGACCAGGTGGTGGTCGCCACCTCGGACGCGCCCGACGACGACGCCGTCGCCGAAGAGGCTTCGCGGTGTGGCGCCCTGGTCGCGCGCGGCCCGCTCGACGACGTCGTGGCGCGCTTCGGCGTGGCCCTGGCCGCCTACCCGGCCGACGCCGTGATCCGGCTCACCGCCGACTGCCCGCTGCTCGACCCCGCGTTGATCGGCCGGCTGGCGGCGGTGTGGCGCGCGGAGCCGTCTCTGGACTACGTCAGCACCACCCTCGTGCGGACGCTGCCGCGCGGCTTCGACGCGGAGTTGGTGCGGGCTGCGGTGCTCGCGGAGCAGGTGGAGACTGCCGAGGGCCCCGACCGCGAGCACGTGACGTCGGCGATCTACCGGCAGTCCTCGCGGTACTCCTGCACGGGCGTCGTGGTGAGCCCGGCCGCCGACGACCTGCGCGTCACCCTCGACACCCCGGAGGACTGGGACCTGCTCGAGGCGGTGGTTTCGGTTCTGGGTGATGAGCCGGCGTCCTGGCGTTCGGTGGTTTCGCTGCTGCGTTCCCGGCCGGACCTGGTGGCGTTGAACGCGCACGTCGAGCAGAAGAAGCTCGGCCAGTGAAGCTCCTGCTCCGCGCCGACGCGTCCCCGGTGATCGGCGCGGGCCACATCGCGCGCGTCGTGGCCTACGCCGAGCGCGCCGTCGCCCGCGGCTGGGACGTCTCGTTCGCGGGCGCCACGGACAACGCCGAATGGCTGGCCTCCCGCTTCGCCGCGCTTTCGGTGCCGTTTTTGCCGGTTTCCGACTGGGCTTCCCTGGCCGCCGGCTTCGACGCGGTCCTCGTGGACCACTACTCGCTGGGCGACGTGCGCGGCGAGGTCAACGCCTCGGGCGCTCTGCTCGTGTCCCTTGAGGACGACACTTTCGGCCGCCGGCCCGCGGATGTCGTGGTGGACGCCGGGTTTTCGCCCGCGCCTCGCCCGGCGGATGGTTCCGGCGTGGTGCTTCGGGGCGTCGAATACACGGCGCTGCGCTCGGGGGTCTTGGCGGCTCGGGCACGACGCTCCGCTGTTTCTTCCGCGCCTTTGCACGTCACGGTCGTACTGGGCGGCGGCGCCGAATGGTCAGGCACGGTCAGCGTGCTGCTCCGCGCCCTCGCCGCCACCGGTGAGCCCTTCGCCGCCGACGCCCTCGTCCGCGGCGAGCCGGTGTTGCCGGTTTTGTCGGCCGGCCAGTCCCTCCGGGTCACCGCGCCGCACCCGGGCCTGCTCGACCTCCTGGCCACCACCGACGTCGCCGTCAGCGCCACCGGCGTCACCTTCCTGGAACTCTGCTGCCTCGGCATCCCGACGGCGGCGGTGCAGCTGGTGGACAACCAGGCCCCGGGCTACCGGGCTGCCGTGGATCTGGGCCTGGCCGTGGGGTTGGGCGAGGCGGGCTCGTTGGAGGATCGGCTGCCCGAAGTGGTTACCGCGCTGGGTTCCCTGTTGACGGACGCCGGTTTGCGGTCCTCTTTGTCCTCCGCTGCGGGGTCTACTGTGGACGGACTCGGCGCGGACCGCGTCCTCGACGTCATCGCCTCGTTGTGATCGGAATGAACGTCGATCCCGAGGAACGACGGTTGGTGGCGGAGGCGCTCGACGACCTTGTCGGCTGAGGTCCTCCCGGGTCCGCGATTCGGTGATTGAGGGCGGGATCTGTCCTCGAGGGGTTCTAGCGTTTTCGGCATGAACCTCACCCCCTTCCGAGTTCATGTCCCGCAAGCCGACCTCGACGACCTGCGCGAACGGCTCGCCCGGACGCGCTGGCCGGACCAGCCCGAGGGCGTCGGGTGGGAGCTGGGGATTCCGGTGGACGAGGTGAAGGACCTGGCGGAGCACTGGCGCCTGCGGTTCGACTGGCGGGCGGCCGAGGAGCGGATCAACGCGTTTCCGCAGTTCACCACCACCATCGATGGCGAGAACGTGCACTTCCTCCACGTCCGGTCGCCCGAGGAGGGCGCCACGCCGCTGCTGCTGACGCACGGCTGGCCCGGGTCGATCGTGGAGTTCCTGGACGTGATCGGACCGCTCGCCGACCCGCGCGCGTACGGCGGGGACCCGCGCGAAGCGTTCCACGTGGTCGTCCCGTCGATCCCCGGCTTCGGCTTCTCCGGCCCGACGCGCGACCGCGCCTGGGGCCCGGCCCGCGGTGCGCGGGCGTGGGCTTCGCTGATGACCACCCTCGGCTACGACCGCTTCGGCACCCACGGCGGCGACTGGGGCGCACTGATCTCCCGCGAGCTCGGCGTGCAGTTCCCTTCGCGCGTGCTGGGCGTGCACGTCACGATGCTGCCCACCGCCGTCGCCCGCTCGGAGTCGGACCTGGCGGGCTTGACCGGCGCCGACCTTTCGCTGGGCGAACGGTCGTTGGCGAAGTCCCGCGCTTTCCAGCACACCGGAACCGGCTACGCGATCATCCAGTCCACCAAGCCGCAAACGCTTGCGTACGGCCTCACCGACTCACCCGCCGGCCAACTCGCGTGGATCGCGGAAAAGTTCCGCTCCTTCTCCAACGCCCCGCACGACCTCATCGACCGCGACGACCTCCTCACCGACGTCGCGATCTACTGGTTCACCGGCACGGCCAACTCGTCCGCCCGCATCTACGCCGCCCTCGAAGGCCCCTGGGGCGCGCCCCTCCCCACCTCCACCGTCCCCACCGGCGTCGCCGCGTTCCCCGACGACATCGGCCTGCCCCTACGCCCCCTCGCCGAACGCACCGACCACATCGTCCACTGGTCAGCGTTTCCGGCCGGCGGCCACTTCCCGGCCCTCGAACAACCGGACGCCCTGATCGGCGACATCCGGAAGTTCTTCGGGAGCCTCTGAGCTGGGGGTGCGGACGGTCCCTTTGCCCTCGACCTGCCGCCGCGAGGGGACCTTTCGCGCCAGGGCCGCGCCGCGAGGGGACCTTTCGCGACCACGCGATGGCACGGCGGGACCGCTCACGCCCACCGGCACAACTGGTCCCCTCACACTCGGCTGGCCCGCACGAGAGGACCGTTCGCCTTCATCCGGCGGCGCGAAGGGACGTTTCGTGATCGCGCGGTGGCGCGGCGGGACCACTCGCACATCTGGCGGCGCGAAGGGACGGTTCACACCAGGGTTGTGGCGGTGAGGGGACCTTTCGCGCCAGCGGCCGGGTACGGAAGGGCCGCTCGTGTTGGGAAAGCGGCACGAGGGGACTGTTCGTACCTATTCGGCGGCGCGAGGGGACTGTTCGCACCTACTTGATGGCGCGAAGGGACGGTTCGCGCTCGGGTTCCGGTGCGGTGGGACCGTTCGCGCGGCGGCGCCGGATCGAGCGGGCCGTTCGCGGTCGCCCGCGCGGTGTGAGGGGGCCGGTCGTGCTCCGGCGGCGGCGCGAGGGCACCCTTCGCGACCACACCGTGGCACGGCGGGACGGTTCGTGCTGGCCGGCGTGACCGATCCCCTCGCGTTCGATCGGTGGCGGACAGACCGGCCGCACTCATTCAGCGGCGCGAGGGTGCGGTTCGCGCTCGATTGCCGGCGCGGCGGGACGGTTCGCGTTCAGCCGGCGGCGCGCTGTGACCTGTCGCGTTCAGCTGGTGGCGCGCTGGGACCGTTCGCGCTGGAGTGCCGGTTCGAGCGGGCGCTTCGCGGCCGACCCGCGCGGCGCGAGGGGACCGGTCGCGCGGCAAGCGAGGGCACGAAACGACCGTTCGCGACCACCAACCAACCGCCCGAAAGCCCCCAAACCCCCAAACAGCAAAGAAGGGACCGCCCCCACGCCACTCAGCGCACGAACGATCCCCTCATCACCCACGGCTCAAAGCCGCGGAGAGCAAGACCTCACAGATACTGCCCAGTCCCACTGATCCCAGGCCGCTGGCCCTCAGCGCCGGGCCCGCCCGGCATCACCGCGCCCGACGAGCCCGCGGGCAGGCCGCGGCGCATCTGCTCCAGCTGGACCCGCGCTGCCATCTGCTGGGCGAACAGGGCGGTCTGGATGCCGTGGAAGAGGCCCTCCAGCCAGCCCACCAGCTGAGCCTGCGCGATCCGCAGTTCGGCGTCCGACGGGGTCGAGTCGTCGGTGAACGGGTGCACCAGGCGCTGCAGCTCCTCGCGCAGCTCGGGCGCCAGGGCCTCCTGCAGTTCGCGCACGGAGTTCTGGTGGATCTCGCGCACCCGGTTCCGGCTGGCGTCGTCGAGCGGTGCCGCGCGGACTTCCTCCAGGAGCTGCTTGATCATGGTCCCGATGCGCATCACCTTGGCCGGCTCTTCGACCAGCTCACCGGCGGCTTCGTCGCCCTCGGGCGTGGCCGTGGGAACAGCGCCGACCGGGACCCCGTCGGGGCCGACGACCACCACGTGGGGGGTCGACTCGGCGTCGGAAGTCTGCCGGTAGTTCGGCTCGCTCATGGGCTCATCCCAATCAGAAATCGCTGGCGGTCGCGTCCGAGCCTAGCGTCATCCGGCGGCCCGGACCCAACCCCGCGGTAACCGCTAAACCGCACGTCCGTACGGTGTCACCATGGCGTTCGACGTCGCTCGTATCCGTGGGTTGTTCCCCGCGCTGGGTGACGGCTGGATTCACTTCGACGGCGCCGCCGGAATGCTGGTCCCGGAACAGGTCGCTTCGGCCGTTTCGACGGCCATGCGTGCCCCGGTTTCCGGGCCGGGCGGAGCGTTTCCGGCCTCTCAGCGCGCGGAGAGCATTGTCACCGCGGCCCGGCGGGCAGTGGCAGATCTGGTCGGGGCGGACCCGGCCGCCGTCGTGCTCGGACCGAGCGCGCCGGTGATGCTGCGCCGCCTCGTCGACGCGCTCGCCGAGCGCTGGACGATCGGCGACGAGGTCGTCGTGTCCCGGCTCGACGAGGAGGCGAACCTCGCGCCGTGGCAGCGCGCCGCGAAGCGCGTGGGCGCGGTCGTGCGCTGGGGCGAGATCGACATCGAGACGTGCGAGCTGCCCGCGTGGCAGTACGAGAACCTCGTGTCCGCGCGCACCAAGGCCGTCACGGTCACGCTCGCCTCGGGCTCGGTCGGCACGCGCCCCGACGTCCCCACGGTCATCGAGTTCGCCAAGCGCGTCGGCGCGCTCGTGGTGGTGGACGCGACGTACGCGGCGCCGTTCGTTCCCCTGGACCTGCAAGAGCTCGGCGCCGACGTCATGGTCGTCTCCGCACAGGCCTGGGGCGGGCCGTCGGTGGGCGCGCTCGTGTTCCGCGACCCCGAGATGCTCGAACGCATCCCGTCCGCCTCGCTCGACCCGGCCGCCCGCGGCGCCGCGCGCCTCGAGCTCGGTCCCCACGCGTACCCGCTGCTCGCGGGGCTCGTCGCGTCGATCGACTACCTCGCCGGCCTCGACGACGCCGCCGCCGGCTCGCGCCGCGAAAGACTCGTGACGTCCCTCGGCTCCGCCAAGTCGTACCACGCGGGCCTGCTCGCGCAGCTGTCCACGGAGCTGCGCTCGCTGCGGCACGTGATGGTGATCGGCGACGCCATGCGCCGCATCCCCGCGCTCGCGTTCGCCGTGCAGGGCAAGAAATCGCCGGAAGTCGCGGAGTACCTGGCGTCGCAAGGCCTCTGCGCCTTCGCCGACGACGGCTCGGCCGGCGTTTTCGCGTCGCTCGGCGTGGGCGAAGTCGGTGGAGCAGTGCGCATCGGGCTCGCGCACTACTCCAACGTCTTCGAGATCAACCAGCTGGTGCGGGTGCTCGAAGAGCTCCGCTAGGACTTCGCGGCCAGCAGGATCTTCCCGAACACCGAACCCTCTTCGAGCATCCGGTGCGCCGAAGCCGCCTCGGCCATCGGCACGACCTGGCCGATGATCGGCTTCACGGAGCCGTTCTCCACCAGCGGCCACAGCCCTTCGCGCACCGACGCGACGACCTCGGCCTTCTGCTCCAGCGGACGCCACCGCAGCCCGGCCGCGAAGACGCTCGCGCGCTTGCCGAGCAGGCTGCCGATGTTCAGCTCGCCCTTGATCCCGCCCTGCATGCCGATGATCACGAGCCGGCCGTCGGCGCGCAGCGCGTCGACGTTGCGCTGCAGGTACTTCGCGCCCATGTTGTCGAGGATGACGTCGGCGCCCTTGGCCTCGGCGTGCATGACCTCGACGAAGTCCTGCTCCTTGTAGTTGATCGTGATGTCGGCGCCGAGCTGGCGGCAGCGTTCGAGCCGCTCCGCCGAACCCGCGGTGACGGCCACGGTCGCGCCGAGCGCCTTGCCGACCTGGATCGCGTGGGTGCCGATGCCGCCCGCGCCGCCGTGGACCAGCAGCGTCTGGCCTTCGGCGAGCTTCGCGTGCATCACGACGTTGGCCCACACCGTGCACGCGACCTCCGGCAGCCCGGCCGCCGCGAGCAGCTCGACCTCGCCGGGCACGGGCAGCAGCTGGCCGGCGGGCACGACCACGCGCTCGGCGTAGCCACCGCCCGCGAGCAGCGCGCACACCTCGTCGCCGACCTGCCAGCCTTCGACGCCCTCGCCCAGCTCGGCGATCGTGCCTGAGCACTCGAGGCCGATCGTCTCGCTCGACCCGGGCGGCGGCGGGTAGTTGCCCTGGCGCTGCAGCAGGTCCGCTCGGTTGACGGCGCTGGCGGCCACGTCGAGCAGCACTTCACCGGGGCCGGGGCTGGGGTCGGGGACTTCGGTCCACTCGAGAACTTCGGGGCCGCCGGGTTCGCGGGTCGTGATCGCGTACATGGGCCCGACTGTATCCCCCACCTCGCGGTCTCCGCCGAATGCCGCATTGACGTTCCGGACACCGGGCACAAAGGTGAGCAACCATGTCATTAACCCGTAAAAGACTCATCCCGCCGGTGATCCTGGCGGCCTGCGCGACCCTGGCGCTGGGCACCACCCCGGCCGTGGCCGCGAAGAGCGACGACCTCGCGAAGCAGCTGACAAAGAAGGTGACCCTCGACGGCGTGAACCGCCACCTGATCGCGCTGCAGCGCATCGCCGACGCGAACGGCGGCACGCGCGCGGCGAGCACCGACGGGCACAAGAAGTCCGCCGAGTACATCGCGGGCAAGCTCGAAGCCGCGGGCTTCAGCGTCACGCGGCAGGAGTTTCCCTTCACCTACAACGAAACCCTGGCCGAGACGCTCACCGTCGACGGTGCCGGCGTGCCCGTGATCGCGATGGAGTACACGCCGTCGACGCCGGTCGGTGGCATCAGCGCACAGCTCGCCGTGGTCCCCGCCGACGCCACCCCGGGCTGCGAAGCGAGCGACTACACCGGCGTGACCGGCAAGATCGTGCTCGTGCCGCGCGGCGCGTGCCCGTTCGCGCAGAAGCAGCAGGCCGCAGCCGACGCGGGGGCGATCGGCGCGCTCATCTCCAACAACGAACCCGGCCCGCTCAACGGGACACTCGGCACCCCGGCCGACGCGCGCATCCCCACCGGCGGCCTCTCGCAGGCCGACGGCCAGGCGCTCGCGGCGAAGAACGGCGCCACCGTGCAGCTGGAGCTGCGCACCTTCCAGGAAGCGCGTACCAGCTACAACGTGATCGCCGAGACGAAGACCGGCCGCAAGGACAACGTCGTGATGCTCGGCTCGCACCTCGACAGCGTCCCCGCCGGCCCCGGCATCAACGACAACGGCACGGGCTCCGCGGCCCTGCTCGAAACCGCCCTGCAGCTGGGCGCGAAGCCGAAGGTGAACAACGCCGTGCGCTTCGGCTTCTGGAGCGCGGAGGAGTTCGGGCTCGTCGGGTCCACGTACTACGTCGATTCGCTGAGCTTCGAGCAGCAGCTCGACCTCGCGCTGTACCTGAACTTCGACATGATCGGCTCGCCCAACGCCGGCTACTTCGCCTACGACGGCGACGATTCCGACCACGTCGGCGCCGGCCCCGGCCCGTACGGCTCGGCCCAGATCGAGAAGACGTTCGTCGACTACCTGACCGGCCGCGGCGTCGCCGTCGAGGGCACCGACTTCACGGGCCGCTCGGACTACGGCGAGTTCATCGCCGTCGGCATCCCGGCGGGCGGCCTCGACACGGGCGCCGAGGTGCTCAAGACCCCCGCCCAGGCCGCGAAGTGGGGCGGCACGGCGGGGATCGCGTTCGACCCGTGTTACCACCAGGCGTGTGACAACCTGGGCAACGTCGACCGCGTCGCCCTGGACCGCAACGCCGACGGGCTCGCGTGGGCTCTCGGGATGTACGCGACCAGCACGGAGTCGGTGAACGGCGTCGCGCCGGGCAAGCCGGGCAAGGCGGCGAAGAAGCACTCCGCGCACAAGCTAGCCACCACCGGCGACGCTGCGGCCGCGTAGTCCCGAAGCACCCCAATGTGGCGTTGGTCGCGTTCAACGCCACATTGGGGTGCGGTCAGCCCAGGTTGTTGGTGCTGAAGGTGTTGCACCGCGCCGGCTGGCCCGAGGTGAAGCCGGTGGTGAACCACTTCTCCCGCTGCGCCGACGTGCCGTGCGTGAAGCTTGACGGGTCCGCGTGGCCGCTGCCGAGCTTCGTCTGGATGTAGTCGTCGCCGATTCGGGACGCCGTGTCGAGGGCGCTGGCGATGTCGTCCTGCGTGATGTTCTGGACCAGCGGTTTGCCGGATTCCGTCGGCGTCGTGGAGGCGTGGTTGGCCCAGACGCCGGCGTAGCAGTCGGCCTGCAGCTCCAGCCGGACGGAGCCCGACGTCGGCCCGGTGCCGGTGCCGCGCTTGGACGTGCCGGTGAGGTTCTGCACGTGGTGGCCGTATTCGTGGGCCAGCACGTACGCCTCGGTGAACAGCCCGCCCTGGGCGCCGAAGCGGGTCTTGAGCTCGTCGAAGAACGAGAGGTCGATGTACACGTCGGAGTCGGCCGGGCAGTAGAACGGGCCCGTGTCGGACGTCGCGCTGCCGCAGCCCGTGCGCACGCCGCCGGTGAAGAAGCGCGTCGGCGCCTTGCGGTAGGTCTGGCCGCTGCGCGCGAACTCCTGCGACCAGTAGTCCTGCACGGAGTTGATGATCGCGACGATCGCGCAGTCGTGGTCGCGGTTCGCGTCCGCGCCGGTGTGGCACTTCTGCGAGAGCGTGGTGCTCTCCAGCTGCTGGCCGGAGCCCACGTTGTCGAGCCCCAGCCCGCTC
Source organism: Amycolatopsis sp. NPDC047767 (assembly GCF_040704195.1). Lineage (NCBI taxonomy): Bacteria > Bacillati > Actinomycetota > Actinomycetes > Pseudonocardiales > Pseudonocardiaceae > Amycolatopsis > Amycolatopsis sp. NPDC047767. Next base: position 171,809 of record NZ_JBEYSJ010000003.1, read on the forward strand.
GACGCGCTGTTGGTTCCGAGGCTCGCGCCGCCGAACTGCGAGATCAGGAAGTAGATGATCAGGCCCACCACGCCGATCCCGCCACCGCCGATCGCCACGCGTCCGCCGATGCCACCGCCGCCACCACCGCTGCCGCGGAGGTCCTGGACCTCCGAGGTGTCCAGGCCCGCGTCGTCGTCGAATTGCACAGCGGCAGCGTAACGGGCGAGCCGGACGCAAGCCTGCCTGCGGGCCGTCCCCCGGACACAAGCCTGGGTGCGGTCCATGCGCTGCGGACCGCACCCAGGAACTACCGAGGTTCTTCTGTTGACGGCGGTTGGCCACCGGCCGGGCCGGCGTCCGGCGGTGCCGTCGCGGTGCCGAGGCCGCGAGGAGAGAACAACGCCAGATCGACGCCGGATGCGCGAGAAGAATGCCGAGCGCACCGTAGATGCCCACTCGTGCTGTTCACAGTCGCGACCGGTCCGTATTCAGGCCGTGCCGGCCGCGGGGACACAGCGGGCGGTCAACCGCGGGAATCACCTGCCATGCAACCACCTGGCCTTCCCGGTGGGAGGTCGGTCCGACGGTGCCCTGGCGGCCCGCCTGATACCCGATCAGCCCATCCGCTGACAAGCAGAATGCGCTTCTTCGGCCCAAGTCTCAACCTTTTCGTAACCCACCTTCGGGGGAAGGTTTCCGAGTTTTTCACCTGACCCCTCGGTTGGGTCTCGACCTGGTGGCGGGACGCGCAGGGCGTCGGCCCGCCTTCTACCCTTTTGCGATGACCGACGAGCAGGCGGTGCGCTGGCTGACCGGCGTCGAGCAGCACGCGTGGCAGATGTACATCGTCGCCTCGCTCCGGCTGCGGCAGCGGCTGCACCGCGAGCTCACCGAGGCCCACGGCGTTTCGCTCGCCGACTACGAGGTGCTCGTCTGCCTCGCCATCTACCCGGACCGGCGCGTCCGCATGTCCGAGCTCGCCTACCAGCTGGGCTCCACCAAGAGCCGCCTTTCACACCAGATCAGCAAGCTGGAGGTCGGCGGTCTCGTCCGGCGCTGCCCCGACCCGGACGACAAGCGCGGCGTCATCACCGAGCTCACCGGTGCCGGCCAGGCCCTGCTCGACGCGGCCGCGCCCACCCACGTGCGCGGCGCCCGCGAGCACCTCATCGACCTGCTCACCCCCGAGGAACAGTCCACGGTCGGCGCGGTCTTCGGCCGCGTCCTCGAACACCTGGACGACCTGGACAACCGGCGCGATACCCTGACCGACAGGGAAGCGTGGCAGAGCGGCCGAATGCAGACGCCTTGAAAGCGTCCGTAGGGAAACCTACCGGGGGTTCAAATCCCTCCGCTTCCGCAAGTACGTGTCGAGAAGCCGCTGAGGGCGGCTTTTTATTTGCGCAGCATGATCTCCGGGTCCCTGTCACCGACCCGCGTGGAGGTCGACGAGCGAAGCCCAGGACGGATCGGTCGCGCTTCCGCGGTCACCCGCGCTCATCAGCAGGAACGGCGGTGAGCGTGATCATCAGCTCGCGCCCCGCCGGTGCGGGCAGGGGCGGCCGGCGCGGGTCGGGAACGTCCCCGGCCCTGTCACCCCGGCGGGCCCCCAGGTCGCGCCGCGAACGCCTCAAGCGTTTCCAGGCGGAGTCAGGGCTTCTTCAGTTCCTTCAACGCCATCCGCGCCCGCACTTCGGGCCGGCGCAGTGGCGGCACGGTGGCCGGGGGCTGGCGGCGGTCCGGGAGTTCGTCCAGGAGCCGCGCGGTGATCGTCGCGATTTCGGCCACGGCCGCCTCGAACGGGGCGCGCGTGGCGTCCGAAAGCGACTGCACGCCGGTCACCTTCCGGACGTACTGGCGTGCTGCCGCTTCGATCTCTTCGGTTGTCGCGGACGGTTGGAGGCCGCGCAGCGTCGTGATGTTTCGGCACATGCGTGACAGGGTACGTCCCTTCGGGAGCCCTCATCACACTGTCGGGCCATCCTCGTTGACGCCGCCAGACGCGCTTGGGCAGTCTCGATGAAGTGCCCCTCAGACCACGTTCGCTGCGTCCCGCCCGCCCCGCCGCCGCTCAAGAAGTCCCTGAAGACACACCGATTCCCGAACAGGTCTGGCAGCGCGTGCCCGCCGATGAACTGGTCACGCTCGTTTCCTTGATCCTGGTGGCACACGATTTTCCCGACGATCGCGCACGCATGGCCGCGGAAGCCTTGTGCCACGGTGATCTCACGGGCTCGCCCGACACCGGCGTCGTGGAGCTGCTGCGAATTCACCTGCCCGCCTTGGAAAACGGTGAGGTCGCCGCGCGCGCCGAGCCGTTGATGATCGCCGACCGCGGTGCCGCCGCGCTGATCGACTACCGCCGCGCGACGGGCCTGTGGGCCGTCGGCGACGCGATGGACCGCGCCGTCACGCGGGCCGGGCGCTTCGGCGTCGGGCTGATTTCGATGCGGGGCGTCGGACCGTTCGGCCGCGTCGGGCACCACGCCGCGCGCGCGTTGCCCCACGGCATGATCGGCCTGGTGATGGCGGCCGGCGAGGTCGGCTCGGGCCACCCGCTCGGCATGGCCGCGCCCGCCGGCGCGTACCCGGAGTTCGTGCTCGACGTCGACCTCGGCGACGCCTCGCGCAACCCGCAGTTCGCGGGCTTCGCGCTGCTCGTCGACGTGCTGGCGGGCGTGCTCTCGGGCGTCGCCGACCACGAGAACGACACGGGCCTGCTCGTGCTCGCCATCGCGCCCACCACGCTGCGCAGCGCCGACGGCTTCTACCGCGCGGCCAGCGCGTTGTTCGGCAGCATGCTCGGCTGGGAGGGCGGCACGCCGATCCGCTACCCGGGCTGGCGAGAAGCGCAGTACCTCGAACAGTGCCGCGCGCTGGGCGTCCCGCTCAGCGCGCCGGTGCGGCGCCAGCTCGACTCGCTGGCGCTCGGGCTGGGGCTGCCGCCGCTGACCAGCGTCGGTTAACGCGCGAGCGTCACCCGTCCGCGGTCGCCACCGACGGCCACCACGTCGCCGTCGGAGAGCTGGCGGCCGCGGCGGGTCTCGACCTCGTCGTTCACGGTGACCTCTTCGTTCTCGATGAGGTCCTTGGCGTGGGCGCCGTCCTCGGCGAGGCCGGCCAGCTTCAGGAACTGGCCGAGCCGGATCGGTTCGCCGGTGATGGGCACGTCACGCACGGGCTTGCTCATACGCCGCATCATCCGCCATCGGCGCTCACGGGCGCGAGGTGGCTTGCCGGTACAGCGTGGTGACGTCGTCGTCGAAGTAGCTGGAGTACGACACGTCGTCGGTGTCGCCGCCGGTCTCGAAGCCGCCGACCACCCCGACGACGGTGCCGAGCTTCGTGCGCGGGTCGGCGTCGGCCACGAACGGGCCGCCGCTGGTGCCGGTGGCGAACCCGGCGCAGTCCACGCGCAGCTGGAAGGTGTCCTGCTTCGACGTGGTCGTGCTGCAGACCGTGGGGGCGTCGGAGCCGTCGGGGTAGCCGGTGACCGTCACGGCGCGTGCGAACGGACCGTTCGCGCCGAGCCGGTTCGCGCCGGTCACGGTCTCGAGCGGTCCCTTCGCGCCGGCCTGGTGAGCGGTGGCGAAGCCGACGTCGAGGTCCGGGTCGGAGTCCTCGGCCCAGCCCCTGCGCCACGAGCTCGTCGTCGACGGCCCAGAAGCCGAACGGGGCGACGCCGTCGTGGAAGCCGGGCGCGAAGGTGACGCCGGTGAAGTACGTGCCGCCTGCACCGTCGTGAAGGCAGTGGGCGGCGGTGAGCAGCTCGTCGCCGCGGTCGCTGTGGACGACGCTCGCGGTGCAGTAGTGGGAGCCGTCGAGGAACAGCGCGCCGACGGCCGCGTTGTCGGGTCGGGTGGGCGTTTGCGCTGGTGACGCGCGGTGTCCGGCGACGGCCACGACGGTCCCCGTCGCGCCGAGCACCACGACCGCGCCCAGCGCGAGCAGCACCCGTGCCCGCCGCATCCGTCCTCCCGAAGATCGCTTCCGCCACTAGTATCCAAAACCTGGAGCACCGGACGAGGGGAGCGGCGATGAAGGAGTTCACCGACAAGGTCGCGGTCATCACCGGAGCGGGCTCGGGCATCGGCCGCGCGCTCGCGCTCGGGCTGGGCCTGCGCGGCGCGCGCCTGGCACTGTCCGATGTGGACGCCGAAGGCCTGGAGGGCACGGTCGAGGCGGCAAAAGCGCAGGGTGCGGACGTGCGGGGCTACTCGCTCGACGTCTCCGACCGCGCCGCCGTGCTGGCGCACGCGGACGAGGTGGCCAGTGCGTTCGGCCGGGTCAACGTCGTGGTCAACAACGCCGGCGTCGCGCTGGGCGCCACCGTGGAGGACATGACTTTCGAGGACTACGACTGGCTGATGGGGATCAACCTCGGCGGCGTCGTCAACGGGACGAAGGCGTTCCTGCCGCACCTCATCGGCTCCGGCGACGGACACCTGGTGAACATTTCGAGTGTGTTCGGATTCGTCGGAGTGCCCACTCAGAGTGCGTACAACGCGGCGAAGTTCGCCGTTCGCGGATTCACCGAGGCGTTGCGGGAAGAAATGCTCGCCGCGCGTCATCCGGTAGCCGTGAGCTGCGTGCACCCGGGTGGCATCAAGACCAACATCGCCCGCCACGCGCGCGGCGGCAGCGACGGCGATCAGGAAGCCGCGGCGGCGGGCTTCGAGAAAATTGCCCTGACCACACCGAAGAAGGCCGCCGAAACGATCATCCGCGGGGTGGAACGGCGGTCCGCCAGGATCCTCATCGGACCCGACGCGTACGTCATCGACGCCATCCCGCGCGTGCTCGGGTCGGCGTATCAGCGCCCGCTCGCGACTATGGCGCGCCTCGGCTTCAAACGGATGGGGAAGAACTGAATCGCGCCCGACGTGCGGGAGTTCGGCCGGGCCTTATAGTTGCCGTCACCCAATGGAGTTGCCTTTCTGACAAACCCGTCGGAAATGCACCAGAATGCTGACGTCCATCCGAGTGCCCGTACCCCGGAGGTACCTCCCATGCTGCGCACCGCCGAGCGACGCGCGACCTCGCCCGCCGATGAGCTGCTCGACCGCACGGGCATCCTCGCGGCGAGCGTGCCGCGCGGGCGCCGCAGCCCGGAGGACACCCAGCCGATCCCCGTGGTGCCCGCCCTCCTGCCCATCGCCGGCGACGGGGTCGCCCTCGCGCCTCTCGCCACGGCGCCGCTGCGCCCGCGCGCCGTCGCCCGCCGCCGCACGCGCGGCTGGGTCGCCGGCACCGCCGCCCTGGCGCTGCTCGCCCTCGGCTGGTTCGCCGGCGGTCTGTTCTCGGGCTCCTTCACCGGCCACACCACCGACGACGTCGCCGTGCCCACCGACCAGCACGAACTCGTCGCCCCGGCGGCCCCGGCCGCCCCGCCCGTTCCTGCCTCGAAGCCCGCCGCTCCCGCCGCACCCCCGGCCGCCCCGGTGACCGTGTACGTCCCGGTCCCCGACCACCAACCCGCCGCGCCGGCGAAACAGCACGTCGCCAGCCGCCCCACCAACCCCCGCACCTCCGCCGGCGGCTCCGACCACCGCCCCACCTCCACTCCGGACGACGAAGACCTCCGCTCCGACACGAAGTCCGACCCGGCCAAGTCGCCGGCCGCCAAGGAGTTCGACCAGTACATGTCGCAGTGGCAGCCGTGGATCGACCTGGCGGACCGGATGTCGCGTCGCTGACCAGCAGTTTCGTTCGGTCGGGACGGCTCGCGGCCGCCGGGCTCGGGCCGCGCCGGACGGTGTGCCCGCGAGCCGCGCAGCCCCGGTCAGCCGGGAGGCTGGCAGTCATCTGGCAGCCAGACGAGGTCCACAACGCGGCGTGCGCGCGAGGTATGAGGCCCGCGCTAGTTGTCGGCGGCCGGTTGCCGCAGGCCTCGTTCCGAATTTGCGCTGGAGCGGTTGCCGTTGAGGCCGCTGTTTGGACGGCTGGGAAGCACGTAACCACGCGGCGCACAGTGGCTGACTGGCGCGGCCAGGGGTTTGCGAGAGAGGGCGTGTGCGCGAGCGGCGAGGCCGACGCCAGGTGTCGGCGGCCGGTTGCCGCCGGCCCATTCGGAACCTGCGTTGGAGCGATTGCCGCTGGGTCGCTGACCAGTGGCTTAGCTGGCCAAGACGCACGTGACCGCCCGTGGCGCAGCGGCTGAGGGCGCGCGGCCCGGGTTCGTGGGAAGGGGCGTGCGCGCGGCGAGGCCCTGTGCCTCGCCGGTTGTCGGGCCCGAGAGCCGGTTGAGACGTGCAGCGCCGGAGCACTCGCGCTCGGGCCACTGCCCCACAGCCGACCCCGGATTGGCGCGTGACCCGGAGCCCCAGCCGGGGTCAGCCGATCCAGGCGTACTCGTGCTCGGGGCGGCCCGTGGCTCCGTAGCGGAGGCGCATTTCCACCGCGCCCGAGTCGGCGAGGGCGGTGAGGTAGCGCTGGGCCGTCGCGCGGGCCATGCCGAGTTCGGCGGCGATCTCCGCGGCCGACAGGGGCGCGGCCGAGGTGCGTAGCTGTTCCGAGACGAGCCGGGCCGTCGCGCTGGATTGGCCCTTCGGGGTGGCGGCGCGGTCCTGGTCGTGGAGGGCGCGGTAGGCGCGGTCGACGTCGTCCTGGGTGAGGGGGCGGTCGGTGGTCACGTGGGTGCGGAAGCGGGCGTACGCGGTGAGCCGTTCGGAAAGCTGGCGCGTCGTGAAGGGCTTGATCAGGTAGTTCAGCGCGCCGGCGCGGATGGCGGCGGTGATGGACGCCGCGTCGGTCGCGGCGGAGAGGACGATGGTGTCCGTGGCGAGGTCCGGCAGTACGGACAGGCCGGGTTCGTCGGGCAGGTAGACGTCGAGCAGCACGAGATCCGGCGTCAGCTCGCGCACGCGGGCGCGCGCCTCCGCGGCGGTGTGCGCGATGCCCGCGACGGTGAAGCCCGGCACCTCCGCGACGAACCCCGCGTGGACGCCGGCGACGCGGAAGTCGTCGTCGACGATCAAAGTGCGGATCATGAAGAAGCCTCCACGAGCAGATCGGGCAGTTTCGCGACGAACAACGCGCCCGCCGCGTCGCCGCCGGCGTCGGCGAGCCAAACGTCCCCGCCGCGGGCGCGGGCCGCCTGGCGCGCGAGGGCGAGGCCCAGACCGTGGCCGGGCGTGAGTTTCGTCGAGACGCCCTCGTCGAACAGTGTGTCACGCAACGGCTCCGGCACGCCCAGCCCACTGTCCACAACGGACACGTGCAGCGCCGCGCCCTCCGCGAACAGCCCGACCTCCACCGTCGCCGGCCGCCGCGGGCCCATGCGGGCGGCGTGCAGCGCGTTGTCGACCAGGTTGCCGATCACGGTGGCCGTCGCGACGGGATCGGTCACCGAGCCGCGCACGAACGAGTCGTCCGCCAGCTTCAGCTCCACGCCCTTTTCCAGCCCCTGCTCGGATTTCGCCACCAGCAACGCCTGCAGGTACGGGTCGCGCACCGCGTCACCGCCCAGCGGAGCCAAGCGCGCCGACGTCGTCTCGGTCAACGTCTGCAGGTACTCTTCGGCCTCGGCGTGGTGCCCGAGCTGCAACAGCCCCGACAACGTGTGCAGCCGGTTCGCGAACTCGTGCCGTTGCGCGCGCAGGCCGTCGGACAGCGACCGGATGCCGTCGAGCTCACGGCTGAGCGTGTCGAGGTCGGTGCGGTCGCGGAAGGTCAGTACGGTCCCCAGCGCCCGATCCTCGCCCTGCACCGCGCGCGAGTTCATCACCAGCACGCGGTTTCCCGCCACCGCAAGGAGATTGTCCACAGGCTGCCCCTCCACCACAGCCTTGCGCACCCGCGGCGACAGCTCCAGTTCGTCCAAAGTGGCCCCCACCGGCAGGTCGATCCCCAGCAGCCGCTCGGCTTCGTCGTTGCGCACGGACACCCGCCGCGAACTGTCCACCGCCAGCATCCCCTCGCCGATGCCGTGCAGCACGGCTTCCCGTTCGTAGAGGAGCTCGGTCAACTCGTGCGGTTCGAGGCCGTGGGTGACGCGGCGCAACCGGCGGTTGAGCAGCGCGGACGCACCGCCGCCGAGCAGCAGCGCGCCTGCGGCGAAGGCCAGGGTGATCAGCAGCAGCCGGTTGAAGTCCTCGGTCAGCTTGCCGACTTGGTACCCGACGCTGACCTCGCCGACCACCCGCGACCCTTGCCAGATCGGTGTCTTGCTTCGCACCGAAAGTCCGAGCGTGCCGCCGTCGAATTCGCTGATGACATCGTTGCCCGCCAGCGCTTCCTCTGCCGAGGTGCTGACCTTGTCGCCGATCTCGGCCGGCGTCGGGTGCGCGAGGCGAATGCCGTGATCGTCGGTGATCACCACGAACAGCGCGCCGTTGACCCTCGACACCGCGCCCGCGCGGGCCTCCAGCGCCCCACCCTGCCGCCGCGCCGCCGCACCCGCCACCACCACGGGGTCCGTCGCCACCGACTTCGCGACCGCCAGCGCCCGCTCGCCGTACTGCTCCGTCAACGTCGACCGCAGCTGCCAGCTCACGAGAGCGACACCGAGCCCCACCACCAGCACCACCACCCCGATCTGCAACAGCAGGACCTGGCGGGTGAACCGCATGCGTTCGAACAACGCCCACTTCGGCATGGCAGGCAACATACCCCCAGCTCAGGGCCGTGCGCGAAATGAGCAAAACGTGGAGAACGAGCAGAGCGTACGCAGAACGTCGACAAGCTTCCCGGGCTCTTGATGCGCTCTTAACCTCCGTCGCAGTCCCCACCGTGACGAAGGAGTCACCACGATGGCGCCACCCCTCATCGAACTCGAGCACGCGACGAAAAGGTTCCCCAGCGGCTCCGGATCCGTGCACACCGCGGTCCGCGACCTGACCATGACCGTGCAGCCGGGCGAGTTCGTCGCCGTTGTCGGTCCGACCGGCTGCGGCAAGTCGACGACGTTGTCCCTGGTCAGCGGCCTGCAGCCCGCGTCGGCCGGCAGCGTCCGCGTGAACGGTGCCGAGGTGACGTCCATTCCGGACGGTGTCGGCTACATGTTCCAGACCGACGCCGTGATGCCGTGGCGCTCGGTGCTCGACAACGTCGCCTCCGGCCCGCGCTTCCGCGGAGTGTCCAAAGCGGACGCTCGGGAGAAGGCCCGCGACTGGATCAGCCGGGTGGGGCTCGAGGGTTTCGAGAAGTACTACCCGCACCAGCTTTCCGGCGGCATGCGCAAGCGCGTCGCCCTGGCGCAGACGCTGGTCACCGACCCCAAGATCCTGCTGATGGACGAGCCGTTCTCCGCGCTCGACGTGCAGACCCGCGCCCTCATGCAGGACGAGCTGCTGCGGCTGTGGTCCGGTTCCGGCGCGGCGGTGATCTTCGTGACGCACGACCTCGACGAGGCCATCGCGCTCGCCGACAAGGTCGTGGTCCTGACCACAAGCCCGGCCACCGTGAAGGCCGTCTTCGAGATCCCGCTGGAGCGCCCGCGCAAGGTCGAGGACCTGCGCCTCACCGAGGAGTTCCGCTCGATCTACTCCGACATCTGGGAATCGCTGCGCGGCGAGGTCGACAAGGCCCGCCAGAAGGGGGCGACCAGTGTCGCTTGATCTGATCGTCCCGCCGTCCAACCCGAACCCGCGGATCGAAGACGAAGCGAGCATCATCGCGCGGCAGAAGCTCAAGTCCAGCGCGCGCCGGCGCAACATCTGGTTGCTGCGCCTGGCGATCGTCGTGGTGTGGCTCGGCAGCTGGGAGCTCGCCGGCCGCTACTGGATCGACCCGTTCTTCTACTCGATGCCGTCGAAGATCTGGGAACGGCTCGTGGAGTGGTTCACGACCGGCACCGACTTCGGCTCCATCTGGTACCAGATCCTGGTGACGGTGGAGGAAGCCGTGCTCGGGTTCGTGCTCGGCGCGATCCTGGGTGTGGTGTTCGGGGTCGTGCTCGGTCGCAGCCAGTACCTGGCCGACGTGCTGGCGCCGTTCATCAAGGCCGCCAACGCTCTGCCGCGCATCGTGCTCGCCGCGTTGTTCGTGATCTGGTTCGGCCTCGGCATGTCGTCGAAGGTCGCGACGGTCGTGGTGCTCGTGTTCTTCGCGGTGTTCTTCAACGCCTTCACCGGCGCCCGCGAGGTCGACCGCAACCTGATCGACAACGCGCGCATCCTCGGTGCCTCACGCTGGTCGGTGCTGCGCTCGATCGTGCTGCCGAGCGCGACGTCGTGGATCCTCTCGTCGCTGCACGTCGCGTTCGGGTTCGCGCTGATCGGCGCGGTCGTCGGCGAGTACACGGGTGCCAAGGCGGGCATGGGGTTCCTGATCTCCAACGCGCAGGGCACGTTCGACACCGCCGGTGTCTACGCCGGCATGTTGATCATCACCGTGGTCGCGCTGCTGGCCGAATGGGGCATCGGCACGGCCGAGTCGCGGCTGCTGCGCTGGCGGCCGCAGGTCGGTGCCCAGGCCGGTGCGGTGATCTGATGCGTCTGAAAAGGACACTCGCGGTCGCCACCGCGCTGCTCACCCTCGCCGGTGTCACGGCGTGCCGCGACTCGCGTCAGATCGACCTCGGCAACGGCGGCAAACCGCACCTGAAGATCATGATCGGTGGCATCTCCAAGGTCATCTACCTGCCGGGCCAGCTCGCGCAGCAGCTCGGCGAGTACGAGAAGCAGGGCCTCGACGTCGAGCTGTTCGACCAGCCGTCGGGCGCCAACGCGGAGACGTCGTTGCTGGCCGGCGAGGTGCAGGCCGTGGTCGGGTTCTACGACCACACCATCGACCTGCAGGCCAAGGAGCAGTGCCTCACGAGCGTGGTGCAGTTCTCGAACGTGCCGGGTGAGGCGGAGATGGTCGCGTCGGCCAAGGCGCCGCAGATTCAGTCCGGAAAGGACTTTCACGGCAAGAATCTCGGTGTGACGTCGCTGGGTTCGTCCACGGACTTCCTCACGAAGGCGCTCGCGAGCCGCGGCGGGGTGGACGGCAAGGACTACACGCCGGTGAAGGTCGGCGCCGGGCAGACGTTCATCTCCGCGCTGCAGCAGGGTTCCATCGACGCCGGCATGACCACCGACCCGACGATCGCGCAGCTCACCAACACCGGCCAGGCCAAGATCCTCTACGACATGCGGACGGTGGAGGGCACGCGCGCCGCCCTCGGCGGGCTGTATCCCGCCAGCTCGCTCTACATGAGCTGCGAGATCGTGAAGCGCTACCCGGACATCGTGCAGAAGCTGGCCAACGCGTACGTGGATTCGTTGCGGTGGCTCAAGAACCACACGGCTGAGCAGGTCGCGGATGTGATGCCGCCGTCGTTCGCGGGCGGGGACAAGGCGTTGTACGTGAAGTCCCTCAAGGACAGTCTGCCGATGTTCACTTCGGACGGACGCCTGGATCCGGCCGGGGCGCAGAACGTGCTCAACGTGCTCGGCGCCTCGTCGAGCAACGTGAAACCGAAGAAGGACCGGATCGACCTCTCGAAGACCTACACCACCCAGTTCGTGGACGCCGCGCTCACGCGCTCGGCGCGGTAGTCCACCCGTGTCCGTCCTTCCGCGCGGAGGACGGGCACACCGTGGCGGCCGCCTCGCCTTCCCGGGGCGGCCGTCACGGACTTCGGTGTACAGAAGGGAAAATCGGGACATATTGGTGAAGTTTTCCCGAGATGTGAATACCCTTCGAAAGTAGCTACCCACCTGCTCACGCGGATCCAACACTTGTTACCGGTGCGCACCGCCTGTAACACCCCGAGTCCCCATCGGTGATCAGATTGGATCCGCATGAACTCCCTCCTCTCCTCACGGACCGCGCGGGTGCTGGCCGTCACGGCGGCCGCCGCGGCGAGCATCGCGGCCGCGGCCGGCGTCGCCACGGTCAGCACGCCGTCGTTCGGCTCGTTCCACGGCCAGAGCTTCTCGGGCGGCAACTGGGGCGGCTACGTGAGCTTCGGCAGCTTCACGACCGCGACCGCGAGCTGGACGGAACCGTCGGTGACCTGCCGGTCGAGCAACGACCTGTTCGCCCCGTGGGTCGGCATCGACGGTGACGGATCGTCCACTGTGGAGCAGACGGGCGTGGCGACGGACTGCTCCAGCGGCCGCCCCGTCTACCAGGCCTGGTACGAGATGTACCCGGCCGCGCCGGTGTACTACTCGTCCTCGTCGGCCCCGGTCAGCGCCGGCGACCACATCTCCGCGACGGTCACGCGCACCGGGACGAACACCTACAAGCTGGACATCAGCGACACCACGAAGGGCTGGTCGAAGACGATCAGCAAGTCGCTGACCTCCAAGCACTCCTCGGCCGAGGCGATCATCGAGTCGCCGACCGACTCGTACCCGTCGATCTCGGGCGGGATCTCGTTCACTGGCGTGAAGTTCAACGGGCAGAGCCTCGCGTCGACCAGCCCCGAAGGCCTCGACGCCGACGACCGCGGCACCGGCACGTTCAGCCCGGGCGCCATCGGCTCCGACGGCCAGAGCTTCACGATGACGCGCCACTGACGTCAGGTCCGGTCCGCGGGGGTTCTCTCCGCGGGCCGGGTCAGCGCTTGAAGCCGTACGACCGCTCAACGCGCGCCACCCGGACCTCGAACTCCTCGTACCAGTCGGCGCGGCCCCGCCGGCGGCTCTCGGTGTGGTCGACGTTCCTGCGCCAGCCGGCGATGGCTTCCTCGTCGCGCCAGTACGACACGGTGATGCCGAGATTTTCGTCCCGGGCCGACTCCTCGCCCAGGTAGCCGTCCTGCTCCGCCGCGAGTTTCGACATCTCGGCGGTGCGCTCGGCGTAACCGTTGTCGCCTTCGGTGCGGCGGGAGGTGAAGATGACCGCGTAGTACGGGGGCTCGGGCATGCACCGGGTATACCTGGTGCCCGGGGTGCGCCGCGAGTGTTTATCCCCGTAACGCGCCGACCGCCCACGCGAACACCATAACGGCGAGCAGCAGTGACACCCCGGCCTGCACCATCATCGTCAGCTTCGCCCAGATCCGCAGCGGCATGACGTCGGTGGGGCTGAAGGCCGTGGAGTTGGTGAAGGACAGGTACAGGTAGTCGGCGTAGCGCGGTTCCCAGTCCTCGCTCGTGAGCTCGGGGCTGTCCATCTGCGGGAACTGCAGGTCGGGGTACTCCGCCCGCCCCTTCGCCCGCCGCGCCGGCCCGCCGCGGTCGAACTCCCAGTACCAGAGCGAGAAGACGACGATGTTCGTCCAGTACACGATCGCGCCACTCACCAGCACCTGCGGCGCGTCCCCGCTGAACGACCCCTGCACGATCCCCAGCACCAGCCGCACCGCCGACGCCGCCGTGGTCGCGCTCACGACCGCCAGCAGCACCAACGACACAATCCGCTCGACCCTGCTGAACTCACCCATCCGCCCGGGCTGGATCAACAACAACGCGACGAGCAACAGCACCGACACCGCGGGCAACAGCCACCACGGCCTCAACACGACCCGGTCCGGCAACGCCAGCTGCAACGCGAGCGTCCCCACCACCACCCCGGCCGCCGGCCACCGCGTCTCCCCGGCGGTCGCCCTCCGCCACGCCGGCAGGGCGCCGCCTGCATCTGAGTCCACGGGGGTCACGGTAAGGCGGAGGGCGTGGTGGTGCAGCACGTGGTGGGTGGGTGGGGTGTTTGGCTGGGTTGCGATTTGCGTTGCGTCGGTGTGGTGTCGCGTTGGGGTGGCTGGAGCCTGCCCCACCGAGCTCTCCGGCCGCGGGGGCAAGCCCGACGCGAACTACACCACCGCCGAGAAAGCGTCATACGCTCGCTGATCGAACAACACAAACCGCACAAACTCGAACGCCGAAGTGTCCGCCTCCCGGACCGTCGACACGGCGATGCGCGCCGCGTCGTCAAGTGGCCAGCGGTACACACCCGTCGAGATAGCCGGGAAGGCGATGGTCCGGGCGCCGAGGGAAGCGGCCACGGCGAGGGAGTTGCGGTGGCAATCGGCCAGCAAAGAGGAGCGGTCTTCCGAAGAAGACCACACCGGGCCCACCGTGTGCACGACCCAGCGGGCCGGGAGGCGGCCCGCGGTGGTGGCCACGGCCTGGCCCGTGCGGAGTCCCTTGCCGTAGTGGCCGGCGCGCAGGGCCCGGCATTCGGCGAGGATTTCCGGGCCGCCCTTGCGGTGGATGGCGCCGTCGACGCCGCCGCCGCCGAGGAGGGAGGAGTTGGCGGCGTTGACGATGGCGTCGACGTGTTGTTCGGTGAGGTCGCCGAGCGTCAGTTCGAGAGGGGCCATCCGAACAGCCTGTCACGAAACCGTCGCATCTCCCGACGGGAGGTGGCGGCCGACGTCGGCGCGGCCCCGGGCGCCCAGCTTGCGCAGGACCTTCGCGACGTGTTGCTCGACCGTGCGTGGTGACAGGAACAAGCCGTCGGCGATTTCGCGGTTCGTGCGGCCCTCGGCGAGCATGCGGGCGACCTCGCGTTCGCGCGGAGACAGCTCGCGCCCGTAGCCGCGGCGGCCGCGTTGGGAAGGGGCCCAGGCGCCGTGCTCGCGGAGCAGGTGGTGGCAGCGGCCGGCATCGCGCGTGGCGCCGAGGCGTTCGTAGGCGCGGGCCGCGGCCGCGAGGGCGTCGACGGCCGGGCGTTGGCCCGCCAGCAGGCGCAGGCAGGCGGCGCGCTCGACCATCGACGTCGCCAGGTACGGCATCGGCAGGCCGGCGTACGCGACGGCCGCGGCGTCGAAGCCCGCGGCCGCGGCGAGGTGTTTGCCGCGGGCGCCCGTCAGGACCGCGCGGCCCGCGGACAACGCTGCGCCGGCCACGGGTGCGTCGCGGCCGGTGATGCCGCGCGCGAACTCCTCCACGAACGCGTCCGCGTCCGACCAGCGGCCCGCCCGCGTGAACGCTTCGGCCGCCGCCGGCACGAGGGACGCCGCCCACACCCAGACGCCCTTGCGGCGCGCGGCGTCCACGGCGACGTCGGTGACAGCACAAGCGCCGGCCACGTCGTCGCCCGCCAAAAGCACCCCGATCTGCACCGACGCGGCCGAAAGCACCACGGGGATCGGCCCGTCGGCGGGCACCGAGGCGCGCGCCAAATGCTCAGCAGCCGTGGCGAAGTCACCACGCACGGCCGCCAAACCGCCGAGCACCAGCGAAGTCTCCATCACGATCGGACCCAGCTCCGGGTACCGCGAGCGCACGCCCTCCGCCGTCTCCGCGAGCCCGTCCCACTCGCCGCGGAACCACGCCAGCCGCGCCTGCGTGCCCTGGATCAGGCCGATCGCGTACAGCGCACCCGCGTCCGAAGCGCGCCGCGCGCCCTCCTCGACGAGCCGCGTGGCCCGGTCGAGGTGCCCGGCCCACGACTGCGCGTCGGCCAGGTTGCACCACAGCCGCGCCAGCTGCACGCGCTCGGCCACGCTGTCGCCGACGTCCGGCAGCGCCTCGAACTCCATCCACGCCGAGCCGTCGCCGATGTGCGAGGCGTTGGTGATCCGGTCGACGGTCAACGCCAGCCGCAGCTCCGGATCGGTCAGTCCGGAATGGACTTCCCGCGCCCGCCGCATCCAGCCTTCGTGCCAGGACAGGGGAGTGAGCCCGTCGATGGGTTGCGCCAGCAGGTTGATGCCGCGTGCCGCCAGCTCCGGGCGGTCCACGAGCTCGGCGACGGCGCGCTCCACCTCCTCGCGCCCGCGTTCCAGCCGTCCGATCGTGCGCACCAGCAGCAGGCCGAGCGACAGCCGGATCGTCCCGCGCACGGCCGGCGGCAACGGCCGGTCCTCCAGCACGCGTTCCAGCGTCTCGATCACGTCCGGGCGAAAACCGCGCAACGCGACCTGGCTCAGCTTCGTGGCGAGCCGTCCGACGTCGTCCGAAGCCGGCAGCACGGCCTGCAACAGATCGATCGCGCGTGAGGTCTCGCCGTGGACGATGGCCTCGTCGGCCGCAGCTTCCGCGTAACGAAGCCATTTCTCCGTACGCCCGGCCGCGAGAGCGTGCTGCGCCAGCAGCAAGGACGACGGCGACGGCAACGCGCCCAGCACCCGCATCGATTCGGTGTGCAGCAGCGTCCGCTCCGGGCCGCTCACCGTGTCGTACACGGCCTTGCGCGTCAGCGGATGCCGGAAGCCGTACCGGTTTTCACCCAGCTCGGCCACCAAACCCCCGGCCAACGCGGCCAGCAACGCCGGCCGCAGCGACTCCTCGCCGAGCCCCGCCACCTCGGCCAACGTCGTCGGCTCCGCAGGTACCGCCAGCACCGCCGCGGCCCGCGTCAGCTGCGCCGCCTCCTCCGGCAGCGCGGCCAGCCGCTCCGTCACGGACTCCCGCAACGGCGCCGGCACCTCCAGGTTCTCCAGCAGCCGATCCGACAGCCCCTCACCGGCCGGCAGCGGCACGTTCCGCAAGGCCCGCAACGTTTCCTCGACCACGAACGGGATCCCGCCCGTGCATTCGTGCAGCTTCGTCGCGAACTCGTCACTCACGCGCGGCAGCTCCAGCACGTGCACGGCCATCACCCGCACCGCCGCGACGTCCAGTGGCCCGAGCGCGACGCGTGCGGTGTGGACACTCGGCGCCGCTCGCACCGGCGCGCCCAGCGGCCCCGGCCACGGCTGCGCGCCCGTGCGATACGCGGCCACCACGGCCAGCTCCGGCGGCAGGTCGGCGGCGAGGAACCGCATCAGGTCGCAGGTGCCCTCGTCGGCCCACTGCAGGTCGTCGACCAGCAGGATCGTCGGTCCACAAGCGACGAACAGCTCCCGCACGGCGCGGAACACGCGGTGCCGCTGCGCGCCCGGGTCGTCCAGCGGCTCGGGCGTCGGCGGCAGCCGGTCGGCCAGCTCCGGTAGCAGCGGCCGCAGCACACCGGCGACAGGGCTCAGCGGCCCCAGCGGACGCTCGCCCGCCGCGTGCAACGCCTCCAGCACCGGCCCGTAGGGGAAGGGTTCGCGCAGGGGCTGGCAAGTGCCGCGCAGCACGCGGCCGTCGGCGAACTCGGGCCGTTGCGCCAGCTCCGCCAGCAGGCGCGAGCGGCCCATCTCCGGTTCGCCCTCCACGAGCACGGCGGCCGGTCGGTGGGTTAATACCTCGGCCACCGCGGCGAGTTCCCGGTCCCGGCCCGCGAAAGCCGTCGGCCCGGTGCGCACGGTGACCGACGTCGGACGGGAGACGGCCTGCCACATGTCGACCTCCCTGCGCGCTTGTCCGTTTCGTCGGGAGCCTAAGCAGCGTTCGGTCAGCCGTAAACCAGCCGACGACCTGCACCTCGGCACCCGGCTCACACGTCTGCGTACACAGCGTCACCGGTTGGCAGACGGATCTTCGGCCCAGGATCACCATGCGTACGAAACTTCGGGCATCCCCTCGTTCCAAGGGCGCATGACGCGTTCCGGCCGTTGAAAGAGCTACGCAAAGTAGTTGCCGGAATCCCTACTTATGGACGGTGCCGCGGGAGAAAATGAGGCCGATACGGCGTCTGGAGCAGGGCGTTGGGCCAAGGGGAATGCGTATACCTATCCGCGCCGAGCCCTTATTGCAGTGGACTGGACCACCCTGCACGCTCTCACCCCGGGGGAAGGGATGCGCCGCGTGGCCGCACCGGTGCCGCGCGTAATCACGAGGGAGAAGCATGAAGATCATCAGATTCCTCGGTATCGCCGCCGTCGCCGCCGCGACGGCGGGCACGATGGCCGCGGTCACGAGCCCGGTCGCGGGTGCCGCCTTGTTGAACCCCGACATGGTGCCGGCGATGCAGCGCGACCTCGGTCTCACCCACGACCAGGCCATCGCCCGGCTCGCTGCCGAGGACTCCGCCACGAAGGTGGGCCAGGCGCTGGAAACCGCGCTCGGCGACAGCTTCGGCGGCGCGAGCTACGACGCGGCCACGGGCAAGGCGCGCGTCGGCGTGACCGACGCTTCGCTCGTGGAGAAGGTGCGCGCGGCGGGCGCGGAGGCGCAGGTCGTGCGCTTCTCCGAACGTCAGCTCGACTCCAGCGTGGCCAAGCTCAACGCGGGCGAGAAGACCGCGCCGCAGTCGGTCACGGCGTGGGGTGTGGACCCGGCGTCGAACCGCGTGACGATCACCGTCCTCAAGGGACAGCGCGCGGCGGCGGAGAAGTTCGCCCGCCAGTCCGGTGTGGACACTTCCTCGCTGGAAGTCACGGAGACCGCTGCCACGCCGCAGCTGCACTACAACGTGCTCGGTGGTGACGCGTACTACATCGGCGGCTCGGCACGTTGCTCCGTCGGCTTCTCCGTGAACGGCGGCTTCCTGACCGCCGGCCACTGCGCCGCGCTCACCGGTGCCGGCCCGCTGACCGGCTACAACCGCGTGTCGATGGGCTCGTTCTCCAGCTACCGCTTCCCGGGCAGCGACTACGCGTTCGCGCGGGTCAACAGCAACTGGACCCCGGTCGGCCAGATCAACAACGGCACCCGCGTGTCGGGCTCCACGGCCGCCGCCGTGGGCGCGTCCGTCTGCAAGTCGGGCTCCACCACGGGCTGGACCTGCGGCACGATCCGCGCGAAGAACCAGACCGTGCGCTACCCCGAGGGCACGGTCACGGGCATGGTGCTCACCAACGCCCGCTCCGACAGCGGCGACTCGGGCGGCTCGTTCATCTCCGGCAACCAGGCGCAGGGCCTGCTTTCCGGCGGTGACACGGTGAACACGTACTACTACCCCGTCACCAACGCCCTCTCCGCGACCGGCACCACGCTCGTGCGCGGCTGATTTCCCGGTGAACAGAAGAAGGGCGGATCGAGTGCCTCCAGAGCACTCGAGCCGCCCTTCTCCCTGTACCGCCGCGGGATCGGCAGTCTTCGGGGTCAGACGTTGCTGATTTCCTCGATCAGCCCGTCGATGTCGAAGTTCTCGCTCTCGGTGCCGAGCGGAACCAGTCCGTAGGAGGACTCCAGGAAGTTCTCGATGTCCTCGCGCTCCAGCTCGAACGACGCGTACCCGTCGGGTGACTCGATCTCCAGCGTCAGCATCGCCGGGTCCTCGGACAGGTCGGGGCGGATGCGCACGTCGCCCAGCCCGGACGGCTCCTCGAGCCCGGTCACGAGCAGGTCACGTGCGAACGTCCACTCGATCCACCGGCCGCGCTCGGTCCGGAACGCCACGGTGACGGCGAACGGCTCCGAGCAGTGGTAGGACAGGCGGGACAGCACCGGCGTGGTGCTCTCGTTCAGCAACACGAACTGGGTCTGGTGTACGGCGTCGGTGTGCACGGCTGCTCCTGGTGTTTCCTCCGGTGGTTCGCGCCCTGCGAACTGGTCGGCAAGGAGATGATCAGCTTCGGCACTCGTGACGCCGGTTCGGCGCCATTCACGCGATCGGCTGCATCCGTCCTCTGTGGCGTAACACGGACCACATACCCCTTGCGTTCGACCGTTGACCGCCCGTCACCCGATTTCGCCCGAGCGGGCAGGAGGCAGGGGACTTTCGCGCATTGGTCACGGGATTGTCACGGACGGTCCGATGTAGACCGTCGCGCTCAGGCCAGCGGCAGCGTGAGCCCGACCTTCACCCGGTCCATGGCGACGCTCGTGGTGAAGTGCCGGACGTTGGGGTTGTCGAAGAACATCCGCCGCGTGAACGCCTCGAACCCCGCCATGTCGGGGCAGGTCACGATCAACACGAAATCCGCCGTACCCGTGACGTAGTAACACTGCTGCACGCAGTCGTCGCCCAGCACCTGCCGGCGGAACGCGTCCAGCACGGTCAGGTTCTCCCGCTCCATCTCCACCATGACGACGAACGTCATCGACAGCCCGAGGGCGCCGGGGGACAGCACGGCGACCTCCTTCTCGATCACGCCCGTCTCGCGCAGGCGCTTGATGCGGCGCTGCACGGCGGCGGCCGAGAGGCCCACCTTCGCGCCGATGACCTCGGCGATCGTGCGCGAGTCGGCCTGCAGGCAGGCGAGGATGGCGAGGTCCAGCCGGTCGAGGTCGGGAGTGAGCACGCTTCAGGCTAACCGGGTGCACCGACTCGACGCCTCGTCTTTACCGAGGCTCACCCACTGATCAAGAAGAGGTTCGCCCAATACCTCCTATCGAGCGAACGTGAAAGAGGAGGATGAGTGACGTGCACCACAACTGACCGGTCTACCCAGGGGTAGCCCATAGAAGTGGAGCGAGCCGGTGGAACCGCCACCCATCGGCCGGGGAGGTAATAACTGTGAGTCCTGTCGGGTTCCCACCTGGTCGTACCGCCGTCGTGACCGCGCTCGGCCGCGCGCTGCCCGAACGGGTCGTGACCAACGACGAGATCGCGCAGACCCTCGACACCTCCGACGAGTGGATCCGCACCCGCACCGGCATCCGGGAGCGCCGCATGGCCGCGCCCGGCGAGTCCACAGTGGATCTCGCCGTCGCCGCGGGCCGCGAAGCGCTCGGCGACGGCTCGGTCGACGCCGTGGTGCTCGCCACGTCCACGGCCGACCAGCTCTGCCCCGCCAGCGCGCCCCAGGTGGCGGCGCGGCTCGGGCTCGGCACGGCCGCCGCGTTCGACGTGAACGCCGTGTGCAGCGGCTTCGTCTACGCCTTGGCCACCGCGCAGGGCTTCATCGCCGGCGGCATCGCCAAGCGCGTGCTGGTGATCGGCGCCGACGTCTTCACGTCGCTGGTGGACCCGACGGACCGCACCACCGTGCCCATCTTCGGCGACGGTGCGGGCGCGGTCGTCCTGCGCGCCGGCGACTCGGACGAGCCGGGCGCGATCGGTCCGTTCGACCTGCACAGCGAGGGCGAGCTGGCCGACCTGCTGTGGGTCGAGGCGGGCGGCTCGAAGCACCGCTTCTCCGAGGACCAGCGCGACCACCACCTCGTCATGCAGGGCACGGCGGTGTTCCGCCACGCGTGCGCGCGGATGGCCGAATCGTCGCGAGCTGTGCTGGAGCAGGCGGGCTGGATGGTCGGGGACGTCGACCGGTTCGTGGGCCACCAGGCGAACATCCGCATCCTCCAGGCGACGGCGAAACACCTGGGGCTGCCTGCGGACGCGGTGGTGGCCAACATCGACCGGGTGGGGAACACGAGCGCCGCGTCGATCCCGCTGGCGCTGGCGGACGCGGTGGAGGACGGGACGTTGGTGCCTGGTCACCGGGTGCTGCTGACCGCGTTCGGGGCGGGGCTGACCTGGGGTTCGACGTTGCTGACGTGGCCTGAGCTGGGTTAGTTCGTCCAGGCCTCGGTGGCTTGCTGACGGCCGCGCAGCAGGAGCGAGCCGTGCGGCTGCCAGAACTCGCGCTCGCCGCCGAGCGCGGCTTTCACGGCGCCCTCGCTGGCCAGGATGCGTGACGGCACCGACTTCGCGTGCTCCGTGAGCCGCGCGGCCTCGTTCACGGCGTCGCCGATCACGGTGTACTCCAGCCGGCTCGACGTGCCCAGCTGACCGGCGAACACCTGGCCGCACGCGACGCCGATGCCCAGGTCGAGCTCGCCGTCGGCCACCACGGCATCACGGATCGCGCGGGCAGCGGCCAGCGCCATCGTCGGGGCGTCGGACAGGCGCGTGGGGGCGCCGAAGATGCACAGGGCCGCGTCGCCCTGGAACTTGTTGACCAGGCCGCCGCGCGCGTCGACGGCCGAGACCACGCTGGCGAAGAAGCGGTTCAGCTTGGCCACGAGCTCCTCGGGTGGCGTGCGCGAGGCGAGCGCGGTGGAGTCGACGACGTCGACGAACAGGGCCGTGACCTCGCGCACGTCGCCGGACAGCGAGGCACCGTACTCGAGGGCGTGGCGCGCGACTTCGGTGCCGACGTGCCGGCCGAACAGGTCGCGCATCCGCTCCTGTTCGCGCAGGCCGGCGGCGAGTTCGTTCACGGACGTCTGGAGCATGCCGATCTCGCTGGAGTCGTCGACGCTCACGGACACGTCGGTGGTCCCGCGGGCGATCCGGTCCAGCGCCACGCGCAGGCGGTGCAGCGGCGCGGCGACGGCGCGGGCGAGCAGCGCCGTACCGATGGCGCCCGTGGCGAGGCCGATCACGGACAGCGTGATCAGGCTGGCCGTCGGGTTGGCGCGGCTGACGTCGGGCGGCGTCGCGACCAGCAGCACGCCCACGAGCGGCACGCCGCTGGCCAGCGCCCACGTGACGATCAGCCTGGTCAGCACGGTGACGGGCAGCGAGCCGTGGGGTGGCGTCACGTCGAGCGCGATCGTCATCACGGGCCGCGCGACCCACTCCGCGGCGAGGTACATCAGGCCGACGGTGGTCAGCCCGCCGAGGCCGATCGTCAGCGCCATGCCGGACGCGTCGTCGAACGAGCCCAGCACGCCGGCCAGCGTGCCCAGCGTGACGGTGCCGATGAGCCACAGCGTGCCGCTGACAACCGCCATGTCCACGGGCAGCCGCAGCGCGCGCTTGGCCTCGTCCTCCGTCGGCGGGCGGCCGATCGTGAACCACACCACGGTGCGTCGCTGCAGGTAGGCGGTCCAGAGCGTGCCCACGAGGAGGCTCACGGCCACGATCCCGCCCGCCGTCAGGCCGAGGATCCACCCACGGTCGCCGACGTCGCCGGGCAGCCCCTGCAGGAACAGCAGCAACGCGACGACCGCCGACCCGGCGACACTCGACCCGATGCCGAGCGCGGCGAAGCCCAGACTGGTGCGCAGTACCAGCCGGAACCGCCCCGCCGTTCGCTTGCGCACGCCGCCGATCGTATGGGCTGGCGGGTCTGTCTGCGAGAAAAGGCGTGGCAGCTCTCGCGGCCGCGTCGCTACCGTGCTGACTCATGCAACCCCTCGACGCCGACGCGATCCGCGCCTCCTTCGTGAACTGCTCCCGCGGCGAGGCCAAGTCCGTCACCCTCCCCGCCGACGTCCCGTGGGCCACCCGCGACTTCCTCGGCTGGCGCGACCCGAAGGCCCCCGGCCGGGCGTACCTGGTGGTGCCCCGCGACGGCGGCGTCGTCGGCCTGTCGTTGCGCGCCGCCCCGCCCGCTTCGTCGCGGCTGCGCAGCAACATGTGCGCCTTTTGCTCCACCACCCACGCGACCTCCGACATCACGCTGTTCACCGGCCGCCGCGCCGGCAAACCCGGCCGCGAGGGCAACACCCTGGGCACCTACGCCTGCGCCAACCTGTCCTGCAGCGCGTACGTCCGCGGGGAACTCAAGCCGGACGTCCCGCAACCCGTGGAAACCCTGTCCTTGGCCGAGCGCGTGGCCCGCCTGGAGGACAAGGTGCGGCGGTTCGTGGACCGGATCCTGGAACCGCATTAGTACGGGTGCTCGTCACGGGGAGGTCGGGGGTGGGTAGGAGTGCGCTGCTGGCCGTGCTGGCCGAGCTGGCTTCGCGACGTTTGATACTGCGGCCCGTACACCTCGACGGTGAACGGGTGTGGCGCTCGGACGCCATGCCTGAGGTGTTGGGCTCGTCGTCTTCGCTGTTCGTCTCGGGCAGGGTGCGGAACCCGGCGCGGTTTCGGCGGTTGTTCTCGCACGTCGAACCCGTATGGGAAGGACCCGGCGGAACTCGCGGAGACGTTGGGGTATCTGGAAACTGTCGAGCCGTTACTACGCGCGTCGGCGACGCTTGAGGTGGTGACGACGGTTCCGGTGGCGGATCTTGTTTTGGCGCATGTGTTGTGAGGTCGGGTGTCTGGTGGCGTTCTCGCTGAGTCTCGGTGGCCCTGACTGCGCTTGAAGCTCTGACCCGTCGTCTCCACGAAGCCTGTCGACCGAAGGTATGTACGCGTTGCCCCGCGCCGGGATCGCTTGGTTGCGGACCGGATGCACCGACTGCCCCACAGGCACCTGGCGGCCCACACCACCGAACTGACCGACCCCTCATGACCCTCGACCGGGCTCCACGCCACCGCGACTTGAGCGATGTGTTTCCAGCACTCACCTTCGCGCGCGCCAGACAGCCCCCGCCCTCCCAAGGGGGGCGTCCCCATCCCAGTTTACCGTTGCCAGGCCTCAAAAAACGGCCGCGGCGGAATCTGTGGACAAGTGCGGTATCGAGTGGGGGAGCTGTGGACAAGTCCGGGTTCGTGGTTGACACGGGGAGCCGCTCGTGCAGAGCCGAGGCGGCGGTGAATTCGCTCGTGCAGATCTGAGGCAGCGGTGAAGGAGCGCAAACGCGCCTCGGGCGAGTCCAGGCGATGCGCGGGAGTGCACGCAGCAGCCAAGGCGCCGCATGCTCGAAATTCCCCGATGTACCCGGCAGACTCTCGGTTACATCGCCGAGTCGTTGCCCGCCGCATAATCGTGGGCGTAGGACTTCGCGTCCAGCAGGTGCTTCAGCGTGATCTCCCGCGCGGCAGGACCGTTGGAGGACTTCAAAGCCGACAGGATCGCCCGGTGCTCATCCACCGCCTTGCGGATCTGCCCCGGCAGCCGCAGCGCCGCGCGGCGTTCTTCGCCCACCAGGGCCAGGACGGAGCGCAGGAGGTCGGCGACGTCGTCGTTGCCGGCGTTGCTCGCCATGACGCGGTGGAACTCGGCGTCCGTCGCGATGACGCGGAGCATGTCGCCCTCGGCGGCCGCGGCTTCCATTTCGGCGACGTTGTCCTCGAGCTTCTGGATCGTCCGCGGAGAGTGGTTGCCGGCGAGGCGCTCGGCGAGGGTGGGCTCGACCGTGGCGCGCAGGTCGAACAGCTTCTCCACCAGCTGTTCGTGCTCGGAGAACCAGCTGCTCAGGGGTGCTTCGGTCTGCTCGCGGACGTAGGTGCCGGAGCCCGCGCGGATCTGGACGTAGCCGATCGAGTCCAGCACCCGCAGCGCCTGCCGCAGCGAGCCGCGGCTGATGCCGAGCTGTTCGCACAGGGCGCGTTCCGCGGGCAGCCTCGAGCCCGGCGGGAGCTCGCCACCGTCGATCATCGCGCGCAGGCGGTCGACGGTGGCGCTCCAGACCTGTTCGGATTCGTGGGCCACCCGCCCATCCTGGCAGGTCGCGGCGGGTGGCGGAAAATGTCGGTGGTGCGTGCCACGCTGAGGGCGTGACTGCGAAGTTCAAGGACTTGGCCCTCGACGCCCGGGACCACCAGAAGCTGGCTGACTGGTGGTGCGTCGCGTTGGGCTACACGCGACGTGCGGGAGATCGGTCAGCCGACGACCCGGTGCCGATCGTGGATGTCGCCGGGGTGGGGCCGTTGATCTGGGTGAATCCGGTGCCTGAGGCGAAGACGGTGAAGAACCGGATGCACCTCGACGTGTTCGGGGATGTGGGGGAGTTGGTGTCGTTGGGGGCGGTACTGGTGAGGAATAAGGGTGGGGATATTGATTGGTGGGTGATGGCGGATCCGGAGGGGAATGAGTTCTGTGTGTTCGATCCGCAGTGAATTGAGGGCTCGACCCGCTGCGCGGATCATTGCGCCCGGGGGCGAGTAGTGGGCACCTCGATCTTTGATTGTCACTACGGTCTGGATTGTTTGTCAAGGCGGGAAAGCGTGCCTTGACAAACAATCCAGACCGCGTGGAAGGCGGGGATCGAGGTGCAGGGACGGGTCTGGGTGCGCTGGGTGTTGGGTGGGTCAGTTGCGGGTGGAGGGGGTCAGTTGCTGACTGTTGGAAGGCTGTTTCCGCGTTGCTGGTGCCAATTCTTGTCGGCGTCCGGGTGATCCGTTGAGCGGCTGAGTTCTGCCCATTTCTCGTCCGCGGCAAGGCGGTTGCGCCAGATTTCGCGGCCGTATTCGTAGGCGTCGCTGCCCGCCAGGAGACGCAGCGGTGGGTCCGGGAGTTCGGCGACGCGAAGTACCAGGTCGGCGACGAGTGCTGGATCGCTGGTCGCGGTCTTTTCAAAGCCCGCCATGGCCCGGGCTGAAGCGCCGACGGTCGGCTCGTAGGGGGCGCTGATCGGCGGTGTCGTCATCGACGAGCCGGCCCAGTCGGTGCGCATGCCGCCGGGTTCGAGCACGGTGACCTTGATGCCCAGGGGCGCGACCTCGGCCGCAAGAGCTTCGCTGAAGCCGCCGACGGCCCACTTCGCCGACTGGTACGCCGTCATCCCCGGGCTGCCGATGCGGCCGCCCAGTGAGGAAATCTGGATGATCCGCCCGCCGCCCTGCCGGCGAAGCACCGCGATCGCCGCCTTCGTGACGTAGACCGTGCCCAGGAAGTTCGTCTCCACCTGGCGGCGGAAGACGTCCAGCGACGTGTCTTCGAGGGCTGCGCGGTCGCCCTGGCCGGCGTTGTTCACGACGACGTCGAGGCGGCCGAAAGCGCGCACGCCACCTGCGACGGCGGCTTCCGCGGCGGCCGGATCGGTCACGTCCAAGGCCTCGACGTGGACCTGCGACCCGAAGCGTTCCCGCAGGTCATCGAGCGAACGCGGGTCACGGGCGGTCGCCACGACCTGGCGGCCGGCGGCCAGCGCGCGCTCCACGATCTGGCGGCCCAGGCCGCGCGAAGCGCCGGTGACGAAGAAAACCACAACAACCCTCCGAGATCCGATGTAACGCAAGTTGATTGCGTTAAGGAGACCGTAGCACCCCGAGGCGAGGTAACGCATCCGACTTGCGTTAAAGTGTGGTGTGCATCGCCGAGCGCGTTCCGAGGAAGCCAAGCTGCAGCGCGCCGAGGACCTCCTCGCCGCGGCGCGCAGGCTGGCCGTCGAGCTGGGCGGCGTGCGGCACGTGACGCTCGCGGCCGTCACGGAGGCGGCGGGGCTGCACGCGTCGGCCGTGCGGCGGTACTTCGCCAGCCGCGAGGAGCTGTTCCTCGAGCTCGCCGAACGCGGCTGGGAGGAGTGGCGCGACGTCCTCACCACGCGTCTCGCCGGCGCCCGCGGCCTCTCGCCGGGCGAGCTCGCCGAGGCGCTCAGCACGACGATCGTCACGCTCCCGCTCTTTTGCGACCTGCTCACGCACGTGTCGCTCAGCCTCGAAGGTGACGTCTCCGTCGAGCGCGCGCGGCAATACAAAACGCGGTCGTTCAAGTCGTGCGACGTGATCGTCGAGACCCTCGTCAGCGCCGGAACCCTTACCGCGCAACAAGTCCACGACGTCATCGCCGCCCTGCTCGGCACCACGTCGTACTTCTGGCAGCTCTCCCACCCCACCGCCAGCCTGGCCGAGCTCTACCGCCAGGAACCCCGCTGGTCCCACACGGCGCTCGACTTCGAGCCCCGCCTCACGCGGCTGCTGAAAGCGACCGCGGAGGGCCTGGCGGAGCGTTAGACGAGCGCGTTCGACGCCAAGCGCAGGACTTGGCAACGCGGCGCAATTGCCCGTCGTCGGGATGGCTGCTCGACCTGAGTCCACTGTGGCCTCGCGCCGCCGCGGGGAGCTTCCTCGAACGGCAGGAAAGCGCCTCCAGCGCCACGCTCGGAGCCTCCTCGTTGCAGGTGACAGCGTTCGCTGCATTGTGTCGCGCGCTACCGCCCGCGTTAGACGAGCGCGTTCGACGCCAGGTGCAGCGCTTCGATCAGGTGGGCGCGGTGTCCAGGGTGGACGTTGATGCGGGCCTCGCCGTTGGTGTTGCCGATGAACGTCAGCACGCGGCCGCGGTCGGTGAGGTCGAGGACGGACATGGGGGTGCTGCGGGTGCGGCGGCCGGTGCCGTCGCGGGTGGCGACGTAGAGCTGGTGCGCGGCGTCGCGGCCGGCGCGCATGAGGCGGCGGAGCTCGTCGGCTTCGTGGGACATTTCGGTCAGGGGATTGTCGGACTCGTAGTCGCGGCCGGCGTCCTCGAAGTGGGCCTTCGGGACACTCATGGGCGCCAGCCGCGCCGGCGGGCGGGTGGGCAGCGCGTCGACCAGGTGCTCCGCGACCTCGCGCGCAGGGATCGGGTCGAGCTGCACCACGCGGTGGTCGGTGATCAGGCGGACGGCGTCGCGGCCCGACTCGGCCACGAGGATCGCGCCGTCGTCTTCGCCGTCGCGGAAGTTGCTCCACGAGTACATCTCGCGCGCGGGGTTGGCGAGGACGTCGAGCGTCGCGCGCCACTGCGCGGTGAGCTCGCCAGCGGACGTCGCCAGCCCCAGGTCGTACAACGCATCCAGCGCGCGTCGCCGCAACGTCGCCGCGGCTTCGTCGGTGCGGTACGTCTGGTCCGGCCCGACCACGATCGGCGGCTCGCCGAGCTCGGCGACGGTCCAGGCAACCAGGAACACCGGCCGGGGCAACCGCACCGGTCTGTCGATGATCGTCATCGGTCTGCTCAGGCTCCGATGGTCGGGGGCGTCGGCGGGAGGCCGGTGTGGGGGTCGAGGAGCCGGCCGTCTTCGTCGTCGAGGAGTGAGAAGGCCGAGTCGTCGTCGATGCCGTACTTGCGCTGGTGCTCGGCGTCTTCCTCGCCTTTGCCCTTGCTGCCGGCCGCGCCCATGCCGCCCATTCCGGGCGAGCCCTTGGCGCCGGCCGCACCGGCTGCTGCTCCGCGGCCGGCCAGCGCGCCTTCTTCCCCGAACGCCCCGGATCCGGCACCGAGCCGCGACCCGGTTCCGGCGCCTGCGCTGCCACGTCCGCCGAAGGCCCCGGACCCGCCTGCTCCACCGATGCCGGCACCGGCGCCTACGCCGAAGCCTCCAGGCCCGAAACCGTCCCCGCCACCGGTCGCCGACCACGACGGATTCCCACTGCCGACCGGGAACCGCTGCCCCGGTGGCGTGACCCGCTGATCGTCCAGATCGCTGGACGTGTGCGTGTCGTCGTCATCCTTCGTCCTGCCCGGCGGGTCGATGTCCCGCGGCGGCTTCTGCTCCGGCGGCGTGATCGGCCGCCCCGTCGGCGGCGGCGCGATCCGCGGCGGAATGTTCGGCGGGGGCGTCACCGGCGGCGGCGTGGTGGGCGGCGGCACATTCGGCGGCGTCACGTGGCGGGTGTCGACCTCGGACTGTGAGGTGGACGTCTTGTCGTCGCCGCCGGTTTTCGTCTTGCCCGTCTGCGTGATCTTCTTGCGGACGACCTTCGTCGGCTGGGTGACCGCGACGTTGTCGTCGAAGGGGTTCAGCTGGCCGTAGTCCGCCTTGAGGCCTTGCCCGCTGGTCTGTGCCTGCTGCGCATACCCGTTGTAGCGCTGGAGGTTCTGCTGGGCGAGCTGGTTGTACTGGTTGATCTTGTCTTCGGTGTCGGTGTCCCACGGCGTCGCCACATCGATGAAATCCTTGTGCGGCGGGGTTCCCGGCATCGGCTGCAGGGCCTTCTTCATCTCGTCGAACCCGTGCGCCAGTCCGGTCAGGTTCTGGCTGTTCGTGGTGTACGTCTGCGCCGCCGACGTGGTGGCGTCGGAGAACATCTTGATCCGGGCCTGCGCGGCGTCGGCCCCGTTTCCGGTCCACACGGATTCGAGGCCGGTGCTGAGCCGTTGAATGTCCGAGCTGAGATTGTGGTGATCGGTCGCCAGCTGGGTGGCCTTTCCGCCCCCATCGTGCCAGCTCGAGGCGCCGCCGCTGGCGAGGATCTTCTGTACCAGCTCAGGGGCGGGGACGGACTGTGTGCCGACGTTCCCGTGCCAGACGTCGCTCGCCCAATGCCCAGCGTCGCTGAAGCGGTCACCCACCCACTTCGCGCTGTCGCCGATCATGTCGAAGAAGCCCACTACGCACCTGCTTTCTGGCGCAGGTTGGTGACGACCATGCCGGCCACTTGCGCGGCAACATCACAAGGATTGGCCTTGCCGACTTTGGCGGTGCTCAGAGTCAGCGATGTGTCGAATGACAGATCGTCGCGGATTCCGGTGCTGACCTGGCAGAAGACGTGCACTGAGTCAGGGCTCTCGGACGAATGTGCCGCGGCAGGGAAACCTTGGATGGGAGAACGTTCTTGCCACGTTTTGACCTGCGGTTTTGTGTTCTGGTAGACGCCGCTGAGTCCCTGGTGCGTCTGAGTGACGTAGTTGACGTCGACAGCGGCGCCAGTGTCGGTGTTGTTCCAGTGGCAATCAGGGCCGAGGCCGGAAGTGTCGTCGCGCTTGCCTTGGACCACTGTGCCGAAGATTTCCTTGAGCTGGTCCGAGGTCAACGCTTCCTGACACGGGTCGCCGGACAACACCGCCGCGGGCAACGGTTGCTCGACCTTGGGGGCACCGCTGTGCGGCAATGCCTCGGCCGACGACGGTGAGTTGGTCGCCGGAGGAGCGACGGCTCCACCCGAGCATCCTGCGACGACCGCGAAGGTCGCCGCAGCGCTCGTGAAAGTCAAAAGCAGTCGCTTGGTCGTCACGCGAGTCCCTCGCTCTGGTTTCCAGTTGCTGCGTTCTTGACCGCATTCGCCGACGCCGCGTCTGCGGCCACGGTGATCCCCAGCGCGTCCTGGAGCTTCTTGACCAGCTGAATCGAGTAGGTGAGTTCGCGGTTGACCTGCTCGGCGCCCTTGTTGAACGCGCCGCCACCGCCGTTGCCGACGAGCAGCTGGTTGTAGCCGGCACTGCCTGGGTCGTCTGTCGGAGGACGGACCTGGAGCAACCCTTGTGCCGTCCGGTTCATCATTTGGAGACTGTCGCGCACGCGTTGGGCGACCGTGAGCATGCTCTGCGCTTCCTCACGGCTGAGGCTGAACCGGCCGCCCGGGGGTGGGCCGCCGTTGGGCACGGCGCCGCCACCGGGTGCCGCGCCGCCGCCGGCGGGCGCGTCGGTGATGACGAAGTCGAGCCCGGTGAGCCAGCTTGGCTCCGAGGCAGTCTCAGCCACTGCCTTCCCCCCTCGTGAAAACGCGTCGGCCCGACCGCGGGCCCTCCCCGGCGGTAACGGTAATGGACTGATCACCCTCGGATGGGCATTTTGCCGAAGTCGGTCGAAAGGCGCTAGCACGCTGTCGCCGATCGGGTGGAGGTTGTCCGTCACGCGCCGGCTTTGTGGCGGAGGTTGGTGACGACCATGTCGGCGACTCGGGCAGCCACGTCGCAGGCGTCGACTTTGCCGACCTTCGCAAAGCTCAACGCGAGAGAAGCGTCGAACGAGTGTTCGTCGCTGATACCGACGCTGACCTGGCAGAAGTCGTTCCGCCTGTTGGGGAAGGTGGAGTGGGCGACGGCCGGGAGTCCTTGGATCGGAGGAAGTTCGCGCCAGATCGTGGCTTGAGGTTTGGTCCCGGCGTAGACGGCGCTGAGTCCACCAGCCTGTTGTGTCGTGTAGCCGACGGCCGTCATCGCGCCGGTGTCGACGTTGTTCCAGTTGCACTCTGGGCCGAGAGACCCGATGTCGTCACGCTTGCCCGATGGCACCATCCCGAAGATCAATTTCAACTGGTCCGAGGTGAGTGCGTCCTGGCAGGGGTCGCCTGAGAGGACCGACGCTGGGAGTGGGTGCGAGACCTTCGGGGCGCCGCTGTGGGGCAGTGTCGCGGAGGGCGGAGGGGTGCTGGCCGGAGTAGCCACAGGATGGCTCGAGCAGCTGGCAACAGCGGCTGCAATCCCGGACAAAGCGACAAGTCGCCAAGAGATACGCAATGCCATCCCCCTCGGATGAGCCGGCCGGGGTCGGTCGGTTACTCCAGGTTACCGGGGCAAAGGGGACAGAGCGTCACCTGCTAGGGGGCAAGGCGGGACTGTTCCTCCTGACACATCGCGTCGCGGGGGTGGGGTGGGGTGCTTAGGGTGCCGGGGTGGGTGAGTTATGACGTGGTGGCATGCGGTGATCATCTTTGTCGCCGGGGTGTGGGCGGGGACGATCAACGCGGTGGTCGGGTCGGGGACGTTGGTGACGTTTCCGGTGCTCGTGGCGTTGGGGTATCCGCCGATCACGGCGACGACGTCGAACGCGGTGGGGCTGGCGCCCGGGACGATCAGTGGGGCGTACGGGTACCGGGCCGAGCTGGAGGGGTACTGGCCGCAGGTGTGGCGGTTCTCGATCGCGTCGTTTTTCGGGGCGATCGGGGGGACGATCCTGCTTCTCACGTTGCCCAAGGACGCGTTCGAGACGATCGTGCCGGTGCTCGTGGGGCTGGCGGTGGTGCTGGTGATCGTGCAGCCGAAGGTGTCGAAGTGGGTGCAGAAGCGGCGTGACGCCAACGGCACCGAGCACAAACCCGGGCCGCTGCTTCTCGGGTTGTTGTTCGTCATCGGGATTTACGGCGGGTACTTCACGGCTGCGCAGGGCGTGATGATGATGGCGGTGCTGGGGATGCTGCTGTCGGAGCCGCTGCAACGGCTCAACGGAGTCAAGAACGTCCTCGCCGCCGTCGTGAACGTCATCGCCGGCCTGATCTACGCCGTCGTCGCCCCGGTGAGCTGGCCGGTGATCGGGTTGCTGGCCGTCGGGTCGACGATCGGCGGGCAGATCGGGGCGAAGATCGGGCGGAAGTTGTCGCCGACGGTGTTGAGGGCTGTGATCGTGGTGATCGGGGTTGCGGCGGTGGTGGAACTAGTTCTGAAGTGAGACGAACGCCTGCCACGCTTCGGCGGGTACGTGCAGTTCGCCTGCTTCGCGAGCCTTCGTGTCGCGGATGCCGACGACGGTGCCCAGCGCGACCTCGACACAGTCAACGGTGGTCCCGCTGCTGTTGCTATAGCTGCTCTTGCGCCATGCCTGGCTGCGCGAGGTCATCCGAAACACCCTTCGCTTGCTCCACTTCGCTTGCCAACGCGGCAAGCCACTCACGGGATTCTCCTCCATCCAACGCGAATCCTGCCACCTGTGCCAGCAGTTTGCGGTAGACCTCCACGTCTTCGGTCTTCTCCAGGAACAGGCTGGAGATGTGGTTCTCGACGTAGATGGTCGGCCGATGCTCCCGATAGCGCATGACTCTGAACCCGGTGCCCAGCACGCCCTGCGGGCAGTGCCGCGAGGGAATGATCCGCACGGCGCACCGCGGGAGCGAAGAAGAAAGCAGCAAGTGGAGGATTTGTTCATGCATAATCGCGGGCTCGGCGACTTGCGAGCGAAGGACTCCTTCGTGGACATAGAAAGTCGTGTAGGGCGAGTCCCGTCGCCGTAGCAACCTCTGCCTCGTCATCCGCGCGGCAACTCCACCCTCGACCTGCTCTGCGGTGAGCCGGTTGGGCCAGCGGAACAACGCGCGAGCATAGCCCTCGATCTGCAGCAGCCCTGGCACGACCAGCGGTTCGAACTCGATGATCTCGGTTGCTGCCGCTTCGTTGACGATGAGCGAAGGAAGTTCGTCAGAGAGTCGCTCCTCATGCGGGCGCAGTCGGTAGCCGTCATCTGCTTCGCGCACGAGCCCGACCAGGTGCAGCAC
Source organism: Amycolatopsis sp. NPDC047767 (assembly GCF_040704195.1). Lineage (NCBI taxonomy): Bacteria > Bacillati > Actinomycetota > Actinomycetes > Pseudonocardiales > Pseudonocardiaceae > Amycolatopsis > Amycolatopsis sp. NPDC047767. The sequence continues at coordinate 204,782 of NZ_JBEYSJ010000003.1, forward strand.
CTCCTTGCGAGAAGCGCCGCAGTTCGCCGCGAAGAGAGTCGCGTCGATCTCGGTCACCCCGCGGGCGCCGCTCTCCATGCGGGAGATCTTGCTCGCCGAGAAGCCCACGCGCTTCGAAAGGTCGGCCGCAGTCAGGTCCGCGCGCACGCGAAGTCGTTTCAGCTCGTCGCCGATTTCGCGCTCACGCGCGGTGGTGTCTCGTTCGGTTGTCCCCGCCATCGGGCAAAACTAAGCCCGAGACCGCTCACGCAGTGAGTGCGACGCGGCAAGATCAGCGGAACGGATGCCGTCCCGCTGATCCATGCCACCCCGTCACACCAAAGATCAAGCCAGGAACTCGCGCGCGGCCGCCAGGAACAGGTCGTTCTCTTCCGGAGTCCCGATGGTGACCCGCGCGCCGTCGCCGGGGAAGGGGCGGACGATGAGCTTGCGGTCCAGCATGTGCTCGGCGAAGGCCACGGTGCGGTCGCCCAGGGGGAACCACACGAAATTGGCCTGGGTAACCGGAATCTCGTAGCCCATGTCCAGCAACGCGTCGCGAACGCGGTCGCGCTCGGAACTGATTTCGGCGCAGCGTTCCATGAGTTCGCCGGCGGCGTCCAGCGAGGCCATGGCGGCGACCTGGGCGATGGCGTTCACCGAGAAGGCCACGTACACCTGGCGAAGCGCCTCCGCGATCGGAGCGCACGCCACGGCGTAACCCACGCGAAGCCCGGCCAACCCGTACGCCTTGGAGAAAGTGCGCAGCACCGCGACGTTTTCCCGCGTGCGTGCGAATTCGACGCCGTCGGGCACATCCGAATCCGTGACGAATTCTTTGTAGGCCTCGTCCAGCACCACCAGCACGTGCGAGGGCACGGCGTCGATGAAGCGTTCCAGCTCGTCGTGCGTCAGCACGGTGCCGGTGGGGTTGTTGGGGTTGCAGACGAAGATGAGTTTCGTCCGGTCCGTGATGGCCGCGAGCATGGCGTCCAGGTCCAGGCCGTGCGAAGACGTGAGCGGCACCTTGACCGGCTGGGCGTGCGCGACCTGCGTGACGATCGGGTACGCCTCGAAGGAACGCCACGCGAACATGGCCTCGTCGCCGGGGCCGCAGACGGCCTGGATGAGCTGCTGGCACAGGGAAACCGAGCCGCAGCCGACGGCGAGGTTCTCGATGGGCACGTCCAGGTCACGGGCGAGGCGTTCGCGCAAGGCGTGGGAGCCGCTGTCGGGGTAGCGGTTGACGTCGGCCATCGCGTCGGTGATGGCGGCGCGCACGCTGGGCAGCGGGCCGCCCGGCACCTCGTTGCTCGCGAGCTTGATCGCGCCTTGGATCGTCCGGCCGGGGACGTACTTCGGCAACGAATCGAGGTCGGGGCGGGGTGCGAGGGACGGCATCGTCGGAACTCCTCGGGTCAAACGGGACGGCCTGGCCACCGTATCTCGCGACGGCGGATCCACAAAGGTTCCCAATGTTCACCCGGAGGTGATTGCATGAGGTGATGACGTCGACGAGCACCGTGGATTACCAGCGTACCGACGGTCGCACACTGCGCCTCACCTTCGCCGAGCCCGACGGTGCCATCCGCGGCGGCCTCGTTGTCCTGCACGAAGGCGACGGGGTCACCGACGGCGTGGTACTGCTCGTCGCGAGCCTGGCGAACGAAGGCTGGCTCACCGTCACGCCCCACATCGACGGCGGCGAAAAGCTCACTCAGCAGGACCTGCTCGACGCGACAGACATCACACTCGAATGGCTGGTCGAGCACGGGGTGGAGGCCGATCTGCGCGGCGTCGTCGGGTTCGACCTGGGTGGCACGGCGGCGCTCGTGGTCGCGTCGCACCGCCGGCTCGGGGCGGCGGTGAGCGTCGGCGGCCAGCGCGTGACGGAGCTGCCGCGGCTGCTCGACATCGCGGGTCACGTGACGAGCCCGTGGCTCGGCATGTACGGCGACGCCGGTGACGAAGCCGGGGCGCCGAAGTGGAGCAGCTGCGCGAAGCGGCGGCGTCGGCGAAGGTGGCCACGAACGTCGTGCGCTACCCGGGCGCCAACCACCGCTTCGACGCCGACCCGGGCGCGGCCGAGGAAGCCTGGCAGCGCACGCTGGACTGGTTCGACGCACACCTGCGCTGAGCCGGTGACAAGCCGAGACAACACCGTTAGCCGCAGTTAACATCGGCGGGTGACCCAGACTGCCGATGTTCCCGAAGTGCTCTGGCGACCCGACCCGAGCCGCGTGTCCGACACCCGCATCGAAGCGTTCCGCCGCTGGCTGCGGGAAGAACGCGGGGTGGAGGTCGGCGACTACGACTCGCTCTGGCGCTACTCCGTGGAACACGTGCCCGACTTCTGGGCGGCCGTCGCCGAGTTCTCCGGCGTGCGCTGGCACGACGAGCCGCGAGAGGTCCTCTCGGGCACGATGCCGAACGCCAAGTGGTTCGACGGCGGCACGCTGAACTACGCGGAGCACGCGCTCAGCCCGGGCATCGCGGGCGCGGCGAAGGGCGACGACGAGCTCGCCGTGATCTTCCACCGCGAAGACGGCTTCGCCGAGCAGCTCACGTACGGCGACCTTCGCGCGCAGGTCGCCGCGGCGCGCGGAGCGTTGAAGGCGCTGGGCGTCGCGAAGGGCGACCGTGTGGTGGCGCTGGCGCCGAACTGCCCGCAGACGCTCGTCGCGTTCCTGGCGGCGGCCTCGCTGGGCGCGATCTGGTCGTCGTGCTCACCCGACTTCGGCGTGCGCGCGATTTCCGACCGCTTCACGCAGATCGAGCCGAAGGTGCTCATCGCCGTGAACGGCTACGCCTACAACGGCCGCGAGTTCGACGTCACCCCCACGGTCGAGCGGTTGCGCGCCGACATCCCGTCGCTGAGCGCGACCGTTCTCGTGAAATACGTCGGCGGCGGGACCGTTGACGGCGCCCTGGACTGGAACGCGCTGCTCGCCGAGCACGCCGGCACGCAGCTGGCCTACGAGCCGGTGGAGTTCGGGCACCCGCTGTGGGTGCTGTACTCGTCGGGCACCACGGGCCTGCCGAAGGGGATCGTGCAGGGCCACGGCGGGATCGTCGTCGAGCACCTCAAAGCCCTTTCACTGCAAGCGGATCTCGGGCCGGGCGAACGGTTCTTCTGGTTCACCACCACCGGCTGGATGATGTGGAACTTCCTCATCTCGGGCCTGCTCGTGGGGTCGACGATCGTCCTCTACGACGGCAGCCCCGGCCACCCGGACCTCAACGTGCTGTGGCACCTGGCCGAGCAGCACCGCATCACGTACTTCGGCACGTCGGCGCCGTTCATCCAGAGCTGCCTCAAGGCCGGCCTCGAACCGTCGGCGCGCTACGACCTGAGTGCGTTGCGCGCCTTGGGTTCCACGGGTGCGCCGCTGTCGGTCGAGGGCTTCCGGTGGATCGTCGACAAGATCGGGAAGTCGGTGCAGATCTGCTCGGTTTCGGGCGGGACGGACCTGTGCGCGGCGTTCGTCGCGGCGTCGCCCGACGTGCCGGTGTGGCTGGGCGAGCTGTCGTGCCGGGCGCTGGGCGCGGCCGTCGCGTCGTACGACGAGGCCGGCAACCCGCTGGTCGACCAGGTCGGTGAGCTGGTGATCACGGAGCCCATGCCGTCGATGCCGGTGTTCTTCTGGAACGACCCCGACGGTAAGCGGCTGCACGAGGCGTATTTCGACATGTACCCCGGCGTCTGGCGCCACGGCGACTGGATCCGCGTGACCCCGCGCGGCTCCGCCGTGATCTACGGCCGCAGCGATTCCACGCTCAACCGAGGCGGCGTGCGCATGGGCACGGCCGAGTTCTACCGCGTGGTGGAGGGCTTCGACGAAGTCGCCGATTCCCTGGTCGTGGACACCTCCGCGGCCGGCAACGACGATGGGCAGCTGCTGTGTTTCCTCGTGCTGGCGCCGGGTGTGGATCTTGCCGATGTCGAGCCGAAGCTGCGGAAGGAGCTTCGTAGCGCTCTGTCACCACGACACGTTCCCGACCGGTTTGTGGTGGTCGGCGAAATCCCCCGTACCTTGAACGGTAAGAAGTGTGAGGTACCGGTGAAGAAGATACTCTCCGGAGTCGCGCCGGAGAGGGCTGTGAGCAGGGACGCGCTGGCCAACCCGGCCGCGTTGGCCCCGTTCACGGAGCTCGCGGGGGAGCTTGCCGGGCGGTGACGAAGCAGGGGGAAGCATGGCTGGGCCGTACGTGTTGCACGCGTGGTGACGGGGACACGCGCGCAGCACACCTGGCAGGTGGCGGGAGTGACGTCCGTCAAGGCGATCACCTGGGTGACCAGGCTCGCCGGGCTGTTGACGTTACTTTCCGTGGTGGTGCCGTCCGGCCGTAACCTGCGCGGTCACCTGGCCGAGTGGCTGGAGCTGCCTCAGGAAGCGACGGTGGCGGCGGCGACCGTGGCCGTCGTCACGGGCGTGTTGCTGATCATGCTCGCGGCGGGGCTGCGGCGGCGGAAGCGGCGGGCGTGGCAGCTCGCGGTCGGTTTCGCGGTGTTGTTGACCTTGTCACACTTGGGGCTGCGGCACGTGTTCGGCGCGGGCGTCGTGTCGGTGGTGCTGCTGATCGGGCTGATCGTGAACCGGCGCTACTTCGTCGCGGAGCCGGATCCGACGACGGGCCGCTGGCGCGCGGTGCGGGTGTTCCTGCAGCTGGTGCTGGCCGGGTTCGTGATCAACGTGGTGCTGCTGTCGGTGGCGTCCGGGCGGATGCTCGAGCCGCTGAGCTTCCCCGGCCGGCTTTCCCAGTCCGGGCTGGCGCTCGTGGGCGTGAGCGGTCCCGCCGTGTTCCACGGGGCGTGGCTGGAGGACCTGTCGGCGGCGATCGGGCTGCTGTTCAGCATCGCGGCGGTGCTCGTGTCGGCGTACTTCCTGCTGCGCTCGGCGGAGCCCGCGCCCGGGCTGTCGGACGAGGAGCTGGCGCGCCTGCAGGTCCTGCTGACCGAGCACGGTGACCGCGACTCGCTGGGCTACTTCGCGCTGCGGCGCGACAAGTTCGCGGTGTTCTCGAAGACGGGCAAGGCGGCGGTGACGTACCGCGTGATCGCCGGCGTCGCGCTCACGTCGGCCGACCCGCTGGGCGACCACGAGGCCTGGCCGGGCGCGATCGAGGAGTACCTGGAGATCTGCAAGCGCAACGCGTGGGTGCCGGCGGCGATGGGCGCGTCGGAGCTCGGGGCGACGGTGTGGGCGCGCTTCGGGCTGGAGGTGCTGGAGATCGGCGACGAGGCCATCGTCGACACGGCCGGCTTCACGCTGGACGGCCGCATCATGCGTGGCGTCCGCCAGGCGGCTTCGCGGACGCGCCGGGCGGGGTACAAGGTGCTGGTGCGGCGGGCGGAGGACCTGCGGCCGGGGGAGCTGGACGAGCTGGTGCTGCTGGCCGCGGCGTGGCGCGGCACCGAGACCGAACGCGGCTTCTCGATGGCCCTGGGGCGCATGGGCGACCCCGGTTCGGTGATCGTGACGGCGGAACAGGGCGGCCGCGTACGCGGAGTGCTGCAGTTCGTGCCGTGGGGCGCGCGGGGGCTGTCGCTGGACGTGATGCGGCGGGACCGGTCGGCCGACAACGGCGTGAACGAGCTGATGATCTCCGAGCTGCTGGTCTATTCGCGCGAGCACGACATCGACCACGTCTCGCTGAACTTCGCCGCGTTCCGGTCGCTGATGGAACAGGGCCAGCGCATCGGCGCGGGTCCGGTGGCGCGTATCTCGGCGAAGGTCCTGCACTTCTTCTCGCGGTGGATCCAGATCGAGAGCCTGTACCGCTTCAACGCCAAGTTCCAGCCGCGGTGGGTCCCGCGGTACCTCGTGTACCCCGGCGTGCGCGAACTCCCGCGCGTCGGCGTGGCCACCTTCGAAGCCGAGGGCCTCGGCGGCCGTTCCCCCTGGTTGCGGCGGTTGCTGCAACGCTGATCTTCACTTTCGGGGGGTGCCTTCGCGGGGTTTTGGGGGGTGTGTAAGCTATCTGGGCAGTGGTCGTTAAGGCCCAGGAGGCTTCGCCTAGTCTGGTCTATGGCGCCGCACTGCTAATGCGGTTGGGGGTAACCCCCCCTCCCGGGTTCAAATCCCGGAGCCTCCGCTGGTGCCTGTTTCGGCAGGTGCTAGATTAACAACTGAACAAGCGCCCGTAGCTCAGCTGGATAGAGCATCTGACTACGGATCAGAAGGTCAGGGGTTCGAATCCCTTCGGGCGCACGTCTGGTTGAGACAGCAGTACCAAGAAACCCTCTGCATTGCAGGGGGTTTCTTGCTGTCCGGGTGTTGTCCAACCCCGTGGACGCAGCAGACCCCGCCCGGGGCCGTGTCGGGGCGGGGTCTGCTCGCGGTGGTCCGTCGACCACCGCCGGGTGGGCGGTGAGAGTCACGCCCGCCCGGGGTCGGGTCAGGTCAGTACCGGGCGGCCCAGCGGCAGGCCCTTGCCGCCCGTGGCGGCGGACATCGCGCCGAGGTAGAGGTAGACGCCGACGGCGGTGAAGGCGAACGTGACGTAGCCGCCCGCGGTGGCGGCGCCCGGAGCGTTGCCCACGGTGCCGTACAGCACGAGGGCGAGTGCGAGGTCGATCAGTACGAACAGCACTGTGAACGCGGCGGGCAGCCGGAGGGTGCCCAGGGTCAGCAGGACGATCGTGATGAGCCAGGCGATGAGGAACACGCCCTGGGTGGCGACCGCGGCGTCCGGCGTGATGCCGAACCAGTTGTGGGCCAGGCCGAGCACCAGTGCCGAGTAGCTGATCCAGAACCCGGCGAAGATGCCGAACACGGAGGCGACGGCGTTCTGGCCCAGCGACAGCGCCCACACGGCGGCGACGAGCTGGCCGAGGCCGGTCGCGGGCAGGATGACCGCGATCGAGGCGCCGACGGCACTCGCCGGGACGTACCCGGTCAGCACCAGGCCGAGCGCGATCGCGCCGACGATGAAGGTGGGCACGCCGATCATGGCGGGGTCACCCACCACCGCGGGCCGCGGCGGGGCTTCGACTTCGGTGGCAACGGCAGTGGACATCGTGTACTCCTCGTTGAGCTGCGAATGATCCTCGAGTGCGGTCGGGTCGGGCGGCGGTCCTGTGATCGGCCGGTCGTGACGTGGTGGCACCAACGCTTTCCGTGCCGAGCCGGGTTGTCGGCGCCGGGTCGAACTGGTGCGTCGGCCGGTCCTGGGAGACGCGTGGCGCCACCCATGTCCGCCGCCGAGCTGGGTTGCCGGCGTCGGGTCGAGGTGGCGCGGCGGTCCGTGATCAGCCGGACGTGCCCAGATGCGGTGGTGTCACCCGGTTTCCGGTGCCGAGCTGGTTGCCGGCGTCGGGTTGGGTGGTCCACCGGTCGGTGATCGGCCGATCCCGCGAGACGCGGTGGCGTCGCCCACGGCCCCGGTGCCGAGCTGGGTTGTCGGCGGTGGGGTGCAGTGGCGGGGCCGTCTGTGGCGGGTGGTCTCCCCGGAAGGGGAAAGCCGCTTCAGACGGTTCTGGGCCACAGAGCCGACAGCTCGGGGTGGTCGTCGTCGATGAGGCGGTGGGCCAGGGCGATCGCTTCTTTGGGGTCGATCTGGTCGAAGTCGGGATGGCCCTTGGCGAGGCCCTCGAAGACGGCGGCGAGTTCGCTCGCCGCGGTGGGGGACAGGGTGGTGTCCTGAGTGCACTGCACGTAGCGCAGGCGCAGCACCTCCGAGGCCTGCATCAGCAAGGCGCAGTAGGTGTTCCGCGCGGCTGGTGCTCCGGATCGAGCACCGGACTCTTTGCCCTTCACGCCGACTCCTCTCTCTCGTCAAGTCTCCCGGCGCGTTCGGTCAGGCGGTGGCGCGCTTTTTGAGTTCCTTGGCCGCGGCGCCCGGGTCGGCGGCGTTGTAGATCGCGCCCCCGGCCACGGCGACGGTGGCTCCGGCGTCGCGGACGGCGCCGATGGTGTCGATCTTGATGCCGCCCGCGATGGAGAACGGCACACCCGCCTCACGCCCGTCCTCCAACAGCGTGTCGATCGTGTAACCCGGCCGGGCCTGCTCGTCCAGCCCGGCGTGGATCTCCACAAAGGACACACCCAGCTTCGAGACTTCCCGGATCCGTGCGACCCGGCCCTCGACCACGGTGATCATGTCCGCCACCACCTGCTTGCCGTACTTGCGTCCCGCCGCCACCGCACCACGCACGGTGTCGTCATCGGCCGCACCCATCACGGTGACCAGATCCGCGCCCGCCTCGAACGCCAGCGCCGCTTCCAGCTCACCGGCATCGGCGGTCTTCAAGTCCACGAACACCAGCTTGTCCGGATGCGCCGCCTTGATCGCGCTCACCGCACCGATCCCCGCCGCCTTCACCAACGGCGTCCCCAACTCCAAAATATCCACATGCTCGGCCACCTGATTCGCCAACGTCAACGCCGCCGGCAGATCCAGCACATCCAACGCCACCTGCAACCGCACAACCCACTCCTCACAACCAGCCAACAAATTGACCCCCACAACAATCCCCACCTGCCCCACCACCAGCAACACCCCACGACATGCAAAAACACAATCCCCCAATGCGCACAACAAATACCCACGTTTGCCGGACACGCGCGGCCCGGCCCTGGTCAGGAGGGCTCGGCGGCCGGCTTCGACCCGGGGCCTCGGCCCGTGTGGTGCGGCCGAGTACCGAACATCGGCAGGTCAAGGGCCAATTCCGGCAGGGGTTCCCGGTACTGGCTGTGCGGCACTCCGCTCGTGGAGGCGCGGCGGCCGTTCGTCAGTGATTCGGTGCCGGTCGTTCGCGATTGGTTGCCAGGGCAGGCGCCGGCGAAGAAGCTGGGAAAAGAACAAGCCGGGTTCAGGGCGACGTTAGCAGAAGGCCGCCCTGGCCGAACCCTCGACGGGCAACGGTGCCTGATTTTGTCCGGCCGTTGCCGAGGTCGAATGTGAGGGAGGACGCCATGAGGTGGGAAACGCGTTATTCCGTGCTGCTCGAGGCGTGCTCCGACGCCGGCCCATGCCGGTATTGACGGATTGATTTCGGACGGTGTTCATACATTGCCTCGGAGCCGCGGCCGGTGGCGGTTATCCGCAGTGGAATTGCGCTTGCGCCGGCTGCCGCAAGGCCCGGGCCAAGCCTGAAGCCGCGACGGCACACGCCGGGATCGCGATCTCCGGAGACGGCGAGCAGTGGTTCCTGCTCAACGCGACCCCGGACGTCCACCACCAGATCGCGGCGGATCCCGCGTTGCACCCCGGCCCGGAGATCAGGAAGACGCCGGTCGCCGGTGTTCTGCTGACGGACGCGGAGTTCGACCACACGATCGGCCTGCTGATGCTGCGCGAGGAGTCGTCGCTGACGGTGTACGGCACATACCCCGTGCTGGAAGCGCTGACCCTGTGGTTCCCGGTCCGCGAACTGCTCAGCGACTACGCGAACCTCACCTGGTCCCAGGTCGACGTCGGCAAGCCGCTGGATCTGGACGACCGGCTGCGCGTGACCCCCTTCCTGACCGGGTCCAAGGCGCCGCGCTACGTCGGGGAGTCCCAGCTTCGCGGCCCGTCGTCGGAGTGGGAGGTGGGCTACCGCCTGGAGGACAAGCAAACCGGCGGGATCGCGGTGTACGCGCCGACGTTGCCCAAGTGGGACGACAAGTTCGCCGCCCAGGTGAGGTCGGCCGACTGCGTTTTCGTGGACGGCACGTTCTGGACGGACGACGAGATGTCCAGCCAGGGCGCGGGAAGCCGGACCGGCCGCTCCATGGGCCACATGCCCGTCAGCGGTGACGACGGCTCGGCCCGCGCGCTGGCCGCACTGCCCGCGAAGCGAAAGATCTACACGCACATCAACAACACCAACCCGATTCTCGACGAAGAGTCCCCGGAACGGCGCTGGGTCACGGACTTGGGCATCGAGATCGGCCGAGCCGGCTTGGAGGTGGAAGTATGAACCCGTGGTCTGCCGAGGAGTTCGAGGCGCACCTGCGGTCCATCGGAGAAAAGCGGTACCACCATCTGCACCCGTTCAACGAGCGGATGCACTCGGGCACGCTGACCGAGGAAGAGTTCCGGGGCTGGGTGCGCAATCGCTTCTACTACCAGATGAACCTGCCGAAGAAGGACGCGTTCATCCTGACCAAGCTTCCCGGCCGGGAGGACCGGCGCCAGTGGATCCAGCGCATCATCGACCACGACGGGCGCACGGGAGACGAGGGCGGTCTCGAGAAGTGGATCCGGCTCGGCGCGGCCGTCGGCCTGAGCCGCGAAGCGTTGTTCGACACCGACACGGTGCTGCCCGGGGTGCGGTTCGCCGTTGACGCCTATGTGGACTTCTGCCGCCAGAAGCCGTGGCTGGAGGCCGTGGCGTCGGCGCTGACCGAACTGTTCGCGCCGGATCTGCTCAGCCGGCGGATCACCGACGTCGAGCACCACTACCCGTGGATCGCCTCGGAAGGCCTGGAGTACTTCCGGGCGCGGCTCACCCAGCAGCCGAAGGACATCGCGCACCTGCTCGACCTGGTGCTCACCCACGCGAAGTCGCGGGAACAGCAGGACGCGTGCGCCCGAGCCCTGGAGTTCAAGTGTGACGTCCTCTGGAGCCTGCTGGATGCCGTGGAGCTCGCGTACAGCAAGAGTTCGTGATGGACGAATCCGACTTGACGGCCATTCCGAAGCTGGCGACCAAAGCGATGCTCAAGCACGACAACGTCCGTGACGTGGAACTGCTCCTGTTGCCGGAGCGGGTCGTGCTGCTGAACAAGTCCGGGGCGGCGATCCTCGGGCTGTGCGACGGCAGCCGGACCGTGCGGCAGCTGGTCGACCAGCTCGAACAGGATTTCGAGGCCGCCGATCTCGCGAACGACGTGATGACGTTCCTCCAGGATGCGCGCGGACGAGGTTGGGTGGTGGTCTCGTGAACGGCACACCGCAGCCGTACGGCCTGCTGGCCGAGGTGACGCACCAGTGTCCGTTGCACTGTGTGTACTGCTCGAACCCGTTGGAGCTGCTCGACCGGCAGGACGAGCTGGCGACCGAGGACTGGCTGCGGGTGATCCGCGAGGCCAACGACCTCGGGGTGGTGCAGGTGCACTTCTCGGGCGGCGAGCCCCTCGTCCGCGGCGACCTGGAGACGCTGGTCGCCGAGTGCCGGCGCCTCGGCCTGTACACGAACCTGATCACCAGCGGCCTCGGGCTCACCGAAAGCCGGGCGAAGTCGCTCGTCGAAGCCGGCCTCAACAGCGCGCAGCTGAGCATCCAGGGCGACGCCGCCGAGTCGACGAACCTGGTCGCGGCGAGCAAACGCTTCGACAAGAAGGAAGCCGCCGCACGCATCATCCGTGACGCGGGCCTGCCGTTGAACATGAATGTGGTCCTGCACCGGATGAACCTGTCCCGGCTCGACGCGATCATCGACGTCTGCGTGTCGTGGGGCGCCGAGCGGCTGGAACTCGCGAACTCCCAGTACTACGGCTGGGCCCTGCGCAACCGCGATCTGCTGATGCCGACCAAGGCCCAGCTCGACGACGCGGTCGGCGTCTACGAACGCCGGAAGGCCGAGCTCGGCGAGAGCATGGAGCTCCTCTGGATTCTCCCGGACTACTACGAGCCCTACCCGAAGCCGTGCATGGGCGGCTGGGCGCAGAACGCGCTGACCGTCGCGCCCGACGGCACCGTTTACCCGTGCCCGGTGGCCGCGGAGATCACGACGATGACCTTCGCCTCGGTTCGCGACCACGACCTCGCGTGGATCTGGGCGAAGTCCGACGCGTTCCAGGCCTACCGCGGCACGGAGTGGATGCCCGATCCGTGCCAGAGCTGTCCGCGCAAGGAACTCGACTTCGGCGGCTGCCGGTGCCAGGCGTTCGCGTTGACCGGTGACGCGGGGCGCACCGATCCCGTGTGCATGCACTCGCCCGATCACCACCTGGTGCAGGACGCGCTCGTTCGCGCCAACCAGGAGACGGTCCCGGCCGGGAGCCTGGTGTACCGCCGCCCGACGGTGTCGGCGCGCCGGCCCTGACGGATGCCGGTCGACGGCGGGGCCGCGTCAAGCGACAAGCTGACGGAGGCCGAGGCGGCAGCGCGTTCGGCCGAGGTCTCCGACGTCCACTACGCGGTGGCGCTCGACCTGACTGTCGGCGCGTGGAAGTTCGCAACGAGCACGGTGGTCCGCTTCCACGCGCGGTCCGGGGACGCGTTCGTCTTCCTCGACTTCGCGGGGCAAGTCGAGTCGGTCGAGTGCAACGGCCGTGAGCTGGAGCCGGGCGCGCACGAAGGGTCGCGCGTCCGGCTGGCCGTGCGGCCCGGCGCGAACACGGTGCGCGTGACTGGGTTCGCCGAGTATTCGCGAACCGGTGAGGGGCTGCACCGGTTCCAGGACCCGCTCGACGGCCGGGTCTACGTGCACACCAAGTTCGAACCCTTCGCGGCGCACCGGGTGTACGCGTGCTTCGACCAGCCCGACCTGAAGGCCACAGTGGACCTGACCGTCACGGCCGAGGCCGGCTGGGTCGTGGTCGCCAACACCGATCCCGAGGAGCCACCGACGGCCGGCGAGCGCTCGACGTGGCGGTTCGGCCGCACGCCACCGCTGCCGCCGTACCTGGTGGCGTTCGCCGCCGGCCCGTTCCGCCGGCTGCGGTCCAGCCACGGGGAAGTGCCGCTGGCGCTGTACGCGCGTGGCTCGCTCTTCGCGGACCTCACCCGCGACGCACCCGAGCTCTTCGCCGTGATCGGACGTGGGCTCGACTTCTTCCGCCGGTTGTTCGACCTGCCGTACCCGTTCGCCAAGTACGACCACGTCTTCGCGCCCGAGTACGCGTTCGGCGGCATGGAACACCCGGGCTGCGTGACGCTCAACGAGCGGTTCGTGTTCCAGCACCGCGTCACGGCGGAAGCTCGGCGACAACGGGCCGAGGTCCTGCTGCACGAGATGGCGCACATGTGGTTCGGCGACTACGTGACGATGCGCTGGTGGGACGACCTCTGGCTGAACGAGGCCTTCGCGACGATGATGGCCGTTGTCGCGCAGGCCGAAGCGACGCCGTACGGGGAAGGCTGGACCGCCTTCACCCACCACGCCCTGCCGGCGGCCCGGCACGCCGACCGGCTGCCCACCCGCCACCCGATCCGGGTGGAAACCGCCGACACCGACGCCGCGCGGTCGAACCTCGGCCCGATCGTCTACCTGCGGGGCGCGGCGGTGCTCCACGACCTCGCTTCGCGCGTGGGCTGGGAAACGTTCGTCGCCGGCGTGCGGACCTTCCTGCGGACGCACGCGTGGAGCAACGCGGGCCTTGACGACTTCGTGGCCGCGCTGCGGAAGGTGTCCGACGAGGACGTGGACCGGTGGGTCGACGAATGGCTGCTGCGGAGTGGAGTCGACACGGTCGAGGTCGTTCGCGGCCGTGTGGCGCAGGTTCCCGATCCGGAGGCACGGCACTTGACGGTGCGCGTCGCCGCGTTCGAAGAACACCAGGGCGAGCTGGTGCTGCGGCACCGGGAGCTCGTGTCGCTGGGTCCTCGCGGGGGCGGCCGTGACTTCGCCGGAGAACTGATCGTGCCCAACGACGACGCGGTGAGCCACGTGAAAGTCAGGCTGGACCCGCAGTCCCGGCGGGCCGCCTTGCGTTGTCTGTCCACACTGGACGATCGGCGGACGCGGGCCGTCGTGTGGGGTGCGCTGTGGGACGACGTGCTCGATGCGCGCCTGCCCGCCCGCACCTATGCCGCGGCCGTGCTCACCCACGGCGTCCTGGAGAGCGATATCGGTGTCCTGGAAGCACTTGTGGAGCGTGCGGTGCGGGCGGTCGAGCTCTACGGGGACCCGGCCGACCGGGGCCGGCTGCTCGAAGCCGTGGCACGCCGGGTGCGTGCGCAGGTGGCCACCGCGGCGTTCGGCAGTGACCGCCGGCTGGTTTTCGCCCGAGCTCTCGTCGACGTCAGCCCGGATCACGGTCTGCTGGGCGACCTCGTGCGCGGCCGGTCGCCGTGGCCGGACCTGGAAGTGGATCGGGACCTGCGGTGGCGCGCGGTGGCCCGGCTGGCCTCGATCGGGGGCGACGTCGACGGAGTGTTGCGCGTCGCGCGGGAGGCCGATCCGGGGGACAACGGCCGCAGGAACGCCTTGACGGCGGAAGCCGCACGGCCCACCCGGGCCGCCAAAGAAGAAGCTTGGACGCGGGTGTTCGGCGAGGGTTTCTCGCTCGCGGAACGGAAAGCCGTCATGGCGGGGCTCCGGCAACCGGGGCAGGAGGACTTGCTCACCCCGTACGCGGACCGCTACCTGCGGGCGCTGGAGAACCGCGCCGACGAGCCTGGGTTCGCGGTGGCGTTCGCCCGGGGGCTCTTCCCGCGGTTCACGACCAGGGAGGACGTCGTGCTGGCGCGCACGGATCTCCTGCTCGAGAGCGGGCGGCTGCCCGAGAACGTGCGCAAGGTCGTCCGGGAGGAGCGGGCCGAGCTGGCCCTCATGCGGGCCGCGCGGGCGTGTGACGCGGCGCGCTGAGCCCGGCAACAAGGTGGATGGCGCAAGGTCCCGGTGCTCTGTGCAGGCCGGAACCTTGCGCCAGTAGGAGTCCCGCCCGCGGACTCGGCCGAACACCGCGACGGCGAGAAAGGGAACAAAACTGTTACGGTTCTCCCGGGAGAAATCAGCTGCGGCCCGGAATCCAGAACTTCGTCGCCGAACTATGGTCGCCGCGACGAAATTGCGGCAAGCCAGGGCGAACGAATGGCGGTGAATCCAGGACGAACGGTGCCGGTGCTGCCACGAAGGGGAACTCGAGTCCCTTGACGGCCGGCTGTCCGCCGTGTTGAGATTGCCGAACGGGTGCAGTTCACGGTCTCTTCGCCGCCACCCGATTGAGCCGAACGCCCGTATGTGGCGTGGTGCACACCGTTCATGTTCGCGCGGCGCGCGTTCGTGTCGAACAGATTGACCACGCAATCCGAGGCCGGGCACGCTCGTTGCACACCGGGAGCCGCCGGTGTAGCCGACAACTGCATTTCGGTCGAGCGAAAGGTGGAATCGTGGTTCTTCCGTCAAAGATGCCTCAGCTCGCCGACCTCGATCTCCTGCTGTCCGTGGAAAGTCACGGCAGTGTGGGAAAGGCCGCGCAGGCGCACAGTCTTTCCCAGTCCGCCGCCAGTATCCGGATCAGCGCGATGGAACGCCGTCTAGGTCTTCGGCTGCTGGAGCGTTCTCCTACCGGTTCGAAGCTCACCGAAGAAGGAGAAATGCTGGCGAAGTACGCCCGCAACGTGATGAGTGCCGCGCGGGAGTTGCTGGAGTTCGGATCCGGGGCTCCGGCCGCGGAGGCGAAGCGGCTGCGGGTCGCGGCCAGCCCGGGCGTTTCCGAGCATTTGATCCCCGAGTGGCTGAACCGCTCCGGGTTCTCGTTCGGCGAGGCCCGGGTGGAGGTGCAGACCGGCAGCATCGACGAGCTGCGCCGGCTGATCCGGGCGAGCCACGTCGACCTCGCGTTCATCGATGGCTGGTGCCAGGCCGGAAGTCACGTGCAGAAGCAGTTCGGCGACGACATGGTCACCCGGTACATCTGCGACGACCGGCTGGCCGTGGTGGTCGGCGCGAAGCACCCGTGGGCCAGGAGGACCCGGCCGTTGACCGTGCGGGAGCTGGCGGCCGCGCCACTCGTCCTGCGCGAGCGCGGCTCGGGGCTGCGGGAGTTCACGGACGAGCTGCTGGTGACCGCGCGCGCCCCGCGCAGTTACGTCGAACTTCCCTCCAGCGCCGCGATCAAGCAGGCGGTCGCGACGAGCCAGCGGGTGACCGTGCTGAACATTTCCACCGTGCGGTCCGAACTCGCGGACGGCCGGCTGCACCTGGTGGCAGTTGACCAGGAAATGCCGGCGAAACCGATCTACGCGGCGTGGAGTGAGCGCCGGGAGCTCCCGGAGTACGCGCGGGAACTGGTGGAGATCGCGGCTTCGAAAGGAAGCCCGATGCCGGTATTCGTGCCTGGGCAGAAAGTCAACGGCAGCGGGCTCGCGGTCGCGAAAACCACCACGAAAACGTAATACGACGGTCACCGTCGGTCGATTCGCAGGAGGAGCAAGGTAGATGTCAGCACTGAACAAAATCGCGCGCACGCTCGTCTCCAACCGGCGCGGTATTCTCGCTGCCGACGAAAGCATCGGGACGATGTCTTCCCGCCTGGAGAAGGTGGGGGTCGAGCCGTCGGAGGAAAGCCGCCGGGTCTACCGCGAACTGATCGTGACGACTCCCCGCCTCGCGGAATCGATCAGCGGCGTCATTCTCGCGGACGAGACGTTCCATCAGAAAGTGACCAACGGGCGCACGTTCCCGGAGTTCCTCGACGATCTGGGGATCCTCGCCGGGATCAAGGTCGACACCGGAGCGAAGCCGCTGGCCGGCGCGTCGGACGAGAAGATCACCGAAGGGCTCGACGGGCTGCGCGAACGCGTCGCGGACTACGTGCGAGGCGGCGCGACCTTCGCCAAGTGGCGCGCCGTGATCACGATCGGCGACAACGTGCCGTCGGAGCGCGCGGTGCACGCGAACGTGCACGCGTTGGCGCGGTACGCGGGCCTGTGCCAGGAAGGCGGCCTGGTGCCGATCGTGGAACCCGAGGTGCTGATGGACGGTTCCCACTCGCTGGCGCGGTGCCGGCAGGTGACGACGTCCGTTCTGGAGGTGCTGTTCGAGGAGCTCGACCTGATGCGGGTGCAGCTCGACGGCATCGTCCTCAAGCCCAACATGGTCGTCGCCGGGTCCGGCAGCGGAGAGCAGCCCTCGGTCGCCGACGTCGCGAAGGCCACAGTGGACACTCTGCGCGCGACGGTGCCGGCGTCCGTGCCGGGCATCGCCTTCCTCTCCGGTGGGCAAAGCCCGGAGCTGGCGACCGAACACCTCGGGGCGATGCAGAAGCTCGACCCGTTGCCGTGGGAGCTCACTTACTCGTTCGGCCGGGCGCTGGTCGGGCCGGCTCTGGAGACGTGGCGGGGCGACGAGAGCAAACGGGCCGCGGCCCAGCAGGTGCTCTCGGACCGGGCCGTCGCGAACGCCGCTGCCCGCTGAGCGCTCGAGCCGGGGCGCCGCCCGCGGTGCCGGCGGTCGGCGCCTTCCTGAAGAGGGCGACCGGATCGATGAGGTGGTCTGCCGGTCCGGTCGCCCTCGGTTCCGTGTTCACGACAGCCACCTTCACCGACCAGTCCGAGGGGATTGAGGTTCATGGAAACCATGGAATGGGGCACCGGCGTCGACGGACTCGATCACGCCCTTGCGCTCGAACTCGTGCAGGTCACCGAAGCCGCCGCGCTCGCGGCCGCGAGGTGGGTCGGGCACGGTGACGAGATCAGCGGCAAGGCCGCCGCCGTCGAGGCGATGCACAACGTGATCGGGTCGGTGCCGATGCGCGGCGTCGTGGTGCTCGGCGAGGACGGGAAGCGACTGGTCAAGGGGGATGTGGTCGGCTCCGGAGCCGGGCCGGCCTGCGACGTCGCGATCAACGCGGGTGACGGAGCGCTTTCCGTGGCCAGGGACGTGCCGAACGCGCTCGCGGCGGTCGCGGTGGCCGAGCGTGGAGCGTTGTACGACCCGCCGCCGGATGTGGCCATGGAGAAGCTGGTCGTAGGTCCCGAGTGCGCCGGCGTCGTCGAGCTCGACCGCCCGGTGGGCGAGAACCTGCGCGCGGTCGCGTCGGCCAAGGGCGGCCGGGTCTCGGACGTCGTCGTCGCCGTGCTCAACCGGCCCTGGCACCGGGAACTCGTGCACGAAATCCGCGACGCTGGTGCGCGCGTGCACTTGATCGAGGGCGGCGAGATCGCAGGTGCGATGGCGGTGGCCCGCCCCGAGAGCCCGGTGGACGTCTTGCTGGGCACCGGGGGCGCGGCGGAGGGGGTCATCGCCGCAGCTGCCCTGTCCTGCCTCGGCGGGTCGGTGCAGGCGCGGTTGCGGTCGGACGGCTCCGGCACCCGCCACGACGTTCTCCACACCGGCGACCTGGTCCGCGGCGAGCGCATTCTGTTCTGCGCCACCGGGGTGACCGGCAGCGAGGTGCTGCGCGGGGTGCAGCAGCACGCCGGCCGGACCACGACACAGTCCATTGTGCTGTGTTCGCGGCCGGAAACGGCGCGGATCGTCAAAACCCAGCACCGATCCGCATGACCGGGCACGAGCCCCTCATCACGGGTTACCGCGGCCTGATCTGCGATCTCGACGGCGTGGTCTACCGCGGCGCCGACGCCGTCCCCCGCGCGGTGGAGACCTTGAACCGGGTGACATCGGACGGCGTCCCGGTCGTCTTCGCCACCAACAACGCGTCGCGCCCTCCCGAAGACGTGGGCAACCACCTGCGCGGTCTGGGGATCGCCCCGCGCGGCTGGTCGGTCGTCAACAGTTCGCAGGCGGCCGCGGCCCACCTGGCGCGGCAGCTGGCTCCGGGGACGCGGGTGTGCGCGGTGGGCGGGCCGGGCGTCGCCCAGGCACTCGCCGAAGCCGGCCTGACGCCGGTCCGCGTCGCGGATCTGAGCGGCGGACCCGTCGAGGCCGTGGTGCAGGGGCTGGGATCCGACGTCACCTGGACCGAGCTCGCGGAGGTGGGCCACCTCGTCGGCACCGGAGTCACCTGGGTGGCCACGAACGTCGACCTCACGTTGCCCACGCCGTACGGAGAGGCGCCCGGCAACGGCGCGCTGGTCGCGTTGGTGCAGACGGCGGTCGACGCCGCGCCCCACGTCGTCGGCAAGCCGCAGGCCGCCCTGTTCGACCTGTCCCGCGCCCGGCTCGGTACCGATCGGCCGGACACCCTGGTGTGCGGGGACCGGCTGGAGACCGACATCGAGGGCGCCAACGCGGCCGGCCTCGACTCGCTTTTCGTCCTGACCGGGATATCCCGGCTCCGGGACCTGGCGTTCGCCGAGCGAGCCGCGCGTCCGACGTATGTGGCCGCCGATCTGAGCGGACTGCACGAACCCGCCCTGGCGTTGTCCGCCGACTCGGGCGAGCAGGTCGTCGACCTCGGGCCCGACGCCGTCCCCCGAATGCCGAACGGCGGCGACGACGGCCAGGCCTTGCGGTCAGTCGTCACCACGGCGTGGGCTGCTCGCGACGCCGGTCGTGCGCTCTCCGACGACGAAGGCCGGTGGGGCGAGATCGAACGGCAGCTCGGGCTCCTCTGAGGTCACTGTCCGGGCAACGCGGGCGGTTCGCCCGTGCGCTCGTAGTCGGCCAGCAGGTCGATCCGGCGCTGGTGGCGGCCGCCCTCGAACTCGGTGCCGAGGAACGCGTCCGCGATGCGCTCGGCCTCCTCGACGGTGTGCATCCGGGCGCCGATGCCGGCCAGCTGCGCGTTGTTGTGCTGCCGGGCCAGCTTCGCCGTGTCGACGTTCCAGGTCAGCGCGGCCCGGGCGCCGGGCACCTTATTCGCGGCGATCTGTTCCCCGTTCCCGGAACCGCCGATGACGAGGCCGAGACTGCCTTCGTCGGCGACCACGCGCCGCGCCGCCTCGACGCAGAACGGGTGGGTAGTCGTCATTCGCGTCGTAGGTCGCGGGGCCGACGTCGATCACCTCGTGGCCGAGTTCCGTGAGCCTTTTGACGAAGTGGTTCTTGAGTTCGAGTCCGGCGTGATCGGAGCCAAGATAAATTCGCACGGGAACAGTCTAATTCCGGATTTGTGAATCGGTCCTTCGTTATTTGCCGGACGGGCATGAGGATATTCGATGGGACAGTTGACGTCCCCGCTCGCGGACTCGTAGTCTGGTTCTGGAGTGTGCCCGGACCACGGGGCTCGACATGCTCCGCTCGTGGCCAGGTTCTCGCAGGTCGACGGCGTGTCCGGGTGGTTGGGACGGCTGTCGCGCGGGGTGCCGTCGGTGAGCGTGGCCCCTCCACTCGTCGGCCTCGGGGCGCCGTTCGGCACCGGTTCCCGACCACTGGTTCAAGGTCGGTTGCGACAACTGCGTTAAATCGATGATGCTCTTTCATGACCGCGAAATTTCGTGACGTTGTCCGCGAAATTGCGCGGATCACGAATGTCCGGTTTTGGCTCAGTCGCCGGGCGCAGCCAACAGCTGAGGAGGAAAACATGCAGTGGGAAACTCCGGAGTACACGGTCGTCGAGGTGTGCGCTGAGGCCACCGGCTACTTCTACCGGGGCTGACAGCCGGGCTCCACGGCCCGTGCCGCTTGATTTCTCGTAGCCGCGGCAGCCGGCCGAAGTCCGCGGCCGGGCTATGTCTGTGTCGCCGCAAGGCCCCGGAGCGAGTGAACCGTTCGCACCGGGGCCTTGTGTCGCACGCTGAAAACAGTGCCTGCCGAGAATCGACTCTTGTGCGCAGTCTCCCTCCCCGGTGAACCCTGGTTGATCTGTTGAGGTGGTTCGGGTGTCTCTTGAATTCCTTCCGTTGATAGCGCTTGCCTTCGGCCTCAGTCTCGACAACTTCCGCTCGTCGATCGCCATCGGCACCATTCCCTTCGGCTGGCGTCGTGCCGTGCAGGTCGCCCTCGTCTTCGGGGTGTGGGACGCCGTGAGTCCGCTGCTGGGCGGCTTGATCGGCCACTTCCTGGGCGACTTCCTCGGCGACTGGGCGGACTACGTCGGGGCGGCCGCGCTCGGCTTGTACGGCGTCTACTTCATCGTCGGAGCGATCCGGCACCCGGAGCCGGCGGAGGAAGACCTGGACCACCCGTGGGTGACGCTCTTCGGGATGCCGCTTTCGCTGAGCATCGACAACTTCGTCGCGGGTGCGGGCCTGGGGATCGCGGGGTTCTCCCTCATCGTCCCCATGGTGGCCTTCGGCGCCATGACGGTGATCATGTCGCTGGCCGGGCTCTTCGTCGGGCGGATGGCCGCCAAGGTCATCCGGATCCGCGCCGACCTGGTCTGCGGTATCTCGCTGCTCGGCGCCGCGATCCTGCTCCCGCTGGTGTTCGACTGATCGGCGCGGCCGGGGAGGACCTCCATGCCCGAGAATCCCGACACCCACGTCTACCGCACCTACGACCGGGTCCTGGAAGAGTCACAGCCGGCCCGGCGGCGCAACCACCCCACGGCGAGCGGCAACCCCAACGACTGGTGGCCGCACCGGCTCGACTTGAAGACCTTGCACCGCAACCAGCCCGCGGACAACCCGCTGGACGCGGATTTCGACTACGCGGCGCAGTTCGCGACGGTGGACCTCGACGAGCTGGCGCGTGACGTCGACGAGGTGCTCACGACCTCGCAGGACTGGTGGCCCGCCGACTTCGGGCACTACGGCCCCCTCGTGCTGCGCATGGCCTGGCACGCCGCGGGGACCTACCGGGTCAGCGACGGCCGAGGCGGTGCGAGCGCCGGGATGCAACGGTTCGCCCCGTTGAACAGCTGGCCGGACAACCGCAACCTGGACAAGGCTCGCCGGTTGTTGTGGCCGGTCAAGAAGAAGTACGGGCGCAGGATCTCCTGGGCGGACCTGATGGTTTTCGCCGGCAACCGGGCACTGGAGTCGATGGGCTTCAAGACCTTCGGGTTCGGCGGCGGGCGGGCCGAGGTGTGGGAGCCCGACGAGACGTACTGGGGGCCGGAACGCAAGTGGCTGGCGGACGACCGGCACAGCGGCCGCCGTGACCTCGACGAACCGCTGGCGGCCAGCGACATGGGGCTGATCTACGTCGATCCCCAAGGCCCCGCCACCAACCCCGACCCGGTGCTCGCGGCCCGCGACATCCGGCAGACGTTCCGGCGGATGGGCCTGAACGACGAGGAGACGGTCGCGCTGATCGCCGGCGGCCACACGTTCGGCAAGACCCACGGGCTGGTGGACCCGGCCGTGCGCCTCGGTCCCGACCCCGAAGCCGCGCCGCTCACCGCGCAAGGCCTGGGCTGGGCCAACGAGCACGGCACCGGCAAGGGCCCCGACACCACGAGCAGCGGACTGGAGGGGATGTGGACGCGCACGCCCGTGACGTGGGACCACACCTTCTTCGAGACGCTGTTCGAGTACAAGTGGGACGTCGAGCTCAGCCCGGCCGGGCTGTGGCAGTGGATCCCGGCCGACGGCCAGGGTGAGGGCACCGTGCCGGACCCGTACGACCCGGACGAGAAGCACCACCCGGTCATGCTGACCACGGACCTGTCCCTGCAGGAGGACTCGGCCTACGAGTCGATCTCCCGACGGTTCCTGGAGCATCCGGACGAGTTCGAGGACGCGTTCGCGCGGGCCTGGTTCAAGCTGACGCACCTCGACATGGGCCCGATCGAGCGTTACCTGGGGCCGCTCGTCCCGGCCGAACGGCTGATCTGGCAGGACCCGGTCCCGGAGCCGGACCACGAGCTCGTGGACGCGGCCGACGTCGCGGCTCTCAAGCGCGAGGTCCTCGATTCGGGTCTGACGGTCGCGCAGCTCGTCGCCACGGCGT
The DNA here is from genome assembly GCF_040704195.1 of Amycolatopsis sp. NPDC047767. Taxonomy (NCBI): domain Bacteria; kingdom Bacillati; phylum Actinomycetota; class Actinomycetes; order Pseudonocardiales; family Pseudonocardiaceae; genus Amycolatopsis; species Amycolatopsis sp. NPDC047767. Next base: position 227,100 of record NZ_JBEYSJ010000003.1, read on the forward strand.
GGGCCTCGGCGTCGACGTACCGCGACAGCGACAAACGCGGTGGTGCGAACGGGGCGCGGCTGCGGCTCGAGCCGCAGCGCGGCTGGGCGGTCAACGAACCGGAGCAGCTGGCCGTCGTCCTGCCCGTGCTGGAGGCGATCCAGGAGCGGTTCAACGCCGCGCAGCCGTCGGGCAAACGGATTTCGCTGGCCGACTTGATCGTGCTCGGCGGGTGCGCCGCGGTGGAACACGCCGCCGCGGCCGCCGGCCACGTCGTCGACGTCCCGTTCCGCCCCGGGCGCACCGACGCCACGCAGGACTGGACCGACGTCGAGTGGTTCGACGCGTTGCGGCCCCTGGCCGACGGCTTCCGCAACTACCTCGGCGACGGATTCTGGATGTCGCCGGAGCACCTGCTGGTGGACCGGGCGAACCTGCTGACCTTGACCGCACCCGAGATGACCGTGCTGGTCGGCGGACTGCGCGTGCTGGGCGCCAACCACCGCCGGTCGCCGCTGGGCGCGTTCACCTCGGCGCCCGGGACGTTGACGAACGACTTCTTCGTCAATCTGCTGGACCTGGGCACGCAGTGGGCGCCGAGGCGGAACGCCGACGTCTGGACGGTCGTCTACGAAGGCCGCGACCGGGGCACCGGCGAGCTGAAGTGGATCGCGAGCCGGGTCGACCTCATCTTCGGGTCGAACTCCGAGCTGAGGGCGCTCTCGGAGGTCTACGCCGCCGAGGACGCCGGCGCGAAGTTCGTGCGCGACTTCGTGTCCGCGTGGGTCAAGGTCATGGAGCTCGACCGGTTCGACCTGCGCTGACCGGCCGACCCCGCTCGCTCAGCCGCGGAACTTGTGCACGTCGCACGCGCAGTACATGAGCCGGCAGGTGAAGCACGCGGGCCGGTCGACGCACGCGATGCACGGCCCGCAGTGCACCGGCTCGGTGTGCCGCGCGAGATCGCCGGACTCGTAGGACTCCCCGCAGTTGAAGCACGGCAGACGCTCGATTTCCGCGTCGTGGGTGGGTGTCGACGACTGGCTCATCGGATCGCCTTTCGTTGTGTTCCCAAAGACCGAGGGATTTTCCCGGCAACGCAAAGGAACCCGTCCGGTGATCGAGGAGCCTCGATCACCGGACGGGTGTCAGGGGGACCGTCGGGAAGTCACCCCGGGTTGCGCTTTCCGATCACAGGGAGAACGTGATCAGCGCGGCACCGTGACCCTGGCCGGACATGCCGGGGACGATGCCTTCGAGCCAGCCACCCCAGCCGACCGGGACCGAGATGTACTGCTTGCCATCAAGGGACCACGTCGACGGGCTGCTGTGGTGACCACTGCCGCACTGGAAGCTCCAGAGCTTCTCGCCGGTCTCGGCGTGCAGCGCCATGAACTCGCCCGCCGGCGTGCCGGCGAACACCAGGTTGCCCGCGGTGCTCAGGGTCGAGGCGGCCATCGGGAAGGGCAGCCGGTAGCGCCACTTCTCCTCACCGTGGGAGTCGAACGCGCTGACCGACCCGGCCATGTTGTCGACGTCGACCTCGACGGCGGCACCCCAGTAGGGCATGCCTTCCTTGAACTCGCGACGACGCCGGGTGGCCGTGGCGCCCACGTCGGCGACCGGAACGTAGAACAGGTCGTGCTCCGGGTTGTAGGAGGCGTGCGTCCACTCCTTGGCACCGGCGGGGCCGGGGTAGAAGTGGCAGGGCTCGCCTTCCTTGTCCGGGTACTTGCGCGGGGTCACCTTGCCGTCGCGGGTGATCACGCCCCAGTCGATGCGGTCGACGAACGGCGTCACGTGCTGCAGCTCGCCGTTGGTGCGGTCCAGGACGAACATGTACCCGTTCTTGTCGAAGTGGGCCAGCAGCTTCTTGCCGTCCCGCTCGAACAGGGTCATCTCCATCGTGGAGTCGTAGTCCCACAGGTCGTGCGGCGTGAACTGGTAGTGCCACTTGATCTCGCCCGTGTCGACGTCCAGCGCGACCACGCTGTCGGTGTAGAGGTTGTCCCCTTCACGGACCTCGCCGTCGAAGTCGGGAGCCGGGTTGCCGGTGCCCGCGTAGTACAGGTTCAGCTCCGGGTCGAACGTTCCGGTGACCCAGTGGTTCGCGCCACCGCGCTGCCAGGCCTCGCCGTCGGCGGGCCAGGTCTCGGAGCCGGGCTCACCCGGCTTCGGCACGGTGTAGGTGCGCCAGCGCCGCTCGCCGGTCTCGAGGTCCCAGCAGTCGATGTGCCCGCGGACGCCGTACTCGCCACCGGCGGAACCGGTGATGAGGGTGTCCTTGACGACCAGCGGAGCGATGGAAGCGCTCTCTCCGGCGCGCACGTCACCGATGGTCTTCTGCCAGACCTTCTGCCCGTTGGTGGCGTCGAGCGCCACCAGCTGGGCGTTCTGGGTCACCATGTACACCTTGCCGTTGGCCACCGCGCAGCCGCGGTTGACGTTGGCACAGCACAGGGTCACGTCGATCGGGATCGCGTGCTTGTAGCGCCACAGCTGCTCGCCGGTCCGGGCGTCGAGCGCCCAGAGCCAGCCGTCCCAGCCGGTGACGAACATGACGCCGTCGATCATCAGCGGGCTGGCCTCGAAGGCGTAGGTCGACGTGGAGGCGATCATGCCCGTCGCGCTCGCCTGGTGGATCCAGGCGACCTTGAGGTTCTTGACGGTGTCGACGTTGATCTGGTCGAGCAGGCTGTGCCGCTTGCCGTCGTAGGCGCCGTAGTACGTGATCCAGTTCTGGGATTCGTTGCGCGCGTCGAGGATGCGCTCGTAGTTGACGCCGCGCGTCACGTCCGGCGCGCTGTGCGGCAGGTTGGAGAGCTTGTTGTGGTTGAACGCCTTGCCGGCGTCGATGTATTCGAGGGTCATGGTGAGTCCTGCCTTTCTACGGCCGCGGCTGGGCGGGTCGGTCGAGCTTGGCTTCCGGCGGCACTTCGCCGGACACGACGATGGCGCCCTGCAGGCCTCGACCCTCGTCGTTGCCGGCCGGCGAGCCGTACCAGTAGCAGCCGGGACCGTCCAGCTCGAGCGTCGCGGAACCCTTCGAGTGGTTCAGCAGACCGATGAACTGCCGGTCGCCGTTGCTGGGCAGCAGACAGGCGTGGGTGTTCTTGTCGTCGTTGATGATCGTGAGCTCGAGGATGCCGCCGTGCGGCATGATCAGCACCCCCGGTTCCCACGCCATCGCGTCCTCCGGGATCCGGATGGTCCCCTCCATCGTCCCGTCCGGACGCTCGGTCGCCTTGGCGATCGAGCCGGTCCCGAGTACGGCACCGATGGTTGCCTTGTTCTGTCCGCTGAGCTCGGCCAGGAGATCTTCACGATCCTGAGTAGCCGTCATCGGACGTCACCTCCTCGTCAGCAAAAATGAAACTTCTGACAGATTTCGCGGGAGTGCGCACGCGAAAGCGCCGGCTCGTCGACGGCGAAATCGCATACTTTCCCAGTGCCGCGCCACCATTGGGCTCAGCGCGGCGGTTACCGGTGTAGATCGGGCTCCGTATTCCACTGCCCGGATCGTTTTTCTTACCCTGTAACGAGTTTGGACTCTACTCCCGGGCAAGCCGTTCCGATATGCGTCACCACAGATCGGCCGGACGCCGCCGTTCTCCCGGTGGGAGGTACCGTTCGTTCACCGGGAGAACTCCCGTTCTGCGGAAAGGGAAACCACGCCGGGCCACGACGGGGGCCATCAGATCTCCAGCGCCCGGCGCACCGCGGGGGTGTTCCGCCGGGAAACCGGCACCATCGTTTTCGCCTGGTCGTCCATGACGAGGACCAGCTCGCCCTTGTACCGGCGCTCGACTTCCCTGATGCGGCTGAGGTTCACCACGTACTGGCGGTGCACGCGCAGGAAACCGGAATCGCCCAGCTCGGTCTCGAGCTTGTCGAGGCCCGGCAAGGCGGATCGCAAGCGGCCCTGGTCGGTGGACAGCCACACGTCGCTGCCGTCCGATTGTGCGAACGAGACCTCGGGGAGCCGCAGCAGGACCATGCGGTTCTCGCGCGTCGCGACCATTCGGTGCGGCTGCGGCCGAAGCGGGCTGTCGCCTCCGGACCGGGGGAGCGGATCACCTTCGGACACGCCGAACGAGACCAGGGTGCCGACCAGGTGCCCGGACAGGAACACCGGCCGGATGCTGATCGAGGTCGGTTCGTTGGAGAGCCGGGTGAAGATCTGCGTCGAACCGGTCCAGTCGCGGTTGCGGGTCGCCTGCTTGGCGGCGTACCGGGTGGCCCGGATGAACTCCGGCAGCTCCGGCTTCCACCGCACCGCGGGATCGGGCGCCGGCGTGGAGCCGGGGATGCCGAGGAGCACACCTGCCGTGTCGTCGGCGAGCACCACCCGGCCGGCGGGATCGACGGCCGCGAGCGGCGCGATCGAGCGGGATCGGGCGTGGTTGAAGGCGGCCATCAGTTCGGCACCGTCGTCCTGGGCGCGCTGGCGCAGGATGCGCTGCGTCATCGTGGCGGCCTTGCCGAGCCACGCACCCGTCGCCGCGGGGGGCTCGCTGCGCCAGCACGAGATGTTGAGGACGGCGACCGGTTCCCTGGTCACGACGTCGCGGACCGCGACACCCGCGCAGGTCCAGTCGTGGAAAGCCTGGCACCAGTGCTCCGCACCGCGGATCAGCACGGGGGTGTAGGACATCAGCGCGGTGCCCATGCCGTTCGTGCCGGTGGCACCTTCCGCCCAGCAGAACCACGGCGCCAGGTTGGCGTCGGCGGCGACGTTGCGCGTGGCCTGGTCGCCCCACTGGGCCAGGACGCGGCCGGAGGCGTCGGTGATGGTCACGATGCCGCCGACGTTGCCGACCTCGCGGGCCAGCGAGGCGGCGCGGAAGCCGAGCTCCGCGATGACGACGTCGTGCTCCAGCGCGTGGTCGACTTCGGCGACGGCCACGGGGGCTTCGGTGAGGTACGGGTCGACCCGGTACTGGTCCCGGCACCGCTGCCAGGAAATCGCTATCTCGGGCCGCACCCCGCGCAGGTCGTCCTCGCCCCGCACGAACCGCTCCCACGCTCCGTGCACCGTGGAGTCACCGCAGCTGCGAGAGGTCGGGTCGAGCCGGCGTACCTGTGTCATCTGAGACCGCCTTTGGTCTGGTACCACCCCGGACGGCACCCCCGCGCTGGGGTGCCGCTGACCGCTCGGGTGCTGCCCGACGTATCGGGTCGCACCGCGTCGCTTCGCCGCCGACGCAAACTAAACTCTTCGCCGATTCGAGGGCAAGCAGCTTGTGCTGACTGTGGGCGATTGACGCACGAACGGTCGCGCGGCGGCGATTATCGGTGGCCATCCGCCCATCAACGGTCACCGGGTTTCGGCGCCGATGATCGCTGTTCCGTATTCTGCACAAGATCATTTTCGACAGGGCCGACTTCCGGGACGCGGCGCTTTGTCTTGTGGCTTTCCACAAACACCCTCGGCGAGCGGACCGGCGGCACGGTTTTCGCTGCTGACCAGGGAAAACCAAGGCATCCGGCCAGGTCGGATCGATCAATTGACGTTGTACCACAAGGTGTTTCAGGCCGGTAGGAGCCGCCCGCTTTGCCAGTTGTACAGCCGGATTGCACCGTTGATCCGGCGTGGTCGAGCTGGTCGTGTTATGTCTACAGCTATGTGGCTGAACGCTGCGAAGCTGTCTTGAAATGCTTGCGGCATCGCGTTAGTTTGTAACTTCCGTCACTGCCCGGGTGGTCCCGCTGGGGCCCCGGCGTGCCTGGCGACAAGGAGGTCGCGATGACCGGGAGAGTGCCGCCGCTGGCGATCGCGCCGAGCCGGCCGAGCGGACGTGCCGACGTGTCGGATGGTGCCCTGGTGACCACCTCGTCGGCGCGAGAAGTCGCTCGCGCTTGGGAAAGTTTTGCCGCAGGTGAAGACATCGAGACGGGGGTCCGGCCCGAGATCCTCGCTTCGTGGTACAGGTGCCGCGATCGGTACGAGGTGGATCGGCGGCTGGACGTCGCGCCGGGGGCACGGGGCGACGACGCCCCGAGGATCGACAACGGCGTGATCTTCACGGCGCTCGGCGGTCTCGGTGCGCTGGCCGGTCAGGAAGTGGAACGGGACGGCGCCGTCGTCACCGTCACGGACGGGGACGGGCGGGTCCTGGGGGCCTGGGGTGATCCCTCCGCGCTGCGGCGGGCCGAGCTGCACAACCTCGCTCCGTGGTCGTCGTGGTCGGAGGAGTGCACCGGCACGAACGGGATGGGAACCTCGTTCGAGGTGTCCGGCCCGGTGACGGTGACCGGGCCGGAGCACTGGTGCGAAGCCTTCCACCAGTGGGCCTGCGCGGGGATTTCGATCCGCGACGTGGTGACCGGAGTGCCGGTCGCGTCGATCAACATCTCGCGGTGGAACGCGTCGCTGTCCAAGCTCGTGCCGGCGTGGCTGACGACTGCCGTCACGTGCGTCGAACAGGAGATCTACCGGCGTGCCGTCTACGAGGCGGACAAGGTGATCGCGGAGTTCAACCGGAAGTGCGCCCAGGCCAGCGGTCCCTTCATGGCGATGGACCGGGGCGGAAACGTGATCACGGCGAACGAGGCCGCGGTCGCGTTGCTCGGGTTGGCCGGCGAAACCCCCATCGTCGCGGGCGCGATCGAGCCCGCACAACGCTGGATGCCTGATATTTCCGGGCTTCCCGAGGTGGTTCGCTGGGCCAAGGAGCGGGCGCAGGGAAGTACACAATGGAGCGGCTACGCGTATCTGCCGGTGAGCCCGGGGGAGGACGCGACGCCGGTGACCATGCGGCCCGTCGTCGACGCGAACCACGTGGTGGGCATGCTGTGCGTGTTCGGGGTGCAGGAAGGCGAGCCGTACGAGAGCACTTCGGCGTCGGACGTCGGGCCGCTGCCCCGGCGGGTGATCGGGATGCGCAACGACCGGCTGGTTCTGCTTGCCCCGTCGGAGATCCGCTACGCCGAGGCCGACCGGAACATCGTGTGGCTGGTCACGGAACGGGGGAGGATCCAAGCGGCGACCCGGGGCCTGGAAAACGTCGAGCGGTTGCTGACGCCCCACGGGTTCAGCCGGGTGCACCGGCGCTTCCTCGTGAACCTTCGCCGGGTGGCGGAGCTTGAGCGGGGCATCAAGGGCGAGCTGTTCCTGATCATGGATTCCCGCTCGCACGAGTTCGTTCCGGTTTCGCGGCGCCACGCGCCGGAGCTGAGGCGACTGCTGGGCGTCTGATCGAAACCGGCTCACGCCAAGGGAATCACCGCCGGGCGTGGGCGGAAACGGCCTCCGCCTGGCTGCGCAGCCCCGCCACGGCGCGGGCCGGATCGTCGGCGGCGTAGACGGCCGAGCCGGCGACGAAGCAGTCGACGCCGGCCTCGGCCGCCTGTTCGATCGTGTCGCGGTTGATGCCGCCGTCGATCTCCACGACCAGGTTCAGGTGGCCGGTGTCGACCATCCGGCGGGCCGTGCGCACCTTGGCGAGCACGTCGGCGATGAACTTCTGCCCGCCGAAACCGGGTTCCACCGACATCACCAACAGGGTGTCGTAGTGCTTGAGCACGTCGACGTAGGGCTCCAGCGGTGTGTTCGGCTTGATCGCCAACCCCGCCTTCGAACCCGCGGCGCGCAGGTCCTTCGCGAGCTTGACCGGGTCGTCGGCGGCCTCGACGTGCACGGTCACGTTGTAGGAACCCGCTTCCGCGTAACCGATCGCCCAGTGGTCCGGGTTCTCGATCATCAGGTGGCAGTCCAGCGGTAGGTCCGTGGTGGCCAGGAGCGACTGCACGACCGGCAGGCCCAGGGTCAGGTTCGGCACGAAGTGCGCGTCCATCACGTCCACGTGCAGCCAATCCGCGCCGTGGCCCGGTTTTCCTTGCACGGCAGCCACTTCGTCGGCGAGCCGGGCGAAGTCGGCGGAGAGGATGGACGGCGCGATCAAGGGCTGGTTCGACACGTCGCCAAGCGTAAGCAGCCGGGGCCGGTGGATGGGTATTTGTTGTGCGCATTGGGGGATTGGGTTTTTGCATGTGGTGAGGTGTTGCCGGTTTTCGGGTGGGTGGGGAACTGTTGTGGCAGTTGTTTACCGGTCTTTCGCTCGGCGGGTGTTCCGTCGCTGGTTGTGAGGAGTGGGTTGTGCGGTTGCAGGTGGCGTTGGATGTGCTGGATCTGCCGGCGGCGTTGACGTTGGCGAATCAGGTGGCCGAGCATGTGGATATTTTGGAGTTGGGGACGCCGTTGGTGAAGGCGGCGGGGATCGGTGCGGTGAGCGCGATCAAGGCGGCGCATCCGGACAAGCTGGTGTTCGTGGACTTGAAGACCGCGGATGCCGGTGAGCTGGAAGCGGCGCTGGCGTTCGAGGCGGGCGCGGACCTGGTCACCGTGATGGGTGCGGCCGATGACGACACCGTGCGTGGTGCGGTGGCTGCGGGACGCAAGTACGGCAAGCAGGTGGTGGCGGACATGATCACCGTGGTCGAGGGCCGGGTCGCACGGATCCGGGAAGTCTCCAAGCTGGGTGTGTCCTTTGTGGAGATCCACGCCGGCCTGGACGAGCAGGCCCGCCCGGGTTACACGATCGACACGCTGCTGGAGGACGGGCGTGAGGCGGGTGTGCCGTTCTCCATCGCGGGCGGCATCAAGATCGACACCATCGGCGCCGTCCGCGACGCCGGAGCCACCGTCGCCGTGGCCGGGGGCGCGATCTACAACGCCGCCGACCCGGGCGCCGCGGCCAAGGAACTCAAAAAGCGCGCCACCGCCTGACCGAACCCATTCGCTGTGTGCCGGGCCCTGGCTCGGCACACAGCGGAAATGACCCGAAATCACATTTTTGGCGCCGGAATGTGCCGAGTGAGAATTATCAGGAGTGCGCGTCCATGGCAGCAAACGGATCGATCTCCCGTTCCCGTGCGATCGAATCAGCCGAAGAGCTCGTTCGGTTGACCACCAAGCGACTCCCGGAAGACTGGACCGAGCTGGACCGGCGCGCGGTCGACACCGCCCGCGTGCTGGCGGCGGACGCGGTCGAGCACTGCGGGAGCGGGCACCCCGGCACGGCCATGAGTCTCGCGCCCGTCGCCTACGCGTTGTTCCAGCGGGTCATGCGGCACGACCCGGCCGACGCGCAGTGGCTCGGCCGCGACCGGTTCGTGCTGTCGGCCGGGCATTCGAGCCTCACCCTGTACGTCCAGCTGTTCCTCTCGGGCTACGGCCTGGAGCTCGACGACCTGAAGGCCTTGCGCAAGTGGGGTTCGCTGACCCCGGGGCACCCCGAGTACGGGCACACCAAGGGCGTGGAGACCACCACCGGCCCGCTGGGCCAGGGCCTGGCCAACGCGGTCGGGATGGCCATGGCCGCCCGCCGCGAGCGTGGCCTGTTCGACCCGGACGCCGAGCCGGGCAAGAGCCCGTTCGACCACCAGGTCTACGTGATCGCCTCCGACGGCGACATCGAGGAGGGCGTCACCTCGGAGGCGTCGTCGCTGGCCGGCACGCAGCAGCTCGGCAATCTCACGGTGATCTACGACAGCAACGAGATCTCCATCGAGGACGACACCCGCATCGCGTTGTCCGAGGACACCGCCAAGCGCTACGAGTCCTACGGCTGGCACGTCCTCACGGTCCACGGCGGGGAGGACGTGGCGGGGTTCCTCGCCGCGATCGAGCAGGCCAAGGCCGAGACCGCCCGCCCGACCCTGATCGTGCTGCGCACCGTGATCGGGTACCCGGCCCCGACCAAGATGAACACCGGCAAGGCGCACGGTGCCGCGCTGGGCGCCGACGAGCTCGCCGCGGTCAAGCGCGCCGTGGGCCTGGACCCGAAGCAGAGCTTCCAGGTCGACGACGAGGTGCTGCGCCACACCCGTGAAGTGGCCGAGCGCGGGCGGGCCGACCGCGAGAAGTGGCAGCTCGAGTTCGACGCCTGGGCGAAGAGCAACCCCGAGCGCAAGGCGCTGCTCGACCGCATCGGCAGGCGCGCGTTGCCGGCCGGCTGGGCCGACGATCTGCCCACCTGGCAGCCCGACGCCAAGGGCATCGCCACCCGCAAGGCGTCGGCCGCGGTGCTGGCCAAGATCGGCGCCGTGCTGCCGGAGCTCTGGGGCGGGTCGGCCGACCTGGCCGAGAGCAACAACACCACGATCAAGGGCGCGGATTCCTTCGGCCCGGTCGAGATCTCGACCAACGCCTGGCAGGCCAACCCCTACGGCCGCACGCTGCACTTCGGCATCCGTGAGCACGCGATGGGTTCGATCCTCAACGGCATCGCGCTGCACGGCGGAACCCGCCCGTACGGCGGCACCTTCCTCATCTTCAGCGACTACATGCGCCCGGCGGTGCGCCTGGCCGCCCTGATGCGGCTGCCGGTCATCTACGTGTGGACGCACGACTCGATCGGCCTCGGTGAGGACGGTCCGACGCACCAACCGGTCGAGCAGCTGGCCTCCCTGCGTGCCATCCCCGGGATGTCGGTGGTCCGCCCGGCCGACGCGAATGAGACCGCGTACGCGTGGAAGGCGGTGCTGGAGGACACCGCCGGTCCGGCCGGGCTGGCGCTCAGCCGCCAGGACCTGCCGACGCTGGAGGGCACCTCCGCCCAGGGGGTGGCCCGCGGCGGCTACGTCCTCGCCGAGGCGTCTTCGGGGCGCCCCGAGGTGCTGCTCGTCGGCACTGGCTCCGAGGTCCAGCTGGCCGTCGCGGCCCGGGAGGTGCTCGAGGCCGAAGGGGTGCCCACGCGGGTTGTGTCGATGCCGTGCGTGGAGTGGTTCGACCGGCAGGACCGGTCGTACCGGGACAAGGTGCTGCCCCCGTCGGTGCGCGCGCGGGTGGTCGTCGAAGCGGGGACGGCGCAACCGTGGCACCGGTTCGCCGGCGACGCGGGAGAAATCGTGTCGCTGGAGCACTTCGGTGCTTCGGCCGACTTCAAGACCCTGTTCAGCCGGTTCGGCATCACCGCCGAGGCCGTGGCCGAAGCGGCCCGGCGGAGCGTGCGGGCCGCGCGGTCGTGAATTCGTTGTCCTACTTGAGTTGTGGAGGAAGATCCCGGTGACGCACTCGATTTCGACCAAGCTCGACGCCGGCCTGTTCGTGGACGCAACGCGTGCGGTCATCGGCGAGGTGGACCGCGTGAGCACGGGGGTGCAGTCCCCGTCCTGGATCCGGGCCGGCGCGTTGCTGCTCAAGGCCCCGGCCGTGTTCACGATCGGCACCGGCCGCAGCGGGCTCGCCCTGCAGATGGCCGCGATGCGGTTCATGCACCTCGGCCTGCCCACCCACGTCGTCGGTGAGGTGACCGCGCCGGCCATCGGCTCGGGCGATGTTCTCGTGGCGGCCTCGGGCTCGGGGAAGACGGCGCGCGTGGTGCGAGCCGCCCAGACCGCCCGTGACCAGGGCGCGGACGTGATCGCGCTGACCACGGCGCCGGAGTCGCCGCTGGCCGAGACCGCGACCGAGGTGCTCATCATCCCGGCCGCGGACAAGCAGGATTTCGACGGGAACGCCTCCGTGCAGTACGCCGGCAGCCTGTTCGAACAGTCCGTGCTGCTCACCACCGACGCACTGTTCCACACGTTGTGGAAGACCACCGGCAGCCAGGCCCGCGAACTCTGGCGGCTGCACGCGAATCTCGAGTGACCGGCGCCGCGATCTCACCGTCCTGATGCTTCAGCCGAAAAGAGGAGTCCCCGATGCAGGGTCAGAGTGAGGTCGAAGCGCGGGCCTGCGTTGACATCCACACGTTGGAGGGGGCGGCGCTGGCCGCCACGTCCCGCGCCGCGGTGGCCAGCTACGCCTGGGTGGGCCGGCACGACCAGAAAGGCGCCGACGCGGCCGCGACCACGGCCATGCGCGCGGCGCTGGCCGACGCACCCGGGCGCGGGACCGTCGTCATCGGGGAGGGCGAGAAGGACGACGCCCCCATGTTGTTCAACGGTGAGGTCGTGGGTAACGGTCACGGCCCGGATTTCGACATCGCCGTCGATCCGCTCGAGGGAACGTCGTTCTGCGCGAAGGACCTGCCCGGCGCGCTGGCCACGATCGCGTTCGGCGAACGGGGAACGCTGTGGTCGCCCGGGCCGGGGTTCTACATGGACAAGATCGTGGTGCCCGCCGCGGCGAAGGACGTCATCGATCTCGACGACCCCGCCGAGGTCACCTTGGCCAACGTCGCCAAGGCGCTCGGCAAGCAGGTCAGCGAGCTGCGCGTGGTCATCATGGACAAGCCGCGGCACAAGGACCTGATCGCCCGGGTGGTGCGGGCCGGCGCGGCCGTGCAGACGCCGGCGGGCGGCGACGTCGGGGGAAGCCTGGCGGTGCTCCTGCCGACGCTCGACGTCGACCTGCTCATCGGTGTCGGCGGCACGCCCGAAGGAGTGCTGACCGCCGCGGCCGTCCGGGCACTGGGCGGCGGGATGCTGGGGCGGCTGGCGCCGCAACGCACCGAGGAAGCCGACGCCATCCGTGCGGCGGGCATGTCCCTCGACCGCGTTTACGAGTGCTCCGAGCTCGTGGCCGGCGACGCGTTTTTCGTGGCCACCGGCGTGAACGGCGGGCCGCTGGTCGGGCGTCCGCGCAAGGGTGCCGGGACGACCGTCACGGAATCGCTCGTGATTTCCCGCGGCCAGGTTCGGCACGTGACACACACGACCTTCGAATGACCCCGTTTCGCGACAAGATCAAGGAGATACGGTGACGTTGCACTTGGACGACCTCGGCGTGCGCCGCCTCGGCGAGTGCCGTTACGACTCGCCGTTCTCCGAGATGCTCTCCACCAAGCAGACCTCCCCGCACTACGTCGCGGAAGGCGACCGGGTCCTGCTCGAGGACACCGTGTCCATGCTCGCCGAGCACAGCCTCCCGCCCGGCGAGGTGCCGAGTTTCGAAGCCGCCGGGCCGCGGCGGAAGATCTACTTCGACCCCGCACGCGTGACCGCCGGAGTCGTCACCTGTGGCGGGTTGTGCCCCGGGCTCAACAACGTCATCCGCGGTCTCGTGCAGGAACTCGCGGTGCACTACAAGGTCAAGCGGATCCTGGGGTTCCGCAACGGTCTGCAGGGCCTGACGGAACAACACCGCTACGACACCATCGAACTGACGCCCGAGCGCGTTCGCGACATCCACAACGCCGGCGGCACCATCCTGGGCAGCTCACGCGGCGGCCAGGACGCCGACGAAATGGTCGACAGCCTCGTCCTGCGCGGCGTCGACATCATGTTCGTCATCGGCGGCGACGGCGGGATGCGCGCGGCGACCTTCCTCGGCAAGGCGATCCGGGCGCGCGGTCTGGACATCGCCGTCATCGGCGTGCCGAAGACGATCGACAACGACCTGCCCTTCACCGACCAGTCGTTCGGGTTCCAGAGCGCGTTCGCTCGCGCCACCGACTTCATCTCCGCGGTGTCCGTCGAAGCCGCCGCCAGCCCCAACGGCGTCGGCATCGTGAAGCTGATGGGCCGGCACTCGGGGTTCATCGCCAGCTACGCCGCGCTGTCCGCCAACTCCGCGGACATCGTGTTGATCCCCGAGGTCCCCTTCGCCCTCGAGGGTGAAGACGGCTTGCTGGCCCACGTCGAGCAGCGCGTGAGAGCCAAGGGCTACGTCGTCATCGTCCTCGCCGAGGGCGCGGGCCAGGACCTCCTCGAACAACACGGCCTGCCCCAGCTCAACGGCACCGACGCCTCCGGGAACGTCAAACTCGGCAACATCGGGGAACTGCTCAAACAGCGCATCACCGCCCACCTCCAATCGGTCGGCCTTCCCCCCACGATGCGCTACATCGACCCGAGCTACGCGGTCCGCAGCATCGCCGCCAACGCCTACGACGCCGTCTACTGCCTGCGCCTCGCCCACGCCGCGGTCCACGCCGCCATGGCCGGCCACACCGAAGCCGCCGTCGCCCGCTGGCGACGCCGCTTCGTCCACGTCCCCCTGTCCCTCATGACCAGCCGCCGCAACCAAGTCGACCCCGACGGCGACCTGTGGATGTCGGTTCTGGAGACCACCTGCCAACCGGCGGAGTTCGGTTCGGCGCCGGATCGGGTACGGGTGCGTTCAGGGTTCTGCTGACGTTCCGGAACCGGGTTGTGGCAAGGGGAACGAGCGCTGAAACCTCAGGCTTGCACGGAGCCCGACGCCGACCACGTCGGGGACTCGACCGCGGAGTATTCCTCGCCCTGGCCGTCGAGGCGGCGCATGCGGCGGGAGGCGCGGTCGGTGAGGACGGTGGGGTCCAGGGGAGGCACGAAGGCGTTGTCCACCACCGTGTATTCGGCGGCGAGGCGGCCGATGGGGGCGATGGCGCCGAAGTCGATGCGGCCGTTGAGGTACAGGTCGTCGCGGACGTAGAAGTTGACGACTTCGCCCCAGACGACGTGGTGGAGGCCGTCGGGGGCGGAGAAGATCTGGTCCACTTTGCACTCCAGCGCGACGGGTGCGTCCTTGATGCGTGGGGGTTTCACGAGGGCCGAGGCGACCTTCTCGACGCCCACCGCGTCGAACTCGTCGACGTCGGGATCGAACTCCTTGGCGCTGCGGTGGAGGGCGAAGGCCTGGGGCAGCGTGGCCATGTTGGTGACGAACTCGCCGGTGTCGCGGATGTTGACGAAGCTGTCCTTGAGGGTGGCGCCGTCGGATTTCGGTTGCATGGACAGGGAAACCTTGGGTGGTTTGCGGCCGATGCAGGTGAAGAACGACACGGGCGCCAGGTTGCCGACGCCGGACGTCGACTCCGTGCTGATCCACGCGATGGGCCGCGGGATGACGCTGCCGATGAGGAGCTTGTACGCGGACTTCGCGTCCAGGCCGGCGGATTCGATGTTCATTCAGTCCCCCAACAGCGCGACGGCGCCGTACCAGACCGGGCCCGGGTTGAGGCGGTCCGGGTGCAGGCGCAGGATTTCGTCGTAGAACTCGCGGGCGGTCGGCCGCGTGTCGAGCAGGCGGATGACGTCGTGCAGGTAGGCGCGCGTCCGGTCGATGGTGAGCGGGTCGTCGGGCAGGGCCTCGTTCTTGTGGCCCGCGACGACGGCGCGCGGCTCCAGCGCGGCGATCCGGTCCAGCGCGCGGAGCCATTCCTGCAGGCCGCCGTCTCCGCCTTCGAGGATGTACTGGTGGATTCCGTTGTAGACGGTGTCGCCGGCGACGACGAGGCCGAGGTCCGGCACGTGCAGCACCGAGGTGGCGTCGGTGTCGGTGTGGCCGACGTCCACGGCGCGGACGACGTGGCCCTCCAGCAGAAAGCCGTCTTCGGGAATCGGGTGCGCCAGCACGGGTGACGGCGGGATGTGGCCGGGGAAGTCGAGGTCCCACATCTGCGCGCGGCCGTCGGTGGCCTGCTTGTGCATCACGTCGATGGTGCCGGGCGTCGCGTAGACCTGGGCGCCGGGGAACCGCTTGAGCAGCTCGGCGGTGCCGAACCAGTGGTCGCCGTGGCCGTGGGTGGCGAAGACGTGGGTCAGGCGCTTGCCGCTGCGGGCGACCCAGTCGGCGACCTCGCGGATCTGGAAGTCGAGGAACGGCGGATCCACGAGCACGGCGTCCTCGGCCCCGGTGATGAGCGTCGTGGAGACCGGCGAGGAGATGATCGGCTCGCCCGTCGGCAGCGTCTGGCCGCGTTCGCGTCTCGCGCCGGCGGTGACCAGGACGTCGTAGGACAGGGTGGTCATGGGGTTCGCCTCTCGACATATCCGTAGCTCAGTTAGCTCTGTCTAAACACAGTATGCATCCAGGTGAACACGACGGAAGGACGGAGTGACCGAGGTAACTGCTGACAGATATGACAGTGGTCAGCGAACTACAGCTCTGTCTTCGACCTCACGAGGTAACCCGCTTGACTACGTCGGCCACGGGCTGATCTGTCCACAAGGGACAATCAGTGTCGCGTGACCTCCGCCAGCTCGAACTCCATCAATCCGAGTGAGACGAACGGCAGCTGGGCCAGCTTGGCTTCCGCGTCTTCGCGTGAGGCGGCTTCGACGACGTTCACCACGCCCGGGCCGGGCTGCAGGAAGAAGACTTCCTGGATGAAGCCCTCGGCGCGCAGGCGGTCGAACACGCGGACCTCTTCGGGCATGTGGGCGGCGGTGTCTTCGGGACGGAGGATCCGGCCCGTCGCGAGGAAGTGCATGGGTTTCTCCTGGTCAGTGGTCGGACTTGCGCGCGCGGTGGTTCGCGACGTTGGCGCGGTTGCCGCACAGCTCGTACGAGTGCCAGCGGCGCGTGCGGCTGCGGGTGGTGTCGTAGAAGACCTTGGTGCACTCGTGGTTGGCGCAGATGCGCAGGCGGGACCAGGTGCCGTTCGCCACGAGTCCGGCGACGTGCAGCGTGATGCCGCCGACGACCGTGTCGCCGGTGATCTGGTGGGGGACGACCTTGCCGGGTGTTGAGAAGTCCTGCGTGAAGGCGGCGCCGGACGTGCGTTCGGTGAACATCATCCAGGCGGCCGGATCTTCGGTGGTCAGGAGCGTCATCAAGTTGCCCCGCAGGCCGCGGACGAGGTCCAGGCGCTGGGGCGGGATCGTGCCGGCGTCCTGGCCGAAGGGGGCCAGCAGGGTGTGGGCGAGGGCGGGGTCGTCGAGTTTGTCGGTGTGGATGGCGTAAGCGCGGGAGTTGAGCAGGTCCACGACCGCGGCCGCGGTGGCCGGGACGCTCGCCTCCGAGGCGGCAGTGGTGGTCATGGCGCCAGCGTACGTGAAAGGGTCTTTTATGAAAAGACCTTTACAGGTTCGCTGGAAAGCTGCTAGAACGGTAATCGTCAAAGTTCCGAAGACGATTACGGAACACCTTCACTGCAAGGGGAACTCCCATGAGTCAGCTCATCCTCACCGGCGTCGGCGAGGCCAACATCCGCATCGAGCGCGACGCCGATCTGACGCTCGGCGACGGCGACGTGCTGGTGACCCTCGAGGCCGCGCCCGTGAACCCGGCCGACTTCCTGCTCGCCAACGGCTGGTACGGCGTGCAGCCGCGGATCCCGAGCGTGCTCGGTTCGGAGGGCGTCGGCCGCGTGGTCAGCGTCGGCCCGAACGCGGACGCGGCGCTGGCCGGCAAGCGCGTGGTCATCCTGCCGACGTACGAGCAGGGCACCTGGGCCGACCAGGCTGTGGTGCCGGCGCGCAACGTGGTTGTCGTCCCCGACGACGCCGACGCGCGGCAGCTCGCGATGCTCGCCATCAACCCGGCGACGGCGTACCTGCTGCTCGGCCGCTACGTCGACCTCAAGCCGGGCGACTGGATCGGGCAGAACCTCGGCAACTCGGCCGTCGGGCAGGCCGTGATCGCGCTGGCCAAGCGAGCCGGCGTGAAGACGCTCAGCGTCGTGCGGCGCGAGGACGCCGCCCAGCAGTTGCGGGACCTCGGCGGCGACGTCGTGCTGGTCGACGGCGACGACCTCGGCGAGCGCATCGCCGGCGCGTTGGACGGTGGGCAGCTGAAGCTCGTGCTCGACGGCGCGGCCGACGCCACCGTCGGTGCACTGGCCGCGGCGCTCGAGTCCGGCGGCACGGTCGCCGCGTACTCGTCCGCGACGGGCACGGCGGCCCAGCTGCCGCTCGGCGACCTGATCTACCGCGAGCTGAACCTGCGCGGCTTCTGGCTGATCAACTGGATTCGCAGCGCGCCGCGGGAAGAGATCCAGCGCGTGTACAGCGAGCTGGCCGACCTCGTCGCGAAGGGTGTGCTGAGCGCGAACGTCGAGGCGACGTACCAGATCGAGGACTACCAGGCCGCGTTCGACCACGCCCGCAAGCCCGGCCGGGCGGGCAAGGTGCTGTTCACGTTCTGAGAGTGGTGCTTCGGATGTCGGGATCTCCTTGACATCCAGCAAGACGACCGGTCATATTTAATCCCGGTGCGGGCGCGGCCGACCTCCAGCGGCGGCGCCCGCACCCACCCTTCACGGAGAAGAAATGCCTACCTACCAGGCGTTCCAAGTCACCGGGACGCGCCAGTTCGAGCTGGTCGAGCGCGCTCTCGTCGAGCCGTTGCCGGGCCAGGTCCGGATCCGCGTCGAAGCGTGCGGCATCTGCCATTCCGACGTCGCGGCCGTCGAGGGGATGCGCGAAGACCCCTCGACGCCGATCGTGCCGGGCCACGAGGTCGTCGGCGTGATCGACGCGGTCGGGGCCGGGGTGCACGCGTGGCATGTCGGTGACCGCGTCGGCGTCGGGTTCCTCGGCGGCCACTGCGGCGAATGCGAGCGGTGCCGCCGTGGCGACTTCATCAACTGCACCGACCAGCCCTACACCGGGACCACAGTGGACGGTGGCTACGCCGAATACGCGTACGTGCGTGCCAGCGGCCTGGTGCGCGTGCCCGAAGGGATGGACGCGATCACCGCCGCGCCGCTGCTGTGCGCCGGACTGACCACGCTCACCGCGCTGCGCTTGGCGGGTGGGCGCCCGGGGGCTTTGGTTGCGGTGCAAGGGATCGGCGGTCTGGGGCACCTCGCGGTGCAGCAGGCCAAACACCTCGGCTTCCGCGTCGCCGCCATCGCGCGCGGCACGGACAAGGCCGAGCTCGCGGCCGAACTGGGCGCCGACGTCTACCTCGACAGCACAGTCGAAGACCCCGGCACGGCCCTGCAGAAGCTGGGCGGCGCGGAAACGATCGTCGCGACGGCGGTCAGTGGCGCGTCGATGTCTCCGCTGGTCACAGGCCTCGCGCCGCAGGGCCGTCTCATGGTGGTCGGCGCCGCACCCGACCCGATGTCCGTGCAGACCATGGACCTGATCTTCGGCACCCGCACGATTGCCGGCAGCCTCACCGGCAGCGCGATCGACAACGAGGACAACCTCGCCTTCAGCCTCGCGCAGGGCATCCGGCCCTACACGGAGGTCCGCCCGTGGGCCGACGCTCCGAAGGCGTACGACCACATGATGACGGGCCACGCCCGGTTTCGGGTCGTGCTCGACCACGCTGCTTGACCGGCTGGTCGGGAAACCGCGGGGACGCCTGAGGTTCCCGACCAGCGGAACGCGCCGACGGAGTGACCGCACGGGCATGGCGTCGGCGAGTCCCACGACCGTGCCGGCTCAGCGGCCGGCCGGGGCATTCCGCGGACGCCCGGAATTTCCGGTCGGGGGAGTGACCTGCGTGGGTGTGGTGTCGGGGAGCACCAGACCGCGTTGCACAGCCCGCAGGCCGGAGAACCACGGGGACGCCTGGGGTTTCCCGGCCGGCGGCGTTTCAAGCCGTTGCGCGAGGCGCATCGGTGGTGGCCGTGACGTTGCCGCGGAGTGCCGTGGGCCGAGGTGCCCGCCTGCGGTGGTGCGCCAGAGGCTTCGCCGCTCGGGAGGTGCGGCCGACCCTCGACCATCACCGGCCCGCGAGCCCGGTTTCTCCGGCGGACTGCGACGAATCGCCGACTCACACCCCCGTTCGCACGAACTCGTGGCCCGACATGTCCTCCAGGGTCACCGCGGCGACTTCGGACGCGGGCATGCTGGCGGAGCCGTACAGCTCGGCCCCTTGACCCGTGGCCGACGCCGAGAACTGCCAGCCGCCCGTGAGCTGGCGGGTGCCGTCCTTGCCGAGGACGACCAGGCGGCACTGGGTGCCGTCCGGAAGGCCGCGGACGTGGGCTTCCACGCGGACCCAGCCGCGCGCCGGGGTGACGGCGGCGGAGAGGTGCATGGGGCCGGCGGAACCGGTGAGCATCAGCGGGTCGGGCCGTGGTGCGACGGCCAGGTCCGGGTCGGGGGCAGCGGCCGGGAGCAGGGGCGGCGCGGTGCCGGCGTGGCCGATCAGCGCGCCGAGGCCGAGCGCGGCGGCCGCCACGGCCACGGCAGCCGTGGCGGCCAGCGTTCTGCCGCGCCGGCGCGCGCCCGACGCTTCGGCGCGCACCTGCCGCAACGTGCGTTGCAGCAGGAGGTCCGCGTCGTCGGGTGGGCCGTCGAGGAGCAGTTCGGGCGGGATCGCCTCGAGGAACTCCTGCATCTCGCGCACTGATTCCACCTCCTTCCGGCAGTGCTCGCAGGTCAGCGCATGGGCGGGGTCGAGAGGGTCGTGGTTCACGCGGCACCCGCCGGCTGCGGGCCGCCGAACGATTCGCGCAGCAGGCGCAGGGCGCGGTGCGAGCGGGACTTCACCGTGCCCGCCGGGATGCCCAGCTGCGCCGCCGCCTCGGGCACCGTGTGGCCGCGCAGGTACACCTGCTCCAGCACCTCGCGGTGTTCGGGCGACAGGCCCTCGAGCGCCTCGCGCACCACGATCGAGTCGACCACCGCCGACGAGTGGTCGCGCGAGACCGGCACGGTCGTCGGCGATTCGGCGACCTCCGTCGGCCGGGCCGCGCGCGCCCGGACCTTGTCGACGACGAGGTTGCGCACCACCGTGAGCAGCCACGCCCGCACGGAACCCTTGCCGTTGACCAGGCTGTCCGGGTTGCGCCACGCGCGGACCAGCGCCTCCTGCACCACGTCCTCCGCGGCTGCGCGGTCGCCGAGCAGCCGCGTGGCGTAGGCGAGCATCGCCTTGCCGTGTTCGGCGAACAACGTCCGCACGAGTGCCTCGTCGGCCACCTGCCGGCGGGCTCGCATCCCGGTCATCCGTCACCACCCTCTCGTCCGTTGCTCTGAAAACGGACGCCGACCTGGGGGCGGTTCACCGATCGCGAAGATTTCTACCCGTCGTCCGGCGAGCGCACCGGCTTCACGTCCACCACGGGGGTGCCGTCGATCGCTTCGAGCTGCGAGACGAGCACCCGCAACCCGTCGACCTCGATGATCTCCACGCGGTGCAGCCCGATCGGGTTCGGCCGCGCGGGCGAGCGCGTGCTGAACACCCCGGCCATCGCGCGCGTCGGATCGCTGCGCGGGCGCACCGACAGCACCGAGCGGTCGGCCAGGTGGAGCCAGGTGAACACCAGCACCTGCTGACCGGCCTTCAGATCACGCAGGCCTTCGCCGACAGACGGAGAAAACACGAGCCACGCCGAAGGCGCGCCCTCATCAGGTTGTTTCGGCGCCCCGTCGAGGTCCTTCAGCGAGGATTCGACGTGGGCGATCGGCCGGAGCTCGAAGTGGGTCATGCCTCGGAAGCTACCGCCGCCGCCCGACGACAACCGGCCCCCAAGGCGAAATGGACCAAGGTTGTCCACAACACCGGAACGGCTGTGGACAACCTTGGGAACCCGGTGGTGACGGGGGATGAGCGCGCCACCGCCGGGGGGTCGAAACGGTCAGACGGCCGCCGGCTCGGCGGGGATTTCCTCGATCTGCTCAGGCGCCGGCCGCGTTTCCTCCACCGGACGACGCGCGGTGCGGTTCAGCAGCAGCCGCGTCACATCGGGGCGCGAGTAGTGCCCGACCGGGTCCGCGGCCGCCTTCGCCAGCGGGATCGCCGAAAGATCGATGTCCGCGTACAGAATTCCTTCCTCGTCCTCCGCCAGCGGCTCGGCGAGCGGGCTGCCGTCCGGGCCGAAGATGCGCGCGAACCCGCCGCCGCGCTGCAGCAGCTGCTCCTTCATCGGGGTGTCGCAGAACAGCTCCATCCCGGCGTCACCCACGAGCGCGCACGGAGCGATCACGAAACACTGGCCCTCCACCGCGTACATGCGCGAGGCCGACGTGTTCACCTCCGGCCCGAGCGCGTACGCCGCTCCCTTGTAGACGGAGAAGCTCGGCCACGAAGCCACGTGCACCTGCTCGTCCATGCCGTACATCGCGTACTTCGTGAGCGGCTGCAGGTGCTCCCAGCAGCACAGCGCGCCGACGCGGCCGATGCCGGCGACGTCGTGCACCACCAGGTCGGAGCCGTCGCCCTCGCCGTACACGGTGCGCTCCACGTGCGTCGGCTTCAGCTTGCGACGTGCGCCCACGAGCTCACCTTCGGCGGAGATCGTGGCCTGCCCCATGTACAGGCTGCCGCCCGACTGCTCGGAAAAGCCCATCACCACGTTGATCCCGTGCTGCTTCGCGCCGTCGAGCAGGCGCTGGAAGCGCGGGCTGTCGAGGCTGACGGAGTTCTCGTGGTACCGGCCGACGAACTGCATGCCCCACGCGGGCGAGTCGAGCCACAACCACCACGGGTACCCCGGGACGAAGGTCTCCGGGAAGGTGATCAGGCCGGCGCCGTTGCGCGCGGCCTCGGCCATGAGTGCGATCGACTTGTCGATGGTCGCGTCGGCGTCCAGCCACACCGGCTCCGCCTGCACGGCCGCTGCCTTGAAAGAGCCCGAGTAGGTGATCACGCGCTGTCCTTCCCTTGGTTGGGCTGTTCGGCCGAAGGTAGGAGCACCCGAACCCAGTGGCTTGCCTCACAGTGCACCGGGGGTTGACGCAGAGCGCACGGCTGGTGTGTCGCGCCCGGATCGGCGCATACTTGCTGCTCAGGTGGTGGTGCGATGAGCATGGTGCTGACAACCGACACGCAGCCGGAGGCCGAACGCGTGGCCTTCTGGCACGAGGTCGTGTGCCGTTCGTTCGTGCCGCTGACCGTCGCCACGCCTGACGCCGAAGCGTTTTCCGGCTCCGTCGCCAACGACCGGCTCGGCCGCCTCCAGCTCTCCACCGTGCACGCCGCCGCGCAGCGCGTCCGCCGCACTCCGCGGCTCGTGGCCGAGGCCGGCGACGAGTTCGTGCTCCTCGGGTTGCAGACGCTCGGCCCCGGCGTGGTCACGCAGGACGGCCGCCGCGCCGTGATCCGCCCCGGCGACCTGGTCTTCTACGACGCCGCGCGCCCGTACGAGCTGTGGTTCCCCGGCGAGTTCGAGATGAAGGTCTTCATGGTGCCGCGCCGCTTCCTCGGCGTCGCCGACGCGGACCTGCACCGCGTCACGGCCACCACGCTCCGGCCCGACGCCGGCGTGCCCGCGCTCGCCTCGCCGTTCCTGGCGCGCCTCACCGCGGCCGAAGGCGCCGTGGGCGAACGGCTGGCCGCCTCGGCGTTGAACCTGCTCGAATCGCTGGTCCTCGACGGCACCGAGACGCCCGAGCCGACGCTGCTGCTGCGGATCCGCACGTTCATCGCCGACCACCTCGGCGAGCCCGACCTGTCGCCGGCGACGATCGCGGCCGCGCACCGGATTTCCGTGCGCTACCTGCACAAGCTCTTCTCGGCCGAAGGCGTGTCCGTCGTGCGCTGGATCCAGCAGCAGCGGCTGGCCGAATCGCGCCGCGACCTGGGCCGGACCAGCGCGACAGTCGCGGCGATCGCCCACCGCTGGGGCTTCTCCGACGCGGCGCACTTCAGCCGTTCGTTCAAGGCGGCCTACGGGGTTTCGCCACGGGAGTGGCGGATCGCTTCCGCTCCCGGCCCGGGCGGCGCAGACTGAGCCGATGGCGCTCGGGCGCTTCGCGGTGCGGGTCGACGGGGTGGTGCAGGGCGTGGGGTTCCGGCCCTTCGTCCACGGGCTCGCGCGGCGGCTCGGGCTCGCCGGCTTCGTCGGCAACGACAGCCGCGGGGTGTTCATCGAGGTCGAGGGCGCTTCGGTCGACCTGACCGCCTTCGTCGTCGCGCTGCGGGCCGAGGCGCCGCCGCTGGCTGTGGTCGACGACGTGCGCGTGACCCGCGTGCCCGCCAAGGGGGAGCCGGGCTTCGAGATCGTCGCCAGCCCGGCCGGCGGTGAGGCGGCGACGCTGGTGTCCGCGGACAGCGCGACCTGCGCGGACTGCCTGGCCGAGCTGCGGGATCCGGGGGACCGGCGGTACCGGTACCCGTTCGTCAACTGCACCAACTGCGGCCCGCGGTTCACGATCGTGCGCGGGGTGCCCTACGACCGGCCGTTGACGACCATGGCCGGGTTCGCGTTGTGCGCGGAATGCAAGCAGGAGTACGAAGATCCGGGTGACCGGCGGTTCCACGCGCAGCCCGTGTGCTGCCCGGTTTGCGGGCCACAGCTCGTGTTCTCGGGTGGCGGAGAGCCGATCGAGTCCACTGTGGACGCGCTCCAAGCGGGTGCCGTGGTCGCGGTGAAGGGGCTCGGCGGCTACCACCTCGCCGTGGTCGCGGCCGACGAGACGGCCGTGGCCGCGCTGCGCGGCAGGAAACACCGCGAGGACAAGCCGTTCGCCGTGATGGTCCCCGATCTCGCGGCGGCGCGGGAGATCGCGGAAGTCGGCGACGTCGCCGCGGCCGTGCTGACCGGGCACCGGCGGCCGATCGTGCTGCTCCCCCGCGTCGCGAACGGCCCGCTCGCGCCCTCGGTGGCGCCCGGCAACCGGCGGATCGGGGTGATGCTGCCGTACACGCCGCTGCACCACCTGCTGCTCGGCGACCTCGGCCGGCCGATCGTGCTGACCAGCGCGAACGTGTCCGACGAACCCATCGTCTACCGCGACGAAGACGCCTTCGCGCGGCTGTCCGGGATCGCCGACGCGTTCCTCACGCACGACCGGGCCATCCACACCCGGACCGACGACTCCGTCGTGCGGGTGTGGCGCGACCGCGTGCAGCTGCAACGCCGTTCGCGTGGTTACGTGCCCGAGCCCGTGCCGCTGCGCTCACGGCTCACCGAGCACATCCTCGGCTGCGGCGCGGAGCTGAAGAACACGTTCTGCCTGGCCAAGGACACCCACGCGTTCCTCTCCCACCACATCGGTGACCTCGACAACTACGAGACGTTCAAGGCTTACGAGACCGGCATCGCGCACTTCCGCGAGCTGTTCGACGTGACGCCGACGGTGGTCGCCCACGACCTGCACCCCGAGTACCTGTCCACGAAACACGCGCTGGACCTGGAGCACGTCGAGCTCGTCGGTGTGCAGCACCACCACGCCCACATCGCCTCCTGCCTCGCCGACAACGGCGAAGCCGGCCCTGTCCTCGGCGTCGCCTTCGACGGCACCGGCTACGGCACCGACGGCACCCTCTGGGGCGGGGAGTTCCTGAAGGCCGACCTCACCGGGTTCGACCGCCTGGCCCACCTCGCGCCCATCCGGCTGCCCGGCGGCACCACGGCCATCCGCCAGCCGTGGCGCATGGCCGCGGCTTACCTCGACGCGGCCGGCGTGACGACCAAGGCCCTGCGAGACCGCCACGAAGACCAGTGGGACGACGTCCTCCACCTCGCCCGCACCGGCCTGGCCTCCCCGCTCACGTCCAGCGCCGGCCGGCTGTTCGACGCCGTCGCCGCGGTGCTCGGCGTCCGTGACGAGATCAACTACGAGGGCCAAGCCGCCGTCGAGCTGGAGCAACTCGCCGACCCGGCAGAACGCGCCGCCTACCGTTGCGGGCAGACCCCGACGCAACTGTCCGGTGTGGACCTGCTCCGCGCGGTCGTCGAGGACCTCGACCACGGCACCCCACGCGCGGTCGTCGCCGCCCGCTTCCACAACGGCGTCGCCGAAGCCATCACCGAAACCTGCACTCGCCTGCGCGACACCACCGGACTCGGGACGGTCGCCCTGTCCGGCGGCGTCTTCCAGAACCTCCTGCTCCTGGAACGAACCGTGGAGTCCTTGGTGCGCACCGGTTTCCGCGTCCTCACCCACTCCCGCGTGCCGACCAACGACGGCGGCATCAGCCTCGGTCAGGTCGCTGTCGCAGCCAGCCGTACCACTCGTCCAGGCCGTCACCGCGGGTCGCGCTGATCTCCACCACCCGCGCGTCCGGGTTGACGTGCCGCAGGTCGTCCAGGAACTCCGGCACCGAGAACGCGACGTACGGCAGCAGGTCGATCTTGTTGAGCAGCACCAGATCCGTCGACGCGAACATGTGCGGGTACTTCAGCGGTTTCCCCGGCCCCTCCGTCACGGACATGATCACCACCCGCGCGGCCTCGCCGAGGTCGAACAACGCGGGGCACACGAGGTTCCCGACGTTCTCCACGAACAGCACCGAACCCCGCGCCGGCGCCAGCGTGTCGAGCGCGCGCGACAGCATCGTCGCGTCGAGGTGGCAGCCGGCGCCGGTGTTGATCTGCACGACCGGCGCGCCCGAAGCCTTGATGCGGTCGGCGTCCAGCAGCGTCTCCTGATCACCTTCGACCACCGCGAGCGGCACCGACGTGCCCAACGCGTGAACGGTCTGTTCCAGCAACGTCGTCTTGCCCGCCCCCGGTGAGCTCATCAGGTTGACCGCGAAGACCCCCAGCTCGGCGAGCCGGGACCGGTTGTGCCCGGCCAGGTGATCGTTCTTGGCCAGCACGTCCTGCTCCAGCAGCACCGTGTGAGAACCCTCCGCGTGCGAATGACCATCGGCGTGGGAATGGACCGCCGCGTCATCCGAACAACCACACGTCGCACACACCTCAAACCACCTCCACGGACTTGATGCGCAGCTGCCGCCCCGCCAGCACCTCGACGTTCGCGCTGCCGCACGCGCACAGCAGGATCGGGTCGTCGATCCCGAACTCCGCCCCGCAGTCCCGGCACGCGGCCCGCCCGGGCGGCTCGTCGATCTCCAGTTCCGCACCCTGCAACGACGTCCCCGCGCACACCACGTCGAAGCAGAACCGCACGCTGTCCGGCACCACGCCGGACAGCCGCCCGATCTCCAGCCGCACGCTGCGCACTTCCGCGTCGCCGAGCCGCGAGACGATCGCGTCCACGACGCTCTGCGTGATCGACATCTCGTGCACTAGCAGATCCTCGGCAGCGGATCGCCCACCAGCATGTCCACGATCCGCGTGCCGCCGAACGCGGTGTTCAGCAGCACCAGGCCCGGCGGGTCGTCGGCCACGCGGCCGATCACCGCCGCCTCCGCGCCGAGCGGGTGCGATCGCAGTGCCGCCAACGCGTCGTCGACCTGCGCGCCGTCGACGAACACCACGATCCGGCCCTCGCACGCCACGTACAGCGGATCGATGCCGAGCAGCTCCGACGCGCCGCGCACCTCGTCGCGCACCGGCACCGCGTTCTCGTCGACGATCACCGAAACCTGCGCGCCGGCCGCGACCTCGTTGAGGATCGTCGCCACGCCGCCGCGGGTCGCGTCGCGCATCGCGCGCACGCCGGGCACGGCGGCGAGCAGCCCCGCCACGAGGCCGTGGACGGGCGCGGTGTCGGACTCGATGTCGGCGTCGATGTCCAGCTCGCCGCGCGCCAGCATGATCGTGACGCCGTGGTCGCCGATCGGCCCGGACACCAGCACCGCGTCGCCCGGCCGGACCGAGGAAACCCCCAGTCCCGAACGGATCGAGACGCCGATGCCGGCGGTGTTGATGTACACGCCGTCGCCCTTGCCGCGCTGCACGACCTTCGTGTCCCCGGTGACGATCTGCACGTCGGCCGCGAGGGCCGCCGCCTTCATCGAGTCGACGATCTTCAGCAGGTCCTCGACGGGGAAGCCTTCCTCGAGGATGAACCCGGCCGTGAGGTAGAGCGGCCGCGAACCGGACACGGCGAGGTCGTTGACCGTGCCGTTCACGGCCAGGTCACCGATGTCGCCGCCGGGGAAGAACAGCGGCGACACCACGAACGAGTCCGTGGTCAGCGTCAGCTGCGCGCCGCCGATGGCGAGCGCGGCCGAATCCTCCATCGGCTCCAGCAGCGGGTTGCGGAACGCGTCGAGGAACACCGCCTCGATCAGCGTGTGCGTCGCCTTGCCGCCCGAGCCGTGGGACAGCGTGATGCGCTCCTCGCGCACCTTCGCGCGCCGCCGCCGGGCACGTTCGATGCGGTCGAGCACCTGCTGCTCGCGTTCCGTGGTGGTCATGCGTGGCTCGCCTCCCGCACGCGTTTGCGGCTGAACCGGCCGAAGTTGTAGTACGCCGCACACGCGCCTTCGGGCGAGACCATGCAGGTGCCGATCGGCGTCTCCGGCGTGCACGCCGTGCCGAACACCTTGCACTCCCACGGCTTCAGCACGCCCTTGAGCACCTCACCGCACTGGCACGCCTTGGGATCCGCCACGCGCACGCCCGGCACGTCGAAGAGGCGCTCGGCGTCGAACGCCGCGTACTTCTCGCGCACGCGCATCGCCGAGTGCGAGATGAACCCGAGGCCGCGCCACTCGAAGTACGGCCGCAGCTCCATCACCTCGTTGATCACCTTGAGCGCCACGAGGTTGCCGTCCCACGGCACCACGCGCGCGTACTGGTTCTCCACCTCGGCCCGGCCTTCGGACAGCTGGACCATCAACAGGTAGATCGACTGCAGGATGTCGAGCGGCTCGAACCCGGCCACCACCACGGGCTTGCCGTAGTCGCGCGAGATGAACTCGTACGGCCGGCAGCCGATCACCGTCGACACGTGGCCCGGGCCGAGGAACCCGTCGAGCCGCAGGTCGGGTGAGTCGAGAATGGCCTTGATGGCGGGCACGATCGTCACGTGGTTGGCGAAGATCGAGAAGTTCGGGATGCCTTCGTCGGCCGCGCGCAGCAGCGTCATCGCGGTCGACGGCGTGGTCGTCTCGAACCCGATGGCCATGAAGACCACCTGCAGGTCGGGGTTCTGCCGGGCGATC
Source organism: Amycolatopsis sp. NPDC047767 (assembly GCF_040704195.1). NCBI lineage: Bacteria > Bacillati > Actinomycetota > Actinomycetes > Pseudonocardiales > Pseudonocardiaceae > Amycolatopsis > Amycolatopsis sp. NPDC047767. The sequence goes on from NZ_JBEYSJ010000003.1 coordinate 255,382, forward strand.
TTCAGCGAGTCGAGCGGCGAGTACACCATGCGGATGTTGGTGCCCTCGGCGTTGGAGTCGAAGAAGTTCCCGCCCGAACCCGGCACGCGCATCATGTCGCCGAACGACGTCATCAGCACCCCGGGCCGGCGCGCGATGCTGATCGCGTCGTCGATGCGGCCCATCGGGATCACGCACACCGGGCAGCCCGGGCCGTGCACGAGCTCGACGCTCTCGGGCAGGTAGTCCTCGAGGCCGTGCTTGTAGATCGTGTGCGTGTGGCCCCCGCACACCTCCATGAACTTGTAGTGCCTGCCGGGCTCGCACAGCGCGGTGATCTTCGCGGACAGCGCCCGCGCCTTCTCCGCGTCCCGGAACTCGTCGACGAACCGCATGGTTCCTCCTGGTCGATCAGTCGATCCGAGATTCGAGGAGGGCGGCCATCTCGTCCTCGTACGCCTTCCCGATGCTCTCCAGGAACTCCAGCGCCGCGGCGGCCTCCGCCTCGTCTATTTTGGACAGTGCGAACCCGACGTGGATGAGGATCCACTCACCGGGTGCGGGTGGGTCGTCGGCGAGCAGGCCGATGTTGATGGCCCGCTTCACCCCGCACACCGAGACTTTCGCGAGGTCCGGACGTTCCTCGCTGATCTCGATGATCTCGCCCGGGATGCCGAGGCACACGGCTATTTCCGGCTCATGTCGACATAACGCTGCACGTCCGGCTTCACCAGCCGGGCGACCCACGCCACCACACCGATGAGCACGATCAGCAGCAGCAACCGCTTGAACATGGTCAGACCTCCGTCTTGAGGGTGTCTTCCGGGAGACGCGGGGTGGTGCCCCACGCCAGTTCCTTCACCGCACGCACGGCCGCGGGCACGGCGGCCGCGACCTCCTTGCTGAGCCCGATCCCGGACTCGACCGACTTCGGCTCGCAGCCCACGATCAGCACCCGCCCCGCGTCGCCGCCGAGCAGGCGCAACAGGCGGAACACGGCCTCGGGCTGCATGCCGTGGGCGTCGATCACGGGCGCCGCCGCCATCGCGTCGACGTCGGCCTCGATCAGCGACAACGTGCCCGGCTCGACCCCGTGCGGCGTGGCGTCGAGCAGGATCGTGGTGTCGTAGCCGCCGAGCAGGTCGTAGGCCAGGTGCAGGCCGGAGACGCCGTAGTCGGCGATCTGCACCCACTCCGGCAGCTCTTCGTGTTCGAGCTGCTTGAGCACTTCGACGCCGAAGCCGTCGTCGCCGAGGAAGATGTTGCCGATCCCCGCCACCATCACCTGCGGTCTCATGTCGGCTCCAGCTCGTCGGGGGAGAAGTAACGGAAGCGGCCGTGGGCGTTCTGCAGGTCGGCGCCCGGGTCGTCGTCGAGGGTCACGGCCACGTGGGTGGTTCCGTCCACATCGGACAGCACCGCGCGCACGGTGGCGACGCGGCCGGTGAGGAACATGTCCTGCGCGTCGGCGCCCCGCAGGTTCGGGTGCAGCCGCACGCGCGAGCCCGCGGCGACACGGGTGCCGGCGACCACGACGCCGTCGGTCTCCGGGGACACGGAGGCGTCGGCTCCCGGGTCCCACCAGGGCACCTCGGGGTTCGCCGGCAGATCGGTCTGTTCCCCGGTCACCGAACGCAGGTACCGGACGGTGCCGTGCAGCCGGTCGAGCAGCTCCTGCGGCAGGTCGTCCACGCGGTCCACCAGTGCCGCCGCCCGGGGATCCGTGGCGCGGGCCTCGCGCTTCTCGTCGTCGGTGAGCGCCATCGTGCGCAGCGTGAGGATCTCGTCGATCTCGGTGCCGTCGAACAGCTCACCAGGGCTTTCGGGCGCGATCGACGGGTCGTCGTACAGGATGATGGGGGACGCCAGCATCACCCCGCTTCGTGACGACCCGCCGATCAGCACCGGCCACACGCGCTCGTTCACACACGCCTCGACGGCCGGCTTCGCCCACTCGGGCGGGTCGAGCATCGAGAGGAAGTGACCGGAGTCCACCGCCAGGATCACGTGCGCGGCGAGCAGCGCCCTGCGCAGCGCCGATTCGCGGACGCCGTCCGACGGCCACGTACTCGTGTTGCGCAGGTCCAGTCGCAGCCGCGTGCCGCCGAAGGGGCCGTCGAGCGCGTCGAGGCGAGCCGTGAGCACGCCGGTCAGCTCGCCGGAGCGGCGCACGAGCGTGCAGTGGTCGCCGACGCACTCGCGCGTTTCGGCCGGTGGAACCGAGAATGGCAGCTCCACCGGCTGCGCGAGCAGCTCGGCCACGGGGACCACGAAGTTCAGCTCGTGCTCCACGGCTTCGTCCCACGTCGTGTAGTCCTTGCCGGCCACGGTCACGGAGTCGACGAACCCGTGGCCGTCGTGCACCAGGCGTTCCTGGGCCTGCAGGAACCGCAGCGTCAGGTGTACCGAAGTGTGCTTGCGGGGCTCCAGCAGGCACTCCGTGCGTGAAGTCGCGTACTCGCCGCGCTCCTCCGACGCATACGTTGGCGGCATCAGCACGCCCCACTGCCAGCGCACCCGGTTCTTCCGCGCCGACGCACGGTAGGGGTAGAGCAGGTAACCCTCGTACAGCACGGCGTCGCCGACGGCGCGGGCCTGGTCGAACACGCTGGTCACAGGTCATCACCCACGTTCGCCAGCAGGTGCTCCATCGCCGCGTCCCACGTCGGGATGGCGTGGCGCGACTTGTACCGCAGCAGCGCGTCCACGGTCTCGCGGTGCAGCTTCAGCCACGCGACGTTGGGGAAGTACTGGTTCATCAGCTCCTCCCACGCGGCGATCGGCATACGGCACTCGGCTTCGGTGTGCCACGGCACGGGCTCGACCCAGAACCCCGGGCCGCCCTTCGCGAACACCGTGCCGCTGAAGAGCAGCACGAGCGGGACCACGCCGTCGGCGAGCGCGTGGAAGTACTTGCCGGCGGCCACTTCCAGGTCGTACGTGCAGGGCACCTCGAGCTGGAACTCCGTGGTGCGCGTGAAGCTCGGCACCATCACCGCCACGGTCGCGAACTGGAACGGCTTCAGCGTCTCGCCCCAGCGCGAAGGGTCGCCGAACAGGTTCGTGAGCAGCTCCGCCTCCCCGCTGCTGTAGCGGCGCCGCTGCGGTTCGATCCGCAGCTGCACCCGCAGCACCAGCGCGTGGATCGGCTGGGCGGTGAGCTCGGTGATCTTCATGCTGAACGCGAGCGTCGGCGACGCCGCGTACTTCACCGGGCGCACGTCCAGGCAGTCGAAGGTCAGCTCAGCCATCCGCGGCGACCTCTCCGCGGGCGCGAAGGTCGGCGAAGAACCGGTCGATGGCTTCGTGCGCTTCGGAGCCGCCGTCGAAGCCGCGCCAGTGCAGGCGGACGAGGCCGACGAGTTCGTAACACACGTCGATCGGCACGAGGAACGCCTCGAAGCCGACGTCGTGCTTGTTGACCAGCACCGCTTCGACGTCGGGGGCCACGGTGGCGAACTCGGGCTGCTCCTGCAGCAGCTCCGTCCACGTGTCCAGCGGCAGCAGCGACTCCGTCGCGCCGGCGGGGCTCGGGTAGAACGCGACCGCGCGCTCCTGCACCGAGTTGTAGAACAGGAACGCCATCCGCACGGGGATCCCGGCCGTCTCCCACAGCGTCGCGCCGGCCGGGAACCGTGCGGTGTGCCGGTAGCGCGTCGGCACCGCGCGGTGCCGTTGGCCGCCGGCCCCGGTGTGCGTGAACAGCAGGTAGCAGCCCCGGCAGGTGCACATGATGGTGCGAGATTCCAGGTCGATCACGTGCCCGTGGCCGACGCCGACCGGCTCCGTGCACAGCTCACACCGTTCCCCGGGCGCCGGGCGCTCGGCGGGCGTCAGGAACTTGCGCAGACCGCCCGTCATGCCTGCTCCACGGGGACGGGGCACTCGATCGCTTCCAGCGGCAGCAGCGGACGTCCGCCCGGGCCGGTCTGCTCGGGCACCACCCCGGCCACGATGACGTCGGTCAGCTCCGGCGCGGCCTCGCGCACCACGCGTTCGATGGCCAGCTTCGCCGTGACGGTCGAGGACGGGCAGCCGTCGCACGTGCCCTGCAGCTGCAGCCGCAGCACGCCTTCGGCGTCGATGCCGACGATGTCGACGTCTCCGGAGTGCGAACCCAGGTACGGCCGCACCTCGTCGAGCGCCTCGGTTACGCGGTCCAAAGTGGACTTCGGGTGCAGGTCGTGGAGCACCAGCAGCCCGCGCACGTGGTCGTCGCCGGCGAGGCGCTCCAGCAGCACCTCGCCGGCGACGTCCTCTCGCAGGACGGACACGATCGTCGTCAGGCCGGCGCCGTAGAACTCGAGCAGCGTGTGGACGAGGTCCTCAGCCCTGTCCGCCACGGTGCTGCCCGCCTCCGCCGCGAGCTCACCGAGGAGCTGCTCGATTCGTTCGCCTACCTGGCCGATGTCGCGTTCCGTCATGGTTCAGAACACCTCTCCGCCGAACGCGTGGGGGGTGTGGATCCGGTCGAGCGTCTTGCCCTTGCCGGTGTACATGTGCACGCCGCAGGGCAGGCAGGGATCGAAGCTGCGCACGGCGCGCATGATGTCGATGCCCTTGAAGTTCTCCTGCGTGTTCTCCTCGAAGATCGGGGTGTTCTGCACCGCGTCCTCATACGGGCCCGGCGTGCCGAACGAGTCGCGCACGCTGCCGTTCCACGGGGTCGGCGGGTACGGGTGGTAGTTCGCGATCTTGCCGCCCTTGATCACCATGTGGTGCGAAAGGACCCCGCGCACCGCCTCGGTGAACCCGCACGACACGCCTTCCTCGGGCACCTTGAACGGCTCCCACGTCTTCGTGTTGCCACCGCGGACCTCCGCGAGTGCGCGTTCCGCGAAGTGCAGCGCGAGGCCGGCCGCGTACGCCTGGAAGTACGTGCGGGCGCGGTTGCGTTCGAGCGCGTTGCTCCACTTCGGGATCTTCCACTCGAAGCTGACCTCGGGTTTCGTGGCCGTGCGCGGCAGGTTGATCACCACGCTGTGCCCGGTGGACTTCACGTAGTCGGTGTCCACGAGCCCGGCCAGCGCCGTGACCCACAGCCGGGCGATCGGGCCGCCGCCGGTGTCGAGCGCGAGGTGGTCGGTGCCGTCGAACCAGCGCGGCGACATCGTCCACGAGTACTTGTCGTCGAAGTCGCGTTTCTGCGGACGCGGGATCGTGTGCTGGTTCCACGGGTGGCGCGAGTCCACGGGGTTGCCCAGCGGGTCGTGCGTCACGAACTTGTCCATGCCCTCCCAGTCCTCGTAGAAGGACGAGCCGAGCAGGATCCGGATGCCGAGGTTGATGTCGAGCAGGCTCGTGGTGACCAGCTTGCCGTCGACGACCACGCCGGGCGTCACGAACATCTTGCGGCCCCACGACTCCATGTTCTCGTAGGTGAAGTCGCAGTACTGCGGGTCGTTGAGGCTGCCCCAGCAGCCGAGCAGGATGCGCCGGCGCCCGACCTCTTCGTAGCCGGGGATGGCTTCGTAGAAGAAGTCGAACAGGTCGTCGTGCATCGGCAGACAGCGCTTCATGAACTCGACGTAGCGCATCAGCCGGGTGAGGTAGTCGGTGAACAGCTGCACCGTCGCGATCGTCCCGACGCCGCCCGGGTACAAAGTGGACGGGTGGACGTGCCGGCCTTCCATGAGGCAGAACATCTCGCGCGTGGACCGGCTGACCTGCAGGGCCTCGCGGTAGAACTCGCCCTCCAGCGGGTTGAGCGAGCGCATGATGTCGCCGATGGTCTTGTACCCGTGGTCACCCGCGTGCGGCGCCTCGGTGCGGTTGGCCAGCTCCAGCACGCCGGGGTTGGTCTCGGCCACCATCTTCTCGCAGTAGTCGACGCCGACCAGGTTCTCCTGGAAGATGTTGTGGTCGAACATGTACTCGGCGGCCTCGCCGAGGTTGATGATCCACTCGCCGAGGTGCGGCGGGCGCACGCCGTAGGCCATGTTCTGGTTGTAGACCGAGCACGTGGCGTGGTTGTCGCCGCAGATCCCGCAGATGCGGCTGGTGATGAAGTGCGCGTCGCGCGGATCCTTGCCCTTCATGAAGATGCTGTAGCCGCGGAAGACCGAAGACGTGCTGTGGCACTCCACGACCTTCTTGGCCGCCCAGTCGATCTTCGTGTAGATCCCCAGGCTGCCGACGATGCGCGTGATCGGGTCCCACGCCATCTCGACGAGGTCGGTCCGGCCCTTGGTGCTGACGGCCTTGTCGCTTTCGGTTCGCGTCATGTCCCCAGTCCCTTCAGCGCCAAGAGGAGCGGTAGCCGGTTTCGAGCTGCTTGCCCTTGTGCCGCCACTTGGGTTCGGCGTCGGCCTTGCGTTCGGTGATCTTGCGCAGGCGCCGGATCACCGAGCCGTACGCGCCGCTCGCCAGCGAGGAGACGTGGGCGCCGGGCGGTTCGTCCATGAACGGCATGAACTTGTCCGGGAAGCCGGGCATGGTGCAGCCGATGCAGATGCCGCCGACGTTCGGGCAGCCGCCGACGCCGTTGATCCAGCCGCGCTTGGGCACGTTGCACTTCACGACCGGGCCCCAGCAGCCGAGCTTGACCAGGCACTTCGGCGAGTCGTACTCCTCGGCGAACTGGCCCTGCTCGTAGTAACCGGCTCGATCGCACCCCTCGTGGACGGTCGCACCGAACAGCCATTGTGGACGGAGGTGGTCGTCGAGCGGGATCATCGGCGCGTGGCCGGCGGCCTGGTAGAGCAGGTAGGTGAGTGTTTCGGAGAAGTTGTCCGGGTGCGTCGGGCAGCCGGGGATGCACACGATCGGCAGGCCGGCGCCCGATTTCCAGTCCCAGCCCAGGTAGTCGGGCACGCCCATCGCGCCCGTCGGGTTGCCCTCCATCGCGTGGATGCCGCCGTATGCGGCGCAGGTGCCGGCCGCGACCACGGCGAGCGCCTTGGGAGCCAGGCGGTCGAGCCACTCGCTGGTGGTCATGGGCTGGCCGGTCTCGGGGTTGTTGCCGAAGCCGCACCAGTAGCCCTCGGCCTTGATGGCCTCGTTGGGGATCGAACCCTCGACGACCAGCACGAACGGTTCCAGCTCGCCGCGATCGGCTTTGTAGAACCACTCGATGAACGTGTCGGCGCCCTTGTCCGGACCGCACTCGAAGTCGATCAGCGGCCAGTGCACCTGGATCTTCGGCAGGCCGGGCAGCGCGCCGAGCACGATCTCCTCGATGCTCGGCTGCGTGGCGGCGGTCAGCGCGACGGAGTCGCCGTCGCAGGACAGTCCGGCGTTGATCCACAGGATGTGGATGGGCTTCTCTTCTTCTCGGGCTTGGGTCACGGCTGTTCACCCTCGAGGTCGTCGAGCGCACCGAGGGTGAGTTCCCACAGTGCGTGGTAAAGGGTCGTCTGGGCTTCTTGGATGCGGTGCACGGAAGGCGACGGCACGACGAAGAGGTGGTCGATGCTGGTGAGCTCGGCCATCTTCCCGCCGTCGTACCCGGCGATGCCGACGGTGACGAGGCCGCGGCGCGCGGCCTCGTCGAAGGCGGCCAGCAGGTTCGCCGAGTTCCCGCTGGTCGACAGGCCCACGGCGATGTCGCCGCGGCGGCCGAACGCGGCGACCTGCCGGGAGAACACGACGTCGAACCCGATGTCGTTGGACAGGGCGGTGACCACGGCGATGTCGTTGGTGAGGCCGAAGGCGGGCAGGGGCCGCGCGTTTTTGCGGCCGTCGCCGGCGGGGCTCTCGGGGCTGAGGAACAGGCTCGCGAGGTCCTGCGCGTCGGTGGAGCTGCCGCCGTTGCCGAAGGCCAGCAACCGGCCACCGCCGGCGAACGCCTTCGCGAGGTCCCGCGCGCACGCGGCGAGGCGCTCGCCGTCGGTCTCGAGAACCTGACGGCGCAGCGCGACGATCTCGCCGGCTTTCTCCACAGTGGACTGCCGGACCTGGGTCAGGACGGCGTCGAGGTCGCTCTTACCCGCGTACAGGAACGGGTACAGCTCCTCGAGACCACTCGCGCCCACGGAATCCATGGCCGCTCAGCTCCCTCGGCTACTCGGAAATCTCCAGACGTGCGATGGCTTCGCCGGCGTGGACGAGGATTCGGTCGCCGACACCGGCATCCACCAGTGCCACGCTCACTTCTTCCCTGCCCTGGCCGGTATCCACGACTGCGAACCCGAGGTCCAGGAGTTCGACGACGGTCACTTCGACCGCGGTATCGGAACAGGTGATGCACACCCCGTCATGACAGGCGGGGGCCGGTGCTCTGTCGGCGTCATGGGCGTTCACGACGCCACCTCCGGTGTGAGGACACCGGGCTGTTCGAAGAACACGTGCACGAGTTCCCACAGGACGTGGTAGGTCGTGACGTGGATTTCCTTGACCACGCGGGGGTCGTCGGAGCGTGCGTGCAGCACGTGGTCGGCCGTGATGGTGCCCGGCCCGGTTCCGCCCGTGAGCGCGATGGTGAGCATCCCCAGCTCACGGGCGGCTTCGAGACCGCGCCGGACGTTGATGCAGTCCCCGTCGGACGAGATGCCGAGCGCGATGTCCTGCGGCTCGGCGAGGAACTTGATCTGGTAGGCGAAGATCTCGTCCAGGCCCTTTTCGTTCGCGACGCTGGTGAGCGTGGCGACGTCGGCCGTCAGCGAGATCGCCGGCAACGCGCGTTTCCCCACGATCACGGGGTGCACGAACTCCACGGCCACGTGCTGCGCGTCGGTGCCCGCGCCCCCGTTGCCGAACACCACGAGCTTCCCGCCGCGGTGAAACCGCCGCGCCATTCCGTGACACGCCTGCGCCACCGCCTCCGCTTGCGAGCGCAGCTCTCCACCCGGCACGACGCGGCGCTCGAACAGCGCCGCCACCGCACCGGTAGAAGTACTCGGAAAGCCGACCATGGCGGCACTTCCCTGCGCTCGGTGGTGGGAGCAGTCTCGTCCCACACTAGAGCTGTGAGTTGGATCACACAATAGATCGCGGGAATGGGCAGTAATTCACCCGAGTGGCGTCTGGTCATGATCCGCGCGGCGGTGCGCGGAACCGGGTCCGGCGTTTCTTGCGAACGACGTGGGGATGGCTGCGGATTTCGGCGGGTGATGTTGCGGTGGAACCGGGTTCGGGCGGCTGCGGGGTTCGGTCGGGGATTCGGCGCTGAGCCACGGGGCGCTTTCGTTTTTGCGGTCTGTCCACAGGCCACTCCGAGTTGTGGACAACTGGGCGGGGGTGGCGGCGATTTCTCAGAACTGTCGGTGGTGGCCGACAGAATGGGACGGGGACGCCTCCCAAAAAAGCGGCGGCTGTATGTCCGGTTGGGGTTCAAGCCCGGTCATGCTCCCCTTGGGACTCCTCCGCCCGCGACAGCCACGTGTCCGCCTCCTCCGCCGCACCCCTCGCCTGCAGCATCCGCGCCAAGCTCAACATCCCCTGCACATCCCCGGTCTCCGCCGCCGCCCGGAAGAACCGCTCCGCCTTCGCCAGCTCATCCCGCGCCTCGGCCAGGTGCCCGAGGTTCGTCAGCGCCGGGATGCTTCCGTGCTCCGCCGCCTTGCGGTACCAGGCCGCGGCTTCGCCCTCGTCGCCGCGGTTGCGGGCCAGGACGCCGAGGTTGGTCATCGCGGCGGCGTCGCCGGCTTCGGCCGCGTCGAGGTACCAGGCTTCGGCCTCGTCGACGTCGCCGCGGCGGTGCAGGAGCAGGCCCAGGCGGACGGTGGCCTCGACGTTGCCGGAGGTCGCACCCTGGCGGTACCAGGATTCGGCGTCCTGGAGCTTGCCGAAGCGTTCGGACTGGCGGCCGAGCAGGCAGGTCGCTGAGAGGTCGCCGTCGGCGAGGGCCTCGCGCCACCAGCGCGTGGCCTCGCTGTAGCGGCCGCGTTCGCGCATGACGATGCCGACGTCGATCATCGCGGACGTGTTGCCCGTGCTCGCGGCGCGGCGGCACCAGTCCTCGGCCTCGTCGTAGCGGCCGCGTTCGGCGAGCAGGTGCCCGAGCGCGCCCATCGCGTCGGCGTCACCGGTCACGGCGGCCTCGTGGAACCAGTACTCGGCGTCCTCGACGCGGCCGCGCCGTTCGTACGCGCGGCCGAGGCCCAGCATCCCGTGCGGCTCGCCGGCGTGAGCGGCCTCGTGGTACCAGCGTTCGGCCTCGTCGAGCACACCGCGCTCGGCCAGGAGGTTCGCCAACGCCGTCATCGCGATGCGGTCGCCGCCGGCCGCCGCGCGGCGGAACCACGTCTCGGCCTCCGCCTGCTCGCCGCGTTCGCGCAGCGCCGCGCCGAGGCGTGTCATCGCGACGACGTTGCCGCCCTCCGCGGCCTTGCGCTGCAGGTAGTCGTCGACGCGCGAGTTCCACTTCCGCAGCCGCCCGCTCATCGGCAACGCTCCCTTCCGCCTACCCCCACCCCAGTAGTCGCTCGACGCGCCGCGGACGTGACACCGTGGTCCCGGACACGGTTCGCGCGCAGCTGAGAGTGTCGGCGCGATCACGGGCCTCGCGCCGGGCATACTGCGCCGATCATTACCAATCCGACCACAGTCACGGCCGAATGGCTTCGTAGCAACGGCTACGCGCCGCTTGGGGGTCGGCCTACTTTGGTCGGATCGGTACTGCCGCCTCCTGAACCCGTCGAGAGGATCACGCGCGCATGGCCCGGACGTCTCCCACCCAGCGAATCCTGCTGGTCGTCGTGGTTCTCGTGGTGGCCGTCGCGGGGATCTGGTACGCCGGACGGCCGAGCGGCGCCGAGCCCACGGGTGCCGCACCCGCCGACGTCACGCAGCAGCTGGCGGAGCTGAAAATCGCGCCGCGCACGTCGATGTCCGGCTACTCCCGTGACAAATTCCCGCACTGGGACAACCAGGGGCACAACTGCAACACGCGCGAGCTCGTGCTCAAGCGCGACGGCAAGGACGTCAAGGCCGGCACCGACTGCAACCCGACGTCCGGCACCTGGTTCAGCGTGTACGACGCCGAGACCTGGACCAAGCCCGGCGACGTCGACATCGACCACATGGTGCCCCTCGGCCAGGCCTGGGCCAGCGGCGCGCGCGACTGGCCGCAGTCCAAACGCGAGCAGTTCGCCAACGACCTCACTCGCCCCCAGCTCTTCGCCGTCACGGACAACCTCAACCAGCAGAAGGGCGACAAGGCGCCCGACGAGTGGAAGCCGCCGCTGGTGTCGTTCTGGTGCACCTACGCGACGGACTGGGTGACCGTGAAGCACTTCTACGGCCTCACCATCACGACGGGGGAGAAGACGGCGCTGCAGGACATGCTGCGCCGCTGCCCGGCCTGATACGCGGGCCGGAACTGTCGGACCCCTCGGTTACTGTCCCTGGCATGGCGACCTTCCTCCTCATCCACGGCGGTGGCGGCAGCGGCTGGGAATGGCACCTCGTCGTCGACGAGCTGCGGCGGCGCGGCCACGAAGCCGTGGCGCCGGACCTGCCGCTCGGCAACCCCGAGGCGAAGCTGGCGGAGTTCGCGGCCACGGCCACCGCGGCGGTGGAGGGAAAGCCGGACATCGTCGTGGTCGGGCATTCCTACGGCGGATTCACCGCTGGGCTGGCCGCGGCGCGGCTGGAAAACGCGCGGCTGCTCGTTTTCCTCGCCGGCATGGTGCCCGCGCCGGGGGAGCCGCCGGCCCAGTGGTGGGGCAACGTCGGGTTCGAAGGCCCGGGCGCGGACCTCACCGACACGGAGATCTACCTCGGCGACGTGCCGCCGGAGCTCGCCGCCGAAGCCCTGAGCCGCAGCCGCGACCAGCTCAGCGCGGAGTGGGACGACCCGTGGCCCGACGCGCAGTTGCCCGACCTCCCCACGCGCGTGCTCCTCTGCCGCGACGACAAGTTCTTCTCGCCCGAGCTGCAGCGGCGCGTCGCGCGCGAGCGGCTCGGCGTCGAGGCCGACGAGATCGACGGGTCCCACGGCGTCGCGTTGAGCCGTCCGGCTGAGCTGGCCGAGCGGCTCGAGCGGTATTTCGCCACGCTCTGACACCGCGGCGCCGCCAAATGGTCCAGACCTATTGACCGCTGGCTCGGTGCTCCCTAACGTCGGTCTCCCGTGCACGGTTCCTCCACCCCGGTCCCCACTGGAGGTTCCGAAAGTGAAACTCAGAGCCCTCAGCGCCGCCGTGCTCGCGCTCGGCGCGCTCGTCACCGTCCCCGTCGCGACGGCCAGCGCCGCGACTTTGCCCGCGTGCCAGCACTTCTACACCGGCCCGATCCCCGACCGCCCCGTCTCCGGCGGCCACGGCCCGGGCTCCCTCGTCGGCGCGGTCAACGTGAGCAACCGCCTGCCCGCGCCCACCGGCGTCACCGGCGGCCTCGGCGGCGACGGCAAGGTCACCTTCACGTTCTCCCGCGTGCCGGGCGCCAAGGCCTACCGTGCATTCCGCAACGGCCAGGCCCTGCAGTGGATCAGCGACTGGGGCCAGCAGACGCTCCAGGTCACCGACGCGAGCCCCTGCCAGAACGCCAGCTACCAGCTCTACGCCATGACGGCCGAGGACAACTCACCCGGCTCGCTCGGCCAGATCTCCACCGCGTACCGCGTGGGCTCGTCCGGTCAGCTGGCGCCCTACGCCGTCGCCAAGGGCACCACGCTCAACTACCGCGTCACCGCCTACAACGACGTCGCCCAAACCGCCCTCGGCTACCAGGCCGGCCCGGGCTTCTGCGCCGTCGACGCCCGCAACATCCCTTGGGGCACCAGGATTTCCGTCCCGGGCTACGGCCACTGCTACGCGGCCGACATCGGCAGCTGGATCAAGGACGACATCCTGGACGTCTGGCTGCCGGGCAACCAGGCCAACGACTGGGGAGTGCAACGCCTGACGCTCACGGTGGAATAGCGAGCCATCGAACAGAAGAAAGGGCTTCCTCGAGTGAATCTCCGCTCGAGGAAGCCCTTTTCCTAGCCCGTCACCACTTGTCGTGCACCAGTGGCCGGATCAGTTCGTCGTACGTGGCCCGCACGCCGGCCGCCGCTTCTTCCGGCAGCGGGGCCAGCCCGGCGGCGACGGTGTTGCCCCGTGCCTGCTCCGCGTTGCGCGCACCCGGGATCACCACGGAAACCCCGAGCTGATCCAGAATCCACCGCAACGCGAACTGCGCCAGGGTCTGCCCCTCCGGCACCAGCCCGCGCAGGCGCTCCACGGCCTCCAGCCCGACCTCGAACGGCACGCCCGAGAAGGTCTCGCCGACGTCGAACGCCTCGCCGTGCCGGTTGAAGTTGCGGTGGTCGTCGGTCCCGAAGGTCGTCGCGGCCGTGTAGCGGCCCGACAGCAGGCCCGACGCCAGCGGCACCCGCGCGATGATCCCGGCGCCCGTCTCGACTGCCTTGGGCAGCACGCGCTCCAGGGGCTTGAGCCGCAGGCAGTTCAGGATGATCTGCACCGACGCGACGTTCGGCCGCGAAAGTGCCGTCAGGGCCTCGTCGCACGTTTCGACGCTGACGCCGTAGGCCTTGATCCGGCCTTCGTCGACCATGCGGTCCAGTGCGTCGTACACGGCGTCCGACGAGTACACGGCGGTCGGCGGGCAGTGGAGCTGGACGAGGTCGAGGGTGTCCATGCCGAGGTTGCGGCGGGACCGGTCGTTCCACTCGCGAAAGTTCTTCTCGACGTAGTTCTCCGGTACCTGCTCGGCGCGGCGGCCCATCTTCGTGGCCACGAACACGCCGTCGCCACGTTCGCGGCGGAAGCGGCCGACCAGCGTCTCGCTGCGGCCGTCGCCGTAGACGTCGGCGGTGTCGAAGAAGGTGACGCCTTCGTCGGCCGCCGCGTGCAGCACGCCCATGGCCTCGGATTCGTCGACGGTGCCCCAGTCGGCGCCGAGCTGCCAGCACCCGAGGCCGACGGCGGACACCTCACGCCCCAGCCGGGTGATCTTGCGAGTCTCCATACGAGCGATCCTAAGCGGACCCGGATCAGCGCCGAGCGGTCAAGGCACTCACGCGACCGGTCCCACCGCGAACGCTGCCCAGACGTACTTCCCGCCCGCGCACGGCTCGTAGCCCCACTCCTGCGACAGCACGTGGACCAGCTGCAGTCCCCGGCTGCGCGCGGCCTCCGGTGAGGGTTCCTTGAGGCGCGGCACCTCGTGGCCGGCGTCGAAGACGCAGACCACCAGCCGTCCCTCCGAGAGCCGCAGCTCCAGCCGATCCGGCCGCTCACCGTGCTCGAACGCGTTGGTCACCAGCTCGGACGTCGCCAGCAATACGTCGTCCCGCCATTGGTCGCCCACAGCCAGCTCTTCGAGCGCGGCGCGGACAGCGTGGCGGGCGATCGCGGGCGCGATGACGTCGTCCGGGAGCGCCAGGCGCACGGTGGCGGGTGTCGTGGTGCCTCGCGTCGGCATCTTCGACGTCGTCATGGCTTCCACACCTCCCGACCTGTCCGTTACTCGCACCGGCTTACTACCCAAGCGGGGGGACCCCGAATCAGGTGCCCTCGGTGATGTCGGTCTCGACGAGTCCGGTCCGCAGTTTTTTCAGCGTCGACGCGAGCAGGCGCGACACCTGCATCTGCGAAACGCCCACGCGGCGCGCGATGTCCGACTGGCTCATGCCCGACCCGAACCGCAGCGCGACGATCTTGCGCTCCCGCTCCGGCAGGCTCTCCAGCATGGGCCGCAGCGCCTCGCGCAGCTCCGCCTGGCTGAGGTTCGCGTCGGGCGCGCCGAAGCGCGTGTGCGCGGAGTTCTCCAGCAGGTTGTCCAGCGAAGCGCCGTAGCGGCCCTGGCCGGCGCGCAGGCCTTCGTACACGTCCTCCATCGGCACGCCGAGGTGCTGCGCGATCTCACTCGGGCGCGGCGCGCGCGAGAGCCGCACGGTGAGCTCCTCGCGCGCGGCGGAGATGGACGCGTTGAGCTCTTTCAGCCGCCTCGGAACCCGTACCGACCAGCTGTTGTCCCGGAAGTGGTGACGCAGTTCACCCGAAATGGTGGGGACGGCGAACGCCAGGAAGTCGGTGCCCTGCGTCGGGTCGTAGCGGTCGACGGCGTGGATCAGGCCGACCGTCGCGATCTGCACGAGGTCGTCCATGGCCTCGTCGCGGTTGCGGAACTTCCGCGCGAGGTTGCGGGCGAGCTCCAGGTGCTCGCGCACCAGTCTGTCGCGGATCTCCTCGCGGCGCGGCGAGCCTTCGGGCAGCTGGGCCAGCTCGTCGAACAGCGACGCCACATCGGTCTCGCCGCCTTCGGCGGGGGTGGTCACGGGCGCGCCACCTCGCTCTCCCGGACGAGCTGAACCCGGGAGAGGTACCGGCCCTCGGCCGGGGTCACGGTGCGGCGAGCCGACGTGGCCAGCGCCGTGAGCAGCTGCCAGGACAGACCGGTGTCGTCACCGTGGTCCGGGGTGTCGGCGACCACCGACACGGTGACCTCGATGCGCCCCTCGATCCACGAGAAGACGCAGGTCAGCTTGCCGTCGGCCGAGGACGGCAGGAGCATCGAGCACGCCTCGTCCACCGCCATCCGCAGGTCTTCCACCGCGTCGAGGTCGAAGTCCTGGCGCATCGCGATGTCCGCGACGATCGTGCGCAGCGTGGGCACCACGTGCGGGATGGCCGCCGTCCGCACCTCGATGAGCTGGGCGTCCTCCCGATCGAGCGGGGCGTTGTCCTCCACGTGCGGTCCTCTCTCCGGCTCACTCGGCCGTGTCCTGTGCTGCCCGGTCTGCTCATGCCCGGGGTGTGAGCAAACCAAACCCGGGTTTGATTCGCGCGACCGGCGGGCATGTAGCGGTCGAAGTGCTGATCCCGGGAAAGGTGGGGACGAGATGGCTGACGTGAGCCGGCTGCCCAACGTGGTCGCCGAGGAGTGGGAGTGGCAGCTGCAGGGTTCCTGCCGCGGCGCGGACAGCAGTCTGTTCTTCCACACCGACAACGAGCGTGGGTCCGCACGCGAGCGTCGTGAGTCGCGCGCCAAGGCGATCTGCCAGACCTGCCCCGTGCTGGCGCAGTGCCGCAAGCACGCCATGACCGTACAGGAGCCGTACGGCATCTGGGGCGGCCTCGGCGAGATCGAGCGCCGTGAGCTGTTCATGCGGGAACGCCGCGCCGCCAAGCGCGACCCGCTGTCCGCCTGACCCAGCCCCGAACCCGCCCCGCGTGCCCCGACGGCACGCGGGTCGATGTGTGCGCGGCCGTTCGCCTGAACGCCCTTGCCGCCGTCCGGCTCTTGCTCTCCTGCGCCGTTGTCCGGGACAGTGGCGGCCGACGCGGCGGCGGTCACCCACTGGGTTAGGGTTGGACTTTCCAGATGCCTGGAACCGTGAACGGTTGCCGCTTGAACTACAGGCGCGTACCGGCGCAGCAGCAGCGCCTGACGAGGAGAAACTGCATGCCCGCAGCCGACCAGAACGCCACCCCTCCGGGGTTCGGCATCACGCTGGACACCGAGGCCGCCGAGCCGCGGGTGGTGGTCAACGGTGAGCTCGACCTGCTCACCAGCCCGCAGCTGCAGGAAGCCCTTGCCGGGTTGATCGCGGACAAGAGCTCGCAGCGCGTGGTGGCCGACTTGACCGGGGTGACCTTCTTCGACTCCTCGGCGTTGAACGTGGTCCTGCACGCCCAGCGGCAGGCCCGTGAGCAGGACGTCGAGCTCGCGGTGGTCCCCAGCTCGGCCGTGAGCCGCGTCATCGAGCTCACGGGAGTGGCCGAACACCTGAGCGTGTCGGAGGAACCGCCCGCCTGATCCCCGATACGGTCGCGCGGACCTGAATTCCGCTCGCGACCTGGGGGAGATCCACGATGATGGGGCGCACCCACGCCCTGACCGGCTGGTGCGCGGGGCTCGCCCTCGCGCCCGCGGTCGGCGCCGGTTCCGTGCACCAGGCGGTGGTCTTCGCCGCCACCACAGCCGGCTTCGCGTTGCTCCCCGACCTCGACCACCCCGGCGCCAGCGCGTCCCGCCTCCTCGGCTGGCTGACGGGCGCGCTGTCGTGGCTGCTGCGCCGCGTTTCGGCGGCGGTGTATGCCCTGACGAAGGGGCCGCGCGACGAGAAGGTGACCGGCAAGCACCGCCACCTCTCGCACACGGTGCTCTTCGCCGCCGGTCTGGGTGCGCTCGCATCGTGGGGGGCTTCCGCCGGCGGTCCGTGGGCCGTGTTCGGTGTGATGCTCTTCGGTCTGCTGCTCGCAGAAGGCGCCCTGGGCGACTGGCTGCTGCCGGTCATCATCGGCGCCATCCTGTGGTGGTACCTCACCGCGCCGCCCGATCACGTCGCGCAGCTGCAGCAGATCTCGGGCTGGCTCGGCATCGCCGTGGCGGCCGGCTGTCTGGTCCACTGCCTCGGCGACTCGCTCACCGAGTCGGGCTGCCCGTTCCTCTTCCCACTGCCCATCGCGGGCGAAACCTGGTACGAGATCCGGCCGCCGAAGATCTTCCGCCTGCGCACCGGCAAAAAGGTGGAGACACGGCTGGTGTTCCCGATTTTCGTCGTCGTGGGCGTGCTCCTGGTCCCCGGCGTGTGGGGCTGGACGACCTCGACGGCCGAACGCCTGTTCAGCCCACCGGCGGCACAGACCGCGACGCAGTGATCCGCTTCGCCGCCGCCGCGGTGTCGGTGTAGTCGCGGGTGTGGGAGATCTTGCCGTCGCGCACGGTCAGCACCATGACGTACGACGAGACGAACGGCTCGCCGCCGAAGTCGCCGTGGAGGTCGAACTCCGTGACGAGCACGGACGGGTCGGTGGTTTCGTGCACGACGACGTTGTCCGCCTTGGTCATGCGGCGCACCGACGCGGCCGCGCGGAAGCGTCGGCGCAATTCCTCGCGCCCGTGCGTCACGCGCGGCACGCCGACCGGGGTGAAGGGCATTTCCAGCACCACGTCCTCGGCGTAGAGGTCGGCGAGGTCGTCCCAGCGGTTCTCCACGGACGCGTCCAGGAACTGCCGGAACACCGTCGCGGCACCGGTCATGGTGTGCGCGGCCGCGGTGTTGGGGAAGTCGCGGTACGCCGTTATCTCTCCATTGTGGACGGTCACCAGCCCGACCGACGACGGGAACCCGTAGCTCTCCCCGGTGTGCGGGTTGCGGCCCTCGACGGTGAGCTCCGCGACGAACCCGTCGGCCAGTTCGCGGATGCCGACTTCCACGGAATCCAGCCCGAGCGCTCGGGCGCGGACGGCGCCGTCGCCGAGCGTCGCCAGGATCGCTTCGCGGCCCTCGACGCGGTGTCCGTGGAAGGGCAGTTCGTACACGGCTTCGGCGGCGAAGACGTCGGCGAGCGGCGCGGGGTCGAGCGTCTGCATGCTGCGGACGAAGAGCTGCGAGATTTCGGACACGGTTCGGCTCATCAGGAGTTCTCCGAGGAAGAATGAGGTTTAATCGGAACGGTGCACCCGGTTCCCACGATACGGAGTGTGCGCTCCGGTTGTCAACGAGATCGAGGAGGACGCCCGTGGACAAGCCAGTGCTGCGCGCCGACGCGCGCCGCAACCGGGCCCGCGTGCTGGCCGCCGCCGAGGAGGCCTTCGCGGCCGACGGCCTGGCCGTGCCCCTCGACGACATCGCGCGGCTCGCGGGCGTCGGCGCGGGCACGGTCTATCGACATTTCCCCAGCAAGGAAGCGCTTTTCCAGGCCGTGGTGCTGGAGCGGCTGGAGCAGTTCGCGGCCGAGGCCCGCGAGCTCGTCGACGCCGAAGACCCGGGCGAGGCCTTCTACGACTACTTCGCACGCGTGATCAAGCAAGCCTCCCTCAACCGCGCGATCTGCGAAGCCCTCGGCGCCACCACGGGCTCCGCGTACAAGGCAGACGTCGGCACGGAGTTCCGCGCGAACCTCGCCGCCCTGCTCGAACGCGCGCAGGCCGCGGGCGCCGTCCGCACCGACCTCGACGGCGACGACCTGCGTGCGCTCATCGTCGGTGCGTTGGCGGTGGAGCGCTATTCGCCCGGCAGTCATCACTTGGTCCGCGTGCTGCTCGACGGCCTCCGCACCGTCACCCCGGCAGGTCCCTGAGCTTCCGCAGCGGCGACGCGAGCAGGATCGCCGTCGACAACACCAGCCCGACGCCGACGACGTACGGCGTGGTGCGCATCGACGTCACCGTGGCTCAGGCCGCCACCCGCCAGGCTGCCCAGCGGCGCGGTGCCGCGGATCAGCGTCGTCGAGGTCACGCGACCCAGCAGCCGCCTCGGCGTGACGGCCTGGCGGAAGCTCACGGCGTAGACGTTGACGAGGATGATCCCGAACCCCCGCGCCTGCACCGCCGGCGACGTACCCGCCCAGGCCGTCTGGCGCCTGTCGCCGCTGCCCTGTGGTCGACCTCGGCCCTCTGCCGACCTCAACTCTCTGTGACCTGCCCTCGTGATCCGCCGATGTCCGCTGCGTGACCTGCCCGAGTTGTCCACAGCGGCATCGAGTTGTGGATAACTCGGGCCTCTGCGCAGCTTTTCAACGGTCCTGTCGGCGCTGGCCGGTAGAATGGAGAGGGGACGCCCCCCTTGGGAGGGCGGGGGTTTTGCCTGGTGAGCGCCTCGCAAAGGGCGATTGTCGAGCGCCGAGCCGGGCGCTGGGGCGGCGGGTGGCTGCGGAGCCGGCGCGAGTGTCGTCAGAGCGATCGGGCCGCGAGGGTGGCGCTGCTGGTGAGCGGAAAGCGGCAGAATCCGGTGGCGCCGCACAACGTTTGCTCGTGGGAGGCCGGCCGGGGCCGGTCGCGGCGAGCCCTTGGACCTGCGGCGCAGTGTCATCTGATCGAAAACTTGAGTTTATTCGGCTCAACTTGCACCGTCTGTAACGGGGCATAAGATCAACGCGACTACTCCTCGTACCCGCGCGTCGGCTCGGCGAGGGAGGTGCCGGTTTGTCCAACACGGCTCCGACCTGGGGTTCTGTCGTCGTAACCGGGCTCGCCGGCTTCGCCGTCGGCCTGCTGGTGGCGGCACTCCTCGTGGCCGGGAACTCGCCGGTGCGTCCGGCTGATTCGTCGGTCCCGTCGTCGCCACCGCCCGCGCAACCGGTCACGGTGACGGTCACGGGTCAGCCGCCACCCCCGGTGACTGTCACGCAATCGCAGTCCGGACAGTCCGAACCCGCGCCGCCCCCGCGCACGACGACGTCGACGGTGTCCGTGACCCGCGAGCCGCCGGCGCCCGTGTCGGAGTCGGGCTCGCCGACGTCGCTGGGGCCGACGTCGGCCATCGCGCCGAACGTCGCCTCGTCGCAGTGGTGATGCAACCGGCCGGGCGCCCCCGTACGTCTGGCTGACGTGCGAAGACACCTGGCCGTCGCCGTCCTCCTGCTCAGCCTCGCCGCCTGCAGCCCACCACCGCTCATGTGCCCGGCGATCGCCGCGCCCGACGGCCTCGCCATCGACGTGCCGGCCGGGCAGTTCAGTCGAGCGGAAGTAACGGCGTGCTGGTCTGGCCACTGCACCCGGCGCCAGGTGGAGCTCCAGAACGCCACCACTGCCGGCCCCACCACCTGCACCGCCACGGCCTGCGCAGCATCGGCCACGCCGACCGGCGGGCGGTACGGGTTCGTCGAGATCCCCGGACTGCCCGCCGCGCCCGTCGAAGTCGAGCTCGCCTTCGACGGTGGCCGGCCGCAGCGAACGACCGTCCACCCATCGACGCCGAAAGCGAGCCGGTGTGGTGAGCCAGGAGTCCAAGTCCACCTGGTCGTCGGGCCCGACGGGACCGTTCGCTAACCCACGTCCCGCCGGCGCCAGCCGAACAGGCCGACCACCAGGCACGCCACCGCGATCACCAGCAGCCACACGATCGGTGTCGCCGTGAAGGCCGCGCCCGGGAGCTTCGGCGGGTGCTGGAACGGCGAAACATCCAGCACCGCCTGCGGCGCGTTCACCACCGGCCCGAAGAGGCTGATCAGCAGCCCCAACGCACCGGCCGCCCAGGCCAGGCCGGTGAAGCGCGGCAGCAGCCCGAAAAGCAGCGTGCACACCGAAACGATCACCCACGTCGCCGGCACCTGCACCAGCACGGCCGTCAGCATGTCGGCCACGGAACCCCCGACGTCGCCGGAGCGCAGCCCGTGCGAAATGCCCAGCAGCACTCCGCCGACGAGCACCAGCAGGGCTGTCCCGACGTACGCGAACACGAGGTGGCTCGCCGCCAGCCGCAGCCGGCCGACGCGGGTGGCGAGGAGCGGTTCGAAGCGCACGCCCGTCTCCTCGGTGCGCATCCGCAACGTCGCCTGCACGCCGTAGAGCGCGCTGAGCATGGCGAACAGGCTCACCATCGTCGCGAGGAACGCGTCGACGATCGCATCGGAACCGCCGAGGCGCTCGAAGATCTGACGCGTCTGCTCGGTGTCGCCGACGAGGCCGGAGATGCCGCTCGCGATGGAGCCGAACAGCGCGCCGCCGACGGCGAAGCCGATGACCCAGCCCAGCAGCGGGCCGCGTTGCAGCCGCCACGCCAGCGCGAACGGCGTGCGCAGCGAGGCCTTCGCTCCAGGCGGTCCCGGACGGGGCGGCACCAGGCCGGTGCCGACGTCGCGTCGCGGCAGGAGGGCGTAGCCGGCGGCGCCCAGCACGAAACTCAGCACGACGGGCAGGAGCAGCACCCACCACCGTTCGCCCGCGAAGGGGCGCACCTGCTGCGACCAGCCGATCGGCGAAAGCCACGAGAGCCAGTGGGCGTCGGACGTCGAGTCGCCCGCGCCGCGCAGCAGGAAGGCGACGCCGATCACCGCGGTGCCGATGCCGTTGGCCGTGCGCGAGTACTCGGCGAGCTGCACGGCCACCGCCGCGACGCCCGTGAACACCAAGCCCGCCAACGCCGTGCCCGCGCCGAAGGCCAGCGCACCGTCGGCCGGCAGCTTCGCGCTGATCATCGTGCCGACCTGGATCACGCCGATCAGCACGCTCGCCGCGCCGGAGACGAGGACGGCCGCCGTCAGCGCCGCGTAGCGACCGACCACAGTGGACGCCAGCAGCTCCGCGCGACCCGAGTCCTCCTCGGCGCGCGTGTGGCGCGTGACCGTGAAGACCGCCATCAGCCCGATGAGCAGCGCGAGGAACCCGCCCATGCGCCACGCGATGAAGCCACCCGCCGTCGTGAGGTCGAAGGCGGGGCCGTAGAGCAGGGAGAACGACGGGTTCGCGGCGGCACCCGCGGTGAGTGCCGCGCGGCTGGCGGCGTCGGGGTAGAACTGGTCGTAGCTCGACACCGTGGCGGCCGGGACGATGCTGAGCAGCACGATCCAGATCGGCAGGATCACGCGGTCGCGCCGCAGCGCGAGCCGCGTGAGGTGCCAGGTGCCGACGAGCGCCGTGTTCGTGGCCGGCGCCCGCGTGAGGGTCGCGGTCATTTCCCGGTCCCCTCGGTGTAGTGGCGCAGGAAGAGCTCCTCGAGCGTCGGCGGCTGGCTGACCAGGCTGCGCACGCCGACCTGCGTGAGCTGGCGCAACGCGTCGTCGAGCGAGCGCGTCTCGACGTCGAACTTCACGCGGTTGCCGGTGACCTCGAGGTCGTGGACGTCGGCGAGATTGGCCAGGCCGTTGGGCGGCCCGGCCAGCTCCGCGGTGATCGACGTGCGGGTCAGGTGGCGCAGCTCGGCCAGCGTGCCGGACTCGACGGTGCGGCCGTTGCGGATGATGCTCACCTTGTCGCACAACGCTTCCACCTCCGCGAGGATGTGGCTCGACAGCAGCACGGTGCGCCCCTGCGCGCGTTCCTCCTGGATGCACTCCTGGAACACCGACTCCATGAGCGGGTCGAGGCCCGAGGTCGGCTCGTCGAGGATCAGCAGGTCCACAGTGGACGCGAGCGCGGCCACGATGGCGACCTTCTGCCGGTTGCCCTTGGAGTACGTGCGGCCTTTCTTGCGCGGGTCGAGGTCGAACCGCTCGATGAGGTCCTTGCGCCGGCCCTGGTCGAGCCCGCCGCGCAGGCGGCCGAGCAGGTCGATCACCTCGCCGCCCGAGAGGTTGGGCCAGAGGTTGACGTCGCCGGGCACGTAGGCGAGGCGGTGGTGCAGGCACGCCGCGTCGCGCCAGGGATCGCCGTCGAGCAGGCGCACCTCGCCCGCGTCGGCGTGCAGCAGCCCGAGCAGAACCCGGACGGTGGTGGACTTCCCGGCGCCGTTCGGGCCGAGAAAACCGTGGACTTCCCCCACGGGAACCTGGAGATCGAGGCCGTCGAGGGCCATCGCCGCGCCAAACGACTTGTGGAGGCCGGAGATCGAGATGGCGTTTCCCATGTTTCGGAAGCTACACTTGTTTCACGAAGTTGTGAAGTTAAGAAAATGTCTGGATCTAGTGATCATGGCCTGGGGCGTGCGAGAGGATGGACGAATGACGACGCAGCGAGACGAGGACGCCGTCCGCCGGTACGTCGAGAGCCTGGGCCTCGTGCTGTCGCAGATCGGGATGCAGCGCATGGCCGCCCGCGTCTTCGCGGCCCTGATGACGACCGACGAAGGTCAGCTCACGGCCGCCGATCTGGCGTCGCAGCTGTCGGTGAGTCCCGCGGCCGTTTCCGGTGCCGTGCGGTACCTGGAGCAGGTGGGGCTCGTGACGAAGGTCCGCGAGCCGGGCGAGCGGCGCGACCACTACCGGCTGTACGACGACCTTTGGTACGCGACATTCCTCAAACGCGACCGGTTCCTGATCATGTGGCGCGACGCGGCCGAGGAAGGCATCGACGCGCTGGGCGCGGACACGCCGGCCGGCAAGCGGCTGGCGG
This sequence comes from Amycolatopsis sp. NPDC047767, assembly GCF_040704195.1. NCBI lineage: Bacteria > Bacillati > Actinomycetota > Actinomycetes > Pseudonocardiales > Pseudonocardiaceae > Amycolatopsis > Amycolatopsis sp. NPDC047767. The sequence continues at coordinate 278,968 of NZ_JBEYSJ010000003.1, forward strand.
AGATGCAGGACTTCCTGTCGTTCGTGCTGAAAGAGGTCACGAACCTCTACGACCGGTGGCACGAGGAGCGGTCCCGGCAGCGGGCGGCCGAAGCCTGATGGTCTAGCGGAACCCGGCGATCAGCGTTTTCGCCAGGCGGGCCGCGACGGCGGTGCCGCTGTCGGTGTCTTCGAAGGAGTCCAGGAAGGCCTGCTGGAAGCACGCGCCGAGCAGCAGCCGTGCCGCCGCGTCGAGGTCGGTGTGGGCGGGGATGCGGCCGAGCGCGGCTTCGGCCCGCAGGTACGTCTCCACCAGGACGATCGGCTGGTCGGGGCCGTGTTCGGCGTCGAGCGCGGCGCGGTGGGTGCGCAGCAGGTCGCGCGAGGAGAAGATCGAGACGGAGATCGGGAAGCTCGCGCGGTAGAACTCGAGCGCGGTGCCGGCCAGCTCGGTCAGGTTCTGTTCCAGCGACGCGTCGGCGGCGTGGCGCGTGAGGCGCGCGGCCGTGGCGCCCAGCGCCGGCAGCTCCTCGCTCAGCACGGCGAGGAACAACGCCGTCTTGTCGCGGAAGTGCTTGTACAGCAAGGCTTCCGAATACCCCGCGGCCTGCGCGATGGCCTTCGTGGTCGCGTGTGCGTAGCCCTGCTCGCGCATGACCTTGGCGGCTGCGGCGACGAGGTCCTGACGGCTTCCCAACGGTGCTCCCTGAGGACGTTCTCAGCGTGGTGAGTGTTTACTCACCCTACCTGGTGAGTAAACACTCACCCCTGGGTCGGAGGAGTCGCCATGAAGATCACCGTTCTCGGCGCGAGTGGACGGATCGGCACGCTGGCCGTGCGGGAGGCGCTCGCGCGGGGCTGGCACGTGACGGCCGTGGTCCGGTCGCCCGAGCGGCTGCACGTCGCGAGCCATCCGCGGCTGGACGTCGCGGTGCACGCGCTCGACGATCCTTCGCTGGGTTTGGCGCTCGAGGGACGCGACGCGATCGTCCTGGCGCTCGGGGCGCGCGACCGCCGTCCGACCACGGTGAACGCCGACGGTGCGCGAGCCGTGATCGCGGCGGCCGGGACCACGCGGTTCGTCGCGGTGAGCGCGATCGGCCTGACGACCGAGGGCGACGACCCGTTCACGCGGTTCGTGGTCAAGCCCATCCTGGGTGCGGTGCTGCGCAACGGTTTCGACGATCTGCGCGTGATGGAGTCGGCGATCCGGGCCAGTGACCTGAAGTGGACGATCGTGCGTCCGCCTCGGCTCACCGACGGTCCGGCCACGGGCCGGGTGCGGTCGAGTTCGCGAGGCGCTTTGCGGGGCGGCTTCAGCATTTCGCGCGCGGACGTCGCGACGTTCCTGCTCGACGCGGCGGAGGATACGGCGTTGGTCGGGGAAACCGTCGGGATCGCGCGCGGTTGAGGACGAGTTGTCCACAACTCGCTCTGCCTGTGGACAACTCGGCCTCGCGGGCCGGAACGGTCGGTGATCGTGTTTAAGGTCGGTGGCATGGCTCTCCTCCGGCTCTTCCTGTTCGCCGCGCTGGCCCCGGTCCTCGCGGTGCAAGCGCTGCGCGTCCGCCGCGGCACCCCACGCCTGCCCGGCGCCGGCGGGCCGACCTCGGGCGTCCTCGGCGACGGCCCGGTGGTCCGGCTCGTCGTGCTCGGGGAGTCCACCGTGGACGGTGTCGGCGTGGCCGCGCACGCCGACGGGCTCACCGGTCAGCTCGCGAACGAGCTCGCCCGCCGTGGTCTGCGGGTGCGCTGGCAGGCGGTGGGTCTGACGGGGGCGACCGCCGCGGTGGTCCGGCGGTCGCTGGTCGCGCGGCTGGCGCCGGCCGACGTCGTGGTGGTCGCGCTGGGGGTGAACGACACTCTCGAGCTGCACTCGGCCGCGCGGTTCCGGCGCGACCTGCTGGGGGTGGTCGCCGACGTGCGGCAACGGCTGGGGCCGGTGCCGGTGGTCCTGGCCGGGGTGCCGCCGATGGCGAGCTTCCCGTCGTTGCCCCGGCCGCTGCGCGACGCGCTGTCCGCGCGCTCGACGGCGTTGGACGCAGCCGCGGCCGAGCTCGCGCGGCTGCCGGGTGTCACGTACTCGGCGATGACACCCGACCTGCTGCACGAGGGCACGTTCGCCGAGGACCGCTTCCACCCGGGGCCGATCGGGTACCGCGATTGGGCCGCGGCGCTGGCGCCCGCGGTGGTCGCCGGCCTACCCGGGGTCACGGTCGATCCGCATCCGAGGGAGCCGCGCCAACCCATCTGATCAGCGGAGACGAAATGTTCCCAGAAATCTTCGCTCTCCGTGTATCTGGGGGGACCCTTGTTGCGTCCTATGGGGCAGCCGAGGGAAAAGGGAGACCCAGATGCCCGCCGAGTCCACCGAAGAGAACACGCCGACCACCCCCGCCCCGCCGGTCACCACCGGCAAGCCGCCGCACGGTGGCGGTGGCACGACGCAGCCTGACGGCGCTTTCGACCCCTACGACGAGCCGACCACCTCGAAGTAGCGAGACCGGGCGGCGCCCGGGGGCCGAGGGGGCTGCCGGACGCCGTCTGCCGGGCGGGTTCAGGGGAGGAGCCGCCCGGACGGGTTCGATGGGGAGCGGACCCGTGGAAGAGGGAGGGGAGCGCCGGCCGGTGCGGGTGCACGCCCGCGCCGGTCGGTGCACGAAGCCGCACCACCGGGCCGACCCACGGGGGAGCCGCCCCGGCGCGGCTACAAGGGCCGGTCCACCGGATCGGCCCACGGAGGCCCGGTGCGGCTGGCGATCCGGTGCACCACACCAGATCGGGTGAGCGGCCAGGGCGGATCACGGAGCGGGCCGGAGGACCAACCGGCCCGGGTCGGCGGTCTGGCGCACCACGCCGGATCGGGTGATCAACCGGACCGGAGGACCAGACCGGTCCACGACGAGCCGGCCCGCCACCGCGGACCACGAGGACAGGAACCGGCACACCACGCCGGCTCACGGCGAGACCAGGTGACTGAGGACCGACCCACCAGGTCGGGCCACGGAAGCCGGACCCGACGAGGGGGAGGACCGGCGTACCGAGCCGGCACGACCGAGGACCGACCCGCCAGGCCGGAGCACCGCGACACGAGGGACCGACCCGCCAGGTCGGCCACCGGCAACTGAACCGCGAGGACGAGGACCGGCGCACCGAGCCGGCGCACCGAGACGGCGAGGACCGAGACCGAGGACCGAGAACCGAGGACCGGCCCCACCAGGTCGGGCCGCGGAAACCGGCCGCAAGGGGCTGGCCCACCAGGCCGGCCCGCCCACGATCGGACCACCCAGCACCCGACCGTGAGCCACCGATCCACAGCACCGATCACCACCACTCCGCAGCACCACTCCGCAGCACCGACCCACCACGACGGCCCACCACCCGAGTAAGTGACCCGATGTATCCCAGCCCTTCCTGCCTGCTCCTTCCCCGAGAAGGCCCCCGAGACAGACCCGCGACACCGCCGCCGAACCCAACGCGCCTCGAGAGCGAGGCAGATACGGTGACCGACGTGCAAACCACCGAGGTAGACCCGCCATGGGAAGGCCTGACCGGCGTCGACCTGCACGCTGCCTGCATGGAGGCGGCGCGGGCCGGTGACCGGCGGGCGATGGCGAAACTCGTCGAGGAGCTGACGCCGCTCGTCTGGCACGTCGCGCGCGCGAACGGGCTGAACCGCCAGGTCGCCGAAGACGTAGTGCAGACGGTGTGGCTCGCTCTGTTCAGCCAGCTGGAGAAGCTGCGCGATCCGCGCGCGCTGGCCGCGTGGCTGATCACCACCGCGAGACGCGAAGCTGCCCACCCGTACGGGCGCCGCGTCCAGCCGGTGCCGTTGAGCGAAGAGGTCGCCGAGAACCTCGAAAGCACCCACCCCGCGCCCGAGGACGAAGCCGTGCGCGCCGACAACGACCGACGGGTCTGGCGCGCCTTCCTCCGGCTGCCCACTCGCTGCCAGGAACTGCTTCGCCTCACCGTTCTCGCCGGCCGCGCCGAATACCAGGCGGTGGCCGAAGCGATGCGGATGCCGCGCGGCAGCATCGGACCCACCAGGGGTCGTTGCCTCGACACGATGCGCGATCTCCTCGCAGGAGAAGGGGGTGGCCGATGAACGACATCGGCGCGCCGGGAAGTGGCAGCGCTCTGCCGGACGACGAGACGCTGCTTGCCGATCTAGGCCGTTTCCTCGACGAACTGGACCCGCCACCGGACGATCTGGTGCAGCGGGTCCAGTTCGCGCTCGAACTGGAGAACCTCGACGTCGAGGTCGCGCGGTGGGAGCGCGCCGGCGAGCTCGCCGGCGTCCGCAGCACGGCCACGGGCACGATCACGTTCACCGTCAGCGACCTGACGGTGATGATCAACTTGACCCGCGTCGGCAAGCTGCACCGGATCGACGGCTGGCTCGCGCCCGCCGGCGAGTACGAGGTGGAGATCCGCGTGGCCGACGAGGGCACGTTCGCCACCGTCGCCGACGAGGGTGGCCGGTTCGTGCTCGAGAACGTGCCGTGCGGGACCACGCAGATCCTGGTGCACCTCGGTGAGGGGCCGCGGCGCCGGACTGTCGTGACTCCCACGGTCGTGCTCTAGAACCCGGACGGGCGTTACGGCGTGTCGCTGGAGTGTGCTCAGATAGAGGGTGTGTCCGAGCAGCAATCCGCCTCCGATCGGGTGATCGCGGCGGCGGCTGACTTCTACACGAGGGGCCGCGCCGCAGCCGCCGACTTCCGGCCGGGCGCCGCGGTACGCCTGTTCCACCAGGCGCTGAACCGGCTCGCGCGGGCTCCCGAGCCGGTGGGCGACGTCCTCGAGCTGCACACCCGCGTGCTCATCAGCCTGGCCTCGGCCGAGGCGGAGGTCACGTCGACCGAGGCGGGCCTGGCGCACCTCGAGGTCGCCGAAACCGTGCGGCTGCGGCTTCCGGAGGGCGCGGTGCGCGGCTCGTTGCGGCTGATCATCAGCCTGCAGCGCGCCGTTGTCGTGATGCGCGCGGGCCGCTCCGCCGACGCGCTGGCCCTCTACGACCTCGTGCTGCCGTCCATCGAGTCCGAAGTGGACGACGGCTTCCTGCTGCTCGTGCGGACGCTGAACAACCGCGCCCTCGTGCACATGGCGATGAACAAGCCGGACGCCGCGCACCGCGACCTCAGCCGTGCGCTCACGCTCGCCGTCGAGCACGGTCACACGTTGCTCGAAGGGAAGATCCGGCAGAACCTCGGCGACCACGCCCAGCTCGTCGGCGACGTGCCCGAGGCCTTGCGCAACTACGAGGAAGCGGCGCGGCTCTACGGCACCGTCAGCCCCGGATCGCTGCAGGTCGTGCGCCTCGACCAGGCGCGGGCGCTGCTCACCGCGGGCCTCGGCGAGGAAGCGGCGCGCCACCTCGACGAAGCGCTCCCGCAGCTGCGGGCCAACCGCACGGGCCAGTACGTCGCCGAAGCGGAAGTCGCCCGCGCCGCCGCCGCGCTGCTGGAGGGAGACTTCGAGCTGGCGCGCAAGTTCGCGTCCGCCGCGCGCCGCCGGTTCCTGCGCCGCGGCAACACGACGTGGGCCGAGATCGCCGGCCTCGCCCGGTTCCGCGCCGACGCGCACAAGATCCTCAGCACGCGGGGCGCCCGGTCGACCCCGCGGCTGCCCGCCGAACTCGTGGCGCTGGCCGAACGCCTGTCGGGGCTCGGGGTGCGTGACGAGGCGGCCGTCGCGCGGCTGCTCGCCGTCCGGCTCCTGTTGCGGCGCCGGGAAATCGACGAGGCCGCGAAGGTGCTGGCCCGGGTGCCGAAGCCGCGCGAGACGACGCCGATCGACCACCGGATGCTGTTCCGGCTGTGCCGCGCGGAGCTGGCCGTGGCCACGGGCCGGCCGCGGTCCGCGCTCGCACAGGCGCGCGCCGGGCTTCGTGAGCTGGGCATGATCCGCGACCGCATGGGCGGGCTCGACCTGGTGTGCGGCACGGCCGTGCACGGCGAAGAACTGGGCCGGCTCGCGATGCAGCTCGTGCTGCGCCGCGCCCGCAACAACGCCGCGGGCGCCCGCCGCATGTTCGCGTGGCTGGAGCGCACGCGGGCCCAGGTCTACCGCTACGAACCGCTGCCGGTGATCGAGGATCCGGTGCTGTCGAAGCACATCACGGAGATGCGGCACCTGCAGCGCACGATCCAGCGCGCCCGCGCCGAGGGCGAGCCCGTGAAGGCGCTGGAGCAGCGCTATTCCGCACTGCAGCACGAGGCGAGCCGGCTCGGCTGGCACACGAGCCCGTGGGGCCGGCCGCGGCCGGTCGCGACGCCGGACGAGGTCGTGGCGCAGCTCGGCGACCGTGTGCTCGTGAGCCTGGTGCCGTACAACGGGCAGCTGTACTCGGTGGTCGTCGACCGCGGGTCGTTCCGGCTGCTGAAGCTCGGGCCGTACCACGACATCGTGGAGACGGCGAAGCAACTGCACGCCGACCTCGACGCCCTTGCACCCGACCACCTGCCGCCGATGCTGGCCGAGACCGTGGCGGCGTCCGCCGTCCGGCGCGCGGACAAGCTCGACGCGCTGATCTCCGCGTCGCTGGTCAAGACGCTCGACGACCGCGAACTCGTGATCGTCCCGATCGGGCAGCTCTACGCGATGCCGTGGGGCGCGCTGCCGTCGCTGCGCGGCCACGCGGTGTCCATCGCGCCGTCGGCCACCGCGTGGATCACCGCCAAACGCGCTACCGACGCCGACGCCGTGCTGCTCGCCGGCGGTCCCGGCGTGCCCGGCGCGGTCGGCGAGGTGAGCAAACTGCGTTCGGTCTACCCGGACGCCCGGCTCGTCGACGGCTCCGGCGCCACCAGCTCCGCCGTCCTCGCCGCGCTCGACGGCACCCGCCTGGCCCACCTCGTCGCCCACGGCGCCCACGAGCCGGCCAACGCGTTGTTCTCCCGCCTCGAACTCGTCGACGGCCCGCTGTTCGCGCACGAGACCTCGCGCCTCGCGAACCCGCCCGAACGCGTTGTCCTCGCGGCCTGCGAGCTGGCGATGAGCCACATCCGCCCGGGTGAGGAAGCCCTCGGCTTCGCCGGCACGCTGCTCGCGAGCGGCTCTCGTACGGTGATCGGCGCCGTCGCCCGCGTCGGCGACCGCGCGGCGGCGGACACGATGGCGGACCTGCACCGGCGGCTGTCCGACGGTACGCCGCCCGCGCTGGCGCTGGCGGAGGCGATCGCCGTGGACCCGCTGCGGCGACCGTTCGTCTGCCTGGGCGCGGGCTGACCGACTAGCCCAGGAAGTCCGCGAGCGGAACCGGCGTCAGGCCGTCTTTCTTGGCCTGCGCGAGAAAAGCTTCGTAGTCTTCCTTGAACGTCTTGCGGAAGTGCATCAGCACGATGTCGCCCGGGCGCAGCTTGTCGCCGACCTGGAACTGGACGTGGCCGTCGTTCACGGCCGCGGACCACAGCACGGCGACCCGCATGCCGCAGAGCTGGGCGGCGTGCAGCGTGTTCTGGTCGTAGTTGCCGAACGGTGGCCGGAACAACACGGGCCGCACGCCGAGCTCGCGCTGGAAGTCGTCGGCGTCGTCGCAGATCTGCTTTTGCTGGTAGGCCAGCGGTTTGCCCTTGAGGTTGGGGTGGTCGACGGTGTGGTCGCCCAGCGTCGCGCCCGTCGAGTCCAAAATGGACTTGAAGTAGGCCTGGTGGCCCTTCACGTAACGCTGGTTCAGGAACAGCACCGGGTGCCCGCCCGACTGCTGGATCAGGCCCGGCGCCGAGGGGTCCTTGACGGCGCCGTCGTCCATGGTGATGAACACGTACGGCTTCGTGGTGGTGATCCGGCGGACCACGCCGACCTTGCCGTCGGCGATGGCGGGTGCCTTCTGCTGCACCGTGCCGAACGGGTACGGCCCCGGCGGAACCGTCGGGTGCACCGCGCCGGGCGCGGGGTTCGGCTGGCTGGGCGACGGCGCCACAACCGGTGCCGGCGCGGAACAAGCCGCCACCGCGAACAACCCGGCCACCACCACACCCAGCTTCGTCACACGCTTCACACGAGGGGAGACGTCGCGCCCGGGGCCGGAGTTGAACCGCTGTGGCCCAGCGCACCCCGGTCAGCGCCCGGAGTCGGCCGCTTTGACCAGTTGTGCCGACAGAATCCGGATCGCACCGCGGAGCGCGGCGGCGGCGAAGGCTCCGGTGCCGGGCACGGACTCGGTGAACGAACCCGTCCAGCGCAGGTCCGTGCCGCCCGCGGAATTGGGGGTGAAGAACACCTCGGCGCGGTAGTCGCGGACCGGCCCGGAGCCGTCGAACGTGTAGACGTGGCGCCGGTCGGGCTCGTACTCCACCGTTTTCTCGCGCAGCAGCACCGGCCACAGTCCCACCTCGCGGACGGCGCCGACGCCGTTGGGATCGTCGTCACCCCGCCGTGCCCAGCGGGCCTGAACGATCAGCGGCCGGCCCCACGTCGACCACAGCGGACCCTCGGTTTCCAGGCGGAACAGGACTTCCGGCGGCGCCGTGCTCACGCGGTTGACCTCGAACGAGAACGTACGGCCCGGCATCGTCGGCCCCTTCCGTCTTGTTGACAGGGTGATAATTAACCCGAGACGCTCAGCGTAGGTCAAGATGGGTGCGTGAGCCGCCCCGACTTCGCCGCGCCGCACTGGCTGGTCCAGCTCCTCCGCTCGAAACCGGTCCCGGTGCCGTGGAACATGGTCGCCCGCGCCGTCCTCGCGCTCGCCACGCCGCTGGCTGTCGCGTACGCGGCCGGCGACATCGCGGTGGGTGCCCTGGTTTCCACCGGCGCGCTGCCCGCCGTGTTGTCCGAGGCCGCCGGGCCGTACCGCTACCGCGCGCGCCGGCTGGGCGGCGCGACGCTCGCGGCGGCCGGCGGGTACCTCGTCGGCCTCCTCACGGGCGCGGTGCCGGCGTGGTCGATCCCGGCGATCGTGGTGATCGCCGCGGTGTCGGCGCTGATCAGCGCGGCCGGCAGCAACGCGTCGGTGGCGGCGCTGCAGATGTTCGTCTTCTGCGTGCTCGGCACCGCGCAGCACGCGACGGGCCTGAAGGTCGAAGAGCTGTTCGGCTACTTCTGCCTCGGCGCGGCCTGGAGCCTGTTCGTGGCGCTGGTGACGTGGACGGTCCGTGGCACCAGCCCCGAACGCACCGCTGTCGCGCAGGTCTACATCGAGCTCGCCGCGATGCTGTCGGCCACCGACGAGCCGACGTCGCGCGTCGCCCGCAACCAGCTGACCACGGCCATGAGCACCGCGTACGACCGGCTGCTCACCGCGCGCTCGTGGCTCTCGGGTCGCGATGCTGCGTACCGCCAGCTGCTGAACCTGTTGTCCGCCACCACTCCTGCCGTCGAGGCGTCCGTGGCGATGGTCAACGCCGGGCACCGGCCGCCGCCCGAGGTCATCGACTACCTCGCCGGCGCGGCCGCGTCCGTGCTCGCGACCCAGCCGCTGCCTGCGCCGCCGCCGATGCCCGAGGACGACCTCGACCCGGTGGAGTCCGCGCTCTACGCCGGTCTCGCGCGCATCGAGAAAGGCGACGACCGGCAGCGCCGCAAGCCCGCGTCGCCGGCGCAGCGCTTGCGCGAATGGCTCGGTTCGCTCGCTTCGGGTCCCTACACGTGGCTGGCCGCCCTGCGCCTCACGGTGTGCGTGGCGGTCGCCGAGGTCGTGGCGCTGCTGGTGCCGTTCGAGCGTTCGTACTGGATCACGCTGACGGTCGGCGTGGTGCTGAAACCCGACTTCGGCTCGGTCTTCGGCCGCGCGCTGCTGCGCGGCATGGGGACGATCGCCGGCGTCGGCCTCGGCGCGATCGTGCTCGCCGTCGGCGCGCGCGGCTGGGTGCTGGTGGTGCTGATCGCCCTGTTCGCGGGCGGTGCCGCGATCGGGAAGGTGCGCAACTACGGCATGCTCGGCACCTTCGTGACGCCGCTGATCATCCTGCAGATGGACCTCGCCCAGACGGGCAGCTGGTCGGTCGTCCTCGCGCGGCTGCTGGACACCGTCACCGGCTGCGTGATCGTGCTGCTGATCGGCTACCTGCTCTGGCCCGGCTCCCGCCGCCCGCGTGTCGGCGGCCGGCTGGCGGACAGCTTCGACACGGTCGCGGATTACGTGCGTGCGGCCTTGGTCCTCAACTCGACCCCCGAAGCGCGACTGGCCCGGTCACGCTCGCGCCGCGCCGCCTACCGCGCTCTCGCGGACCTGCGCACGGCGTTCCAGCAGGTGATCGTGGAGCCCTCACCCGCGGGCCGGCACGCCGTGGCATGGTGGCCGGTGATCGCCGGGCTGGAGCGCGTGGCCGACGCCGTCACGGAGGTCGCCGTGACACTCGGCCGCGGCGTGCCCGCCCCGTCGCCCGCGGAGATCTCGCTGATCACCGACGCCTTGGCCGAGCTCGCAGCAGCCGTGCGCGAACAGCGTGAGCCCGGATCCGTGCCCCTGCCGGACAGCGCCCAGCTCGCCGGCGTCGTCGACCAGCTCGGCTCGACCTTCGACGCGGTGCGCGGTCCGGACCTCGTCGAGACCACGCCGCTGCGGCTGGTGCGCCGGTTCCTGCCCTACCACCGGCGCACCTGACCGGCCGCCTACTGCTGCGGGGGCTGCTGCTGACCGTCGCCGGGCTTGTCGGTGCCGGCGAGCTTGCCGAGGAAGTCCTTGGCCTTTTCCACCCCGCCGTCGATCTGCGCGTCGTGGCCGCTCGTCTTGGCCTTGGCGAACCCGGCCGCCTTGTCGAGGCCCTGCTCGATCTTGTCGCTGTTGTCTCGCAGCGCCTCGGTGGCTTTGTTCTTGAGCTCGTCGAAGTTGATGCCCATGCTCGCTCCCCAATCCCGGAGTTCAGACGCCCCCATCGTCACACAACGGACGCCCCCGGCAACTCCGGCGAATTCCCTGGGGTCAGTTGACTTCCCCGGCGGCCACGCCGTCTTCCAGCGCCGTGATGCGGCCGCCGCGTTCGCCCAGGCCGATGAGGGCTTCGCGGGCGTCCGGGGCGGACAGGGTGATGCGGACGCCCGAGCGGGCGGCGTCGTGGGCGGCGGCCCAGGCCAGGGCGCCGTCGTGGCCGGCTTTGATGGTGGCGGCGAGGCCGCCGGTGGAGGCGAGCGAGCCGCGGGCGGCGCCGAGGCGGCCGAGGGCCTCGTCGACGATGGGCAGGAGCGCGTCGCGGTTGCCTTCGGTCATGGCGCGGACCAGTTCGGGGCTGGAGCCGGCCACGCGGGTGCCGTCGCGGTAGGAGCCGGCGGCCAGGGACATCGCGAGCGGGCCACCCTGGGCGCCGATGGTCGCCAGGATCGCGGCGAACAGGTGGGGCAGGTGCGAGATCCGCGCGACGGTCTCGTCGTGCGAGTCGGCGGGCAGCGGCACGGCGAACGCGCCGACGTCGAGCACCAGCCGGGTCACCTCGGCCCACGCCTCCAGGTCGGTGTCCTCCTCGACGCCGACGACCCAGGCCGCGCCCTCGAACAGCGAAGCGTTGCCCGCGAGCCAGCCCGACTCGGCCGTGCCCGCCATCGGGTGCCCGCCGACGTAACGCGTGTACGGCGCGCGCCGGCGCACGGCGTCGAGCATCGGGCCCTTCACGCTGACGACGTCGGTGAGAATGCAGTGCGGTGCGTGCTGCGCGACCAGCCGCAGCAGGTTCTCGACGGCCGGCAGCGGCACGGCGAGCACGATCAGCGCCTCGGCCGACTCCGCCCGGTGCAGCGCGGCTTCCACGTCGGTGGTCACGTCGTAGCCGGCGCGGCTGGCGGCGTCGGCGTCCACTTCGGACACCGCGGCGCCCCACGTGGTCCTGCCGCCGGCCACGCTCGCGCGCAGCAGCGACCCGCCGATGAGCCCGAGCCCGATCACGCACACATCTCGCACGGGCCTCATCCTGCCAGTGGCCGCAACCCGGCTACAGCGTGGCCGCCAGGCGCGTGCCCTGGTCGATGGCGCGTTTCGCGTCCAGCTCGGCCGCCACGTCGGCGCCGCCGATGAGGTGCACCGGCGTCGAACCCAGCGCGTCGGCCAGGTCCCGCACGGGCTCCTGACCGGCGCAGACGACCACCGTGTCCACCTCCAGCAGCCGCGGCTTCCCGTCGACGGTGACGTGCAGCCCGGCGTCGTCCACCCGCTCGTACGTGACGCCGGAGATCCGCTCCACGCCCTTCGCCTTCAGCGCGGCCCGGTGCACCCAGCCCGACGTCTTGCCCAGCGACGCCCCGATCGGCGTCTTCTTGCGTTGCAGCAGGTAGACGGTCCGCGGCGACGGCGAAGGCCGCGCCACCCCGAGCCCACCCGGGGCCAGGTCGGGGTCCGTGACGCCCCACTCCGCCATCCACTCGTCGCGATCCAGGGGCGACGACGTGAGGAACTCGCTCACGTCCACCCCGATCCCGCCGGCCCCGATCACGGCGACCCGCGACCCGACCGACGCGCCACCTCGCACGACGTCCACGTAGGACACCACCTTCGGATGGTCGATCCCCGCCAGCGTGGGCACCCGCGGCACGACGCCCGTGGCCAGCACGACCTCGTCGAATCCGGTCAGATCCGCCGCCGAGGCCCGCCGCGAGAGGTGCACCTTCACGCCCGTGACCTCCAGCCGCCGCGCGTAGTAGCGGATGGTCTCGGCGAACTCCTCCTTGCCGGGGATCCGCCGCGCGATGCCGAACTGGCCGCCGATCTCGTCGGCCGCCTCGAACAGCTCCACGCGGTGGCCGCGCTCGCCCAGCGCCGTCGCGGCCGCGAGCCCCGCCGGGCCGGCACCCACGACGGCCACGTGCTTCGCCCGCCGAGCCGGCGACAGCACCAGCGTCGTCTCGTGCCCGGCGCGTGGGTTGACCAGGCACGACACGGGTTTGCGGCGGAACGCGTGGTCGAGGCAGGCCTGGTTGCACGCGATGCAGGTGTTGATTTCGTCGTCCCGGCCCTCCGAAGCCTTGCGGACCCACGCCGGGTCGGCGAGGAACGGCCGCGCCAGCGACACGAGGTCCGCATCGCCGCGCGACAGCACCTCTTCGGCGACCTGCGGCATGTTGATCCGGTTCGAGGTGACCACCGGGATCGACACGTGCGGCTTGAGCTTCCCGGTCACCCACGTGAACGCGGCGCGCGGCACCGAAGTCACGATCGTCGGCACACGCGCCTCGTGCCAGCCGATGCCGGTGTTGATGATCGTCGCGCCGGCGGCCTCGACGTCTTTCGCGAGGGCCACGACGTCGTCCCAGCTCTGGCCGCCTTCGACGAGGTCGAGCATCGAGAGCCGGTAGATGATGATGAAGTCCGGTCCCACCTTTTCGCGCGTGCGCCGCACGACCTCCACGGCGAACCGGCGGCGCTTTTCCGCGGAGCCGCCCCAGCCGTCGGTGCGCTTGTTGGTGCGCTCGGCCAGGAACTGGTTGATCAGGTAGCCCTCGGAGCCCATGATCTCGACGCCGTCGTACCCCGCCTCGCGGGCGAGGGTCGCGCAGTCGGCGAACGCGCGGATCGTCCGCCGGATGCCGTATCCGGTCAGCGCACGCGGGCGGAACGGGTTGATCGGCGCCTTGAGGCTCGACGCCGAGACGCTCAGCGGGTTGTAGGAGTAGCGGCCCGCGTGCAGGATCTGCAGTGCGATCTTGCCGCCGGCCTCGTGCACGGGTGCGGTGAGCTGCCGGTGTTCCCCGGCCTCCGCCGTCGTCGAAAGCTTCGACGCGAACGGCAGCAGCCAGCCCGTGCGGTTCGGCGCGAACCCGCCGGTGACGATCAGGCCGACGCCGCCGCGGGCGCGCTCGGCGTAGTACTCGGCGAGCTGCGGGAAGTGCGCCGCGCGGTCTTCGAGGCCGGTGTGCATCGAGCCCATGAGCACGCGGTTGCGCAAGGTGGTGAAGCCGAGGTCCAGGGGTTCGAGGAGATGCGGGTAGGGCGTCATCGGGCGTCCTTCTCGTCGTGGTGCAGTGCGGTCAAGACCTCGTCGAGCCACTCGACCTGGCCTTCTTCGGCCCGGATTCCGCCGCGCAGCACGAGGTACTGGTGCCGGGCGCGGCCGCTCACGGGTGCGGGGAAGTCGCGTTTCTCGATCCGGCGGTACGCGTCGAGCCGCTCGGCGTGGGCGGCGCGGTGCCGGGCCAGCTCTTCGGCCACGGCCTGTTCGTCTCCGAACGACGCCCCGCGCAGCTTCACCGCCAGCTCCTGCGGCCCGGCCGACGCGTTGGGCTCCGCGAGCCACCGCCGCAGCTCGGCGCGGCCGGATTCGCTGACGGTGTGCACCTTCTTGTCCGGCCGCCCGTCCTGCGCGACGGTCTCCACGGCCACCCAGCCGGCCTCTTCCATCCGCTTGAGCACGCGGTAGATCTGCTGGTGGGTGGCGCTCCAGAACAGGCCGATGGACTTCTCGAAGCGGCGCGCGAGCTCGTAGCCCGAACCCGAGCGTTCGGACAGCGAGACGAGGATCGCGTGCTCCAGTGCCATGGCGCTCAGGGTGCTATGCAACTAGGTGCATTGCAACCCGGTGCAACGCAGGTCACCCGGCAGGGTGGGGCAAATCGGGTCGACGAATGGCGTGAACCGACCAGGATGGACACCGTGCACCCGGTTCTGGAACTGATCAACGAGCGGCTGGCGTCGGGCAGCGTGCCGGGGGAGCGGAGTGACGACCGCCGCCTCGTGCTCGCGATCGAAGGGGGCAGCAGCCGCGGCACGTACTCGAGCGGCATGGTCCTGGCCCTGGACGAGATGGGCGCGACACCCGCGTTCGACGCCGTCTACGGCTCGTCCGCCGGGGCTCTGAACGCCGCGTGGCTGCTCTGCGGACGCTCGCAGACGGGCGTGCGCACCTGGTGGAACCCCACCGTGATGCGCCGGATCATCAACCCGCTCCAAGCGCTGCGGGGCAAGTCCGTGATCGACCTGGACTACCTCGTGCACCAGGTGTATTCGGTGCTGGAGCCCATGGACTTCCCGGCGATCCTCGCCAACCCCGTCACCTTCCACCCCCTGGCGACCGACGCGGACACCGGCGAGTCCACCGACCTGCACCCGTTCATCTCCGAGGTTGCCGACATCAAAACCGCCCTGGCGGCCTCGTCGTGCATGCCCGTCCTCGCCGGCCCGCCCATCGCGATGGGCGGGCATCGCTTTGTCGACGCGGGCGTGGCGGAGCCGCTGCCCTTTCGGACGGCCCTCGCCCAGGGCGCGACGGACGTGCTGGTCCTGCGGACGCGCCGCTCGGACGAGCTCCCGGCCCCACCGCCCCGGGTCCAGGACGTCGTCGTGCCCCGCTTCCTGCGCCGCCACGCCCCGGGCACGATCAACGCCTGGCGCGACCAATACGCCCACGACCTCGACGACGAACGCCTGCTACGCGAAGACCCCCGCCTGGCGAGCATCCGCCCACCCGCCGGCTCCCCGGCCGTCGGCGCCCTGGAACGCGACCCCTCCGTCCTGCGCCGCGCGGTGGAACTGGGGCGGGACGCGGTGTACAGCGCGTTGGAGCAGCTGAGGGAAGCTTCCTGAAGCTCAGCTCCGACGCGCTCGCCGGCGAACGCGTTCGATGCGCTCCTCGGCGGCTTCGGGCGTGGTCATTCCCTTCCGCGCCCGACGCGCGAGGCGGTACACGACGTCGTCGGCCAGTGGCGCGTCGCGGAACTTCCGCCAGCGCTTGGTGAACCAGTGCGACTTCTTGACGCCGAGTCGCTCGTCCGCCTGCTCGGCGGCTTCGAGATCGACGGGACCGGCTGCCGCGTGCGTCACCAAGCGGTCGTGGCGCCGGTCAGCGCGGTTGGGCGTGCGCTTGTTGCGGTGGATGTTCTTGCGTGAGCTCTTGTCGTTCTCGCCGTAGTTGTTGCGCCGGTCCTTCTCGTAGCTCAGGGCCTTCTTCTCCTGCGGGCTCTTGCGCACCACTGCGTCAGACCGCCACGACGTGGTTGGCCCTCGACTGGACCACCAGCCGCTGCGCGCCCAGCGAAACCGCGAGGTACAGCAGGATCGAGGCGCTCCCCAGGCCCTTGGCCGGGCTGTTCGCGTCGATCACGAAGTCCAGTCCGATGTGGACGGCGATGGCGACCACCCACAGGACGACGGTGAGCCACGTGCCCTGGCGCCAGAGCTGGCTGTCGGCGCGCCAGAGGCGCACGGTGTAGGCGCGGACGAGGCCGAAGAGGGCCGCGACGACCAGGCTGCCGATGAGCAGCAGGACGGCGGGCGTGCCCGGGGTGGTGCCCTTGAAGAAGGACGCGAGGGAGACCACGCCGAGCACCGCGAGGATGAGCAGGACGGTCGGTTTGCGGTCTTCGCGCACGAGGCGTTTCTGCGTCTGTCGCCAACACAGCCACGCCAGCACGACGAGTCCGATGAGGATGTTGACGGTGTTGCTCACGGTGGTCCCCTCCAGGCAGAACTCCAGGTGAGCACCAGCTTGGCGGGCGGCGGGCCGGGAAGCGTCAAACCCAGGGTTGATCCCGGGTCGGTTTCACCCCACCGGGGGCGGCGAAAACGGTCAGAGCGACGGTTTCCGCGCCACCCCGCCGATCACGCGCGACTCCGAAGGCGCCTTCGCGAACACGGAGTTGCGGTCCGGGTGCCACGCCGGCGCGTAGACGAGGCCGGGTTCCAGCAGCGGCCACCCGCCGAAGAACCGGGAGAACTCCGCCATGGTCCGCAGGACGCCGGGGTTGGTCGTGGACTCGTAGTACTCCAGGAGGTCGGCCAGCGCCTGGCGTTCGTCGTCGTCCACGGGGTTCTCGTTGGTCATCTGCGAGAGCACCAGCAGCGAACCGGGCGCGACGCGTTCGCGGTAGAAGGACAGGATGCCGTCGGGGTCCTGGTCGTCCTTGATGAAGTGCAGCACCGCGTTCACGATCAGCGCGACGGGCCGGCGCACGTCGATCACGTCGGAGTCCATCACGCGGTCCCACAGCTCTTCCGGCTGCAGCAGGTCGGCGGCCACGGCTTCGTGGCGCTCCGGGTCGGCGGTCTGGTCGAGCAGGATCTGCGAATGCGCGAGCGCCACGGGCTCGTTGTCGATGTAGAGCACGTTCACGTCGTGCTCGCGGCGCTCGTTGTCGGCGACCTCGTGCACGTTGCCGGCCGTCGGCAGGCCCGAGCCGATGTCGATGAACTGCCGGATGCCGGCGCGCACGGACTGGCGCACGGCGCGGCCCAGGAACTGCCGGCTGGTCAGGCAGTAGTCGCCCATGAGCGGCAGCCGCGCGCGCACCTTCTCGGCGAACTCGCGGTCGATGGCGTAGTTCGTGTGACCGCCGATGAAGTAGTCGTAGATCCGCGCCGCGGACGGCCGGTCGATGCTGCCTTCGACAGCGCGCAGGGCTTCGTCTTTTTCGATCATCGCCGTCCTCACCGCCGGAGTTCGCGCCCATGCTAACCACGGCCGGCGGCGCGCGGATCAAGCCGTGGTCAGGGCCTCCCGATAGGCGTTCACGGATTCCGTCAACTGGTCCATCGAAGTGCGCAGCCGCACGATCGTGTCGAGGTCGAAGCCCAGCGCCCGGCCGATGTGCGGCGGGATCCGCTCGGCCTGTTCACGCAACGCCTCGCCTTGGTCGGTGAGCGTGATCCGCACGGACCGCTCGTCGTCGGCCTGGCGCTCACGCGTGACGAGGCCGGCCTTCTCCAGGCGCTTCAACAGCGGCGACAACGTGCCCGAGTCGAGGTTCAGCGCGGCGCCGAGCTCCTTGACCTGCTGGGCGTCGTGCTCCCACAGCGCCAGCATCACGAGGTACTGCGGGTACGTGAGGTCGAGCGGTTCGAGCAGCGTCCGGTAGAGCGACGTGACGGCGCGCGACGCGGAGTAGAGCCCGAAGCAGAGCTGGTCGTCGAGCAGGAGCGAGCCGGTTTCGCCGGGATCCTGGCTGGTCATGGGTACCTCCTCTGCAAGGTGTAACTCTCGATGATCCCCGAGATGTGCCCGTCCGGGCAACTCAAGTGCCTTAGATCTCATTGTCCTCCGTTTAGTTGTGCACAACTGAGTTGCGTAATAACTTCTTAAGAGTCAGCAACGGACACCGCCTGGAGGAGACCCGAGATGACCACCCCGAACCCGCAGAACCTCGCCCTCGAACCCGCCGCGCAGGCGTTCTCCGAGGCCACGGCCGCGCACCCGTTCCTGTTCGAGCTCCCGCCGGCCGAAGGCCGCAAGGCCGTGGACGGCGTGCAGGACGGCCCCGTCGAGATGCCGCCCGCCGACATCGAGGTCGTCCAGGTGCCGGGTGGCCCGAACGGCGACGTCGAGGTCCGCATCGTCAAGCCCCAGGGCGTGACCGGTCCGCTGCCGATCCTCGTGTACGTCCACGGCGCCGGCTGGGTCTTCGGCGGCTTCCACACCCACGAGCGCCTGGTCCGCGAGCTCGCCGCCGGCACCGGCGCGGCCGTGGTCTTCCCCGAGTACAGCCTTTCGCCCGAGGCGCGCTACCCCGTCGCGATCGAGGAGAACTACGCGGTCGCGAAGTGGGCCGTCGAGCACGGTGCCGAGAAGGGGCTCGACACCTCGCGCGTCGCCATCGCCGGCGACTCCGTGGGCGGGAACATGACCGCCGCGCTCACGATCATGGCCAAGCAGCGCGGCGACGTGCGCTTCCTGCAGCAGGTGCTCTTCTACCCGGTCACCGACGCCAGCTTCGACACCGAGTCCTACCGCCTGTTCGCCACGGGCTACTTCCTGCAGCGCGACGCCATGAAGTGGTTCTGGGACCAGTACACGACCGACGAGGCCCAGCGCGCCGAGATCACCGCGTCGCCGCTGCGCGCGTCGCTCGAAGAGCTCGCCGACCTGCCGCCGGCGCTCGTGATCACCGGCGAGGCCGATGTGCTTCGAGACGAGGGCGAGGCGTACGCGGCGAAGCTGCGCCAGGCGGGCGTCGCCGTGACGGCCGCGCGCTACGGCGTCGCCATCCACGACTTCGTGATGGTCAACGCGCTGCGCGAGACCGGGGCCGCCGATGCCGCGATCAAGCAGGCGATCAGCGTCCTGCGTACCGCCTTCGGGGCCTGAAACCGCAGCTGAGACGCCCGGCGGGCTACCCTCTTGATCTTGTGACGGCGCTCACCTGATCACAACGGGGGTGGCCCGCCGAACGTTTCTTGTACAGGGGTTTGTACAGCGGGTTCGATCTTCCGGACACGCGCCGGAGGAGGGGGTCCCGTGCACCTGAGCAGCATCCGGCTGGACTCGCCGGTCGAAGTGATCGTGATCGGCGTGCTGGCCGTGCTCGCGGTCGTGGCCGTCCCGTGGTTCTGGGACCGCTGGCGCAAGCGCAAGCAGCTCGGGCGCAGCGCCACCGTGCTGACGGCCGTGGTGCTGGTCGTGGTGAGCGTTTCGCTCGTGGGCAACCTGATCGGCGGCTTCTTCCCGACGCTCGGCTCGTTGCTCGGCACGGGCGTGTACGCGGCCGAAAGCGTCGATGCCGAGGCAGGCGACAACGGCGCGGACCTCGACAGGATGCGCGACCTCGGCGTGGTCCACGCGCGCGAGGGCAAGGGGACCGTGCTGCACATGAAGGTCACGGGCCGGCGTACCGGGCTGGTGCGCGACGTCGCCGTGTACCTGCCGCCGCAGTACTTCCAGCAGGCGTACCACTCGCTGAAGTTCCCGGCGATCGAGTGGATCCCGAACTACCCGTCGGGCCCCGAGGTCGCCACGAGCGGCTACCACCTGCCCGAACAGCTCGACGCGGCGATCGCCAAGCACGTGCTGCCGCCCACCGTCGTCGTGATCCCCGACCCGACGGGCGTCCCGAAGGTCGGCCACGACACCGAATGCGTCGACGAGGTCGGCGGCACCCCGAACGACACCTACCTCGCTGCCGACGTCCGCGAGTGGGCGATCCAACGGCTCGGTCTCAACCCGGCGCGCGGCGCGTGGACCATCGCGGGCTGGTCCTCGGGCGGCTACTGCGCCATGAACCTCGTGACGCGCCACCCGCAGTGGTTCGCGCAGGCGGTCAGTGTCAGCGGCTACGACCGGGCCCAGGTGGACTCCGAAACCGAAGACCTCTTCCACGGCCGCCACGACATCGACGACGCCAACAACGTCCGCGTGAACGTGCGGCTGCATCCGTCCCCTGTGGACATTCTCGCGATCTCGGGGGACAAGGAGAACTACGAGAGCTTCGCCATCGACCAGATCCGCGCCGCCGCGCAGGCCCCGATTCGCTTCTCCTCGTGGCGCATCCCGGATGCGGGCCACAACATGAACACGTTCAAGTCACAGCTCCCGGATGTCCTGGCGTGGATCGGCGCGCGCATCCCCGCGCCGTCCGCGGCCGGGCGGCAGG
The DNA here is from genome assembly GCF_040704195.1 of Amycolatopsis sp. NPDC047767. Taxonomy (NCBI): domain Bacteria; kingdom Bacillati; phylum Actinomycetota; class Actinomycetes; order Pseudonocardiales; family Pseudonocardiaceae; genus Amycolatopsis; species Amycolatopsis sp. NPDC047767. The sequence goes on from NZ_JBEYSJ010000003.1 coordinate 299,172, forward strand.
TCGACGTCAGCGGCGGTGTGCGGCCGTGGCCGCTGCCGAAGTCGGGGGCGCGCGGCGCGTTGTCCGCGATGGACGAGTGACGGTCACATTCCCAGCAGTGGCAAGAGGTTCTTCACGACGGACGTGATCTGCGCCGACGCGGTGGCGTAGCCGACCGACTGCGGCTGTTCGGTGAGGACGGTGACGAGGTAGCGGTCGTTCTTGCCGACGGTGCCCGAGGTGTGGAGCATGCGGGTCGGGCGGCAGCAGGACCAGCCTTGCTTCACGGCGAAGTTGCCGGCGCCCAGGGCGTCGGGAATGCCGAAGTACTGGCGGAAACCGTCGGCGCCGAACTCGGTGGCGCCGTGCAGGGCGGCGAGGATGATCGTGCGTCGTCGGCGGGGGCCTTGGTGAACAGGTAGCGGTAGATCTTCGTGATGTCGCCGGCCGTGATCTCCGTGTCGCCCCAGCGGCCCGGGCTGGCGGGCGGGTGCGTTCCGGTGAGGCCCATGCGCTGGATTGCGCTTTCGACGATGTTCGTCTCCCCGTTGGCAACCCACAGCGCGCTGGCGGTGTCGTCGTCGCTGCGGGACAGCATTTCCTTGACGACACCGGCCTGCGTGCCGTTCTCCAGAGCGGACACCGCGATCATCAGCTTCACCAGCGACGCCGTCGTGTAAGTACGGTCCGCGTTCACCGAAAGCAGGGTGGTCCCCGCCGTGCGGTCGTAGACCACGACGCTCACGTGCCCGCGCGGGACGAGCGCCTCCAATGCTTGGGCGGTCGTCCCGCCGGACTTGGCGCCACCGGACGACGGAGTGGTTTTGCCGGACGGCGTGGGCGACGGGGAAGACGGGGTATCCGGAGCCACGGAATCGGTCGAGCTCTCCGTGCCGGCCGCCGCGACCGGTGTCGGTCCCAGCGCGGTGACGATGTGGCGCTGCGGCTCCGCCACCACGAGCACCAGCGCGACGAGTGCCCCCAGGCACAGCCCCACGAGGAAGAGGATGTTCACTTTGCGCATGACCGGACTTGTCCGGTCACCCGTTCGGTGTTGCCGAATCGGGGGCCTTTTGTGGCATTGATCTCGAACAAGGCCGAATTCGGTGACGCTCCGGGGGCCTGCGGGCAAGCACCGGCGTTTCACTCCGGGTGAAGACGGGGTACTCCCTCCGCGTGAGTCAGCTCACCACGGGAAGGACTGAAGTCATGGTTCATGCGCACGGAGCCCGGATCCGGGTGGAGGGTCTGCAGCCCGCGCAGGTCCTGGCCGCCCTGGTGGGCATCGCGTTCCTCGTCTACGGCGTCATCGGCTTCGCGCGGACCGGCGTCGGAGCCTTCACCGGGCACCACGACGCGGGCTTCTGGCGGTTCTCCGGCAACCCGATGAACAACCTCGTGCACGTCGTGACCGGCGTGATCGGCGTGCTGCTCGCGTTCGGTTCCGGTCGCGCGCGGACGTTCGGCTGGCTGCTCTTCGTCGGCTACGGCGTGCTGTTCGTGTGGGGCCTGATGATCACCGGGATGGTCGCGGCCAACCCGTTCGCCGTCGCCGGCAACCCGCTGGACCTCACGACGCCGGACAACTGGCTGCACCTCGGCATCGCCGTGCTGGGTCTGGTGATCGCGATGGCGCCGGCGCGGCGCAAGGTGCGGCTGCCGGAAGAGGACGTGGAGCCGATCACGGCGGATCGGGCTCAGACGAGCGTGATCGAGCGGGTCGAGGACGACGACCACACGCCGACGCGGGAGACGACGCGGGAGACCCAGACCCGGGAGATCCCGGCCCGGGACAAGCGCGGCCCAGGTCTGGCGCACTAGTCTCCCGGCGCGCCAACGTTTTCAGGCCGAAGGCCCGGCAACCCCCGCGGTTGCCGGGCCTTCGGTGTTCGGGAACCGCCCCTCCTTCCGCCGCCCGTGGCCGGTTGTCCAAGCGACGCGCTGTCGGGGCGCGGCGCCGGGTCTGGGGTCAGTAGCTGTACGGGTCGCTCGGCGCGGCCGCCGGGGCGCTGGTGGCCGGGGCGCTCGTGGTCGGCTTGGCGGGCGCGGTTCCGGTGCTCGTCGTGGTGCCGGACTTGCAGCCGTTGGGCTCGATCACGAACCAGGTGCCCTTCACGCCCATGCCGTTGGCCTGGCCGGGCGCGGTGTCCTTCGAGTACCGGTACAGCGGCCAGCCGCCGAGCGTGGCCTGCGTGGTGCCGTCGGCGCGCTTGACGCTGCCGAGCAGCTTGGCGTCGATGCCGTCGAGCGCGACGTCGCCGGTGGTCAGCACCGGCGGCCACAGCTTGGCGCAGTCACCGTTGCAAGTGGACTTCGAGGGTTTCTTGCTGTCCTTGGTGAACAGGTAGAGCGTGCGGCCGTCCTGGTCGACCACGGCCGCGCCGACGCCGTCGACCTCGCCGGCGCTGAGCTTCACACCGTCCGAAGTGGACTTGCCGGCTTTGCCGCCGGTCGGCGTGGCCGCGAACCAGGTGCCGTTCACGCCCTGGCCGGTGGCGTCGCCGGGCGTGGTGTCCTTGGCGTAGGTGTAGAGCGGCCAGCCGTTCACGGTCACCTGCTCGGTGCCGTCGGCGCGGGTCACGCTGCCGACGAGGCTCTTGTCGACGCCGTCGAGCTGCACGTCGCCCTTCGACAGCAGCGGCGGCCACGCCTTGGCGCAGTCGTCCACGCACGCGGACTTCGGCGGTTTGGCGGTGTCCTTGTCGAAGCGGTAGAGGGTGTGGCCGTCGGCGTCGGTGAGGACTTTGCCCAGCCCACCGACGTCGGTGGCCGCGAGTTTGACGGCCGTCTCGGTCACGGCCGCGGCGTTGCCGACCTGACCGCCCCCGGTCCCGCCGCCGGGCGCCGGCGCGGGTGGAGCGGTCGTGCCCGAGCAGGCGCTCAGCAGCGTGAGCCCTGCGGCCGCCGAGACGACGATGACGCCCGTGCGGAACCTGCGAAGCATGGAACTTCTCCTTGGGTACGTGGTCGCCGCGCCAGGCGCAGCTGCCGGTACCCCCCGCGTTCCGCGAGGAACGCTTCCCACCCTCCTACACGGGAGGTCGCGCGAAGCGGTTCAGCAGAAGTAGCAACTACTTTCCGTCACCTTCGAGGGCGAGGTCGACCAGTCGCCCGGCCGCGCCCGTGTACTGCGCGGGATCGAGGAGGTCGTCGAGCTTCGCGGGGTCGAGGACGTCGGTGACCTCGGGAACCTCGGCGAGAACCTCCCGCAGCGGCCGGTTCTCGCCGACCGCCCGCTTCGACGCTTCGCCGAGCACGTCCTTCGCCCGCGCCTTGCCGAGCAACGGCGCCAGCGCGGCCGACAGCCGCTCCGACACGATCAGCCCGTGCGTGAGGCCGACGTCCGCCCGCATCCGCTCCGCGTCCACGGTCAAGCCGCGCGCCAGCTCGACGGCCGTGTGCGCGGCCCCGCCCGTGAGGCGCAGGCACTCGCGCAGCAACTGCCACTCGGCCTGCCACACGCCGGCGGACCGCTCGTCCTCGGCCAGCCCGGACTGCGTCACGCCCGCCGCGAGCACCGGTACCTGCAGCGCGGCCGAACGGATCAGGGCCGACAACACGGGGTTGCGCTTGTGCGGCATCGCCGACGAACCGCCGCCAGTGGGTTCGGCGACCTCACTGATCTCGGTGCGCGTGAGCACCTGGACATCGACGGCGAACTTGCCCAGCGCCGTGGCGGTTTGGGCGAGCGCGGCCACGAGATCGGCGACGGGCGTGCGGTTCGCGTGCCAGGGCAACGTCGTGGTGGCCAGGCCGGTCTCCTCGGCGAAGGTCTCGACGAGCCGTTCCGCGTAGTCCGCGGTGCCGTCGCCGTACTCGACGTACGCGGCCAGCGTCCCCGCCGCGCCGCCCAGTGACACGGGCAGCTCGAGGAGGCGCACCCGCTCGGCCGCGTCGAGCACGTACTGCCGCCAGCCCGCGGCCTTGAGCCCGAACGTCGTCGGCACGGCGTGGGCCGTGAGCGTCCGGCCGGGCATCACGGTGTCGCGGTGCGCCCGAGCCAGGTCCGCGAGGGCCGCGGCGGTGGTCGCCAGGTCGTTGCGCAGCAGCTCCAGCGCATCCTTCGCGACGATCATCAACGCCGTGTCGACGATGTCCTGGCTCGTCGACCCGCGGTGCACGTAGTCGGCGTGCTCGGCACCGACCGCCGCCGTGAGCTCCTTGACCAACGCGACAACGGGGTTCGCCGTCGCCCGCGCCGCCTTCGCCAACGCCGGCACGTCGATCTCCCGCGCCACCTCGGCGGCCTTCGCGGTGATCGCCTCCGCCGCCCCGGCCGGCACGGTTCCCAGCCGCGCCTGGGCCCTCGCCAGCGCCGCCTCGGCCGCCAGCATCGCCCTCACCACGGCGTTGTCCCCGGTCACGGCCTCGACCGGTGTTCCGGCCCGCACGGGCGACAACAACCCGGAATCAGGATCGACGCTCATGGCGCCCAGCATCGCACGCAGGCCCCGCCGCCACCGTGCTCCTGTGCGGAGCCTCGCATCGGGTCAGTGGCCCACCGTCCCGTCGAGGGATTCGCGCAGCAGGTCGGCGTGGCCGTTGTGCCGTGCGTACTCCGCGATCTGGTTCACCAGCAACCAGCGCAGCGTGAACGGCTCACCGGTCACCAGCGACGTCCCCTGGTCCTCCAGCGACGAAGCCGCCGCGACGATCTCCCGCGAGCGGGCGCACTCCGCGCGCCACAACGCCATGGCTTCAGTGACGTCGCCGTCGAGGGAGTCGAAGTCCTGGTTGGGGTCGTCGTCGGAGTAGTGGAGCAGGGGCACGTCCTCGCCGGCGAACTGTTGCCTGAACCACCACCGCTCGACGCCCGCGAGGTGCCGCAGAATCCCGTGCAGGGAAAGGCCCGACGGGGACACGGCCTTGGTCGACAGGGCCTCCTGGCCGAGGCCCGCGCACTTCAGCGCGAACGTCTCGCGGTGCCACTCGAGGAACGCGACCAGCGTGTTGCGCTCACTCGCGAGCCGGGGTATCGCCTCTCGCGTGCCTTCGGCCGTGGGCGAGAAGTGCTGGGGAATCTCCATCCGCCCACGGTCTCACCCGGCACCGACAATTCCGGCTCACCGGGCAACGAGCCGCGAAACCGCCGTGGCCAGGGCCGTTCGCTGCGAATCCGGCCACAACGCGGCGTTCCCGGCCTGCGCGATGTTGCCGTACGTCAACGCCAGGATCAGGTCGAGCAGAGTGGCGGCCGGCAACGACGCCGACACCGTCCCCGAAGCCTGCGCCGCCGCGATGCCCGCCACCTTGTCGGCCATCGCGCGCTCGACGGGAGCCAGCGACGGCAGCAGATCCGGCCGTTCGAGGGCCTGCCACAGGTTGAGCCGCACCATCCGCGGATTGGCGCGGTAGAAGTCGAACACCTGGCACGCGTACCCCGGCAGGTCCGCGGCGTCGAACGTCACCGCGGCCTGCGCCTGCAGCACCTTCTCCGTCAGCACGGCCTCGAACAGCCCGTCCTTGCTGCCGAAGTACGCGTAGATCATGCGCTGGTTCGCGCGGGCCCGTTCGGCGATGCGGCCGACGCGCCCGCCCGCGAGCCCGGCCTCGGAGAACTCCTCGATGGCCGCGTCGAGGATGCGGCGGCGGGTGGCGGCGGCGTCGCGGGCCGGAGCCTCAGTCACGGGCGTCCACCGAGCGGCTCAGCTCCTCCCACCGGTCCAGCTCGGCGAGTTTCCGCTGCTCCGCGGGCCGGATGAAGTCCACGGCCTCGCCCGAGAGCGGCAGCCACAACGGCGGGTCGGTCAGCTCGAACACACTCAGGATCATCGCCGCCGCCCGCGCCGGTTCGACGCCCGGGGCCCGCCCCGTGGCGTGGGCCGTGCGCATCGGCGCCAGCACGGAGGCGTACGCGGCGCTCGGCTCGGGCGCGTCCATCGACGAGTACAGCGACGTCGCCATCGACCCCGCCTCCACCACCGTCACGCGGACGCCGAACCCGGCCGTCTCCAGGGCCAGCGCCTCGGAGAACCCCTCCAGCGCGAACTTCGCCGTGACGTACGGCCCGAGCCCCGCCGCCGGCGCCAGCCGCCCGCTCACCGACGAGATCTGCACGACGTGCCCCGCGCCCTGCGCGCGGAACACCGGAAGGGCGGCGCGGCTGACGTGGATCGCACCCCACAGGTTCGTCTCGACCTGGTCGCGGAAGTCGGCGAGCGGGGTGTCCTCGAGGCTGGAGACATTGGCGTACCCGGCGTTGTTGACCACGCCGTCCAGCCGGCCGAACTCGTCCACCGCGACCTGCACGGCGCTCGCGGCGGCCTCGGGATCCCGCACGTCGAGGGCCACCGCGCGGGCAGATTCGGGGTAGGCCGAGACGAGGTCCGCGACTGCGTCGGTTTGGCGTGCTGTGGCCACGACTTGGTGGCCGGCATTGAGGGCGGTGACCGCGAGTGCCCGGCCGAGGCCGCGGGAGGTTCCGGTGATGAGCAGGGTGCGTGGCATGGTCGTCCTTTGGGTAAGTAACTGGATACTTACTAACGTAGCGGAGGTTCCTCCGGATTGCCAGGGATGGGTCTGTCCTCGCAGGGCGTGTTGCGTTGGGCGTGCACCCCGAAGCTGGATTGTGTTGACGGCCGGTGACGCGTTGTCAAGGCGGGAAAGCGTGCCTTGACAACGCGTCGCCGGCCGCAAAGAGGCTTCGGATCGGGGTGCGGGGACGGGGCTGGCTACATGCGCCCCGCGGTGAGTTAGGGCCCGTTGCGTTGGCGGGGTGGTAGTCCGTCGCGTTGGTGGGTGGTTGTTCCTTGCGCCGGTGGGCGGTCGTCCGTCGCGTTGGTGGGTGGTAGTTCCTTGCGTTGATGGGGTGGCGGGCCCTCGCCGTGGGAAGTGCGGCCCGAAGCGGCAGCTCAACGCAAGCTGTCGTGCTCGGCCGGGGGTCAGCTCTGAACGGTCGCCCGGAGTACCTTCCGAAGGATCTTGCCGGCGGCCGACTTCGGGATGGCGTCCACGAATTCCACCTGCCGCACCTTCTTGTACGGGGCCACCCGTTCGGCCACGAACGCCTGCACCGCGGCCGCGTCCAGCTCTGGTGACCGGCGTACGACGAAGGCCTTGGGTACCTCGCCGGCCTCGTCGTCGGGGACGCCGATCACGGCGGCGTCGGCGATGCCCGGGTGTGTCAGCAGCAGGGCCTCCAGTTCGGCGGGCGGGACCTGGAAACCCTTGTACTTGATCAGTTCCTTGAGCCGGTCGACGACGTGGAACACACCACCGTCGTCGACGGTCACGATGTCGCCGGTGTGCAGGTAGCCGTCGCTGTCGATGGTCGCGGCGGTGGCGGCGGGGTTGTTGAGGTAGCCGCGCATGACGTTCGGGCCGCGTACCCACAGCTCGCCGCGTGAAGCGTCTTCGCCGGTCACGGGGTCGACCACGCGGGCCTCGACGCTCGGCATCAGCAGCCCGATCGACCCGCGGTCGACGTCGGGCCGGTCGGCCGGGATGCCGTGGGTGCAGGGGCTGGTCTCGGTGAGGCCGTAGCCCTGCAGGACCGTGACGTTCAGCCGCGCGGCCAGCTCCTGGGCGATGCCGGCGTCGAGCGGCGCGGCGGCGCTCATCACCACGTCGACGCAGCCGAGGTCGTAGTCGGTGACGAACGGGACCTTCGCCAGCGCCAGCGCGATCGGCGGCGCGATGAACAGGTGGTCCACGCGGTGCTCGGCCACGGCGGCGAGGAAGCCCTTGAGGTCGAACCTCGGCATGGTCACCACGGTCGCGCGGTTGAGCAGGCTGATGTTCATGATCCCGTTCATGCCGTAGATGTGGAACAGCGGCAGCACGGCGATCGCGCACTTGCCCGGGCGCAGCTCGGTCAGCGGCTGCATCTGGCTGAGGTTCGCGGCGACGTTCCGGTGCGTCAGCAGCACGCCCTTCGGCAGCCCGGTGGTGCCCGAGGAGTACGGCAGCACGGCGAGGTCGTCGGCGGTCGGTTCGGGCGGCACGGAGGCGGAACTGGTCAGCAGGTCGTCGAGCGACGGCACGCCGTCGGCCGCGTCGAGCACCACGAGCTCTTCGACGCGTACGCCTTCTTCTTTCACGGCGGCGCGCGCGGTGCCGAGCCCGGCGGACGTGGTGAACAGGATCCGCGCGCCCGCGTCGCGCAGCTGGTGCGCCAGCTCGGCGGGGGTGTTGAGCGGGTTGGCGGGCGACACCGCGGCGCCCGAGCGCAGCACGCCGTGGAACACCACGGGGTACTGGGCGCAGTTCGGCGCGGCGAGCACGGCGACGTCGCCCCGGCCGATGCCGCGTTCGGCCAGCGCGGCGGCGAGGCGTTCGACGCCCGTGGCGAGTTCGCCGTAGGTCAGCCGCTTGCCTGAGCCGGCGTCGATGACCGCGGGGTACGCGGCTTCCTCGGGAGTGAGCGAACCCAGCAGCAGACCGGGCAGGGATCCCTCGGGGATGACGACGTCGGGGTAGGTGCTGCGAATGACCATCGCTCCTCCTGGGCAGGCCGGGGGTTCAGCGCACGGGCTTGGGTTCCTTGGGCAGCCCGAGCAGCAGGTCGCCGACGATGCCGCGCTGGATCTGCGAAGAGCCGGCGTAGATCGTCCCGGCGCGGGAGTTGAGGTAGACGCTGGTCCACGACGCGGTCGAGTTCGGCGCGCCGGGATCGTCGGTGTGGTACCAGTTCGGCGACGGCCGCCCCGACGGCGTCAGCGCGTCGAGACCCAGCACGTCGAGCGCGAGCTCCGTGACCACCCGATGGTACTCGCTCCACAACAGCTTGAAGGCCGCCGCGCGCGGCCCGGGCTCCTCGCCGTCGATCAACTGCGCGGCCGTGCGGAGGCCGTGGCAACGCAGCTGTTCCACCTGCACGTGGCACCACGCGACGCGGCGGCGGATGTCCGGATCGGTGTCCAGCCCTCGCTCGCGGACCAGGTCGACCAGCCGGTCGAGCTCGGCGCGGAAGCGGATCGGGGCGTGCAGCGCGGTTTCGCCGCGCTCGAAGCCGAGCAGGGTCATCGCGACGGTCCAGCCGCGGTCGACGTCGCCCACCACGAGGTCGCGGTCGGTGGTGGCGTCGGTGAAAAAGACCTCGTTGAAGTCGGTGCCGCCGGTGATGTTGCGAATCGGCCGGATTTCCACCCCGGGCTGGTCGAGGGGGACCAGCAACATGCTGATCCCCTTGTGCGGCGCCGCTTCCCGGTTGGTGCGGGCCAGCACGAACATCCAGTTGGCCACGTGCGCGCCCGAGGACCACAGCTTCTGGCCGTTGAGCCGCCAGCGGTCGCCGTCGGGCTCGGCGCGCAGGGCGAGCGACGCGAGGTCGGACCCGGCGCCGGGCTCGGAGAAGCCCTGGGCGAACACGTATTCGCCGGAGACGATGCGCGGCAGGAATCGCTGGAGCAGCGCGGGTTTCGCCCAGTGGAGCATGGTGTTGCCGAGCATGCCGATGCCGAACGCGTCGTTGTCGGAGCCGAACGGGATCCCGGCGGTGGACAGTTCTTCCACCAGCACCACGAGTTCGGCCGGGCTGAGGCCGGCACCGCCGTATTCGACGGGCCACGCGGGCGCGACCCAGCCGCGTTCGGCCAGCGCCGCGCGGGCCCGGGTGCGGAACTCGGCGTAGGCGTCGCCTTCGAGGCCGCCGATGCCACGCCAGCCGGGCGGCACGAGGGCGGCGACGAACTCGCGGACCTGCTCGCGGAAACTTCCCACGCGGCCTCCTGCCTGGGTGACAACTCTGTCCTGACCTCAACAGTTGCGTAGATAGACCCGATAGTCAATGCTTCGATACGGGCCTGGTTCTTCGAGGAGGCGTGATGGGTTACGCGACGACGGACGAACAGCGCGAGCTCGCCGCGTCGGTGCGGCGGATGCTCGCCGACGCCGCGCGCACGGCGCCGCTGCCGCCCGCGTGGGAAGCCGTGGGCGCGGGTCTCGACGGGGCCCTGTGGAAGACGTTCGCCGACGCCGGTCTGCTCGGGTTGGGCGTGCCCGAGGAGCGCGGCGGGTCCGGTGGTGGTTTACGTGAACTGTGTGTCGTGGCCGAGGAAGTCGGGGCCGCGTTGCCACGGATCCCGTTCGCCGCGGCGGTTTCCGCGGTGGCCGTCCTGAGTTCTGTGCACAGTGTGGACAACATTGTGGATGGTTCGGTCTTGGCGGTGTCGGCGTGGGAGACGTTCCCCGTGTTTCCCGGGCACCGTTCGCCGTTGCGACTGAGCGGGTCCACTGTGGACGGCGTGCTGCGCGTGGTGCCGTTCGGCCTCGACGCGGACGTGCTCGTGGCGGCCGTCGAGGGCCGGTTCGTGCGGATCGACCTGACGTCGGCCGGGGTGCGGCGGGAGTCGGTGGGGGCGTTCGACGTGATCGAGCCGGCCGCGGCGGTTTCGCTGTCTTCGGTGCCGGCCCTCGAGCTGCCCGGGGCCGACGTGTCGGCGCGGGTGCTCACGGTGCTCGCGGCGGAGCTGGTCGGCACGGGGCGGCGGGCGCTCGACGGAGCGGTGGAGTACGCGAAGCAACGGCAGCAGTTCGGGCGGCCGATCGGGTCGTTCCAGGCGCTCAAGCACCTGCTCGCCGACCGGTTCGTGCAGCTCGACGCCGCGCGGCTGCTGGTCGAGTGGGCTGCCTCCACCGTGGATTCCGGCGTCGACGGCCTGGCCGCGGCGCGCACGGCCGTGGCCGCCGCGAGCGACGCCGCCGACGCCGCGACCCGTGACGCCCTGCAGGCCCACGGTGGGATCGGCTTCACCTGGGAGCACCCGTCGCACGTGCACCTCAAGCACGCCCGCGCGCGGCGCCAGCTGCTGGGCTCCACGGCGCGCCAGCTCGACGCGGTGGCGGAGCACGTGTTCGCCTGAAACCTGGGTGCCTCCTTGATCCGGTTCGGGTAGGTTTCCGACCCGGAAAGAGGGGGAAAAATTCATGCGGGTTGTCGTGATCGGTGCTGCGTTGCTCGTGGCGTTGGCGGCATGCAGTTCCGGGCCGCAGGCGAGTGCGCCGGCGGGGCCTGAGGCGCTGGGACCCGACGGCTTGCGCGGCCTCGCGCCGGGCGTCGCCAAGGCGGCCACGGGCACCACGCTCGCGGCCGAGCCGATGTCGGGCTTCGACGGCTGCAAGGCGTACACGTTCGCGGGCGGGCCGGCGCCCGAGCCGGGCGCACTCGAGGCCGAGCAGCAGGCCGTGGCCAAGGCCGACGACCTGAACCGGAAGGCCCGGGACGCCGACGCGCACGTGCTGGATCCGGGGCTGCGCGGTTCGGCGGCCGACTACGCGAAGTCGGCCGCTCAGTCGGCCGCGGCCGCCAAGCTGAGCGCGCAAGCGGCGGCGGCCACCGTCGTCGTCACCGAGCTGCGCGAGGAACGCGCGGCCGAGCTCGCGGCGGGTGGCGGGGCGGTGTTCGCCGGGGACAAGGTGCGCTCGGTGGTGGCTCCGCCGCAGGTCAAGACGCCGGAGGGAGCCGGGGCGGGCACGCCGCTGGCCGATCTGCACCGGCTCTACGACGCCAAGGGACTCAAGCCGACGCCCGAAGGTCACTTCGCGGTGGCCGTGCCGGGTCACCCGACGTGGACGTACGACTTCACCGCCGTCGGTACGAAGGTCACGTACGTCGCGTTGCTGGACGCCTCCGTGAAGTGCCGCTGACGGTCAGTTCTCCGGGTACGAGGGGACACTCGCGACCGGCTGTCGTCGACCGGGTGGCACCGCGCGTGGTCTGATCGGCTTCAGGAGTCCTTGCTGAAGGAGAGCGCGTGACGAGGTTTGAGTTTCCCGGGTCTCAGGGCACGTCGCTCGCGGCGCGGCTGGAGCTGCCGGAGGGCAAGCCCAGGGCGTACGCGCTCTTCGCGCACTGCTTCACGTGCAACAAGGACGTGCTCGCGGCGACGCGGGTCGCGCGGGGGCTCACGGCGTTCGGCGTGGCCGTGCTGCGGTTCGACTTCACCGGGCTCGGCGGGTCGGAGGGCGAGTTCGCCAACACGGACTTCAGCTCGAACGTCGGCGACCTGGTCGCGGCCGCGAACCACCTGCGCGACGAGTACGAGGCGCCGCAGCTGCTGGTCGGGCACTCGCTGGGCGGGGCGGCCGTCCTGGCGGCGCGGCACGCGGTGCCGGAGGTGCGGGCCGTGGCGACGATCGCCGCCCCCGCGGATCCGCAGCACGTGGCGAAGCTGCTGGGCGACTGCCGTGACGAGATCGAGCGCCACGGCGAGGCCGAGGTGGTGCTGGCGGGGCGGCCGTTCCGCATCCGCAGGCAGTTCCTGGAGGACATCGCCGCGCAGCCGCAGGCCGAGCGGATCCGCGGGCTCAAGGCGGCGCTGCTCGTGATGCATTCTCCGGTCGACGCCGAGGTGGGTGTGGAGAACGCCCGCCTCATCTTCGACACCGCCCGCCACCCGAAGTCGTTCGTCGCGCTCGACGGGGCCGACCACCTGCTCACCGGCCGCGCGGACGCCGCGTTCGCCGCGGACATCCTCGCCACCTGGGCCAAGCGCTACCTGGTCTGACCCACGCCCCCAATGTGGCGTTCGGTGCGTTGAGCGCACCGAACGCCACATCGGGTGCGTTCAACGCAACCAACGCCGCATCGGGGTGGGTCAGCCGAGCACGTCACGCCACTTGTCGGCGAGCGAGGTCAGGAACGCCGGGTCGCTGGTGGCCACCTTGGGGAAGGTGGCCAGGCGCTCGAAGGGGCGGCAGGCGTCGATGATGGCGCGGCTGTTGTAGGCGGGAGAACCGTCCACGTACAGCGGGTCCAGCTTGCTGCCCCACGTCTGCTTCATGATCTCGATGTCGCGCGACGGGTCGCTGCGGGTCGACATGGCCCAGATGACCTCGTCCGGGTCGGCGGGGTCGACGTCGTCGTCCACGACGACCACGTAGCGGTTCATGTACGCCGCGGCGGGGCACTGGGCGGCCAGGTACGCGACCTGCCGCGCGTGTCCCGGGTACTTCTGCTGCAGCGAGACGGCGATGAACAGCCGCCCGCCGCCCGATTCGTGTGCCCACGCCTTCACCACACCCGGCACGCCGGTGGCGGCGAGCTCGTCGTGGATCATCGCCGACTTCATCACGGTCCGCATGTACGAGTAGTCGTGCGGCGGTTTCCCGGGCGGCGCGCCGAGCAGGATCGGGTTGTCGCGGTAGTACATGCGCGTGATGTCGATGGCCAGGTTCGGCCGGCGCTTGCCCGAGTAGTACCCGGTCCACTCGCCGAACGGGCCCTCGTCGCGCTGGTGGTCCGGCCGCAGCCAGCCCTCGATGGCGATCTCGCTGCCGGCGGGGATGGGGAGCCCGGTGTCGGGGCCGAGCACCACCGGCACCCGAGAACCCAGCACCGCGCCCGCGTACTCCAGCTCCGAAACGCCGCCCGGCACCTCCGTGCCGCCGAGGACCAGCAACAGCGGGTCGTGGCCGAACGACACCGTGACCGGCGCGCGGCCCTCTTTCTCGAACCACGCGCGCACGTTCTGGTCACCGTGCTTGCCGGGGACCATGGCGACGGTGACGCCACGGCCGTCGTCCTGGACCTCCATGCGGTAGCAGCCGCCGTTGTGGACGCCGGTTTCCGGGTTGGACGTCACCACGAAGCAGCCGGTGCCGATGAAACGGCCGCCGTCGTCCGCGTGCCAGCGGGGCACGGGGAAGTCGAGGAGGTTGACCTCGGATCCGGGCACTGAGTTGGCCAGCAGCGGCGCGTCCGTCACGGGCAGCACGGGGAAGTCCCGCGCCGTGGCCGACCACTGCGACGGCTTGCCGCGCAGGGCGTCCACCACGCCGACGGAGTCGAGGTCCTCGCCGAGCCGCAGCGTGCGGCCCAGCCGGCGCGGTGAACCCGTGCTGCCCGTCAGGACGCGCAGGCCACTCGCGTAGCCCTTGATGTCGTCGAACAGCAACGCGGGCGGCGGGTCCATCCGGTAGCTCAGCTCGGCGATGCCGCCCAGCTCGAGGTCCCAGTCGGCGCCCTTCACCTCGCGCAGCTCACCGTAGCCGGCGATCGCGTCGAGGTGGGTGCGGAGGCTGAGGAGGGGTTCGTCCGTCACTGCGTGCCGCCGAAGAACGAGGCGAGCGTGGGCCACAGGTCCGGTCGCTCCAGCAGGCTGAGGTGCCGCGTCTTCTCCAGCACCCGCAGCTCGGCGTTCGCGATACCCGCCGCCAGTGCCTCGGACATCGCGGGCGGAGTCGCGTAGTCCTCCTCGCCGACGACCACGAGCGTCGGGGCCTTCACGTCGCCGAGGCGGGTGCGTGCGTCCAGACCGCCGAGGGCGCGGCAGGCCGCGCCGTGAGCCGCGGAGTCGGTCTTGAGGAAGATCTCGCAGACGCGCTCGACCTCGTCCGGGTGGCCGGTGAGGAAGGGCTCGGCGAACCACCGGTCCCGCTGGAAGTCGAGCTGCTTGTCCCGGGGCACCGTCGTCGCGCGCTCGGCTCGCTCCGCCCAGACGGGCACGGCGTCGTCACCGTAGTAAGCCGTGCCGTCGGCCAGGACCAGCCGGTGCACGAGTTCGGGCCGCGTCGCCGCGAGGGCCAGCGCGGTGCTGGCGCCCATGGACAGGCCGACGACGTCGGCGGGACCGGCGTCCGCGGCTTCCAGAACCGCCGCCGCGTCCGCCGCCATGTCGTCGACGGTGAAGTCGGCACCGTTCCAAGTGGACTCGCCGTGGCCACGTGCGTCCAGCGCCAGGACCTGGGCCTTGTCCTCGAAGAACCGCGCGACCGGGTCCCAGACCGCTCCGGACAGCGCGAGCGGGTGCAGGAGCAGCAGCGGCCGGCCGGACGTGCCCGTCCGGTGGACGTGCAGCGTGCCCTGCGAGGTTTCGACGTTCACGCGGTGGCCCTTTCGTTCCTGGCGGCCCGGCGCGTGGCCGCGGCCTTGATCGCGGCGTGGATCTCGGAGTACGTGCCGCAACGGCAGATGTTGCCCTCCAGGTGCTCCACGACCTCTTCGTCGGTCGGCTGCGGGTTCTCACCCAGCAGCTCGTGGGCCATCATCACGAACCCGGGGATGCAGTAGCCGCACTGCATCGCGCGGTTGGCGACGAACTCGTCCACCACCTCGTCGTCGTCCGGCAGGCCGTCGGCGGTGGTGATCTCGGCACCGTCGAAGCGCGCGGCCCGCGAGAGGCACGTCGACACGCTCTTGCCGCCGACCAGCGCCGTGCAGGCGCCGCACGCGCCGACCCCGCAGCCTTCGCGCACGCTCGTGGTGCCGAACTCGCGGCGCAGCACGTCGAGCAGCAGCTCGTCGTCGGCCACGCCCAGCTTGCGGCGCAGGCCGTTGACCTTCAGTTCGATCTCCCTCACGGCTGTTCCTCCAGCGCGGTCAGGACGCGTTCGGGCGTCAGGGGAAGCGTGGTGATGCGCACGCCGGTCGCATCGCGCACGGCGTTGGCGATGGCCGGCGCGAGCGGGATGATGGTGGTCTCGCCGACGCCCTTCGCGCCGAACGGGCCCGTCCGGTGTGGACTCTCGATGATGATCGGCGTGAGCTTGTCCGGCATGTCCTTGATGGACGGCAGCTGGTAGTCCAGCAGCGTGCCGTTCACGATCTGGCCCTCGTCGAACACCATCTGGTCGAACAGCGCGTGCCCGATGCCCATGATCGCCGCGCCGGAGAGCTGCTGCTCCACCATCGCGGGGTTGATCGCGCGGCCCACGTCACCGGCCACGGCCAGGTGCTCGATGTGGATGCGCCCGGTCGCCGTGTCCACGGTGAGCTGCACCGCGGCCGCGCCGGCGAACCAGTGCTCGGTGACCTGCGGCGACAGGCCGTTCTCGTGGTCGTACGGCTGCCACGACGTGGTGAAGTTGGCCTCCGCGGTCAACGTCGTGCCCCGCGCACCGAAGTGCCCGTGCAGCAGCTCCGACACAGAGACGGTTTCCTGCGTCTGCGCGCTGACGAGACCGTCGGACGTGAGCTTGATGTCCGTCGCCTCCACGCCGAAGCGCTCCGCCGCCAGCTCCACGAGCTTGTCGCGCATGTTCTCCGCGGCCAGGCGCACGGCGTTGCCGGTGTGGTAGGTCGAGCGGCTGCCGGCGGTGATCGTGTCGTACGGCGTCACGTCGGTGTCGGCCTGGATCACGCGCACGTCGCCCTCGCCGAGGCACAGCACCTCGGCCGCGATCTGCGCCATGATCGTGTCGCTGCCCTGGCCCATGTCGATGGTGCTGATCAGCAGCGACGCCGAGCCGTCCTGGTTGAGCTGCACCACGGCGTTGGAGATCGTCGGCGTCAGCACGGCCTTCACGCCGACCGCGACTCCGCGGCCGCGCACCAGCGTGCCCTCCTGCTTGACGAACGGCGTGCCCCACTCGATCGCCTCGGTCACGGCGTCGAGGCTGCCGAGGAAGTCGGCGCTGTGCATCGGCGTGCCGACGGGTGCGATGTCGCCTTCGCGCAGCATGTTTCGGCGCCGGAACTCCACCGGGTCCTCACCGAGCTGCCGCGCGAGCTCGTCGGCCAGCGACTCGTGCGCCCACGTGACCTGCGGCACGCCGAACCCGCGGAACGGCCCGGCCGACGGCTTGTTCGTGTACACGCACCGCGACCGCACGCGCACGTTGTCCACTTTGTACGGACCCGGCGCGACCAGGCCCGACTTCGCGGTGATGCGCGGGCCGACGTCGGCGTACGCGCCGGTGTCGTAGCGAACGTCCGAAGTGGACGCCACGATCATGCCGTTCTCGTCCGCGGTCATGCTGCCCGCCACCGCGCAGCCGTGGCGCGTGGTGAGGAGGAACGCCTCTTCGCGGGTCGCCGTGATCTTGACCGCCGCCTTCTGCGTCCACGCCAGCGCCGCGACCAGCGGTTCCAGGCGGTCGTACATCTTCGCGCCGAAGCTCCCGCCCAGCGGCGCGGTGCGCACGCGGACGCGGTTCAGCGGCAGGTCCAGCAGGTCGGCCAGCGACTGGCGCACGTACGACGGCGTCTGCGTGGTCGCCATCAGCTCCAGCCGGTCACCCTCGCACCAGGCAGCCGCGTACGGCAGCTCGATCGGCACGTGGTGCGTCGGCGGGCACCAGAAGTCGTACGACACCGTGGTGCCGCTGACGCTCGACGGGTCGCCCTTGCGCAGGTTGTACTCGTAGTTGACGTTCGTGTCGCGCTTGCCGCGCAGGTGCTTCAGGTCGCCGAACACGATCGACGGCCGCAGCTCGTCGTGCACGAACGGTGCGCCCTGCACGGCCTTGTCGACGTCGTGCACCGGCTCGAGCTCGTCGTAGGAGACCTCGATCAGCTCGGCCGCCTCCCGCGCCTGCTTGACGCCGTGGGCGATCACCGCGGCGATCGGCTCGCCGACGTAGCGCACCTTGCCGTAGGCGAGGCACGGCTGGTCGGAGAACGCCGGCCCGGTCATGAGCCGGTCGCCGAACTCCGCGTACAGGTCGGCGCCGGTCACCACGGCGACCACGCCCTCGGCCGCGAGCGCGCGGCTCGTGTCGATGGCGGTGATCGTCGCGTGCGGGCGCGTGCTGCGGTGCACGGCGACGTCCAGGCACGGTCGCACGGGCTGGTCTGCCGCGTAGCGCAGCTCGCCGCGGACCTTGGCCCGGCCGTCGACACGCGCCCAGCGCTCACCGACGGCGGCGACCGAAGATCGAGACTCGACGGTGGTCATCGCTGCCCTCCTTCCAGGACTTGCGGATGGCTTCTTCGACGGCCACGAGACCGAGGCGCCGTTTGTAGTCGGAACTCCCGCGCACGTCGGGAAGCGGGTCGAGCAGTGGCGTCGCGGCGTCCTTCGCTGCGGTGACGACGTCGTCCACCGACGTGTCGGTCGCTGCCTCGAACTGCAGGAACACGGGCACGTGGCTCAACGCGCCGAGGCCGAGCCGGACGTCGCGCTTGCCGCGCGAGCGTTCCACGACGAGCGCCGCCGCCGAGGCCGCGGGCCAGTCGTTGGCCGCGAGGCTGGAGAGCTTCGCGAAGTGCGCGCCGGCGGATTCGGGCTGGCTGGGGATCTCGATCGCCGACACGAGCTCGCCGTGCTCCAGCGCGGTCTGCTGGAAGTCGACGAAGAACTCGCGCGCGGCGACCTTGCGCGAGCCGCGGCGCGAGGTGAGCTCCACGGTCGCGTCGAGCACCATCAACGCCGTCGGCGGGTCGAGCCGGTAGTCGCCGTGGGCGATGTTGCCGCCGACGCTCGCCGTGTTGCGCACGCGCGGGTTGGCCACCCGGCTGTACACCTCGGCCGCGAGCGGGGCGACCCGGCGGACGATCGGGCTGGTCTCCATTTGCCGCAACGTGACCAGCGGGCCGACGCGCAGCCCCTTCGAGGTCTCGGTGATCTCGGCCAGGCCCGGCACGCCGCCGATGTCGACCAGGTCCGTGGCGAACAGCACACCCTGCTTGAGCAGGATCTGCACGGCCGTGCCGCCGCCGTAGACCATCGTGTCCTCACCGTCGTCGAGGAGCGCGCACGTCTCGTCGAGCGTGGTGGGGTAGTGGTAGGCGGTCACTTCTTGCCGCCGAACAGCTTGGCGAGCAGGCGGCGCCACCACGATTCCTTCGCGGGCGCGGCGTCACCGGCCGGCGTCTCGGCGACCCGCTTCTTCGGGCCTTCCCGCTTGGCGATCACGCTCGCCAGGCCGGGGTTGTCCGGCCCGGGCGGGCCCGCGGCGCAGATCTCGGCGAACGCGGCCACGAACTCCCGCTCCACCTCCTGCGAGCGGCGCCGGACGATCGACTCGCCCATGCGGCCGATCTTGCCCCAGATCGCCACGTCGAGGCTGTAGTCCACTTTGGACGAGGAGGCGCCGTCGGGCTGCACGCCGAGCCGGGCGTCGATCTTGATCGAGCTGCCGAGCTTGTGGTCCTCGCCCTTCAGGAGGGCCTTGACTTCCTCGGGCTCGGTCAGCTCCGTGATCTCGGCGGAGAACCCGGCGCTGAACTTCACGTGCGCGATCTCGTTGACCAGCTTGCCGCGGTAGTGCGTGCTGTCCGAACGGACCAGCTCCGCGGCGCCGGGGATGGCGACCCGCATCGTGTCGGGGTCGAGGAAATGGGCGAACACGCGTTTGTGGTCCGCGGGGACGACAAAGGAGGATCCAAGCTTCATAATGACCACCATAGAGGACTAAGTGTCTGCTCCACAGGACGTTACTGTATCAATGGTTGCTGATCCAGCCACAGTCACGGCCGGATGACCTTGTCGCGGCGGTTGCGTGCCGTAGCGGGGTCGGCCTGCTTTTGGCCGGACCAGCAACAGGTCCTGGCGAGTCCGGAAAGGGCTCGGCTACCGTGCGCTCAAGCAGAATGGCGAGGGGTGACGGATCATGAGCGACGTTCCGGCGGTGCTGAACGCGGTGCGGCTCCTGGAGCGAATTGCCCGCGATTGGCCGGAGCCGGTGTCTTCCGGGGCGCTGATCGAGGAGCTGGGGCTCAACCGCAGCACGGCGTACAACATCCTCGGCACCCTGCAGCGAGCCGGCTGGACCGCGACGCGCGGCGACCGCGGGGGCTGGTCGCTGGGGCCGCGGCTGCTCTCGATGGCCCGCGTGTCCGAGGACTGGATGACCGACATCGTGCAGCAGGAGCTCGATTCGCTGAGCCAGCGCACGGGCTTCATCGTCTTCGCCGTGCAGCGCCACGGTGCCGCCGAGTACTCCGTGCTGGCCAAGGGTGACCGCGGCAAGGGCGTGCGGATCACCGTCGGCATCGGCGACACGTTCCCCTTTTCCGCGCCCGCGATCATGCGCGCGTTCTACGCGTGGGAGGACCCGGCCAACGTCGAGCGGCTCGCGGATCGTTACGGGCTGGAGGGCTTCACAGCCGAAACCGTCACCACGCGGGCCGCGCTGCGTGCGGAGCTGGCGGCCACGCGCGAGCGCGGCTACAGCGTCAGCATCAGGGAGTTCGACCTCGGTCAGTCCGGGCTGGCGGCGCCGGTGTTCGACGCTCAGCGGCGCGTGTCGATGGTCGTCTGCACGCTCGCGTTCTCCTCGGAGCTGAACGAGTCCACTGTGGATCAGCATGGCTCGCTGATCCGCGAATGCGGACTCAGGATCACCGATCGCACCGGAGGTGCGGTGAAAATCGAAGAATAGTTCCGCATCTGCGGAAGTATTCCGATCTTGCCTGGTCGCGCGTTTCTTGACCGCTGTCGACCGGCTCGCTTAATGTGCCGCATGCGGGACTCAATGTCCTCAATAGAGGACAACGTGTCCCGCCCTTCGAATCTCGATCCGGCCCATGGCGGCCCGGAAAGGAGATGGCCATGAGCGACGTAGCCGTCAAACCCACCTCGTGGACCAAGACCCTGACCCGCACCCAGTGGCGGTCACTGATCGCAGCCAACCTCGGCTGGCTGTTCGACGGCTTCGAGACCTACGCCCTGATCCTCACGGCGGCGGTGGTGCTCAAGCGGCTCGACCCCGGCGCGCCCGCGAGCCAGGTCGCCTTCCTGACCGGCGCGACCATCGCCGTGACGCTCCTGGGCTGGGGCTTCGGCGGCATCCTCGGCGGCGTCTTCGCCGACTACTTCGGCCGGCGCCGGGCGCTGCTGACGTCGATGGTCCTGTACGCGGCGTTCACGGGCCTCACCGCCGTGTCGTGGTCGTGGACGTCGTTCCTGGTCCTGCGCTTCATCACCGGCTTCGCGCTCGGCTCCGAATGGGGCACGGGCACGTCGCTGGTCGCCGAGACCTGGCCGGCCAACGCGCGGGCCAAGGCCGCCGGGCTCATGCAGTGCGGGCTCGGGCTGGGCTTCTTCATCGCGTCGGCCTGCTGGCTGTTCATCGCGCCGCTGGGTGCGGACTCGTGGCGCTACATGTTCCTCATCGGCGTGCTGCCGGCGGTGTTCGCGCTGTGGCTGCGCAAGTCGGTGCCCGAGTCCGAGAACTGGAAGAGCGCGCACAAGCGGCGCAAGGAACTGAAGGAACGCAAGGGCGAGGCGCTCACCGAGCACGAGCAGTCGTTCACGCGGCTCACGTTGCGCCAGATCATGATCGACCCCAAGCTGCGCAAGCTGACCATCCTCGGGTCGCTCATGTCCCTGGTGACAACGCTGGGCTGGTGGGGCATCTCCACCTGGGTGCCCGCGTACGTCTCTTCGGTCGCGGCCCAGAACGGTGCTTCGGGCCAGTCGTGGGCCAGCGCGGCCGGGATGATCTACAACGCGGGCGCCATCGCCGGGTACATCTCGTTCGGCTTCATCGCCGACCGCTTCGGCCGAAAACCCGCGGTGCTGTTGTTCTTCGGTGCGTCACTGGTGCTCACGCCCGTGCTGTTCCTGTGGACGCACAGCCTCGGCCTGATCGTGGTCGTGCTCGTGGTCAACGGCTTCTTCACCCTCGGCCAGTACACGTGGATGCCGGTGTGGCTGCCCGAGTTCTACCCGACGCACCTGCGCGCGACCGGCGCCGCGTTCGTGTTCAACGCGGCGCGCTTCGTCGCCTTCCTCGGCCCGCTCACCGCGGGCGCGATCATCTCGCAGCTCGGCGGGTACGGCGTCGCCGCCACCGTCGTCGGGCTCATCTACATCCTCGGCCTCGTCGTCGCCCCGTTCTGCCCCGAGACGCGCGGCCAGCAGCTGCCCGACTGATCCTCGTTCCTCCCGACCCCCGCGAAAGGCCCCCGCATGTCGACCGTCCGCATCTCCGCCCCAACCGGCGGGGGCACCGGCGTCCACCCGGCAACCGCGCGCATCCTCATCTTCGCCTTCCTCGGCACGCTCTTCGACGGTGCGGAGCTGAACCTCGTCGGCTACCCGCTGGCGTACCTGTCGGAAAGCCTGCACGTGAGCACCATCCAGATCGTGCAGGTCGCGACGCTGCAAGGCTTCGCCTCGATCGCGGGCGGCATCCTCGTCGGCTGGCTCGGTGACCTCTACGGCCGCCGCTGGACCTACACGGGCTCGGTGGTCGTCTTCGGGCTCGCCGCGCTGCTGGGCGGGCTGGCGCCGAACTACCTGCTGTTCCTGCTCACACGGCTGCTCGCCGGCGTCGGCATGGGTGGCCTGTTCGGCCTGTCGTACTCGATGTTCGCCGAGGCGTGGAAGACGAGCAAGCGCGGCCTGATGGGCGGCTCGATCCAGTCGATGTACATCGTCGGGCAGATCGTGACCGAGGGCGTCATCTACTTCTGCATCGTCCAGTTCGGCACCGCGACTGGCTGGCGCGCGGGCTACATCGTCATCGGTGGCGTGACGCTGCTGATCGGTGTGCTGTCGGCGATCATGCTGCCGGAGTCGGAGCAGTGGCGGACCTATCAGCGGGAGCTTCGCGAGGGCCGCGTTCCCGAGGACAAGCGGCGTACCAAGGTGCCGATCTTGGACCTGTTCCGCAACGGCTATGCAGGCGGCACCATCCTGTTCATGGGCATCGCGACGGCGCTGTTCCTCACCACGAACTCGATGATCTCGTACCTGTCGACGTTCCTGATCAAGGTGGAGAAGGTGCCGCTGGGCACGGCCAGCCTGATCGTGCTGCTCAACCTCATCGTCACGGCGGTCACCTATCCGATGGCCGGCGCGCTGTCCGACAAGATCAAGCGCAAGTGGGCCATGTTCGTCGCCGGCGCGTTCGGCGTGGTCGGCTTCGCCTGGTTCCTCATCCTCGTGGTGGGTCACAACGCGAAGATCGGGTCGAACTTCTGGGGTGCGCCGACGTTCTGGGCGCTGATGTTGTGCGCCGCGGGTGCCAGCGGCTTCGGCGTGCTCGGCGTGTGGATGGCCGAGTTCTTCCCCACGCGCGTGCGCTCGACCGGCTCGAACCTCAGCTACTACGCCGGCCGCGGACTGGGCGCGGGGCTGTTCCCGCTCATCGCGCTGTCGATCGCCGGCACGGTGCCGCTCGCACTGGCGTTCGGCATCGTCGGCCCGGTCGCGGCGGCGGTGCTCTCCCTGGCCGCGCCCGACTCGACCGGGCGGCGGATCGAAGCCGTCGAATAGGTCTTCAGCTGTGGTGCCTTGCCCGGTCCGTCGTCACTCGGCGGACCGGGCAAAACGCTGTCCTGCAAGGGATGGACCCTAGGCCGGCTTGGTTGCGACCAGCTTGGCCACGGAGAACACGCCGGCGGCCCGGGCCGCGTCGAGCGCGATTTTCGAGTCGTGGAAGAGATCGTTGCGGTCACCTTCGTAAGTGAGCCACTTGTCCCGCTCCTCCTCGGGCGTCGAGCCCCAGCAAGGGCCGGACGGGAAGAGGTCCACCGCTTCGCGCACGTCGAACCCGGCGGAGACCAGCATGTCCCGGTACTGCTCGACGGTGGCGTGGTACGGGATGCAGAACCCGCGGTTGACCTCGGCCATCACCGCCTCGATCTGCTCGGGGCTGCGGTGATCGCCCCACGGGCGCTGGATCCAGTCCACGGCGGCCAGCGTGCCGCCCGGGCGCAGCACCCGGAACGCGGCGTTGAAGAAGGCTTGTTTGTCCGGCAGGTGGACCACCGACTCCTGGTAGGTGATGGCCGCGAACGCGGCGTCCGGCCACGCCCCGAGCGTCCGGTACTCGGTGTCCCCGACGGAGTGGAAGAACGCCTTGTCCGCCAAGCCGCGCGCCGCGGCCAGCCGCTGGGCTTTCGCCGTCAGCGCGTCGTTGTTCGAGATGCCGACGAACCGCGCGCCCGACATCTCCGCCATGTTGACCACCGCGCCGCCGACCCCGGAACCGAAGTCGAGCACGAGGTCGCCGGCGGTGATCCCGGTCGCGGCGACCAACTGGCGCTGCATGTCCAGCGCGGCTTCCTCCGAGGACAGTCCCGCGTTGTGAGCACGCTCGTCGCCGTGATGCCAGGCATCCTGGGGCATCATCACGGCATAGGCGTCGATGGCTGCGTTGTAATAGCCACGCACGGACTCTTCGACTCCGCCAGTGTTTGTCACTGAAGTCACTTCTGCACCCCTTCGGACCCGCCTGATGGCGCGGATGATGATGGCATCGGCCCCGGAACGCGTCCAGCCGCCAACCGGGCTGCGCGCCGGGCACCGACTCGCGTGTGCGCGCCCGCGTACCTCCAGTACGGCTTCGTGTCGATGCGTTGTTCAGGTGAACTCTTTGGCCCCGCAGGCACACTCAGACACAGCTTTTCGTGGCCGGATCGCCCCGTCAGACGTAGCGGCGCAGTATTCCTCCGTCTAATCTATCGACGGCTCTCTTGTCTGCCCGCCAACTGGCGGTGGCAGCGTTAGGCCGAATGCGCAAAGCACGAATGAATGGTGAATACGGCGTCATGGTCGGAGCGAGTGTGTCGATGGCTGATTTATCGATGTACACCCACCTCAGCGGACAACTCGAGCGGCTTTGTGAAGTAGTCGGTTTCGACGGCACGGACGGCCGTCACCTGGGCTTATTGCGCGGCCTGCTGGGCCCGCAGGGAGAAAAAAGCCTGGCGACACCTCCTGAATTCCCCTCGAATGTGGCGGACGACACAACTCCCGTCGAATTCTCGCTCGCCTTCGACACCACGGGCGAATGCGTGGTGCGGGTCCTCGGCGAGACCGTCGGGTCGAGGAGTCCCCGCGAGTTCCTCGACCAGGTGGCCGGCGAGTACGGCCTGGTCACCGACCGGCTCGACGCCGTCGCCGACCTGTTCCTGCCGCACGAGGAGCGGCAGGGACCGTTCACGCTGTGGTACTCCCTGATTTTCCGGCCCGGCCGCGCGCCGAAGATCAAGGTCTACCTGAACCCGCAGATCAGCGGCCCCTCGATGGCCGATTCTCTGGTCAGTGAAGGGTTGCGCCGGCTGAACATCGACGAGGCGTTCGATCCCATGATCGAGCACGCGCTGCGCCGCGGCGAGCGGGACAACTTCTCGTTCTTCGCGCTCGACCTCGACGACGATCCTCTCTCGCGGGTGAAGGTGTACGTGTCGCACGAGGCCGCGGACTCGTCCGACGTCGAGTTCGCGGGGGAGCTGGTGGCCGGCGCCGACCCACTGCTGATCCGCGAGTTCCTCGCCGTGCTGGGCGGCGGGAAAGGTCCGTTCGAAGGCCGGCCGCTGGTCTCCAGTTATTCTTTCGTCGAGGGATCAGGAGCCCGGCCGGCCAACTACAGCGTCTATCTTCCCATTCGCAGCTATGTGCCCGATGACGAAGTGGCGAACGCCCGCACGCACGCCGTTCTCGCGCAGTACGGCTTCGACGGGACAAAACTGGACAAAGCCCTGGCAGCGGTTTCGCAGCGGCCTTTGAGTGCCGGTGTCGGGCTGATCGCGCACGTTGCTCTGAGAATGGGGGAATTCGGCTCGGGAATCACCGTCTACCTGTCGTCCGAGGCATATCAGGTTCTGCCGGCTCGAAAGAGGCCGGTCCTCGGACCGGTTTCGTGACTGCGGTAGTTTTTCACCGACACCAGACAGTGGAGGAAATACCTGATGCGGACCTTCCCGCCCTACCGGGCCCAGGTTGTCGCCGAAATCCCGGTCACCACCCGCGCGGAGCGTGAGCGCGCGCTCGCCGCGGCCGGCTACAACGCGTTCAACCTGCCGGCCAACATGGTCTCGATCGACCTCCTCACGGACTCGGGAACCGGCGCGGTCTCCGCGAAGCAGGAGGCGGCGGCCGCGGCGGCGGATCGCTCTTACGCAGGCTCCGAGTCGTTCTTCCGCTTCCGCGAGGCGCTGAGCGAGCTCACGCACTACCCCCACCTCTTGCCGGTGCACCAGGGCCGTGCGGCCGAGCGCGTGCTGTTCACGAACGTGCTGGGGCCGGGCAAGATCTCGGTGAGCAACACGCACTTCGACACCACGCGCGCCAACGTCGAGTTGCTCGGCGCCGAGGCCCGCGACCTGCCGTGCGCGGAGTTCGGCGACCTCGACAGCCTGGAACCGTTCAAGGGCAACATCAACCTCGACGTTCTGGAGCAGCTGCTCACCGGCCCGGAGGCCGACCGGGTCGGCATGGTGCTCGTCACGATCACCAACAACGGCGGCGGTGGCCAGCCCGTGTCGATGGCGAACCTGGCCGCCGCGAGCCGCCTGGCCCGCGCGCACGGTGTGCCGATCTTCCTCGACGCCGCGCGGTTCGCGGAGAACGCCTGGCTCGTGGTGCAGCGCGAACAGGGCTACGCGGGCAAGACGCCGCGCGAGGTGGCCGAGGAGGCGTTCGGCCTCGTCGACGGCTGCGTGGCCAGCCTGAAGAAAGACGGCATCTCGCCGATGGGCGCGTTCATCGGTCTGCGCGATCCCGAGCTCGCGCAGCGCTGTGAGGCGCTTCTCATCGCCACCGAGGGGTTCCGCACCTACGGCGGCCTCGGCGCCCACGATCTCGACCGTCTCGCCAGGGGTCTGCAGGAGGTGCTCGACCCGCACTACCTCGAGGCGCGGGCGGCCGAGGCCGCGCGGCTGGCGCAGCTCGCGAACGACGCGGGCGTGGACATCGTGCAGCCGCCCGGCATCCACGCGCTGTACCTCAACGCCGGCCGCCTGCTGCCGCACCTGCCGGCGAGCCGGTTCCCGGGCCACTCGCTCGCGTGCGAGCTGTACCTGGCGGGCGGGATCCGTTGTGCGGAACTGGGTTCGCTCTACATCGGTGAGCTCGACGAGAACAACGAGCTGGTGACGCCGGCGCCGTTCGAGCTCGTCCGGCTGGCGCTGCCGCGCCGGACCTACTCCCGGGGCCACTACGACTACGTCGCCGAGATCCTGAGTGACATCGCGAAGAACCCGGAAAGCGTGCCGGGCTACCGGATCGTCGAGGCGCCGAAGATCCTTCGGCACTTCAACCTGACGATGGCACCCGTCGTCTGATCCAGTCCACAGTGGAGGGTTACTTCCGGTCGGGAGTGACCCTCCACTGCGTTCCATGGAAGCCGGTGTCTCACGCAGGCTGCGGAACCACGGTCATCGCGTGCTTGACGAGGCGGATCAATGCGATCTTGCTCGAGTCCCGCTGCCGCGCGTCGCACATGACGATCGGCACGCGGTCGGGCACGACCAGCGCCTCCCGGATCTCGTCGGCGGTGTAGCGCGGGGCGTTGTCGAAGCAGTTCACCGCGACGATGAACGGGATCCGCCGGCGCTCGAAGAAGTCGACGGCCGCGAAGCTCGTCTCCAGGCGGCGCGTGTCCGCGAGCACGATGGTCCCGATCGCGCCGCGCGCGAGGTCGTCCCACATGAACCAGAAGCGTTCCTGGCCCGGCGTGCCGAAGAGGTACAGCACGTGGCGCGGTGAGATCGTGATCCGGCCGAAGTCGAGTGCGACCGTGGTGGTCTTCTTGCGCTCGACACCGGACAGGTCGTCGACGCCGTGGCTCGCCTCGGTCAGCACCTCCTCGGTGGACAGTGGCGGGATTTCGCTGACCGAGCCGACCATGGTGGTCTTCCCGGCGCCGAACCCACCGGCGATGATGATCTTGACCGGTGTGGGGACCGAGTCGGCGCCCTTGCCGTCAGAGCTTGATGAGGCCATCGAGAACCGCCTGGAGAGTTTCGTGGTCCGGCGCCTGGGCCGGCTGGTGGGACGGGGACCGCGTGATGACGAGGCCGCGCTCGATCAGGTCGCCGCACAACACCCGGACAACACCGAGCGGCAGCTTCACGTAGACCGCGATCTCCGCGACCGACAGCGGCCGCCGGCACAGCCGGGTGATCGCCAGGTGCTCCGGGCCGAGGCCGGCCGGCTCCTGTTCCGACTGCAGGGTCATCACCTGCGTGGACACGTCGAGCTGCGCGCCTTCGGACGGCGTGCGGCCGCTGGTGATCGTGTAGGGCCGCACCAGCGGTCCGGCGGCCTCGTCGTACCAGTTGTCGTCTGTCATACCGCCTCCGCGGGAACAGGTAGGTCGGCAGTCGTCACGTGGCTTCCCTGAGCATGGTGGCGGCTTCGCGCGGCGCCGAGGCGAGGTAGTCGCCGACGCGCTTGACCAGCCGGTTCATCTCGTAGGCGATCATCTCCACGTCCACATCGGCGCCGGCCAGCACCGCGAGGCACGCGCCCTGGCCGGCTGCCGACACGAAGAGGTACCCGCCCTCCATCTCGATCATGTTCTGCAGCACGGGACCGCGGTTGAACTGCCGGCTCACCCCCTTGGCGAGGCTCTGCAGGCTGGACGCGATCGCCGACAACTGGTCGGAGTCGTCCTTGCTCATGCCGCTCGACTTGCCGAGCAGCAACCCATCGGCGGACAGCACGATGGCGTTCTGCGCGCCGACGACGCGGTGGACGACATCGTCGAGGAGCCAGTTGAGGTCGGGTTTGGAGTTCCCGTACTCGTTCATGCGGAGAGACCTTGACTTTCCTGTGTGGACTTTCCTGTGTGCTGTCGCGGACTAGGCATCGTCGGTGCCGCCACGGGCGCGGCGGGTGCCCTTGTGGAACGCCAGCAGCGTGCGGGCCGTGGCTTCGCCGGTGCCTGCGACGTCGACGTCCTGGTCACCCGGGTCGTCCTGCTGCAGTTGTGCGACGAGGTTCTGCTGCGGCTGCCGCCGGGGCAGCCGGGGCCGGTCGTCGCCGACCAGCAGGCTCTGATCGGGCTCGCGGGCCGGTTCCGCCGGCGCGGCGACCGGCACCTGGACCGGCGGTTGCGGTTGCGGGGGTTCCGGCTCGCCCGGGGTGTACGCACGAGCCGGGTACGGCCTCGGCTTGGCGTCTCGCCTCATCGGGATCTGGCCGGTGAACGAGCTGGTGGGTTCCATGACACGCGGTGAGCTTTCCAGTGCCGGACGCGCGGCACCGCCCACCGGCTCCAGCACCCCGGCTTGCTCACGCGGGGCTTCGGACCGGAACTCGGCGTTGCCGACGGCGTCGACCGACTCGTTGCCGGCCAGGTGTTGGGACGGGATCAGCACGGTGGCGCGTGTGCCGCCGTACCGGGACGGGTCGAACGTGACCGTGATGTCGAGGCGCGAAGCCAGGCGCGCGACCACGAACAGGCCCAGGCTCGAGTCGGCCCGTAGCGCCATGGCGTCGAACTCGGGCGCGTCGGCCATCATCGCGTTGGCCCACTCGCGCACGGCTTCCTTCATGCCGAGGCCCTGGTCGGACACGTCGACGACGACGCCGCGCGCGACCATGCGGCTGGTCACCTCGACCGGCGAGCCGGGCGGGGAGAACGACGTGGCGTTGTCCACGAGCTCGGCGATCAGGTGGATGGCGTCGGCCACGGCCGAGCCGACGATCGACACGTCGGGCACCTGCTCCACCTGCACCCGCGAGTACTGCTCGGTCTCCGAGACGGCGGCGCGCAGGACCTCCATGAGCGACACCGGCTTGCGCCAGCGCCGACCGGGCTGTTTGCCGCCGAGGATGATGAGGTTTTCCGTGGTGCGGCGCGCGCGGGCGGCGAGGTGGTCGAGCTGGAACAGCGACGCCAGCTGCGTCGAGTTCTCCTCGCGGCTTTCCATCTCGTCGAGGATCTGCAGCTGCCGGTGCACCAGCACCTGGTTGCGGTGGGCGATGCCGAGGAACACGTTGTGCACACCGCTGCGGGCCTTCGCCTCGCTCGCGGCCGCGTTGACGGCGGTCAGCTGGGCGGCGTTGAAGGCCTCCGCCACCTGGCCGATCTCGTCGCGGCCGTGGTCGAGCTGCGGGAGCTCTGCGCCGACGTCCACGGCTTCGCCGTTCTTGAGCCGGTCGACGATGTTCGGCAGGCGGTTGCGCGCGAGGTCGAGCGAGTCGTTGCGCAGGCGCGCCAGCCGCGTCATCAGGGTGCGGTCGACGAGCGATCGGGACACGCGCACGGCGACGATGATCGCGACCAGCGAGGCGATCAGGGCCGCGATACTGCCGATGATCGCGTTGCGCAGCTGCGAGTCGCCGGAATCGATGGCGGCGGCGGACACCTCGTCGCCCTGGGCGATCGTCAGCTGGGTGAGGCTGTTCGAGACCTGGCCGGTGAGGGTCAGCCAGTCCGCTGAGGTGACTGGCACCGTGTCCCGGTCCTCCGGCGTCCACGGGCCGTGCTTCACCAGTGCGCTCTCCGCGTCGGTGAGCTGTTTCCAGCCGGGGCTCGCCACGAGCGCCTGGTAGTCGTCGCGCACCGCGGGCTCGAGGAACGGCGCGATCTGGCTGACCTGAGTGCGGTAGAAGCCCGTCAGCTGCGTGAACTGCACGAAGTCGTCGGGTGCGAAGGTGCCGCTCGCGAGCGCGCTGGTCACCAGCGAGGTTTCGCGCGACATCAGGTCCGTCGCCCGGAACAGCGAGGTCGCGGAGATCGCGCCCTGCACGGCCGTCGCGTCGGGCACGATGCGGGCCTGCGTGTCGAACAGCGTCGACGCCGTGTCGAGCACGCCGTTGAAGTAGCTGTTCACCTGCGCCCGGCCGATGGTGCGGAAGTTGATCTGCGAACGCAGCACCGGCAGCTGGTCGAGCTGGGTCTTCAGCGCGGTGACCTTGTCGGCGATCTCGGCGGGCGCGCTCGAGATGGTGGACGCGAAGGCGTCCTGCATGCCCCTGAGCTTCTCGTCGGTGCCCTTCTGCAGCTGCTGGAGCTCGCCGATCCCCGCGTTGGGGGTGTCGAGGAACTGAAGCGCGACTTGGCGCTCCTGCTGCAGTGACGACAGCGCCTGGATCGCGGGGATCGACACCTCACGCACGGAGACAGCGACGAGGCGCACGTACAGGCCGTTGATGAAAAAGTACGACGAGACCGCGGCCACCAGCACCAGCAGCGTGATGCTCGGGATGAGAACGGTCCTGGTCAGCCTTTTCCGGATCGACTTGTCGTACGCCTTGTCGGACTCATCTTTGTTCTCCACGACGATTCACGAACTCCTGAGTCACAGTCGGCGAAAAGCCGGAAGCCGGCAGGGGAAGCGGACACGACGGTGGGACCGGGGCGGCCGTCGTCACGAGTCCTCGACTCACCCTTCGTTTCACCACGGAACAGATCAGGGTCCGTTTTTTACCATGAACCGGGCCATCATGGTGCCACTGATCGGAAGCTCGACCTGCCGATGAGTGGCCCACCGTGACCCATCACTTCGCGTGAGGAGTCGATTACCGGCATTTCTGGTGGTGATGACCCCAGCAGGCAACCTCTTGGACGTGTGCTGAGCTGAACGGGTGAATGCGAAATCCGGGGGAAGGTGGTGAATCCCACTGGCCGGGTAGTCGCCGAATTGATTTGTCGACATACGAGTCGACTGTGTCCGAGTGTTCGGTGGGCTGGGCGGGTCAGTGTCCTGTCCGGATTGGTTCGGCGGGTAGCCAGGCCTGCATCAGCGCTGCGTATCGACTTGACTGGACCAGTAGTTCGGCGTGGCTGCCGAGCAGCGTCTCTCGTCCGTCGAGCACCAGGACGCTGCGCGCCCGCATGGCTGAGGACAGGCGGTGCGCGATCACGACCAGCGTGCCGCCGCGGTGGGTGAAGGCGCGTTCGGCGCGGGCCTCGGCGGCGGGGTCCAAAGTGGACGTCGCTTCGTCGAGGATGACGATGCGCGCCGCGCTCGCGTGGACGCGGGCGAGGGCGATGAGCTGGGCCTCGCCGCCGGAGAGCCCTTCGGCTTCGTGGCCGAGCTCGGCGTCGAGGCCGCCGAGGCGGGTGAGCAGCTCCTCGGCGCCGACGGCTCGGGCGGCGTCGAGGAGGTGCTCGTCCGACGCGGTGGGAGCGAAGAGGCCCAGGTTGTCACGCAGCGTGCCGGCGAAAACGTAGGCCTGCTGGGGGATGAGAGCGATGAGCTCGTGCCGGTTGGCGGCTTCGGCGACGGGCACGCCGCCGAGCAGCACCCGGCCGGCCTGGGGTGTGAGCAGTCCCGTGAGCAGGCCCGCGAGTGTCGACTTGCCGATCCCGCTCGGCCCGACGACGGCGAGGTGATCGCCCGCGCGCAGGTCGAGGTCCAGTCCACGCACGACGGGTTCGGGCGCGGCACCCCAGCGGAAGGTGAGGCCGCGGACTTCGAGGTCGGTGCCGTGGGCTTTTCGGGTTTCGGGTTTCGGCGGTGGTACTTCCGCGGTCTCGGCCAGCCGCTTGAGCGCCACGATGAGCCGGAGCACGACGGTGCTCGCGGTGGCGGCCAGGCCTCGCAGCGCCGGTTGCATCGTCGTCGCCAGGTAGACCAAGGCGCCGAGCGCCGCCCCGGCTGTCAGCTGCTTGCTCTCGACCAACCCGGGCGCGACCGCCAGGCTCGCGATCAACGGCACGAACGCCCCGAGCGAGATCACCAACGACCTCGCCGCCCCGGAATACGCCACCTTGACGGCAGCCTCAGCCTGCTTCTCGACGGCGTCGTACACCGCCAACGCCGCCCCTGGCTCAGCCCCGCAGGCCACCACGTCCCGCATCCCGCCGAGCACGGCGCCGGTGGTCTCGGCGGTCCGCTCGTCCGCCAGCACCAACGCCCGCTGCCTGCGCGCGAGCGACGGCAACAGCACCGCGAACCCCGCGACGGCGACCACCACGGGCACCGCCACCGGCAACAGCAGCTGCCCCGCGACGGTCGCCAGCCCCACGATCGCCGCCGCCGTCGTCACCACCATCGCGCGGGCCTGCACCAGCAGTCCCGCCGTGGCGTCGCGCACCACCTCCACGTGCTGCGTGATCCTCGCGACGCCACTCGCATCAGCCGCATTCCGCGGCGGGCTGGGGTCGTGCAGGACGCCGCGCACCACCGCCGTCACCAGCGCGTCCCGCAACGGCTCCACCACCCGGCCGAGCTGCCGCCACACCAACCGCGACCCGAACGCCCCGGCCAGCGCCGCCACCCCGAACAACGCCAGATAACCAACGCCCACCCCCGGCGCCCCCACCGCGAACCCCCGATCGACGGCCAGCTCCACCAACCGCCCGGAGAAAAACGCCGGCGCCCCTTCGAGCGCGGAGCAGGCCAGGAGCACGAGCCCGCCGCGCCATTGCCGGAGGAGAGTCGTGCGGTAGAGGTGAGTGACGCTCATCGTGCTGCCTTCGCGGGGTACTCGGCCGCGGCTTGGTGTGGGCGGTCGGCTGGTTTCGCGTGGGCGTGGTGGCCCTGCGGCGTCGTGGGTTGTGTCGCGAGTGGCAAGGCGGCGCAGGGTTGGCGCGCGGGCGTCGTGTGGCGGAGGTCGATGGTCATTCCGCCGCCTTCGCGTTGTGGTCGGCTGGGGTTTGTGTGGCCGCACTGGCCCTGCGGCACCGTGGGTTCGGCCGCAAGCGACGGGGTGATGCGAAGGTGGCGGGTGTTGTGCGGTGGAGGTCGTTGCGTCGCCGGGCGGCTGATTTCGCGCGGTCGCGTTGGCCTTGCGGCGTCGTGGGTTGTGTCGCGAGTGGCAGGGCGGCATGGAGTTGGCGAGCGGGCGTCGTGTGGCGGAGGTCGTTGGTCATTCCCGCTGCCTTCGCGTTGCGGTCGCGCTGGCCCTGCGGTACCGCGGGTTCTGCCGCGAGTGGCAGGCGGCGTGGCGTTGGCGGGCGGGCTGTTGTGCGGTGGAGGCCGTTGCGTCGCCGGGCGGCTGGTTTCGTGTGGGCGTGGTGGCCTTGCGGTGCCGTGAGCGGCAGGGTGGCGTGGCGTTGGCGAGGGGGCGTTGTGCGGCGGAGGGCGTTGGTCATCCCGCCTCCGTGAACACGGCGCGGTACCGCGGGTCTTGCCACAGGGCGTCGTGCGGGGCGATGGCTCTGACGTGGCCGTCGTCGAGCCAGATGACGGTGTCGGCGCGGGAGGCGAGGGCCGCGCGGTGGGTGACGACCACCAGGGTTCGCGCGGCGACGGCGGTGAGGACGGACTGTTCGGTGACGGTGTCGAGGCCGGCGGTGGCGTCGTCGAGGAGGAGGACGCGCGGGTTGTGCACGATGGCGCGCGCGAGGCCCACGCGCGCCGCTTCGCCGCCCGAGAGCGGGGTTTCGGCGAGTGGCGTGTGGTAGCCGTGGGGGAGGCGGGTGATGACGTCGTGGATGCGGGCGGTGCGGCAGGCCGTGCGGACGGCGGTGTCGCCGGCCCAGCTGCCGTAGCCCACGGCGTCGGCGACGGTGGCGCCGAGCAGGTGCGGCCGGGCGAAGCCGTAGCCGACGACGGCGCGGAGTTCCTCGGGGCGCAGGGTGGTGAGGTCGCGGCCGTCGAGGTGGGCTTCGCCGGCGTCGGGGGTGGTGAGGCCGCCGAGGAGACTGACCACAGTGGACTTCCCGGAGCCGGATTTCCCCACTATGGCGGTGAATGTGCCGCCGGGGATGGTGAGCGTAGTGGGGTGCAAGGCGCCTGGGACGGTGGCGTTGCGGAGGGTGAGCGTCCCGTTGCCCGGCAGGAGGCCGAGCTTGCCGCGTTCGGGGGTGGGGACGTCGAGCACCTCGGCGACGCGCTGGGCGCAGCCGCGGGCGCGCGAAACCGTGGTGAGCAACGGGATTTGCGTCACGAGCCCCATGCCGAGGGCGACGTAGCCGAGGGCGGCGAGCACGTCGCCGACCGTCAGCCGGTGGTCGAGCACCCCGAACCCCGCCGCGGTGAGCGCCGCCAGCTCCACGGCCGGCAACAGCAACGCGGCGCGCCACACCATCTTCGCCTGCGTCCGCCACATCCCGCGCCCGGCAAGACTGAGGCGGGGCAACGGTTTCAGCACCCGCTCGGCCTCCCGGCCGGCGGTCCCGGAGGCGGCGATCGTGGCCAGGCCGGCGCCGGCGTCGAGCAGTCGCGCCGCGAGCTCGCCGGAGACGCGCTGGTAGGTGAGGACGTCGTCGGCGGTGTTCTTGAGGTGTGACCGCGCGAGGAGCAGCGCCACGGGGATGCTGCCGAGGAACACGAGCGCCAGCCGCCAGTCGAGGACCGCCAGCAGCACGATCGCCCCGACGGAGATCACCGCGGCGGACACCAGCTGCACCACGACCGGCACGATGCCGCCCGCCCCCACGGCGTCCCCGGCCATCCGGCTCACCGCATCCCCTTCGGCGAAGGGGGTTTTCGTCTTCTGGGCGAGCAGCCGATCGATCATCCTGCGCCGCAACCACGCGCCGGCGCCACTGGTGACCCGCACGACGACCACCCCGCCGACCACGTCGGCCACAACCTCGGCCCCACCGACGACCACCAACCAGCCGATCTGTTTGGCGGCACCGCCACCGCTGATCACGGCATCGGTGGCCCCCGCCAACGCCCCGGGCAACAACAAACTCGCCCCCACCGCGACAAACCCCACCACGACGAGCACCCCCACCCGCCACGGATCCCGCTTGGCGACTTCGCGCAGCAACCGATCCCCGGGCGAGGTTGGTTTCGGCGCCTTTCGCGCCTTTCGCCCGCGGCTTGCCACAGGCTGTGGCAAGTCGGCAGGTGGTTCGGCAACTTGCCGTACAGTTCCGCCGGATGCCCGCCGGGTTCGTGCCGCTCGGCTGCGGTGTGCCGTTGGCTGTGGCAAGCCGGGTGATGGTTCGGCAACTTGCCGTTCGACTCCGCCGCGTGCCGGTCGTGCGACACGGTCGTGGCGTGCCGTCGGCCGCGGCAAGTCGGGTGGTGTTGCGGCGTCTTGTCGCGCAGTTCCGTCGGATGCCCGCCGGGTTCGTGCCGTTCGACGCTGGCGTGCCGTTGGCTGTGGCAAGTCGGGTGATGGTTCGGCAACTTGCCGTTCGACTCCGCCGCGTGCCGATCGTGCGGCACGGTCGCGGCGTGCTTTCGGCCGCGGCAAGTCACGTGGTGTCGTGGCATCTTGCCGGGCAGTTCCGCCAGTTGCCGCCCGCGCTCGTGCCGCTCGGCCGTGATGTGCCGTCGGCTGTGGCAAGTCGCCATTCGACTCGGAGACCTGCCGTCGCGCTCGGTTGCTTGCCGCTTGCGGGGATGCCGTCGGTGCGGCGCTTGCCGGTGGTTCGGCAACTTGGCGCTCGGCCCCGCCAGATGCCGGTTGAGCTCGTGCCGATCGGTCGTGGCGTGCTGTTGGCTGTGGCAAGTCAGCCCGGGGATTGGCAACTTGTCGCTCAGGGCGGCCAGTTGCCGGGCGGGGTCGTGCGGTGGGGGTGGGGTGTGCCGTTGGTCGTGGCAGGTCGTTGTGTGGGGTGGCAACTTGACGTTCGGAACGGGTGCTTGCCGGTGGTGGGGCGGGCGTCGAGTGGCGATGTGCCGTGGGGTGTGGCAAGGCGAAGGGTGTTGTGGCAACTTGCCACTCGGAACCGGTGCTTGCCGAATCGGTGCGGGGCGCGGCGGGGCCGGTGGTAGGCACCGCGTCGACGGGATTGTCGGAAGGTGCTCCGTACCCGGGCATCTCACTCCTCGTCCAACGAGCCAACCAGCCCAACCTGCCGCCAACCGCGCGGCAGAACCCAGCGAACCCGGTGACCAAACCCGCAGCCCCGGGGCAGAATGGTGAGGCGGGAGCGGCGCACTTGGCCTGCGCCGCTCCCGCACCCGGTCCGTGACGCCCGGCGCAAGGCACCCGGGAGCCGAAGCACCCGAGAACACCCGAACCGCCGGAAGAACGTCAGAAGGTCGACAAGGATCGAAGGGTCAGTAGGTCAGCTAACTCAGTGGCAGGTCAGCAGGCTGAGCGTGCTGTGCGCGCACGACGCCAGCAGGCTCAGGTTGCTCGGCGCCCCGTGGCCGTGACCGTGGCCGCCGCCGTGGCCTTCGAGGGCTTCGGGGGCTTCCAGGGCCTGCAGGTCGAGAACCAGTTCCATGGTGATCCCTTCTCGTGTTCTTCCGCCGGCCATCAGCGGCCGGAGGTGTGGGGGGACGGCGTGGCGCCCAGGAAAGGCAGCACCTCCGAGCCGTCCAGCAGGGCCGACAGCGCGAGCAGCACGCCCGCGCTCCCGGTGGTGACGTCGGTCGACAGGCGCAGCAGCTGGTTGCCCGGGAAGGCCAGGCCGCCGCGGTACGGGACGGCGTGCCAGGCCAGGCGCGCCAGGTGCAGGTCGATGGCCGAGCGAACCCGGTCAGAAGGCGCCTCGGAGAACGACAGCGCCGCCATCAGGCCCGCGCGGCCGTGCAGCAGGCCGGGCTGGATCACGAACTCGCCGCGGCACGCCTCGCGCAGCGCGGGCAGGTTGGAACACGCCAGGGCGGACGGCGAAACCCGCGCGAGCTGCTCCAGCACCAGCAAGATCCCGGCGCTGCCGATCCCCGCATACGGCAGGGTCCGCCGCTCGCCGTCGCGGACCTGCAGGGAGCCGTCGTCCGCCGTGGCGCATTCTTCGAGGTCGCGGCGCAGTGCCTGGTCCGCGAACGACAGCCACGCGGGCTCACCGGTCCGTTCGTACAGCCGGATGAACAGCAACGCCGGCCCCGACCAGCCGCTCAACAGCCCCGCCCGCGCGAACTTCCCCGGTGGCGCGGCCGTCTCCAGGGTTTCCGCCAAAGACACCGCGGTCGCCAAGGCCTGCCGCCCGTACTCGTTGTCGCCGCGTGAAGTCGTGAAGTGCAGCTGCGTCAGGGCGATCCCCGCGAGCCCGCCCTCGAACGCGTGATCAGTGGTCTGGTCCACCAGGGCCCGGGACGAGGCCAGCAAGGCCGAAGCCGCGTCGTGGTGGCCGAAGTGCTCCAGCACGTACGCGATCCCGTGGCTGCCGTCGAGGAACCCCGGCCGCGCGGGCGGCTCGCGGCGCACGGCGTCGATCAGCCACTGCTCGTGCTCCGGAAACCGGCCGGCGCCCGCCACGTCCAGCGCCCACAGCACGCCCGCCGCGCCGAAGCCGAAACACGCGCCGCCCACCCGGAACTGCTCGATGTCGCCCGGGAACAACCGGTCCAGCCGCGACGGGGTGGCCGAAGCGAGAATCCCCTCCACGACCTGTTTGCGCACCAGCGTCCAGTCGGGCCGCTCCTCGTCGAGCGCGGTGTGGGTCACGCCGACGCCCGGCGAGCCCAGCACCCGCACCAGCTCGTCCGCGTACCCGTCCGGCAGCCCGAACCGCCGCTGCGCGAACTCGGCCGCACCGCGCAGCTTCGCCGGCGCCAGCTCCAGGAGCGTCGCCAACGGCAGGAACAGCCACAGCCGCAGCATCGCCAGCGCGTACCGGTCGATGTCGAACCCGTGCCGGTCGGCCGGCGCGCGGAACCCGGGCGCACCGAGCGCCGGCCGCGAACCCGAGGCGACGTCGAACGCCATCTCGAAGTCGATCAGCGACACGGTGTCGTCGTCGGCCACCAGCACGTTCAGCGCGTGCAGATCGCCGAACACCACCCCGCGTTCGTGCAGGTCGGCGACGATCCGCTCCACCTGCGCGAGCACCCCCAGCGCCCGGTCGCGGTACGCCAGCAGGTCGGCTTCGGTGCTGTCGCGGCGCGTGAGCGGGTAGTGCAGCGCGAGCCAGCTGCCCAACGACGTGCCCGGCATCCGCTGCATCGCCAGGTAGTGGTGCTCCCACACGGTGAAGTGCTCGTACGCGTCCGGAACGCCCGGAACGTCCGCCAGCCGCTGCAGCACGTCGTGCTCGCGCCGCAACCGTTCGACGGCGTCCACCAGCTCGCGGTCCAGCCCGGCGTGGGGCCGCGCCTCCTTGAGCACGACCGGCCGGCCGTGCTGTTTGTGCTCCGCGAGGTACACGCCGCCGCCGTTGGAGAAGTGCAGGGAGCTCGTCACGCGGTAGGGGAACTGCCCCGGATCGCCGCCTTTGCGAGCCGCGACACTCGCGTCCAGACACGCCGGAATCTTCACCCAATCGGGTACCGAGAAAACGGGCTCGCGCCGGTCGGGCACGGGTGTACCGTCGGGTTTGCGGATCGCAAGCACTCGAGTGCCGTCGTGTTCCACCCATTGTTCGGCGAATCCGCCATAACGTACGTATAACGGTCCGGATTCGTAACGAAGGTCGCTGAGCACATAAGCGCCGTGTTCGCCACTCAGCCGTTCGGAAAGATCTTGAAGAACTCGCGCCAGTTCGCACTCGTCGACCGGATAAAGCGTGATCAACTTGCCGCTTCCGTCGCGCGGTGCGTATTTCGAATTCCGCGCCAGGAGGATGGTTCGGGACCGCAGGTGCTTGAACGCCACGCGACGGTCCACGCAGTACTCGTGCACCGCCGCCAGCACGCGGTCCGCATTGTCCATTCCGGCCGAAACGTGGACCTTCCAGCCCTGTTCGGGCAGGTCACCGCCCTGCGGGTGCAGCACGCGCCAGATGCCGCGGGTGCCCACCGTCCACATCGGTCCCGGCGCCGGCAGCGCGGCGGCGAAGTCGTCGGAGGGCGCTCCGGTTTCGCGTTGTTCGTCGAAGAACAGCGGATCCGCGAAGCAGAACGCTTCATACCGCATGTCCATGAAACCGCACCCTCCGCGTACTTCCGCACTCCCTGACGAGGAATATTCCCGCACGTCGGAGGTGCACAGGCCAATCCGCCAACCCGGGGGTTCGGCTGGGCTGATCAGGGTAGACAGAAGTGCCGCCGGAGTCCGAAACCGGGGACCCTGTGTGATTTCACGGATTACTCGACCACTCGGTCGTGGTGTAACACCCGGCGCTGCGCATTGTTCATGCAGGTCCCGCGAAGTGCGGCGTACTGTGCCGATCGTTACTGATCCGACCACAGTCACGGCCGAATGCCTTCGTGGCGGCGGTTACGTGCCGCGTGGGGGTCGGCCTACTTTTGGCCGGATCAGTAACTGTACCGTGAAATTGGCAGAATGCCATCAACGGATTCCCGTGTCCGATTTCGACGGCCGCGTGGACCTGGGGGAGGGCTCAGTCCACACGAGACCGACGGCCGTGGCGCCGGCCACGTCGGCAGCCCTCGGCGAACAGCCCCGGAAACGCCAGCGGGTACCTTGTGGCCAGCGCGGCAGAAGGAGGAACGGGTGATTCTCGGTTTCGCGGTGGCGGTGGCGGTGTGCGCACTGCTGGTCGCGCTGTGGAGCTTCGTGCAGGCCGCGCGCAAGCGCCTGCCGGACACCCCGCTGCTCGTCGCGCTCGGTGTGGTGGAGGTGCTGCTCGTCGCCCAGCTCGTGGTCGGCATCGTGCTGCTCGTGAGCGGTGAGAAGCCGGGCAGTCTCGCCACGTTCCTGGCCTACCTGATCGGCTGCCTGGTCGTGCTGCCGGTCGGCGCGGCGTGGGCGCTGGCCGAGCGGAGCCGGTCGAGCACGGTCGTGCTCGGCATCGCCTGCCTGGCCATCCCGGTGATGGTGCTGCGACTGAACGAGGTGTGGAGTGGAGCAAGCGCGTAAGACGGCCACGGGCCCGGGCCGGGTGCTGGTCGCGGTCTACGCGATCTTCGCGCTGGCCGCGACGTCGCGCGCCGGCGTCCAGATCGGCACGAAGTTCCACGAAGCGCCGTTGGCCTACGTGCTCTCGGCCTTCGCCGCCGTCATCTACATCCTCGCCACGGTCGCCCTCGCCAAAGGCGGCGAACGCTGGTGGCGCGTCGCCCTCGTCGCGTGCAGCATCGAGTTCCTCGGCGTGCTGACCATCGGCACGCTCAGCATCTTCGACCGCCAGGCCTTCCCCGACGCGACCGTGTGGTCGGTCTACGGCCAGGGCTACGTCTTCATCCCGCTCGTCCTGCCGCTGGTCGGCCTGTACTGGCTGTGGCGGACCGCCCCCAAGCGCGTCTCGGCCTGAGCCCCGCAGCTGGTTCTCGCAGGTCGCGGGCGTCTGACGGATCGTGACCACGCCGCTGCCCGCCGGGGACGGTGGCCCGGGCCCGCCCGCGACGGGAAGGGTCCGCGCCACTTCGTCGTTACGCACTACAGAACCCGCAGCGGAACGAGGAGACCCATGTCCCAGGCAACGCAGCAGAAGATCCCCGGCCCCGACCACCCCATCACGGTCGAGGTCAACCCGGCGCGCGTGGTCGTGAAGCTGGGCGACACGGTCATCGCCGACACGACGCGGGCGCAGGTGCTGCGCGAGTCCACGTACCCGGCGGTGCAGTACATCCCCCGGGAGGACGTCGACTTCGCCGCCCTCGCGCGCACCGAGCACCACACGTACTGCCCGTACAAGGGCAACGCGTCCTACTACTCCCTGACCCCGGCTGGCGCCCAGGGTGACAACGCCGTCTGGACGTACGAGGAGCCCTACGACGCGGTGTCCCCGATCAAGGGCCACCTCGCGTTCTACGCCGACCGCGTCTCGATCGAGGAACTGCCCGCCTGACGCAGGAAAAAAAGCCGGGCGCGCCCCCAAGGAGCGCGCCCGGCAATAGAACTCAGCGCGTCACAGTCAGCGACGCCGAACCCGTCACGCCACCGCTGGTCACCGAGATCGTCACCGTGCCCGCGCGGCGAGCGGTGATCTTGCCCGTCTTGGCGTCCACCGAAGCGACGCGAGTGTCGCTCGACGACCACACGTGCGAGGCCGGATCGGCGATCGGCATCGTGGCCGCAGGGAGGTTGTCACCGCCGACCTCGGCACCGGTGGCCGAAGCCACTGCCGAGGCGCCCACCTGCAAAGAGGGCACCGTCACGGCGATCGACGACAGCACCGGCTCCACCGAGAACTGCACGTCACCGCGAGCGGTGTGCAGCAGCACGAAGTGGTAGATGCCGCCCTCGTCCGAAGGCGCGTACGCCGGCATGCCGAGGTCCGCGATCGTCAGCTGCGGGATGCCCCCGGCGGCCGGCGACGTCGGGTTGCCCAGCGGGTCGATGACCTGGTCGGCGAACCCGCGCGCGTGGCCGTAGAGCATCACCACGTGCTTGTCCGGGTGCGTCTGCTGGTAGCGCTGCACCAGCCGCACGTACATGCGCGCTTCCCACCGGTCGCTGAACTGGCTGTTGGCCACCGGGTGCGGGTCGTACGCCGGCATGTGCGTGGTCACCAGCACGGTCTGCGACGAAGCGTCCGTGAGCTGCTTGACCAGCCACGGGTACTGCGCTTCGGCCGGCGACTGGAACGCGTCCGACGACTGCAGGCTGCCGTGCGCGTTGTCGGTGACGATCACCTGCGCGTCGCCGGCTTGGTACTCGTAGTGCGTGGCCCCGAAGACCTGGGCGAAGTTGCCGTTCTCCGGCAGCACGCCCTGGCTGATCTCGTGGTTGCCCACCACGTCGTGGTACGGCACGCCCAGCGCGGCGATCTTCTGCTGAGCGAACTGCAGGTCGGGCACCGCACCGTCGTCCGACATGTCACCGAGCGCCTGCACTGAAGACGGCCGCGCCTGCGAAGGCAACGCCGGCAGCCGGCCCTTGATCGTGTCCATCACGTTCGACGACGCCGAACCCGGGTCGCTCGCCACCAGGTGCGCGTCGTCGCCCAGCAGCATCGTCGAGCCCGACCGCGAGAAGTCCGCCGCGTTCTCCGAGAACTTCAGCCACGACGGGTTCTGCGGAATCGCCTGGTACGGCGGCGTGACCAGCGGACGCGGTGAGTACAGCGCCTGCAGACCGCTCACGTTCAGCGTGCCCGACGTCGTCTGGCTCGGGTTGATCGTGAGGAAGTCGACGAAGCTGATCCGCAGCGGGAAGTTCAGCCCCGGCGGCAACGTCGCGATGGCGAGGCGCCAGTCCTTCCACGTCACCGTGGTCGGGTACAGCGTGGTGGTGGCGCCGTCGATGCCGATGTACGACTCGGCCAGCTGGATGCCGGTGCCGTCGCCCTTCACCCACACGCCGATGCCGGTCGGGTTCTGGCCGCCGGCGTTGGCGCCGGCCGTGATCGTGGCCTTCGGCGACAGCACGAGCTGCTTCACGCCGGAGCCCGCGGGCATCGTGTACGTCAGCTGCGTCGAGGCCGAAGCCGTCGACCCCGGCGGGACGACGCCCGGCGCGGCGACCATCGTGGCCGGCTGGCCCGTGGTGTTGCGCAGGTTCCACGCCGACGGGTCGCTGAAGTCGTTGAGCTCCTGCGACACACTGCCGATGGCCACGGTCGCGGTCGCCGTGGCGCCGCCGACCTTCGCCGTCACCTTCTCCAGGCCCGAGTTCACCGCGTCCGCCGTGAACACCCCGGACTTGTCGACGCCGCCCAGCGACGCGTCGCTCACCGACCACGAAGCCGCGGCCGCGGGGATGGCGACCGCGGTGCCGGAGGACGTCGAACCGGACAGGGTGAACGTCTGCGTCCCACCGTTGTTCAGATCCGGGTCGGTCGGGGAGATCTGCAGCGACCCGAGCCGGTCGACGACGCGCAGCGGCTGCACGGAGACCGCGATGCCTGCGTGGGCGATC
Organism: Amycolatopsis sp. NPDC047767; assembly: GCF_040704195.1. Lineage (NCBI taxonomy): Bacteria > Bacillati > Actinomycetota > Actinomycetes > Pseudonocardiales > Pseudonocardiaceae > Amycolatopsis > Amycolatopsis sp. NPDC047767. Next base: position 341,945 of record NZ_JBEYSJ010000003.1, read on the forward strand.
AGCACACCGGTGCCCGCGCGGCCCGCGGTGAACTGGCCGTCCTGCCACGAACCGAGCGTCGACGGCACGACCTGCACGGACGCCTTCTCCCGCGCGGGGTTGCCGAGCGAGTCGAGGCCGAACGCGGGGACCGGCACGGTCGCGCCGGGCACGGTGTCCACGCCCTTGTTGCCGTTGACGACCATCGACCGCGCGAAGCCCGGGGCCTGCTCGGTCGAGTAGATGAACAGGCCGTTGGCGACGGGCCGCTCGTGGCCGTCGGACGGGCTGTTCATCACCGAGACGGCCGGGTCACCCGGCTCTCGGGCCACCATCTCGGTGGAGCCGCCGCCGTCGAAGAGCACCGCGTTGTACGCGCCGTGGGCCACCATGTAGCCCGCGACCTGCGCCGGCGTCACGCCCAGCGCGGCGCTCGCGCCGAGGCGCCCGTCGAGCGTGGCGATGATCGTGTGCTTGCCGTCCTTGCTCACACCGACCACGGTCTCGGGGTTGACGCCGCCCGGCGGGTTGCCGGTGGGGTCGTTGTAGACCGCGCCGTCCTTGACCAGCATGGTCGAGCCGGACAGCAGCTGCTTGAGACCGCCGGTGTCGGCCGTGACCGAGACCGAGTCTCCACTGTGGACGGTGGTCGACAGCCACGTGCCGCCCGCGCCACCGCCGAGGAGGCCGAGCTGGCCCTTCGTCAGGGCCGGCGCCGCGGTGACGCCCGGCTGCACGGAGTCGACGACGAAGGTGCCCGCCTTCGTCTCGTGCCCGAGCACGAGCGTGCTGGCCGGGAGAGCCGTCGCGCCGCCGAGGTCGGGGGTGATTTCGGTGATGCCGCCGGACGCCACGTCGTTGACAACGTTGACAGAAGTCAGGGGAGTGCTGGCGGCGCCGTCTGTGATCGAGCCGGAGAACGTCTGCGGGCCGAGCACCATGGTGCCGTCGGCGCGCACGCCGAGCTGCGCGTTGAAGTTCGGGCGCGGGCTCTTGAGCAGCTTGCCGTTCGTGATCACGCCGCCGAGCGGGCGGCCGCTGGCGTTGATCTCGAAGAAGTCGCCGTTGACGCCGGCCACCGCGTGGGTGCGGGCGGCCATCGAGCCGACCGTCTCGTCGGCCGGGTTGGTGATCACGTCGCCGGCTTCGACCACGCCGAGGCGCACGTTCGGGTCGGCGAGGTTCACGTCGAGCACCTGGGTGTGCTGGCGGCCGCCGACGGTGTCGTAGGTCTCGGAGTACTGGGTCACGCCGCGCGTGACGGTCACCGGTGTCGTCTTCGTCTGATCGACGACGAGGCTCCAGTTCGCGGGAGTGGCCGGCAGCCACGGCTTGGGTGCCGCGGCCTCCGCCGTTCCGGTGGCCCCGAAGGTGACCACGCTTCCCGCGAGCAGAGCGGCCACCACCGCGCTGCTTCTTCGACTGCGTTTCAAGACAGCTCCTCGTTCCGGTGCACGGGGATGTGCGCACGTCACCCCAGCACCGCCCCGTGAAAACAAGATGTCCCGTCGTCGGCGCGCAGGGGTGCGGCAGGGAACGGGCGGCTCCGATCCGGGCGAAACGCCGCGTGGGTTGCGCCACATGAGCGGGGGTAGCCGTGAGAAGCGCCGCTACGCGCTGGTGTTGCCTAGGTCATAACGTTGATACGGGAATGCTCTAGCGCGGATACGAGTTCAGATGTAACGTTGGTACCAACAGAACGAAACGACGATACGGAGACTGAGATGACCAGCAACGAGACCACGCAGCGCGTCGCGATCGTGACCGGCGGGTCGGGCGGGATCGGCCGGGTCGTGGCCGAGCGCCTGGCCAAGGACGGCATGCAGGTGCTGGTGCACTACTCGGGCAACCCGCAGCGCGCCGACGAGGTCGTGGCCGCGATCACCGCCGCCGGTGGCACCGCGAGCTCGGCGCAAGCCGACGTGGCGGACGAGGCCCAGGTAGAGGCCCTGTTCGACATCGCGGAGCAGCGTTACGGCGGGGTCGACGTGGTGGTGCACACCGCCGGGATCATGCTCCTGGCCCCGCTGACCGAGCTCAAGCTCGACGACCTGGACCGCATGCACCGCGTCAACATCCGCGGCACCTTCGTGGTCGACCAGCAGGCCGCCCGCCGGCTGCGCTCCGGCGGCGCCCTGATCAACTTCTCGACGTCGGTGACCAAGCTGGCGCTGAACAACTACACCGCCTACGCCGCTTCCAAAGGTGCGGTCGACGCGATCACCCTGATCCTGGCCCGCGAGCTGCGCGGACGTGACATCACCGTCAACGCCGTGGCCCCCGGACCCACCGCGACCGCCCTGTTCCTCGAAGGCAAGCCGCAGGAGGTCATCGACCGCCTCGCCAAGGTCCCGCCGCTCGAGCGCCTCGCTGTGCCCGAAGACGTCGCCGAAGCCGTCGCCTTCCTCGCCGGCCCGGCCCGCTGGGTCAACGGCCAGGTCATCTACGCCAACGGCGGAGCCATCTGAGTCAGCCCGTCCCGGCAACTGAGGCTTCGAAGGAGAACTCCCATGTCCCAGACCATCGTCATCACCGGTGCTTCCAGCGGCTTCGGCGCCCTCACCGCCCGCGCCCTGGCCGACCAAGGCCACACCGTCTACGCCGGCATGCGCGAGACGACCGGCCGCAACGCCCCGCAGGTCCAGGCCGTCGCCGACTACTCGAAGGAGCACGGCGTCGACCTGCGGGCCGTCGAGCTGGACGTGAACTCGCAGGAGTCCATCGACGCGGCCGTCGCGAAGATCGAGGCGGAGAGAGACTCGATCGACGTGCTGATCCACAACGCGGGCCACATGGTCACCGGCCCGGCCGAGGCCTTCACGCCGGAGCAGCTCGCGGAGCTCTACGACGTGAACGTGCTCAGCACCCAGCGCGTGAACCGCGCCGTGCTGCCCGGCATGCGCCGCCGTGGCGAGGGCCTGGTCGTGTGGGTCTCCAGCTCCAGCGTCAAGGGCGGCACCCCGCCGTACCTCGCGCCGTACTTCGCCGCGAAGGCCGGCATGGACGCCCTCGCCGTGAGCTACTCGACCGAGCTGACCCGGTGGGGCATCGAGACCTCGATCGTCGTCCCCGGCGCGTTCACCTCGGGCACCAACCACTTCGCGCACTCGGGCCGCCCGGCCGACGACGCCGTGGTCGCCGACTACGAGACGAAGTACGCCGGCCTGATGGAGCAGGTCTCGGGCAAGCTCGCCGCCCTCGAGCCGGCCGACGCCGACGTCTCGTCGGTCGCCGCCGAGATCGCCCGCATCGTCGCCCTGCCCCGCGGCGAGCGCCCGTACCGCGTGATCATCGACCCGTCCGACGACGGGTCGGCCGAGGTCTCGGCGGTCGCCGACCGCATCCACCGCGAGTTCTACGAGCGCATCGACCTGGCGGATCTGCTCACGATCCGGAAGTGACCGTCCGGAAGGGACCGTGGGTAAAGGGAGGGGAGCTCCGGCTTCCCTCCCTTCGCCGTGTCTACTTCACCCGGATGACGATCCCCGTGAGTCCACTCAGGATGCTCGCCACCCCCGCGCGCACGGCCGCCGCCGCCCGGGCCGGGGTGAAGGACCCGGGGTCGTCGCCCGTGGCCGCGGTGAGTCCGGAGCCGCGGAAGGTGGCGCCCGCCCAGTTGGCGGCGGTGACGTTGAAGGTCGGTTCGGCGATCTCCGCGCCGAGCACGAGGAACTGCCGGTCGAGGTGGCTGGCCGTGACCACCGTCACCGCGTCGATCAGCTCGCTGCCGGCGGTGATGATGAGGTCCGGGGCGAGGTTCATGGCCTCGACGATGCTGTCGATGTGGCGGGCGGGGTCGTCGGCCGTGACGACCTTGAGGCTCACCTTCTCCTGCGCGGCCCAGTCCTTGACCGCGCCGACCAGCGTCTTCGTCTGCGGGTCGGCGCCGGCGGTCAGGAGCACCACGCGGTAGCCGGGCGCCGGGTGCACGGTGTCCCACGAGCCCGGCCGCGGGGTGATCGTCGCTTCCGGCGTCGGCGGCGTGCTGGTGAAGCCCTGGCCGAGCACGCCGACGGCGGTGGGCGCGGGGTGTGGTCCCGACCAATCGTCGGTGGCACCGCATCCGCTCAGCAGCACTGCCGTCAGTGCACCGACGACCACGAATCGTGAACGCAAGCCGGATCGTCCTTTCAGGGCAGTGGTGAGCGAGTCGGCCTCCTTCCTACCCGATCGCCGCCGGTTTCCGGTGCACCGCTTTCTTCCGTCGGAATCCGGTCGCTGCATGTTCGCCCGCTCTCCGCCAGTTGTTCGCTTGAGCCCAGCAAAGTGCGGGCGAGCAACCGGGAAAGAGGAAGTCCATGCCCCGCCGCATCAGAAGTTTCGCCCGCCTGGCAACAGTTTTCGCGTTCGCCGCGCTGGCGGTTATTCTCGGTACTTCCACCGCTTCGGCGCATGGTTTCTCATCGGTCGTGTACGCCGGCGTCACCTCACCCGGCTCCGGACAGGTGCGGGCGGAGCTCGGCCTCGAGTACGACCTGCTGGTGGTTTCCGTCGCGGACGCCGAACACGACGACCCGCTGTTCCAGCAGGGCACTGCTGCGTTCGACGCACGCGATTCGGCCGCACAGGCGAAAGCGCTCGAAGACCATTCGGCCGCGGTGATCAAGTACGTGACGGAACGCTTCCACGTGAGCACGGAGAGTCCCTGCGCGCCAACGAAAGACGGCGGCTTCCGCATGGAGCAGCGGGAAGGCGTCCCGTACGCGGTGCTCGACCTCGACTACCGCTGCGGCAGTGCCGACGCCCACGAGGTGCGCAGCGCGCTGTTCGCCGACGCCGAGGGTTACGTCCGCGACACCAAGACGGTCGTCACCTACGACCTCGACCTGACCTCGGGCAGTGCCGCGCTCGATGCGCACCAGCCGTCGTTCTCCACGCAGCAGTCGTTCGGCGAGCGGTTCTGGGAGTTCTTCCGGCTCGGCGCGGAGCACCTGCTCACTGGTCTCGACCACATCCTCTTCCTGCTCGCGCTCATCGCCGGCTCCCGGCGCCTGCGCGAGATCGTGCTGGCGGCGACCACGTTCACCCTCGCCCACTCCGTCACCTTCGTGCTGGCGGCACTCGGCCTGGTCACGGTGCCCGCAGCGATCATCGAACCCCTCATCGCCCTGTCGATCGCGGTGGTCGCGGCCTGGCCGCTCTGGCGCCTGTGGCGGCGCAAGGTCAACGGCATCGACGACGACCTCCTCGGCGAAGGCCACTTCAGCCTCGACCGCACCGGGTGGACCCGGCTCGCCGTGGTCTTCTGCTTCGGTCTCTGCCACGGCCTCGGGTTCGCTTCGGCGCTGGGCATCGACACGGCGTGGTCTTGGACGCTCCTGTGGTCGCTGCTGGTGTTCAACGTCGGCATCGAGACGGTGCAGCTGGCGATCATTGCGATCGTTTTCCCGCTTCTCGTGCTGATCCGCCGCCGGGCGACCTTCGCTCCACAGTGGACGACCGGCGTGATCGCCGCGGCCGTTTCAGTGATGGGGCTCACCTGGTTCGTGCAGCGCATCGCGGCTGGGTGACCGCGCTATTCCTGGGTGGTCCACCCGTCCTTCGGGTGAAGTTCACCTACCGCACACCGAGGGCGATAACGCTACCAATCGGTCTTCCCGACCCATTGACCCGAAAGGGAAAGCAAATCCGATGAAACCACTCAGAACCGGGCGTAACCTCGCCTTCGGTGTCGCCACGGTGGGCGTGAGCCTCCTGCTGGCGTTCGGCAACGGTTCGGCGACCGCCGCCACCTGGACGCCGACCGCGCCGGCCAAGGCGAACACCATCGTCCTCGGCGTCGGTGCCAAGGAATCGCAGCGCGTCTTGTCGTGGTACACCGACACCAACGCCGACCAGACGGTCGAACTGGTGCCGACCAACTGGCTCAACCACGGCAAGTTCCCCACCAACGCCAAGAAGTTCGCGGCGGTCATTGGCAGCAACGCGGTCAACGGTGGGTTCAACGCGCACGCCACGCTCGACGGCTTGCAGCAGAACACGGCGTACTCCTACCGCATCGGCAACGGTGACGGCTGGTCGCCGACGTACTCCTTCAAGACGCAGTCCTTCAAGGGCGACTTCGACTTCCTGTTCTACGGTGACCCGCAGATCGGTTCGTCGGGCGACGTCGCGAAGGACGGGGCCGGCTGGGCCGACACCCTGAACGTGTCGCTCGCCGCCAACCCGAAGGCCGAGCTCCTCGTGTCGGGTGGCGACCAGGTCGAGACCGCCAACACCGAGGCGGACTGGGACGCGTTCCTCGGCTCGGACAAGCTGCGCCAGTACCCGTGGGCCGCCACCATCGGCAACCACGACGTGGGTGGCAAGTCCTACGAGCAGCACTTCTGGACGCCGAACACCGACCGTTCGACGCCCTTCTACAACGGCTCGCAGAACACCAACTCCGGTGGCGACTACTGGTACACCTACAAGGGTGTGCTGTTCATCGACCTGAACAGCAACGCCTACGCCAACGGCGCGGACGACGCGCACATCGCGTACGTCACCGACGTGATCAAGAAGCACGGCAAGGACGCCAAGTACACGGTGCTCGTGTACCACCACTCCATCTACTCGCCGGCCGACCACGCCAACGACGGTGACAACCAGCTGCGTCGCCAGGACTTCCCGACGGCGTTCTCGAACCTGGGTGTCGACCTGGTCCTGCAGGGCCACGACCACAGCTACTCGCGTAGCTACGTGATCAAGAACGGCAAGAAGGCCAACCCGGCCGAGCAGCCCGGCGCCACCTCGGTGGTCCAGGGCCCGGGTGGTGTCGTCTACGTGACGGCGAACTCCGCGTCGGGGTCGAAGTACTACGACCTCACCGACCCGGACACCACGAAGGACCCGAACTACGGGGCCGACCCGCTCAACCCGGACAACCACTGGGCCAACTCCGTCGAGAACCAGGAGCACGTGCGCACGTACGTGAAGGTCCAGGTGCGGGACGACAAGCTCGAGGTCCAGGAAGTCCGCAGCGGCACCTGCGCCGCTCCGAACGCCGCCGTCGAGCGCGGCAACGTCAAGTGGTGCGGCCCGAACGAGGGCGCTTCGCCCGCGGGCAAGGTCGGTTCCGTGATCGACCAGGTCGTCATCCACACCAAGGGTGACAACGGCCACGGCAACAACGGCGGTGGCAGCAGCAACGGCGGCCACGGCAACGACGGTCACGGTCACGACGACCACGACGGTCCGCGCTGGGTCAGCCAGACCCTCGGCAAGCTCGGCTCCACGCTCACCGCGTTGAACTGAGTCGCCTGATCCCCCAGGCAGGGGCGGGTGCTCGCCGGCACCCGCCCCTGCCGCCCACCCCGCTCTGCCCACCTGCCCGAGGACTGCACATGCGTTCCACGCTCACCCGCGCGCTCGCCGCGGTGCTGCTCGCCGCCGGGTTCGCCGCCACGGCGGCGATGCCTGCCGCCGCCCAGGACACGGCTTCCCAGGACACGGCTTCCCAGGACACGGCTTCCCAGGACACCGTCCCCTGGGCCGTCAGCACCGCGGCCAACGAGTTCGGCGCCGACCGTGTCAACTACAGCTACACCGCCGGGGCCGGGGAGCAGGTGCACGACGGCCTCAAGGTCGTCAACAACGGCACGGCGCCGCTGGAGCTGGCCGTGTACACCGCGGACGCGTTCACCCGGCCCGACGGGCAGGTCGACCTCCTCGCGCGCGACAAGAAGTCCAGCGGCGTCGGCGCGTGGGCGCGCGCGGCCGCCGACCACGTGAAGCTCGGGCCCGGCGAATCGGCCGACGTGCCCTTCACGATCACCGTTCCCTCCGGCACGAAGGCCGGTGACTTCCTGGGCGGCATCGTGACCTCGGTGCAGCAGGGCACCGTCGAGCGCCGCCTCGGCATCCGGATCCGCCTGCGCGTGGGCGGTGACCTGGCTCCCGCGTTGTCCGTCGAGGACGCGCACGTCGACTACTCGGGCACGGCGAACCCGTTCGGCTCGGGCGACGCCACGCTGTCCTACACCCTGCACAACACCGGCAACGCCATCACCGCCGCGCGCCAGAGCGCGTCGGTCTCCAGCCTGTTCGGCGCCTGGACCGCTCCGGCCGCCACGATCCCGGACTCGCCGCAGCTGCTGCCGGGGGAGACGTGGCACGTTTCGGTGCCAGTCCACGGTGTGGTTCCGGGGGTGCGGCTGTCCGCCGACGTCTCGCTGACGCCGTTGCTCACGGACGCGTCCGGCTCGGTCGCGCCGCTCGCGGTCGTGACGGGTTCGGCCGGTGGCTGGGCGATTCCGTGGACGTTGCTGGTCGTGCTGGTTTTGCTGGTGCTCGTTGTGGTTTTCGTGATTCGCCGGCTGCGGAAGCGCCGGGCGGGCTCGGCGGAAGGAAGCCCGGCCGAGCTCCCCTCCGAGACGCCTGAAACCGCTGCCGAGCCCGAAACCGCCGAGTCCGAAGCTGCTGTGTCCTAAACCGCTGTGTCCTCAAGGTTCGGGTGTCGCTGCGCCCATGGTGCGACAGCTTCGAACGCCTTCGCCGCCGAGAACACCGTCTCGTCGTGGTACGGCTTGCCGACGATCTGCAGGCCCGTCGGCACTCCCGAGTCGCTGACGCCCGACGGCACGGTGAGCACCGGCAGCTGGCTCAACAGGTTGAACGGGTAGGTCAGCGCCCACGCGAGGTACGCGTCGACCGGTTTTCCGTTGACGGTGAAGGACTTGTCGTCGTTCTGGTGGTCCGCGGCCAGCGCGGGCACGGCCTGCGTCGGGCACACCATCAGGTCGTGGTTCGCGAACACGGCGGACCGCTTCGTCCACATTTCCGTGCGCACGAGCTCCGTCTTCTTGACCCGCACGTGGTCGAGCTGCTGGCCCTGCCGGATGAGCCGGCGCACGAACGGGTCCATTTTGTACTGCCACTGCGGGATGTGCTCCCCGGCGATGGCCGCGAACAGCCCCTGCCAGTGCGTGACCCAGGCGTCGTACGTGCTCTCGTTCCAGCCGAGGTCCACCTGCTCCACCACGGCGCCGGCCTCGGCGAGCTTCGCGACGGCTTCCTCCGTCTTCCGTGCCACCTCGGTGTCGACCTCGACGTAACCCAGGTCCGGCGAGTACGCGATCCGCAGGCCCTCGACAGAGCCCGGACCGGCGGGAATGGTCACGCGCTCGCGTAGCGTCGTGATGTCGTCCGGGTGCTGGCCGGAGACGACGTTCTGCGCGAGCGCGACGTCGCCGACGTTCCGGCCGAGCACGCCGACGTGCACGATGGCCTCGAACATCGTGTCCAGCAGCGCCGAGGGGTTGCGCCCGAACGGCGCCTTGTACCCGACGATCCCGCACGACGACGCGGGCATGCGCAGCGAGCCGCCGCCGTCGTCACCGCCGGCCAGCACGGCCATGCCGGTCGCGACGGCGACGGACGAGCCGCCGGACGAGCCGCCGCTGCTGAAGTCGAGGTTCCACGGGTTGCGGGTGATGCCGTAGAGCGGGCTGTGGCAGTGGCCGCAGTGGGCGAACTCCGGCGTGGTGGTGCGGATGTGCATGATGGCGCCGGCGTCGAACATGCGCTGCATGGCCGGCAGCGTGTGGTCGGCTTCGACGCCTTCGAAGATCTTGGAGCCCCACGACGTCGTCACGCCCTTCACCGGGTGCAGTTCCTTGACGGCGAAGGGAATTCCCTCGAGCGGGCGCGCGGTTCCGTCGCGGTAGCGCTGGTCGGCGTCGGCCGCCTGCTGCCGGGCCTGGTCGTAGAACCGGTTGGTGATCGCGTTGACGTGCGGGTTGACCTCTTCGCAGCGCTCGATCACGGCGGCCATGAGTTCACTGGGTGCGAGGGTGCGATCCTTGAACCGGCGCAGGGCTTCTTCGGCGGGCAGGTAACAGAGGGACTCGTCAACAGCGGCGGTGCTGCTCATCGCGGTGCCCTTCCTGTTCGGCTGGTGGGCTTTTCGAAGGTAGGACACCGCGGTGCCATGACACAAGGTTTCCTATCGTCAACCGTGTATCATTATGAGACATCGACCAGGTGAGAGGCTTCGACACGTGAGGACCCTGCGGATGCTGCGCCGGGAACGCGGCTGGACGCTCGACGAGCTCGCCCGCCGGACGGGCCTCACCAAGTCGTATCTGTCCAAAGTGGAGCGGGGAAACAGCACGCCCTCCATCGCTGTCGCGATCGGCCTCGCGGAGGCCCTGGGCGTCGACGTCACCCAGCTCTTCGGCGACGCGCAGGACAGCGCCAACCTCGAAGTCCGCCGCGCCGGCGCCGCTGCGGACCCGACGGTCCCCGACTCCGGCTCGAGCTTCGTGCACCTCGCCGGCGGCGTGGTCGGCAAGCAGATGCTGCCGTTCCTCATCCACCCGCCGACCGACGAGGTCGAGTGCCTCTACCGCGCCCACTCCGGCGACGAGCTCATCCTCGTGCGCTCCGGTGAGATCGAGATGCGCTTCCCGGACCGCACGGAACGCCTGGCCGCGGGCGACTCGGTGTACTTCCGCGGCGGGATTCCCCACTACGTCAAGTCGATCAGCGCCGAGCCCGCCGAGGTGCTCGTGGTGATCGCGGCCCCGGAGGAGCAACCGTGACCAGGCGCGCGTTGGCGGTGCGACACGTGGCTTTCGAGGACCTCGGCGTTCTCGAACCGCTGCTGTCGGCCCGCGGCTACACCGTCGACTACCTCGAAGCCGGCGTCGACCCGATCACGCCGGAGCTGTTGTCCGCCCCGGACCTCGTGGTCGTCCTCGGCGGCCCCATCGGCGTCGGCGACACCGCGTTGTACCCCAACCTGTCGGCCGAACTCACCGCGATCGCCGCGCGGCTCTCGACGGGCCGCCCCACCCTGGGCATCTGCCTCGGCGCCCAGCTCATCGCCGCCGCCCTCGGCGCCGACGTCACCCCGACGGGCAAGAAGGAAATCGGCTACGCGCCGCTGACCTTGACCCCCGCCGGCGGCGACTCCGTTCTGTCTCCTTTGGACGGTGTCCCGGTCCTGCACTGGCACGGCGACCAGTTCGCCATCCCCGCCGGCTCGACGACGCTGGCCGAAATCCCGGGCTTCCCGCACCAGGCATTCAGCCCCGCCCCGGGCACCCTCGCCCTCCAGTTCCACCTGGAGGCCGACCACACCCGCCTCGAACCCTGGCTCATCGGCCACAGCGTGGAACTGGCCGCCGCGGGCGTCGACCCCCGCACCCTCCGCGCCGACGCCGCTACCCATGGCCCGGCCTTGGCCCGCGCGGCGCGAACCGTCTTCGCGTCGTGGCTCGAAGAAGCCGAAGAGATGCTCGCCGGTCTCGCGTGACCAGGTAAAATCGGGAAAGTTCCGTTGGGATCCCAGCGGCTTCACGGAGGCCGGCGGGATCGGAACCCGCCTGCACGGGCACGACAGGAGAACAGGCGGAGTGGATGAGGAGAGGAAGATGTCGGAAGAGCTCGACGAGCTCACCGAGGCCATGCACGGGCTCACCCGCGCGCTCGAGGACGACGAGCAGGGAACCGCGCTCTTCGAGGTGATCTGCGCGGAAGCCGTGCGCGCCGTGCCGGGCGCCGACTTGGCCAGCGTGACCGTGATCCGCTCGGGCAAGGGCGAGACCGCCGCGACCACCGACCCGCGTGCCACCCAGGTCGACGCCGCGCAGTACGCCGCCGGCGAAGGCCCTTGCCTGCAGGCCGCCGACACGGGCGAGATCGTGCGCCTGTCGCTGCCCGCCGCGGACTACCGCTGGCCCGAGTTCACCGACGTCGCCAAGGAATTCGGCCTCGGCAGCTACCTCGCGGCCCCGCTGCGCATCGACGAGGAGCTCTCCGGCGCCCTCAACCTCTTCGGCTTCGGCGACCACGGCTTCCGCGAGCTCGACAGCCAGCTGCTCAAGGTCTACGTCACCATGGTCGCCTTCGGCCTTCGCACCCACCACCGCTACCGCGCCGCCCGCGGCCGCGCCGAACAGCTCGACCACGCGATGCAGTCGCGCGCCGTGATCGAACAGGCGAAGGGCATGCTCATGGCCATCCACCGCATCACCGCGGACGAAGCCATGCAACGCCTGATCACCGAATCGCAGACGACCAACACGAAACTCCGCGACATCGCCACGCGTTTCGTGACCACGGTCTCCGACCGCTGACCCATCCCGCCGCGGCGACGGCGAAACCGGTACCACCGGATCGACCGGACATTCCCGCGCAGCCGCGATTCCTGTGCGGCTCAGCCGGGGTGCGCACGTCCGAGTCGCACTGCGAGACCGTGGAGCTGGGGGACCCGCGACGGGTAGCGTGCCGGTCGTGGAACCCATCGCGATCCCCCTGGGCGGCCCGCGCGAGGAGCGCGCCGACGCGGCCCGCAACCGCGCGCACCTGATCGAGGTCGCGCGCGCGATGGTCGACGAACTCGGCGCCGACAAGGTCACGATGGACGGCCTCGCCGAGCGCGCCGGCCTCGGCAAGGGCACCGTCTTCCGCCGCTTCGGCACGCGCGCCGGCATCTTTCTCGCGCTGCTCGACGTGGAGGAGACGGCGTTCCAGGAGCGCGTGCTCAACGGCCCGCCGCCGCTGGGTCCGGGCGCGCCCGCCGTCGAACGCCTCGTCGCCTTCGGCCACGCGCGCATGGCATTCCTCATCGAGCACACGGTGCTGGCCCGCGCGGCACTCGACCCGGGGCAGCCCATCCCGGTCTCGGCGAGCCCGTCGCTGTTCCACGTGCAGATGCTGCTGCGCGAGGCCTGCCCCGACGTCCCGGGAGTCCACGCGCTGGCCCTGCAGCTGACGGCCGCGCTCGAAGGCCCGCTCCTGCTCTACTTGCGCGCCCCGGACGGCACCGCGCCCGCCACCATGCCGCGGGACCTCGCGGCCGGCTGGAAAACCCTGGTCGAACGCGTCTGCGGCTGATCTTCACCGTCGGTGTTGCCGCGGTCACGTCCACTCGGCGAAGCGGGGTATAGTCCGTTTAAGGGTCTCAGGCCGAGGCCCCCGATACGAAAGGTGCGGACATGCCGCTGACCGGCGAATACGAGCCGAGCCCCTTCGATTTCAGCCGTGACCAGGCGGAGCTGATCGAGAAGTCCGGTGGCCAGGACGGCACGGACAACCAGGGCAAGCCCGTCATCGTGCTGACCTCGGTGGGTGCCAAGACCGGGAAGCTCCGCAAGACCCCGCTGATGCGCGTCGAGCACAACGGCGAGTACGCCGTGGTCGCCTCGCTCGGCGGCGCGCCGAAGAACCCGGTCTGGTACTACAACGTCGTCGCGAACCCCCACGTCGAGCTGCAGGACGGCCCCGTCAAGAAGGACTACGAGGCCCGCGAAGTCCACGACGCCGAGTACGCCACCTGGTACGACCGCGCGGTCGAGGTGTGGCCCGACTACGCCGAGTACCAGACCAAGACCACCCGCAAGATGCCGATCTTCGTCCTCAGCCCGATCGAGGCCTGAGCGCTCTCGACTTCGTCGCGGGCGTCGGTGGCCAGAACTGCCCGTCGCACGGCACGTTCTGGACCATCGCCCGGGCATCGGTGGCAGTTGGAACCCACGGGCCGGCGATCAGCGCCGGCCCGTGGAGTGTCTTGGGAGTGCCTTCGATGTCCTCAGCGTTGCCCAGCACGGCGTCCCCCGCTGCCGCCCGGAGACGGTGGTGGGGGCTGATCGTCCTCGCCGTGGCGCAACTGATGTTGTTGCTGGACACCACCGTCGTCAACGTCGCGCTCGCCCCGATCCAGCACGACCTCGCCTTCTCCCACGTCGGGCTTTCGTGGGTGGTCAACGGCTACACGCTCCCGTTCGGCGGTCTCCTGCTGCTGGGCGGGCGGATCGCCGACGCGCTCGGGAGGCGCCGCGTGTTCCTGGCGGGCTCGCGTTGTTCGCGGTGGCGTCGGCGATCGGCGGCGTGGCGGTGACGCCGGCGATGCTCGTCGTGAGCCGCGTGCTCCAGGGTGTCGGCGGCGCGTTGGTGGCGCCCGCCGCGTTGTCGCTGGTCACGGTGCTGTTCACCGAACCCGCCGAACGCGCCCGCGCGCTGTCGACGTGGGGCGTGCTACGCGGTTTGGGCGCCGCGCTCGGTGCGGTGCTGGGCGGCGTGCTGGTCACGTACCTGTCGTGGCGCTGGGTGTTTTTCGTGAACCTGCCGATCGCGGTGGTCGCTTTCGTGTGCGCGCCCGCGTTGGTGCCGGAAAGCCGGAGCCCGCGGCGCGGCCGTCCTGACATCGCGGGCGCCGTGCTCGCGACCGTGGGCCTGACCCTGATCGTCTACGGCCTGCTCGCGTCCGCCGGCCGGTGGGCCGCGGTGGTGGGTGTCGTGCTGGTCCTCGTGTTCGGCTGGTGGCAGTCGAAGGCGAGCAACCCGTTGGTGCCACTGGGTTTCCTGCTTTCCCGGCGCCGCGCGATCGGCAACTTCGTGTTGCTGACGTTCAGCGCGGCCATGGGGGTGCTGTTCTTCACGATGGCGCTGTACCTGCAACAGGTCGCCGGCCTGAACGCCCTGTACTCCGGGTTGTCGTTCCTGCCGATCGGCCCGTTGTTCATGCTCACCGGCTGGCTCACGGCCCGGCTCATCCCGCGCATCGGCCAGCGCGCGGTCATGGTGCTCGGCCTGCTGCTGCTCACCGCCGCGTTCGTGATGTTCGCGGGCGTGGACGTCGGTGGTTCCTATGTGCGTGACGTTCTCATCGGCATGCTGCTTTTTCCGCTCGGCGCCGGCTTCGCGGTGATCTCGGGGATGATCGCCAGCGTCGACGGCACCACGGGCGCCGACGCGGGTACGGCCAGCGGAATCAACAACACGTCCCAGCAGATCGGCATGGCCCTGGGCCTGGCCACGCTCGTCGCGGTCGGTGACGCGCCCACCCGTTCGCTGCTTTCGTCCGGGGCCGACGGCGCCCATGCCGCCGCCGGTGGTTACGCGCTGAGTTTCGCCGTCACCGCGGGTCTGATGGCCTTCACCGCGCTGGTCGCGCATCGTGCGCTGGTCGGGTTCGCGTCGTCGTTGGGCCGTGCGTTCGCCCGCCGGTTCGGTGCGACCCCCACGACCTTCCGCGAGCGCTCACAGGCACTGGCGGCCAAGTTGGTCGGGCGACGGCGCGATCGCCACCAGTGTGCGCGAGGTCGGTTTTGGTTCGCCGTCGTCGTTGGGCCGCGCGTTCGCCCGCCGGTTCGGTGTGGCCCCAGCGGCCTTCCGATCGCCACCATTGCGCGCGAGGTCAGGTTCGCTCGGACGTTGTTGCGGCGCGCTTTCGCCTGCCGGTTCGGGCGACCACCGAGCCTTTCGCGAGGCGGTTCACCAGTACTGGCGGTCGAGTTAATTGTTTGCCGCAGTCTGCGTGGTCTTGTCTGATCGGGCCATGTCGATCGTGCTGAGCACCCCGGCCGTCGCTGAGCTGCCCGAGGTCGTGGACGCGCTGCGCGGGTGGCAGCGCGACCGCGCCCCGTGGCAGCTCCACCCGGGTGACGTGGGCTGGTTCTGGCGCGCCGGCGCTGCGCGGACGGCCGAGGCCCTGCGCACCTGGCGCCGCGCCGGGCGGCTCGTCGCCGTCGGTCTTCTCGACGGCCCCACACTGCTGCGCCTCACCACGTCGCCCGACACCCGTCGCGACGACGGCCTGGCCCAGCGGCTCTTCGCCGACGTCACCTCGCCTCATCGGGGCGTCCTCCCCGCGGGCCGCGTCAACCTGGAGGTCCCCGCCGACGCCCTGCTCCACGGCCTGCTCGCCGACGCCGGCTGGCCGCTCGACGAGCCGTGGACCCCGCTTCGCCGCGACCTTTCGGCCCCGATGGAGGCCCCCGGTGTGCGCTTCGAGATCGTCGGCCCGTCGCAAGCGACCGCGCGTGCCGCCGTCCAACGCGCCGCCTTCACCGCGTCGACGTTCACCGCCGATACCTGGCACACGATGGCCGCGGGCGCCCCCTACGCCGACGCCCGTTGCCTCCTCGCCGCCGACCCCCACGGGACCCCGGTCGCCGCCATCACGGTCTGGTCGGCCGGCCCCGGTCGCCCCGGCCTCATCGAACCCCTCGGCGTCCACCGCGACCACCGCCACCAGGGCTACGGTCGCGCGATCACCGTCGCCGCGGCCGCCACCCTCCGGTCGCTGGGGTCGTCGAGCGCCCTCGTCTATACGCTGAGCTCCAACACGGGCGCGGTGGCCACCTACCGGTCCGCGGGCTTCGAGGCCCTGCCCGAAATCCACGACCGCTACCGCCCCGCCTAGCTCGGCGACGTCTCGCTCACCTCACCCGCGGGCAGATCGACCATCGTCCGCAACGGCGACAAGACGAGCGGCACCGCGGCCAGCAGCATCCCGCCGCCCGCCACCCACAGCATCGGCCGCAACCCGATCCCCGTCGCGAGCACGCCCGCAAGCAGGCTGCCGACCGGCGCGGCGCCCCAGTAGAGGAAGTTCATCGTCGCGTTCATGCGGCCGAGCAGGTGATCCGGGCACAGCGTCTGCTGGAAGCTCACCTGCACGACGATCACGATGATCACGCACGTGCTCGTGAACAGCCCCGCCACCACGTACCACGCCAGCTGCCACCCGGGCCCGGTCAGCGGGACCAGCAGGTACGCCAGCCCCTCCACCACGGCGACCGTCACCAGTAACCTCGCCGCGCCGACCTTCCTGCTCAGCCGTCTGGCCAGCACCGACCCCAGCAACGCCCCCACCAGGCCGAGGCTCCCCAGCAGCCCCACCGCCCCGGCGGACAGCCCGATCACCCGCACCAGGAACAGCGTCGAAATCGCCAGGTACGCGCTCGAGAACAACGCCGACACCATGTTGTTCAACGCGATCGCCCGCAACACCGGATGACGCAGCACCAGCCGCAACCCCTCCCGGATCTGCTCCCGCAACGCCGCTTCCCGCTGTTCAGGCCCGACGACCTCCCGCACCCGCACCGTCCTCAACCACGCTGCCGACCACAGATAACTGACCGCATCCACCAAAACGGCCACCGGCGCCGCCAGCCACTACACGAGCAGCCCACCCAGCCCGGGCCCCACCAACGCCGCCGCGGACGTGCTGAACTTCAGCTTCGCGTTCCCCTCGATCAAATCCGCTTTCGCCACCAGCCTCGGCAGAAACGACTGGTGCGCCACATCGAAAAACACCGTCAACACCCCCGCGACGAAAACCGCCGCGTACACCTGCCAGATCGTCAACGCCCCGAACACCGCGGCCACCGGAATCGACCCCAGCGCCACCGCCCGCCCCAGATCCGCACCCACCAGCACCGGCCGATTCCGCACCCGGTCACACCACGCCCCCGCCTGCAGTCCGATGAGTAAGTACGCCAACGTCTGCAGCGTCCGCAGCACCGAAACCTCGAACGTCGTGGCGTGCAGCGTGATCACGACCAGCAGCGAGATCGCGGTGCCACTCACCCTTGTGCCGACTTGGCTGATCGCGTCGGCCAGCCAAAAATGCCGGAAATCGCGATGTCGGAACAGTCCACCCATTTTCTGTTTCGCCACGCTCGACACCGAATGATCTTACCGTGCCGAGCATTGCAATTGCCAGGCTTGACAATCAGCGGTTCTACCTGGCTGGGTTGATTATGTGGCGGTTATCGTCGGAAACAATGGTTCGCGCCCTTCTTGGTTTCCTCTGACGTAGAGACGAGCACTGCATTCTTCCGAAAACGCACCCCATCCCGGCCGACGGTTGAACCGTCGATGATCGTTGCGAAGTGAGCACGAGGGCACTAGCGAGCCGTCTGACGTCGGAAGACCCCAACTGCCGAGGCTGACCTGTCCGAAGCAAGCCGATTACTCGACTACCGTGAACGCTGGGTTTCGCGCGGACAGCACCTTCCAGCAGATGGCCACGAAAGTTGACACGAGGAGCCATGGGGACCAGTCCTGATGTCGACAAGTCGCTCACTCTCGAGCAGATCGAAAACAGTCACTGGGGCAACCCACCGGCCGATGCAACCCGGCTGGTCGAAACCGTCTACGAGCTGCGGCAGAAGCCAATCGGTGCCATGGACACCGAAGACCTTCGCGTGCTGCTGCTTCAGCAGGAAAGCGTTGACGTCCTGATGCCCCTTGCCCTGTCCCGCCTCGACCAGCGCCCACTCTCCGAAGGCGACTTCTACCGTGGCGACCTGCTCGTGGCTGTCCTGAAGATCCCACAGCCGTACTGGCAGCAGCACCCCGACCAACATCGTCGTGCGTCGGCCGTGATCGGAGCAGTCGAAGCCTTGGGCAACCTTGACGACCACGACGCACCACGCGACACCATCTGGCACCAGATCGACGAGTTCCGTCGCGCCGAAAGCGACCCACGAGACACTCGGGCAGAACACGCCACGAAGACAGGTCGTTCGACTCAATCAGAGCTCTGACCTGCGGAAAGTGGTGGGCCGCCAGGGGCTCGAACCCTGGACCCGAAGATTAAAAGTCTCCTGCTCTACCAACTGAGCTAGCGGCCCGCGGGGTCAGTTTAGCGGGCGGTCGCCGTCTCATCAGCAGGGTGGGCCTTGATCCTCGTCACCTTGTGGGTGGGGTGGGGGATCCACAGTGGACAGGGGCTCACCGGGCCCGGTCGTAGACCATGGCCATCTCGCCGAGGGCGCCGGTTTCCTGCAGGGAGAGCTGCCACTTGGTGGCGGGCAGGCCGTCGTCGAAGAGGCGTTGGCCGGCGCCGGCGATTTCGGGGGTGAGCATGAGGTAGAGGCGGTCCAGGAGGTCGGCTTGGAGGAGGGCCTTGATCACGGTGGTGCTGTTGTTGACCAGGATGTCGCCCTCGCCGCTGGCCTTCAGGTCGGTGATGACGTCGGCGACGGGGGCGTTGGCGATGCGCGCGTGGGGCCACGGGGCCTCGGTGAGCGTGGTCGACAGGATGACCTTTTCCGTGTCCACCAGCCACTTCGCGTAGCCGCGGTCGCGGGGGTCGGCGTCCTCGTTGTCGATGACGGTCGGCCAGAAGCCCAGGAAGCCTTCGGCGTTCACGCGGCCGAGGACGGCCGTGGTGGCGCCCTCGTGGAGGCGGGCGAGGTGGTTGCGGGCGACCTCCGTCATGGCGTACGGGACGATCGCGGCGAGGTCGCCGGGGCCGCCCGCGCCGTTGTAGCGGCCGTCGAGGGTGATGCTGATGTTGGCGGAAACCGTGCGGGTCATTTCTGTGCTCCCAGGGTGTCGGTCTTGATGGTGTCCATGAGGTTGTCGAGGACCTGGCCCCAGCCGGTCGCGATGCCGGCGATGTGCGGCGCCGCCTCGACCGTCGTGTCGGTGATGCGCAGCCCGAGCCGCAGGTGGGTGCCTTCGGCGACTTCGTCGAGCTCCAGGTCGTACTCGGTCGTGAACGACGCGTCGCCCAGCACGGCCAGGTCGAACACGAGCCGCTCGTTCTCGGTGGCTTCCCGCACCTGGCCCTCGGACCGGTAGCTGGCCTCGGCGTCGCGGAACTCCGCCACGGCCGCGCCACACGGCACCGGGTCGAGCACGACCTCGACCACCGAGAACGCCGGCGGCGCCCACCAGCCGGCCAGCTTCGCCGGCTCCACCCAGTACCGCCACACCACGTCCGGCGGCCCGGGCACCAGGCGCTCGAACGAGAACTCCCGCCCGTCCGCCCACTTGTCCCGATCCGCGGCCGCCGTCTCGGCCTCGACGGCCGCCCGGTACCGCTCGAGCACGTCTCGCTCGCCGGCGTGCGCCTCGACCTTGCCGAGGATGACCTCCAGCCGATCCGTGAACGCCCTCAGCGGCACGGCGTCGACCGCGTACACCCGCCTCTGCCCGAGCGGCGTCACGGACACCAGCCCGACCTTCGCGAGTGCCTGCAGGTGCTTCGTCGTCTGCGGCTGACGCAGCCCCGTGAGCTCCGCAAGCTCCCCCACGGACCTCGGCCGCCCCGCCAGCAACTCGACGATGCGCCACCGCGCCCCGTCACCCAAAGCTGCTGCGATCTCGTTCATGCGGAGAAGTATTCCTCGGCAAGAATATTCTTGTCAAGGAATATACGTAACCAGACCTCTGACCTGTAGGTTCACCAAGAAAAATCAGCCGACAGAAGCCTGTGGAGCCCGAAGACTCAGCCTTCCGACCCCTTCACCCGAGCCGCCTCCCGGCGCACCTCAGCCTGCGTGGCGCGTTCCCGCTCCAGCCACTCCGGCTCCGCGGCCTTGATCTCGTCGATCTGGGCCGTCGTCAGCGGCTCGGTGAGGCCCGCGCGCGAAAGGCCGCCGATGGAGATGCCCAGCTTCGCCGCCACCACGGGGCGCGGGTGGGGGCCGTTGCGGCGCAGGTCGCGGAGCCATTCGGGCGGGTCGGTCTGCAGGGCGTTGAGCTCGTCGCGCGACACGGCGCCCTCCTGGAACGACGAGGGGGTCGCCTCCAGGTACACGCCGAGCTTCTTCGCGGCGGTGGCGGGCTTCATCGTCTGAGGGGTCTTGCGCGAGGTCATGGGGCCCAGGGTAACCACCGTCGGTAACCTGGCCTGCGTGACCGGCCCGGACGCACCGCCCTCGTTCACGCTCGGCTACGTCCCGGGCGTGACGCCCGGCAAGTGGGTCCGCACCTGGCAGGAGCGCCTGCCGAAGGTGCCGCTGATCCTCAACACGATCGACCCACCCGAAGCGACCCAGAAGATCCACGATCGAGAAGTCGACGCCGCGCTCCTGCGCCTGCCCATCGACCGCACCGGGCTGCACGCGATCCCGCTCTACATCGAGACCACCGTGGTCGTCGTGCCGAAGGACCACGTCGTCGCGGCCGCCGACGAGGTCACGCTCGCGGACCTGGCCGACGAGCTCTTCCTCCACCCCCACGACGACACCCTCGACTGGCCCCACCCGCCCGGCAAGCTCGCCGAGCACCGGCCCGAGACCACGGCCGACGCGATCGAGCTCGTCGCTGCCGGCGTCGGGCTGCTCGTGGTGCCTCAGTCGCTCGCCCGGCTGCACCACCGCCGCGACCTCACCTACCGGCCTCTCGCCGACGTCCCGGAATCCCAGGTCGCGTTGTCCTGGCTCGAAGACGAGACCACGGACCTGATGGAACAGTTCATCGGCGTCGTCCGCGGCCGCACCGTCAACAGCACCCGCGGAAAAGCGCCGGAACCCAAACAACCCAAGGCCAAAGCCAAAACCAAGAACCCCAAGAAACCCCAACAGCCTCCCAAGCGCGGCAAACCCCGCCGCCGCGGCTGACCCCGCCTCGGCCATTCGGCCGAACCTCACCCGCGAACCCCAGCCGAACGGCCAGCCCACCCCGGCCGTTCAGATGATCAACAAAAACGCCGTTCCCAGCAGGCTCGGACTCCGGATCAAGCACACCGGAGCACGAGGTGACTGGGGACATGCTGCAAGACCAACCCGCCAAGCGAAAACTGCTCTTCGCTGCCGCCGCAGCGGTGATCGTCGGGGGAGTGCTCGCCGTCGTCGGCAGCTTCGGCCCCGTCGACCTGCAGGTCTACCGCTTCGGCGCCGACGCGGTCCTCCACGGCGGGGACCTCTACGGACAGCTCCCCGCCACCACCGCCGGCACCGCTCTGCCCTTCATCTACCCACCGTTCGCGGCCGTCGTCTTCACGGTCATGACGCTCCCGCCGCTCGCCGTCTCGGCAGTGCTGATGGACCTCGTCTCCGTCGTCGCCCTCTGGGTCACGCTCTACGCGACCGTCCGCCGCGTGAAACCGAGCCTCAACGCCGTGCTCCCGGCCACCGCGCTCACCGTCGCCGCGCTGGCCTTCGAGCCCGTCCGTTCCACGCTCTCCTTCGGGCAGATCAACCTCGTCCTGATGGCCCTCGTCGCCGTCGACATCCTCATGCCCCACCCGCGCCGGCCCCGCGGCATCGGCGTCGGCATCGCGGCCGCCATCAAGGTCACCCCCGCGGGTTTCCTCCTGTTCTTCCTGCTCACCAAGGACTTCCGCTCCGCCCGCAATGCCCTGATCGCCGGCGCCGCGGCCACCGCCCTCGGTTTCCTGGTCGCCCCGGCCGCCTCCGCGAAGTACTTCTTCCACGGCGGCCTCACCGGCGCGGCCGGCCTCAGCGGCTCGCCCTACGCCACCAACCAGACCATCGAAGGCGCGCTCCACCGCCTCAACCTGCCGCCGCTGGCGTACGACGTGCTCTGGCTCGGCATCTCCGCTTTCGTCATCGCGGCCGCCGTGGCCGTGATGCGCCGCGTCGACCCGCCGCTCGCCTTCGTCGTCAACGCGACGGCCGTCCTCGTCCTCTCGCCGATTTCCTGGTCCCACCACTGGGTCTGGGTCGCCCCGGCGCTGATCATCCTGGCCACCCGCGTCCGCACCACCCGCCAAGGCGCGGCCCTCGCCGCCGGCGCGCTCGTGTTCATCGCCGCGCCCCACGCCTTCCTGCCCAACAGCGACATGCGCGAACTCGCCTGGACACCCTGGCAGCACGTCGTCGGCGACTCCTACCTCCTGCTCGCCCTCGGCTTCCTCACCTGGCTGCTGGTCGTCACGCAACCGGCCGCGGTCCGCCTCGAAGAACCGGCGCAAACCGCCACCGGACGCTTTTCCCCACTCACCGAACAGAATTCATAATCGCGACCGCCGAAACAGAACAATTTCCCTCCCCGTCGAGTGACCGCGCCAAACAATCGGTCACCCCGCCGCGAGCCCGCCAGGGCTGAGTCGGTGAACGCACTGCTCTGTTCGGGGGAATTGCCACGCACAACGTCCGGGCCGCGCGAAAGGTCCCGCGGTGCGCCGTGATCACACGCAGCGTCACATCGGGAAACGCGAAGAGTGGCGACAGGCCGGAAATCCCTCGTCAAACCACTGCCGTGAGGCCCTATTAGCACCTCGCCAGGGCACTGGTGCTCGCAGCCTGGATGTGATGGCGCTAATATCCGGGTCCCGTCATCCAGGCATGGGGGAGCGGCGCCACCGGCGGGAAGCGAAAACCGCGCTTTTGCCGAAAGCCGTGAACCAGCGAAGAGCCCGAACAACGAGCCAGAACGACGAACCGGAACAGCAAGCAACACCACCAACCCGGCGCACGGCCTGCCACCAACCGGACGCGAGGACTTGAAGCCATGTCGGAACAACTGCCCGCCCGCCACGCGCAGCAGCGCGGGCGCGCCGTCCCGGCCGCGGTCGCGGTCCCGGTGACGGCGGTCGTCGCCGGTGCGCTGTGGGCGTGGGTGACGCTGGAGGTGCCCGAGCAGAACCGGGTGCTCGTCGCGGTCGTCGCGGCCGTCACCTGGGTCGCCCTCGTCGTCGCCGTCTACCTCGCCACGCGCGGGTCGTCGGCGCTCACCGAGATCGAGGAGCGCGCCCGCCACGCCGAGCATCGGGCCGAGGTCGAGGCCCGGCACACGACGGCCGTGAACCTCGAGCTCTCCATGATGGTCGACCAGATCCTGCCGGCCGTCGCCAACCGCCTGCGCGACGGCACGAGCGCCGCCGACGTCTACAACTCCACGCAGCTGCCGGAAGACCCGTTCCAGAACCGGATCATGCGCCTGTTCATCGACGAGGTCGCCCAGGGCGAACGCCGCCGCGCCGCCGCCACGGCCGCGTGCGCGAACGCCGCCGGCCGCGTGCAGGCGCTGTCCACCAGCATCCTCGCCGACCTGCGCGAGATGGAGAACCACTGCCCCGAGGACATGCTCGGCGAGGTCCTCAAGGTCGACCACAGCACCGCCCAGGCCGGCCGCCTCGCCGACTCCATCGCGGTGCTCACGGGCGCGCGCTCGGGCCGCCGCTGGGCGAAGCCGATCCGCATGGAGAGCATCCTGCGCGGCGCCATGGGCCGCATCGGCGCGTACACGCGAGTCCGCATCCACTCCACCAGCGGCAGCGCCATTGCTGGTTACGCCGCCGAGGACGTGATGCACGCGCTGGCCGAGCTGATGGACAACGCCACCAAGTTCTCCGCCCCCTCCGAAGAGGTCCACGTCTACGTCGAGGACCTCCACAACGGCGCCGTGATCACCATCGAGGACGGCGGCCTCGGCATGAAGCCGCAGGCGCTCATGCGAGCCGAGCTCGCCGTGGCGCAGAACGAAAAGCTCGACCTCACCACGATCTCCGGCACGCGCCTCGGTCTCGCCGTCGTCGGCCAGCTCGCCCGCAAGCACCAGCTGCACGTGTTCTTCCGCCCGTCCTCGCGCGGCGGCACGGGCGTGGTCCTGCGCATCCCCAACCACCTGATCACGCAGCCGCGCACCGACCCGTTCTCGGACCCGGTCCTGGACACGCCGTCGCGCCGCGAAGCGGTGGTCAGCGCCGTGCGCGTCGAGGAACGCGAGTCCACGCGCGGCACGCTGGAGCCCGCGCTCAGCGAGTCGGGCGGCCTGCCGAAGCGCCCACGCGGGCAGACGCTCGCGGCGTCGCGCCAGCTGGCGCCGAGCCCCGGCCCGCGGCCGACCAACCGCAGCCACGGCGACAGCGGCGCCCGGTTCGGCGCGTTCCAGCAGAGCCGCACCCGCAGGGTCGCCACCAGTCCGGCCGAGTCGCAGGCGGACGCCGATGACAACGACTGAGCCCCTGCCGCACCGGAACCCCCAGATTGGAGTGAGGGGGCGCGCGTTTTCCGCCCCCGGATCCTCGATGACCCAGAACACGAACCTCGAATGGCTCCTGGAGAACCTCGTCGGCAACACGCCGGGAGCCGTCCACGCGCTGGTGCTGTCGAAGGACGGCCTCAAGCTTTGCCACACCGCCGGCCTCAGCGTCGACAAGGCCGACCAGCTGGCCGCGATCGCCGCGGGCGTGCAGGCGCTCTCACACGGCGCGTCGGCCGAGTTCGGTGACGGCAGCGGCGGCATCCGCAACTCGATGACCGAGTTCCACGGCGGCATCCTGTTCATCGTCGAGGCCGGCATCGGCGCGCACCTCGCGGTGATCGCCGCCGAAGACGCCGACGTCGGCCTGATCGGCCACAACATGGACGAGCTGGTCGAGCAGATCGGCGCGTTCCTGACCGCCGCTCCGCGCTACGCGCAGGCCGGTCCGACGGCATGATCCGCCGCGCTGTCGAGGAAGAGGACCCCGACCGCCTCTACACGCTCACCGGCGGGCGCAGCCGCACCGACGACATCGAGCTCGACCTCGTCACGATCATCGTCGCCGAGTCGGCGCCGTCGGCCGGGATGCAGTCCGAGCAGGTGCGGATCCTGCGGATCACCCTGCACCCGACGTCGGTCGTCGAGCTCTCCTCGGAGCTCTCGCTGCCGGTGAGCGTCGTGAAGATCCTGGTCACGGATCTGCTCGACAGCGGCAAGGTCTCGGCCCGCCACCCCTCGTCGGCGCTGCAGCGCGCGTCCATCCCCGACTCCGAATTCCTCAAGAAGGTGCTCGTTGGACTCCGCAATCTCTGAACGCACCCCTCGCGCCCCGCTGGCCGCCACCGCCGCCGACGGGCTGAAGATCGTGATCGTCGGGGGCTTCGGCGTCGGCAAGACCACGATGGTCCGGTCGGTCAGCGAGATCCGGCCGCTGAGCACCGAGGAGACGATGACGCAGGCCGGTGTCGGTATCGACCAGGGCCTGCAGGGCAAGACCACGACCACGGTCGCGTTCGACTTCGGCCGCATCAGCCTCGACGAGCGCATGGTGCTGTACTTGTTCGGCGCGCCCGGCCAGGAGCGCTTCTGGTTCCTGTGGGACCGGCTGTTCTCCGGCACGCTCGGCGCGGTGGTCCTCGTGGACACCCGCCGCCTGGCCGACTCGTGGTACGCGATCGACCGGCTGGAGCACCACGGCACGCCGTTCATCGTGGCGCGCAACAACTTCGAGCCGCCGGCCCACGATCTCGACCAGGTCCGCGACGCGCTGGACCTCTCACCCGACGTGCCCCTGATCGACTGCGACGCGCGCCGCCGCGACTCGTCCAAGCAGGTGCTGATCTCGCTCGTCGACCACCTCTACTCGTTGTCCACCGCCCGGGAGAACCAGCCGTGACCGAACACCGGCCTGAAGTGTCCACAGAGGACTTCATCAAGCTCTACGGCGCGCAGTTCCAGGAAGATCCGGCCACCCTGTACGGGCGGATCCGCCAGGAGTACGGCGGTGTCGCCCCGGTGCTGCTCGACGGCGACGTCCCCGCGTGGCTGGTCTGCGGCTACCGCGAGGTGCACCAGGTCACCAGCGACTCCCAGCTGTTCGCCCGCGACACGCGCCGCTGGAACCAGTGGGAGAACGTGCCGGCCGACTGGCCGCTGCTGCCCTACGTGGCGCACAACCCGTCGGTGATGTTCACCGAGGCGCTGGAGCACCGCCGCCGCGCCGGCGCGATCGGCGACGCACTGTCCGCAGTGGACCAGTTCGACCTGCGCGCGCACTGCGAGCAGATCGCCGACCGGCTGATCGACACGTTCGCCGGCGCCGGCGAGGCCGATCTCATCAGGCAGTTCGCGATGCAGATCCCCTTGCTGGCCATCGCGAAGATGTACGGCATGCCCGAGGCCGAGACCCCGGCGCTGGTGCGCGACGTCGCGATCTCCCTCGACGTCGGCCCCGACGCGATCCCGGCGTACGGCCGCGTGCAGGAGGCGATGGGCCGGCTGCTGGCGCTCAAGCACCGGCAGCCCGGCCACGACGTTCCTTCGCACATGGCCCAGAACCCCGCGGGGCTCACCGACGCCGAGATCGTGCAGGACCTGCTGGTGGTCACGGCCGCCGCGCAGCAGCCGACGGCCAACTGGATCGGCAACACCATCCGGCTGATGCTCACCGACGACCGCTTCGCGATGACGCTCTCGGGCGGGCGCGGCAGTGTCGGCGAGGCCCTCAACGAGGTCCTCTGGCACGACACGCCCACCCAGAACTTCATCGGGCGCTTCGCCACGCGCGACACACAGCTCGGCGGCCGCCGCATCCGCACCGGCGACCTGCTCGTGCTCGGCCTCGCCGCCGCGAACGCCGACCCGCACGTGCGCCCCGACCTCGCCGGCGGCGCCGTCGGGAACCACGCGCACATGTCGTTCGGCCACGGCGAACACGGCTGCCCGCACCCCGCACCCGAGGTCGCGGAGGTCATCGCCCGCACGACCGTCGAGGTGCTGCTCGACCGGCTGCCCGACCTGTCGCTGTCGGTTCCGGACGAGTCGCTGAAGTGGCAGCGGTCGATGTGGATGCGCGGGCTGGAGTCGCTGCCCGTCACGTTCACGCCGACGTACGTCGCGAGCCACGTCGCCAGCTGGGGCTGATCAGTTGGGCGTGAACCGCACCGGCAACGCCGACGGCCCGCGCGTGAACACCCCCGCTTCGTGGGTGTCCGCGTTGTCGGCGAGCCGCACGTTCGGCATCGCGTCGAGCAGCTGCGCCACGCCGACCTCGATCTCCGTCTTCGCCAGCAGCGCGCCGACGCAGAAGTGCCGGCCCAGCGCGAACGACAGGTGGTTCGCGGCCGCGGAGAACGCGGTCTCCGTCGGAAGGTCCGTGCGGAAGATGTCGAACTCGTTCGGGTTCCCGAACCGTCGCGGGTCGCGGTTGGCCGCACCGATCAGGCAGGTCACGGTGCTGCCGGCCGGCACGCGCTCGCCCGAGATCTCGATGTCCTCGGCGGGCTGGCGCATGATCATGTGCACCGGCGGCGTGTAGCGCAGCGTTTCCGCGAACGCCTTCGGGATCAGTCCGTGGTCGGCTTGCACGGCCGCGAGCTGCTCCGGATTTTCCAGCAGGTTCTTGAACACGCTGGCGATCGCCTTGTCGGTGGTCTCCCCGCCGGCGGCGAGCAGCAGGCTGCAGAACGCCTTGATGTCCTCGTCGCTCATCCGCGTGCCGTCGACCTCGGCCGAGCAGAGCGTGGAAAGCAGGTCGTCGCCGAGGTTTTCGCGGCGGGCCCGGATGATCGGGATCAGGTACTCCGCCAGCTCCTCGCGCGTGCGCACGCCGGCCGCGGCGACGTCGGGGTCCTGGCTGAGGTTGCCGAGGAAGCCGATGATCGCGGTGTACCAGTGCTGGAACCGCTCGTGGTCGCTCTGGTCCAGACCAAGCATGTCCACGATCACGTTGATCGGGAAGTGGCGCGCGTAGTCCTGCACCAGGTCGGCTTCGCCGCGGCCGCGGAAGCTGTCGATGAGCTGACGGGAGTTCCGCTCGATCACCGGTCGGAACTTCTGCTCCAGCTCGTTGCCGCGGAACGCCGGCACCACCAGCGCCCGCCGGATCGAGTGCTCGCGCCCGCTCATCTGCAGGATCGTGCGCCCGTGCGCGGGCTCCAGCTGCCAGCTGTAGTTGTCCGTGGTGAACACCGGCTCCCGAAACGCCCTGGCGACGTCGTCGTAGCGGGAAACGATGTAGCTCTGCATACCTTCATGCCAGACGATGGGCTCGTCTTCCAACATGATGTCGTACGCGGAATACGGGTCGGCTGCGAATTCGGCGGAAAGGATGTCCGGCGCGTGACGTGCCGTGGTCATGGAGCTCCCTCGCTCTGGCGGTGGAACATCCACGTTATCGACGGACGTTGCGTGTGCGGGGAAAATTCAGGCCATTGGAGCAGACCACTGCTCCAGGTGGATTACCGGCCGAACACTGTCCGGTGTCGGCGCGTAGTGATCGGGGACCGCGCGTCACTCACTAGAGTTTTTCCGGTCATCGGGATTACCGAACCGGGAATTACCGGACCGGACGCCTTCAGCCCCTCGGCGCGATCGAATCCCACGTGCTCAGCAGCTGATCGGCGTCCATCACCGCGCCGAAGTACTTGTCGATGTTCATCAGCGCGGCGTCGTGCTCGGCTTGGGTGAAAGCCGCGCAGCAGTCGCCCATGAACGCGATGTGGTAATCGAGCATGTAACCGTGCCGCGCGGTCGATTCCACGCAGACGTTCGTGCTCACGCCGGCCATCACCAGCGTCTCGGCCCGCAGCGTGCGCAGCACCGAGTCCAGCCGCGTGTTCACGAATCCGCTGTACCGGTGCTTCAGCACCACGGTTTCCCCTGGCAGCGGCGCCACCTCGAACGGCTCCGCGCCCCACGTCCCCGCCCGGCAGACCACCCCCGAACGGCCGCCGGACCGCGCGGTCAACGCCGCCGAGTCGGTCGCCTTCTCGTGCGCCGTCTGCACGAACACGACCGGCACCCCGTGCGCCCGCGCCCCGGCCAGCAGCGCCTGCAGCCGGGGGACCATCTCCTTGGCCGCGCTCACGTCCTCACCACGCCGGGCACACGCGCCGTCGGGGTGGCAGTAGTCGTTCTGCACGTCCACCACCACGACGGCCGCCTTGGCGGGGTTCAGCTTTTCCTCGTCGAATCGCACAGTCGCCACCTCGGTCGAGCCACTTCGGGAGCCGCTTCGGGAGTCGGGAACCTACCGGCCGGACCACACCCCCACCAGGAGGGTTTCCACTGGCTGAAAATCAACCGGCCGGGGCCAGCTCCGCCAGCGCTTCCCGCAGCTTCCCCGTCACCTCGACCGGCCGCCGCGACTCCCGGTCCACGAAGACGTGCACGAACTGCCCCTCCGCCACCAGCACCTCGGCGGCGGTGTACATCCCGATCTCGTACCGCACGCTCGACCGCCCGAGGTGCGCCACCCGCAGCCCGACCCGCAACGACCCCGGGAACGACACCGAAGCGTGGTACTGGCACCGCGACTCCACGCACAGCCCGATCACCTCGCCGGCTTCGATGTCCAGCCCGCCGCGGTCGATCAGCCACGTGTTGATGACCGTGTCCATCAACGAGTAGTGCACCACGTTGTTCACGTGGCCGTAGACGTCATTGTCCTTCCACCGCAAGGGAACCGTCTGCCAGAACGGGTAACTCACCACAGCTGCACCGAGGATCGCAGGATCCCGGCCAGGTCGGCCTCGGAAGCCTCCCGCGGCGCCGTCGCCAGCAACCGCTGCTGCTTCAGCGTCCCGGAGACCAGCGAGTCCACATCGGACTCGGCATACCCCACCGCACCGATGCCGGCGGGAATCCCGATCTCCCGCATGAGGTTCACCAGCACCGCCGGCAGGTGGTCCTCGAAGTCCCCGGCCCACTCGAAGTCCGGCGCCAGCAACCGCGCCACCCGCAGGTGGCGCTCCGGTGCGGCGGAGAACGTGAACCGGAACGCCTCCGGCGCCGTCAGCGACACCGCCATCCCGTGCGGCACCATCGCCTCGTCGCCCGGGTAGCCGTCCGGGTGGAACTCCCGCACCTGCCCCGCGATCGGGTACGCGTTGGCGTGCGGGATGTGCACCCCGGCGTTGCCGAACCCCAGCCCCGCGAAGGTGGCCGCCAGGGCCATCGCCTCACGCGCCTCCAGGTCCGAACCGTCGCGCACCGCCCGGGGCAACGCCCACGACAGCAACGACAACGACTTCTCCGCGAACATGTCCGCCAACGGGTTCGACCCGCAGTACGGCACCCGCTGCTCGGGCTTCTTCCGGTCGAACGACGTGTACGGCTTCGCCGTGTAGCTCTCCGCCGCGTGACAGAGGATGTCCATCCCGGACGCGGCGGTCACCCCGGCCGGCTGCGTCACCGTCAGCCGCGGGTCCACGACCGCCAGCGTCGGCCGCAGCCGCAGGTGGCTGATGCCGCTCTTCACCCGCAGTGACAACACATCGAGCACACACACCGTCGTGCTCTCCGACCCGGTCCCCGTCGTGGTCGGCACCGCCACGAGCGGCTTCAACGGGTTCGACGGCGCCCGCCCGCCACCCACCGGCGCGTTGACGTAGTCCATCAGCGAGCCCTCGTTGGACGTCAGCAGGTTCGCCGCCTTCGCCGTGTCGATGCTCGACCCGCCACCCACGGCGACGAACGCGTCGTACGGCCCGCTCCCGCGCGCGAAGTCCACGGCCTTCTGCATGCTCACGTCCGTCGGCTCCACGTGGACGCCGTCGAAGATCTCCGTCGCGATCCCGTACGACTCGATCCCCGAGGCGATCCGCGTCGGCCACCCCGTCTCGGCGACGGTCGGATCCGTGACCACGAGTACCCGGCGAACGCCGTACTGCGTGAGGTCGTAACCGATCTCGTCGCTGGATCCCGTGCCGTACTTCAACGCGGGGGCGCCATACGTGAAAACGGTTTCATGCTCGGGGGACGTCAAGGCCGTGGTCCTCGCTTCCTGCCAGCGGGCGGTCAAAGCGGACATTCGTCCCATTTTCGCAGTCATTACCCGAAGATCACTTGACTGCGGTGAACCGTGCCGCCCTAAGCTCTCCTCATTAGATACCAATTGGGAGCGACCGTCGCCCAGACGGCCGTGCGCATCCTGACCGAGGCCCAGGTCCGCCGGGTGT
This sequence comes from Amycolatopsis sp. NPDC047767, assembly GCF_040704195.1. Lineage (NCBI taxonomy): Bacteria > Bacillati > Actinomycetota > Actinomycetes > Pseudonocardiales > Pseudonocardiaceae > Amycolatopsis > Amycolatopsis sp. NPDC047767. The sequence continues at coordinate 373,006 of NZ_JBEYSJ010000003.1, forward strand.
ACGCGGTCGTCGGCGAAGCGTTCCTGGAGCTGCTCGACGCGTTGCAGCGCGAACGCGAAGTGACACTCGTCTCCGCGCGCCACGATTCGGGCGCCGCGTTCATGGCCGAAGCCGAGGGCAAGCTCACCGAACGGCCCGCCGTGCTGCTCGCGAGCCGCGGCCCGGGTGCCGCGAACCTCGCCATCGGGGTGCAGACGGCGTACCAGGACGAGACGCCGATGGTCGTCCTCCTCGAGACGCCGGCGCTCGACCGCACGATCACCGGCGAGCTGCCGACGTCCGACCTCACGGCGATGTTCGAGTCCATCGCGAAGTGGTGCGTGCGCGCCGAAGACCCCGACGCGGTGCCGGGCTTGCTCGCCGAAGCGCTCACGCGCTGTCGCGAAGGTCGTCCGGGACCGGTCGTGCTCGGCGTGCCCAGCGACGCGTGGGGAGTGCCGTACGACTCGGCCAAGCCGGTGGCCAAGGTGCGCCCGCCGGTCACGGGCACGCTGGGCCGTTCGGCCGAAGCCGTCGCCGGGCTCGTCGACGAGGCCCGCTACCCGGTGGTCGTCGTCGGCGGCCGCGCGCGTTCGGCGCGCGACGAGCTGATCGCCGTCGCCGACGAGCTCGCCCTGCCCGTCTACAACGCCTTCCGCCGCCAGGACGCCTTCCCCGAGACGCACGCGCGTTACGCCGGCCACCTCGGCCTCGGCATCCCCGCGCGTCAACTCGACGCCCTCGAACGCGCCGACCTCGTGCTCGCCCTCGGCACCCAGCTCGACGAGGTGACCACCCAGGGTTACCGCTACCCGACGGCCCAGCAGACGCTCGTGCTGGTCGGCACCGGTATCGACGAGCAGCGTCGCCGCGGCCTCACCTTCCGCGTCGACTCCGAGGTCGAGCCGTTCCTGCGTGAGCTGCGCACGATCGCGACGCCGCGCACGCGTCGGGCATCGGCGGCCAACGCCGCCGTGCACACCTTCATGACCCCGCCCGACACGAGCGGCAACACGCGCGTGCACCCCGTCGACGTGATCCGCGCCCTGCGCAAGCTCGCGCCCGAGGACACGATCGTCACGAGTGACGCGGGCAACTTCGCGCAGTTCATGCACCGCTACTGGTGCTTCACCGCACCGCGCAGCCAGCTCGGCCCGAGCAACGCGGCCATGGGCTACGCCGTGCCCGCCGCCATCGCGGCCAAGCTCGCCGAACCGCGCCGCGCCGTCGTCGCGATGGTCGGCGACGCCGGCACCCTCATGACGGGCCAGGAGATCGAGACCGCCGTCCGCTACCGCGCGCCCGTGATGGTGGTCGTGTTTCAGAACGGCGTCCACGGGGCATTGGCCATGCACCAGGCCCGTGCACACGGGCGGCTCTCGGGCGTCACGATTCCGCTCACGGACTTCGCGTCGTGGGCGCGCGGGCTCGGCGCTGCCGGGTACACGGTGGACGATCGCGAAGAGCTCGAAGCGATCGTCGCGAGTGCGTTGGTGCGCCAGCGTCCGTGTGTGATCGATGTGAGGACGGACCCGGACGTCGTAACGCCGGACGTCCGCCTGAGCACTTTGCTGAGCGCGGTTCGCCCGCAATCGCCCGGGCAGTGATTTTCCTCCGGCGCGCAACGGGAAACGCCGGGAAAGTTCAGTGGCCGCAGGGGGGTGGCTCCGGTAGCCTGGCGGTGTTCCCAGGGGTTCGCGGGAGAACCGGGATCCGGCAGAGTCACATGCACGGTCATATCGGGACGCGCCGCGCACACGGATCAGCTTCCGTGGCGCGAGGGTTACCGATTCAGTGGTCTGGTCCGGACGGGAACAGCCGGTTTCTGTCGGTGCCGGATGACATCATCACGGCATCGCCCGCTGGGAGGCGGGTGGGAACGAGGGGAGTTCAACATGGCCGACGAAAAGACCACGGTTTCGCGTGGTTCGTCAGCCCGCACCGCCGCGGCGCGCGCCGCCGGGGCGCGCACGGCGACGGAGCAGGTCCGCGAGACCTCGGGTGTCGTGCCGGTGCTGTTCAGCGCCGTCGCGGAGGCCCACGACGTGGCCGTCGTGGTCGGTGACCAGGACGCCGGCTGGCGTTCGCCGTTCGGAGGCGGTCTGCGTCCGGCGAGTGGCGAATAGCTCACCCCGGCCCGGCTCCGGCCTGGTCACGAGGGTGAGCGCGGGTGACTCGGGTTGTCCCTGTGCCACGAGCTGTGCTTTACTTTAGATGGTCTCGATTTTTGTGAGTCACGCTCGCAGATTTCAGCGGGCGTAGTGTCTCCTCACTCGAGGAAGCAAACCGCCCGGGTTTGACCCGGGATGCTGATGTGGCTTCCCGTTTGGTGTTATGTATGGAGATATTTAATGACTCAGGGCACTGTGAAGTGGTTCAACTCCGAGAAGGGGTTCGGCTTCATCACCCCCGACAACGGTGGCGGCGACGTCTTCGTTCACTACAGCGAGATCCAGGGTAGCGGCTTCAAGAGCCTCGAAGAGAACGCTCGCGTGGAGTTCGAGATCGGCCAGGGCCAGAAGGGCCCGCAGGCCACGTCGGTCACCGTCATCTGACCTAGACCTTCGTGAAGGGGCCGTCACCCACGCTACGGGTGGCGGCCCTTTTCGTATGTCAACGCTGTCGTAAGTCAGCGCCGCCGTCTTGTCGGCGCTGACTTACACCATACCGTTGCGCGCTTGGGGTTGTCCCACGATCTGGTTTCCCTTGCCGGACAACGACTTCCGTGCCTCCGGCTCACCCCGCTATCACCCGATCGTGTCCGACGTGGACCTCGTAGGCTGCGCGCCATGATCGAGAACGGCTACACCGTCTCCGGGATGTCCTGCGGCCACTGTGCACAGTCGGTCACCGAGGAAATCACCGAACTTCCGGGCGTCGAAAGCGTCGAGGTCGACGTCGAAACCGGCCGCGTCGTCGTGCGCAGCGCCGAAGAGCTCAGCGAGGACGCCGTCCGCGGTGCCGTCGAAGAAGCGGGTTACACCTACGAAGGCACCGCGGCACTCGTCTAGCCGATCGGAATCAGCCGATCAGAGCACGGCGTCCGCGAGCCGCTTGACGTCGGCCACGTCGTCGGTGCCCGGGTTGAAGATCAGCTCGTCCACGCCGAGGTCGGCGAACGACGTCATGGTCGCCTTCAGCTTTTCGGGCGTCCCGCACAGGCCGGACACGGCGAGCTCGGTGAATTCGCCCGCGCCGGCGTAGTAGTCGCCGACGTTCGCCCGGCCCTGGTCGGGGTCGCCGAGCGCGAAGTAGGCCAGCGCCACCAGGTAGGGCTCACCGGCGCGGCCGGAGTCCTTCCACGCGGCGCGGGCCTGCTAGAAGTGCCCGGCCACGAACTGCGCCGGGGCCGAGCCGCCGACGTAACCCTGGCCCCACTTGGCCATACGCGCGAACGACGCCGGCGCCATGCCGCCGAAGAGCATCGGCACCTCGCGGGTCCCGGCCGGCACGCCCGGGTTGTCACCGCCACCGACCGGCTGTCCTGTCCACATCGAACGGTACGTCTCGAGGTCGCGGTCGATGCGCGCCCCGAGGCCCTTGGTGCCGAGTCCGTCCACGACGAAGTCGTCCGGGCGGATGCCGATCCCGAAGCCGACGGTCAGCCGGCCGCCGGAAACGCCGTCGATGGCGGCGAGTTCCTTCGCCAGCAACGGCGCCGGCCACACCGTCGCCAGCAGGACACCGCTCATGAGCCCGATCGACTTGGTCGCGCCCGCCGCCGCGGCCAGTGCCACCGTGTCCATCACGCCGGGGTAGGCGATCCGGCCGACGGTGGCCAGCGACGAGAATCCCGCCTCCTCGGCCTGCGCCGCCCATTCGGGGATGACCTGCGGGCGGACGTCGCGCACCTGGTTCGGGATTCCGACACCGATCTTCATGCTCACCGCTTTCCGGGTAAGGGATTTACCGGTCGGTCTAACACGATCGACCCGTTTGCCGGGCCGCGTCACCTGATCGGCGCGCGTCCTGCCGCGCGGGGTGCCCCTTCATCCCCTGCCTCGGCTGGGTGATTCCCCCGGCCGAAGTACTGGGCCGTCCGGGTGAGCATTCGAGCTGCAACCCTCCGCAACCCTTCCCCTATCCCGCTTCACACGGTCTGCTGAACCGGCACAAGCAGGACAAGGAGATCTGTGGTGGGCCCAGGTGTGGCGGGCATCGTTGCCAACCCGGCGTCGGGGCGGGACATCCGACGGCTGGTGGCGCAGGCGTCCGTGTTCCCGACGGCCGAGAAGGCCAACATGGTCCAGCGCGTGCTGGCCTCGCTGGCCATCACGGGCGTGGGGAGAACGCTCGTTTCCACGGACCTCGGTGGCATTTCCGCGGCTGTTCTCCGGCAGCTCGGACGCCATCCGCTGCCGGGTGTCGAGTTCTGCGACAAAGACCCGCTCACGGGCACCGCGGAGGACACGATGAACGCCGTCCGCCGCATGGTCGACGCGGGCGCCGGCGTGATCGTGTGCCTCGGCGGCGACGGCACGGCCCGGGTCGCCGCGAAGGCGTGCGGCGAGGTGCCGCTGCTCGCGCTGTCCACCGGCACCAACAACGCCTTCCCGCAGATGCGCGAAGCCACCGTCGCGGGTCTCGCCGCCGGCTTCATCGCGAGCGGTCAGATCGACCCCGACCTGGTCACCCACCGCGTGAGCAAGCTCGAAGTCGTCACCAAGGCGCGCCGCGAGATCGCCCTGGTGGACGTCGCCGTGACCCTGAGCAAGCACGTCGGCGCGAAGGCGCTGTGGGATCCCGCGTCGCTCACCGAGCTCTACTGCACCTTCGCCGAGCCCGACGGCATCGGCCTGTCCAGCATCGCGGGCCAGCTCTGCCCGAGCCCGCGGTCCAGCGCCGACGGCGTCGCCCTCAAGCTCGGGCCCGTCGGCGTCACCCCGCACGTGGTCCACGCGCCCATCGCCCCCGGCCTGGTGAAAGCCGTCGGCGTGCGCGGCTGGGGCGTGCTCCAGCAGGGCATGCGCGTGGACCTCGCCGCCGGCGGTGGCGTGATCGCCGTCGACGGAGAGCGCGAGCTCGAACTCAAGCCAGGGGAGAGCGCGTACGTCGAGCTCCGGTCCGATGGGCCGTGGTGCGTCGACGTCCGCGCGGTGATGGCCGAAGCGGCCAGACGGGGGTTGTTGCGCACCACGTCCGCGAACGAACCGAATAAGGAGCGTCGACGATGACGGAAACCTTGCTGGAGGCTTATCGCACCATGCGCACGATCCGCGCGTTCGAGGAACGCGTGCACGAGGAGTTCGCCAGCGGCGACATCCCCGGCTTCGTCCACCTCTACGCCGGCGAGGAGGCCTCGGCCGCCGGCGTCTGCCGCCATCTCGACCGCCGCGACACCATCGCCAGCACCCACCGCGGCCACGGCCACTGCATCGCCAAGGGCGTGGACGTGAAGGCCATGATGGCCGAGATCTACGGCCGCACCACGGGATCTTGTCACGGCAAGGGCGGCTCGATGCACATCGCCGACCTGTCGAAGGGCATGCTCGGCGCCAACGGCATCGTCGGCGGCGGCCCACCGCTCATCTGCGGCACCGCGCTCGCCGCGAAGCAGCAGGGGACCGGTGGCGTCGGCGTCGCCTTCTTCGGCGACGGCGCCAGCAACCAGGGCACCACGCTCGAAGCCCTCAACCTCGCGTCCGTCTGGAACCTGCCCGCGCTCTTCGTCGCCGAGAACAACGGCTACGCCGAAGCCACGTCCAGCACCTGGTCGGTGGCCTCGGACAACATCGCCGACCGCGCCGCGGGCTTCGGCATGCCGGGCGTGATCGTCGACGGCTACGACTTCTTCGCCGTCACCGAAGCCGCCGGCGAGGCCATCGACCGCGCCCGCAACGGCGGCGGTCCCACGCTCCTGGAAGTGAAGTTCACGCGCTACTTCGGCCACTTCGAAGGCGACCAGCAGAGCTACCGCGCCGACGAGGTCGCAAACGCCCGCGAAAACCTCGACTGCCTCAAGCGCTTCCGCACGCGCGTCGTCGAAAGCGGCGAGCTGTCCGCGGAAAGCCTCGACGAGGTCGACACCGAAGTCGCGAAACTCGTCGAAGAAGCCGTGGCGGAAGCCAAAGCCGCACCGAAACCCACCCGAGCCGACTTGGAGACCGACGTCTACGTCTCGTACTGAAGGGAGCGCGAGTCATGGCACGCACGATCAGCTACCGCGAAGCGATCAACGAGGCCCTCGCGCAGGAGATGCAGCGCGACGAGTCGGTGATCGTGATGGGCGAGGACAACGCCGGCGGCGCGGGCAGCCCCGGCGAGGACGACGCGTGGGGCGGCGTTCTCGGCGTCACCAAAGGGCTTTTCCACCAGTTCCCCGGCCGGGTGCTCGACACGCCGATCTCCGAATCGGCCTTCATCGGCGCGGCCATCGGCGCCGCGACGGCCGGCCAGCGGCCCGTGGCCGAGCTGATGTTCATCGACTTCATGGGCGTCTGCTTCGACCAGATCTTCAACCAGGCAGCCAAGTTCCGCTACATGTTCGGCGGCAACGCGCGCACGCCCGTGGTGATCCGCACGATGTACGGCGCGGGCCTGCGGGCGGCCGCCCAGCATTCCCAGTGCCTGTACCCGATCTTCACGCACATCCCGGGTCTGAAGGTCGTGGTGCCCTCCAGCCCGTACGAGGCCAAGGGGCTTCTCATCCAGTCCATTCGCGACGACGACCCGGTGATCTTCTGCGAGCACAAGGCTCTTTACGACACCACCGGCGAAGTCCCCGAAGACAGCTACACGATTCCGTTCGGCGAAGCCAATGTCCTGCGCGACGGCGGTGATATCACCATCGTCGCGATCGGCCGCATGGTCGGTGTCGCCGAGGAAGCCGCGCACGAGCTGTTCGAAAGCGGCATCGAGGCCGAGGTGATCGACCCGCGCACGACCAGTCCCCTCGACACCGAGACGATCCTCGAAAGCGTCGAGAACACCGGCCGGCTCGTGATCGTCGACGAGGCTTCCCCGCGCTGCAACCTCGCCACGGACATTTCCGCGCTCGTGGCCCGTGAAGGGTTCGCGTCGCTGCGGGCGCCGATCGAGATGGTCACGCCGCCGCACACGCCCGTGCCCTTCTCCGACGCGCTCGAAGACCTCTACATCCCGGGCCCCCAGCAGGTGGTCAACGCGGCGAAAGCCGTGGTCGGCTGGACCCGCTGATGGCCGACATCCAGCGTGTCACCATGCCCAAGTGGGGCTTGTCGATGAAGACGGGCCGCATCACCGACTGGCTCGCCACCGAAGGCGACGAGATCACCGAGGGTGACGATCTCGTCGACATCGACACCGACAAGATCACCGGCACGCTGGAGTCCCCGGGCTCCGGCGTGCTGCGCCGGGTGATCGCGCCGGCGGGGGAGGACGTGCCCGTCGGCGCCACGATCGCCCTGGTCGCGCCCGCCTCCGTCGCCGACGCCGAGGTCGACGAAGCCGCCGAGGTCGCGTTGCGGGAGCTGGCCGAAGGCGTGGTCGAGGAGGCGGCTGGACCGGTCACCGGCACCGTCGAGGTCGACGGCCGCAAGCTCAGCTATGCCACGCTCGGTGACGGTGGTGGTGCGGACGGCGAGGTTGTCGTCCTCGTCCACGGCTACGGCGGCGACAAGAACTCCTGGCTCTTCGTCCAGGAGCCGCTCGCTGACGGCCGCACCGTCCATGCCCTCGACCTCCCCGGTCACGGTGAGTCCACCAAGGACGTCGGCGACGGCTCGCTCACCACCCTCGCCAACGCCGTCCTCGGCTTCCTGGAAACACTCAATGTCACCCGAGCGCACCTCGTCGGCCACTCGCTCGGCGGCGCCGTCGTCGTGGCCGCCGCCGCGGCGCAACCCGCGAAGGTCTCTTCGCTGACGCTGGTGGCCCCGGCGGGCTTCGGCGACCGCATCAACGCGGGTTACCTGCGCGGGTTCGCCACCGCCACGTCGAGGCGAGAGCTGAAACCGCACCTGGGTGCCCTCTTCGCCGACCCGGACCTGGTCACGCGCCGTCTCGCCGACGACCTCCTCAAGTACAAACGCCTCGACGGCGTCGACCGCGTCCTGGAGAAGCTCCTCACCACCCTGCTCGAAGACGACGACACCCCGGGTCTGCACGTCGCCCCGCTCCTGGCGCAGTACGGCGGCCCGGTCACCGTGGTCTGGGGCAGTGAAGACGCCGTGCTCCCAGCCGAAAACGCCGCCGGTCTCCCGGACGTCCACCGCGTCGAAGGCGCCGGTCACCTGGTGCACTTGGAGAAACCGTCGGCTGTGGTCGAAGCCGTGGTCGAGGTTGCCGGGGGAGCGACGGAGGGATCGTCACGGCCGTGATCGGCCCTGGACCGCCCGTCTGATCGGCCCTGGATCGGCCCGAGATCGACGCCGTTACGCCCTTGATCGACTCTGTCGGTGAAGTCACCGCCTCTTCCGATCACGGCCCGCTCACCGGCACACTGGCGCCGGAAGCCGGGTGAGGAGCACCCCAATGTGGCGTTGGGTGCGTTGGGGGAGTCGGACGAGGAGCGGTGGTTGGGCCAGCAGCACCTCGAGGCAGCGTTGCCGGTCGGGGTCGACCCCCGGCGGCACGCGCGCGCTCTCGCCCGCGTCCACGAGGCAGCCATCGCCGGCGAAGAGCTGCCCAGTGCGCCGCGGTCGGTGATCAGCGAGTCCTGGTCGCGGGTGCAGGCGCTCGGCGTCGATCCGGACCGTGGCGCGTCGTCGCCGGTGCTCGACGTCGCCGAGCTCGAAGAACGCCGCCGCGAAAGCGGACTCGCGCCCCTGCTGCCGATCCTGCGCGGCGGCCTGCTGAGCTTGGCCGATCAGGCCGCGCACATCATGGTGATCGTCGACGCCGCCGGCCACGTCCTCTGGCGCGACGGCTCCGTCCCGGTCCGCCGCCGCGCCGACCGCCTCGGGTTCGTGGAGGGCGTCGACTGGCAGGAAGAAGCCGTCGGCACCAACGCAATCGGCACGGCGCTCGTCGCCCGGCGGCCGGTGCAGGTCTACTCCGCCGAGCACTACGTCCGCGCCCAGCACGACTGGACCTGTGCCGCCGCCCCGCTGCACGATCCCCGCGACGGCCGGCTCCTCGGCGTCGTCGACCTCTCCGGCCCCGCCTCGACGGTCCACGCCACCACCCTCGCCCTCGTCGACGCCGTCGGCCGCCTCGCCGAGTCCCAGCTGCGCACCTCGCACCTGACCGACCTCGAACGCCTGCGCGGCATCGCGGTTCCCTTGCTGGCCAAGGTTTCCGGCCGCGCGCTGGTCACCGATCCACACGGCTGGATCGCCGCCGCCACCGGCTTGGCGCCCGCCGGCCGGCTGCCGCTGCCCGCGTCCGTGGGGCCGGGTCCGCTGTGGCTGCCGGCCCACGGCCACTGCGTGGTCGAACCACTGCCCGGCGGCTGGCTCATCCGCCTGGCCGACTCCGAAGCCGCGCCACCGACCCGGGTTTCCCTGGACCTGCGCGTCCCCGGCGAACCGATGCTCACGGTCTACGGCGCCACGAGCGAATGGACCCACCGCGTCTCCCCGCGTCACGCACAGCTCCTGCACGCCCTCGCCGCCCACCGAAACGGCTGCAGCGCCTCACAATTGTCGTCCGTCTTGTTCGGCGACGCGACGCGCACGGTCACCGTCCGCGCCGAGGTTTCGCGGCTGCGGCGGATCGTCGGCGGGATCATCGTGGGGCGGCCGTACCGGTTCGCCGACAACCTCGAAGTCGTCGTGCACGGACCTGACGGATCTGCTGTAGCGGGCTAGTTTTGGCCTGCGAAGCAGTGGCACGCGCGGGTTGCCCCGCGTACGCGCAACCACCATTGGTGTGAGTGATCTTTCTTGCCCGCGTGGCAAGCGGCGATGGTGTGCACCATGACCAAGCGAACATCGGTGCGGCAGCGCCGGGTCTCCGCGGAGCTGCGGACGCTGCGCATGGCGGCGGGCATGACGTGCAAAGAGGTTTCCGACGGCCTCGGCTTCTCGGAGAGCAAGATCAGCCGCATGGAGACCGGCGACCGCGGCCTCTATGCCGACGACGTCTCCGCCATCCTCGGCTTCTTGCGCGCACCGCAGGACAAACGCCAAGAGCTGCTGCAGCTTCTCCGCGACGGCGAACAACGCAACTGGCACGAGACGAACGGACCGCTACCGCCGCGCTGGAAGGACCTGATTCGCTTCGAGGAGACTGCCTCTGCGATCTCGAACTTCGAGACGATGGTGGTTCCGGGGCTGGCGCAGATTCCCGAATACTCGCGAGCCCTGATTCATGGAGTCAACTCGCAGCTCGCCGACCACGAGGTCGAGCGGTTGCTTGCCGCGCGCGCCACTCGCCAGACGATCGTGAGTCGCCGAGATGGGCCCGCAGTGCATCTGCTTCTCGAAGAAATGGTGTTGCGGAGATCGGTTGGCGGCTCTGAGATCATGGCTGCGCAGCTGGAACATCTATTGCGGATGGGCCGCCGTTCCAACGTCACGATTCAGGTGGTTCCGTTCGCTGCGACACCGCACCCCGGCCTGACCGGACCGTTCGTGGTCCTGGAGTACGCCGACGAACCCGCCCTCGCCTACGTGGAGAGCCGAGGCACCAGCAGCTTCCTCGAAGAAACAGACCTGGTCAGCAGTATTCGTCTTGCCTGGCGTGAGCTTCGTGCCATCGCCATGTCACCAGAGGACTCCTCTCGGCTGATTGCCGATACGATCGGCTTGCCGACACAGGAGGAGCAATCACCATGATGACCCCCGGGTTTCAGCCCGTTTGGCGCAAGAGTTCTTTCAGCACTGACCAGGCCAACTGCGTTGAGGTTGGGGCCTGGCACAAGAGCTCCTACAGCACCTCCGAAGCGAACTGTGTTGAGGTGACCGCCACCCCGTCGATCGAGATCGGCGTGCGGGACACGAAGGATCGTGGTGCGGGTCACCTCACCGTTTCGGCTGAAGCCTGGACCGCGTTCTTGGCGGCTGCTGCTTCCCCTGCCGGGCGCTGATCGAGATCACGTGCTGGTGACACCTTCCGGGTGAGGTTCGCCCGGCTCTCCGCGACCGGCTACCTTCTGCGGGTGGCGTACGGGGAGGATCGGGGATGACCAGCACGGTGACGCGGCCGGAGACGTCTGCGGGCACTGGCGGTACGGGTGCTTCCGCGCCCCCGCCTGAGGAACCGGAGGGCCGCAGCGGCATCGCGGGCTTGCTGGAGCTGCCGGGCCAGGCGGTGCGCGCGGTCGTGAGATCGGCGGCGACCACGCCGGGCCGGCTTTCGGTGATCGCGGTGGGGTTGGTGTTGCTGTCGCTGGTGGCGGGGCTCGTGGGCACGCTGTCGGCGCAGAACAAGGACGACACCATCTCCGGCCTGATCAGCTACCGCGAACCGCTCGCGTCGGCGGCGCAGCAGGTGTTCCGCTCGCTGTCCGACGCGGACGCGACGGCGGCGACCACGTTCCTGTCGGTGGGCACCGAGCCGCCGGAGCTTCGCAAGAAGTACGAGCAGGACATTGCGGAGGCCGGTTCGGCGCTGGCGAAGGCCGCGTCGGACACCACTGATGTGGGTGACGCCGCTCACCAGGTGGACATCCTGAATCAGAAGATCCCCGTGTACACCGGGATCGTCGAGACGGCGCGGGCGAACAACCGTCAGGGCTTCCCTTCGGGTGCTTCGTACCTTCGCGAGGCTTCGCAGCTGATGCGGACGACGATCCTGCCCGCGGCCGAAGCGCTGTACCGCGCGGACACCGACAAGCTCGCCGCCGAGCAGGACGACAGCACCGGGTTCCCGTGGGCGGCCGTCGCGCTGTTGCTGGCGCTGGTGGCGGCGCTGGTCGTCACGCAGGTGTACCTCACGCGCAAGACCAACCGCGTCATCAACATCGGCTTGCTGGTGGCGACGGCGTGCATCGTGCTGTCGATGCTGTGGGGCGCGGTGGCGCTCGTCGTGCAGGGCAGCCTGGTCGGCGCGGGCAAGACCGACGGCAGCTCGCAGGTCGACGTGCTCGCCCGCGCGCGCATCGCCGCCCTGCAGGCCCGTGCCGACGAGACGTTGACCCTGGTCGCCCGCGGCGACGGCGCCAGCTACGAACAGCAGTTCATCAAGCTCGCCGAGCAGCTCGTCGGCGCCGACGGCCAAGGCGGCCTGCTCGGCCAGGCCCGTGACCTCGCCGCCGGCACGCCCGGCCAGCAGAAGATCGAGGCCGCCGAACAAGCCGCGCGCGAGTGGTCGCTGGCGCACCTGGAAGTCCGCAAGCTGGACGATTCCGGGCAGTACCAGCAGGCCGTCGATTTCGCGACGTCCGTCAGTCAAGGCAGTGCCGCGGCCGCGTTCGCGCGCCTTGACGCCAACCTCCAGGACGCCATCGAGGTGTGCCGCCAGGAGTTCCTGGACGACACCCAGGCCGGCGGCAACGCGTTGACGGCCCTGGCCCCCGGTGTCGGCGCCCTCGCGGTGCTCGCGGCGGGCGGCGTGACGGTCGGCGTCCGGGAACGTCTGCGGGAGTACCGGTGACGTCGGGTGCGCGCGTGAGACGGAGATCGACGGCAGCCGGCAGCGTGACCTGCGGACGGCGGAGATTGAGGGAGTACCGGTGATTCGGTCGCGTCACTTGTTCCGGGCGGCCGCATTGGCAGTGGTCGCGGTATTGGCCACCGCGTGCGGCTCGGCAGCTCAGCCGATCGACCTGGCCCCGGTGAGTGACGCGGCCTGGCCGATGCCCGCGGACGTCGGCGGCCCCGACGCCTCCGCCGGCGGCTCGTCCGACACCAGCTGCGACCCGACGGCCAGCCTGTCGCCGGCCGGTGCGTCCGCGTCGTCGCCCTCGGTGGCGAAGATCAAGGCCCGCGGCAAGCTGATCGCGGGCGTCGACCAGACCACGTACCTGTTCGGCTTCCGGAACCCCAAGACGGGCAACCTCGAGGGCTTCGACATCGACATGGTCAACCAGATCGCCGCCGCGATCTTCGGCTCCGCCGAGGGCCACGTGCAGTTCCGGGCGATCGCTTCGTCGCAACGCGAGCAGGTGCTGAAGGATCACCAGGTCGACATCGTCGTCCGGACGTACTCGATCACGTGCGCGCGGTTGAAGGACGTGGCTTTCTCGTCGGTGTACTACGTCGCCGGCCAGAAGATCCTGGTGCCCAAGGCCTCCAACGCCGAATCCCTGTCGGACCTCAAGGGCAAGCGCGTCTGCGCCACCAAACAGTCGACCTCGCTGGCCAAAATCGCCACCGATCCGGCCCACCCCACCGCCGTCTCGGTCGACAACTGGTCCGACTGCCTCATCATGCTCCAGCAACACCAGGTCGACGCCGTCTCCACCGACGACACCATCCTCGCGGGCATGGCCGCCCAAGACCCCACCGTCAAGGTCGCCGGCGCCCCCATGACCACGGAGAACTACGGCATCGGCATCCCCAAGGACCAGCCGGACCTCGTCCGCTACGTCAACTCGGTCCTCGAAACCACCCGCACCAACGGCACGTGGGCTGCCAGCTACCAGAAATGGGTCGGCGCCCGCCTCGGCCCGGCCACGCCGCCTTCGCCGAACTACAAGTAGTCCGATGCGCCGCGCGACTGGGCCTCTCGCGCCTGGCAGGCCCGCGCGAATGGACCGCTTGCGCCGCTCAAACCGTGCGAGGGGACCGTTCGGGTCACCGCTGCGAGTGAGTGGACCGGCCGCACCGGTCCGGGCGCGCGACTGGACCGGTGGCTGCGGCGCGCGCGACCGGACCGGCCGACCCGAATCCGTCCGCGAGTGGTCCAGTCGCACCGGTTCCCAGCTCCGCAGGCGGTTCCGTCGGCCGAGCGCCGGGGTGCGGCAGGTCCCTTCGGGCGGACCTGAGGCGTCTGGGCCCCGGCTTCGCGGTGCCCGACTAGGATCAATGAGGGACTTTTTCCGCGGGGATCTCGGGAGGTAGTTGTGTCGGAGGAGCCGCGCCGTCCTCGGCACGCCGCGCCGGACGAGAACGCGGGTGCCGAGACGCCCTCGTGGACTCCGCCGCCGCCGGTTCGCTGGGACACGCCGGAGCCGTCGGTGTCCGGCCGCCTCGACCCGGCCGCTCGGCCGGACCCCGAGTCGCCGACCGTGATCAACACTCCGGTCTACCGCCCGCAGACCCCCGCGCAGGGGGTGCAGCAGCCGTACCAAGGTGGTCCGGGCCAGCCCGGTCAGCCGCAGGGTGGCCAGGGGCAGCCTGGTTCAGGCCAGCAGATGCCGGGCGCTCCCGGTCAGCAGGGCCCGGGCCAGCAGGGGCAACCCGGCTACCCCCAGCCTCCCTACGGCCAGCAGCCCCCGTCGCAGAACCAGCCCTACCCGCCGCACCCGCAATCCCCGCAGTCCCAAGCCCGCGCGTACCCCCAGACACCCGGCTACCCGCCCCCGTCCCACACGGGCCAGCAGCGCCACCCCGCCCGCCCTGGAACCCAGGGCCAGCCGTACCCCGGCGGGCAGTACGCTCCCGGCCGACCGGCTCCCGAGCAGGCCAACCGCGTCGCCGAGCCCTCTTCGCAGCCCGGCCGCCCGGCGGACCCAGGCGTGACCGGCACCCCGGGCCAGGGCATTTCCGCTCAGCCGAACCGCGCCGCTGAGCCGGGCGCCACCGGCACCCAGAACCCAGGCACGTCTTCGCAGCCCGGCCGCCCCGCCGACTCCGCGATCCCCTGGAAGCAAGTCCAACCAGGGCAAGGAACCCGTACCCCCGAAAGCTCCGCGCAGCAGCCGTCCGACGCAGGAAACCGCAGCAGCGAAGCCACGGACCCGAACCAGAGCAGCCGCCAGCCGTCCGAGCAGGCCAACCGCGTGGCCGAACCGAACGCGACCGACGCCGCCCAGCAGCAAGAATCAGGTCCGCAGCAAGACCCGGCCCACGCCGAAAACCCCGAAGCCAAGCCGGAAGACCCCACCCGACCCCCGGGTGACCTGGCTCCGGTCATCCTCCCGCAGTCGCAGCAGCCGGTCGCACCCGTCGATCCGGCGGCGCCGATGCCCACCAGCGTCCTGGCCAACCCGAGCCCCGGTACGCAGAGCATCATGCCGCCGTCGCCGCGTCTGCAGCCGCAGGAGTCGTTGCCGGATCCGGGCACGGACAGCGTCGTCGCCGCAAGCCGCAGCGAAGGCCACGGCACGGGAACCCGCAGCGAAGGCGGTTCCCAGGGTTCTCAGGGCAGCGGCACCGGCTCGTTCCCCGGAACCTCTCGCCGCACCGGCTCCCGGACCTCCAGCCGGCGCTCCCGCCGCGGCCGTCTCGGCGCGGGGCTCATCGACGTTCCGCCCGTGCCGTACCGCGACCCCGCGACGGCCGTGCTCGCGAACCCCGTCGTCTCCGAGGAAAAACGCTTCTGCGGCAACTGCGGTGCGAAGGTCGGCCGCGCCAAGGACGGCAAACCCGCCACCCCCGAAGGCAAGTGCGACAACTGCGGCACGTCCTTCTCGTTCCTGCCGAAGCTTCAGCCCCACGAGCTCGTCGGCGGCCAGTACGAAGTGCTCGGCGCTCTCGCGTACGGCGGCCTCGGCTGGATCTACCTCGCGCAGGACCACAACGTCTCCGATCGCTGGGTCGTCCTCAAGGGCTTGATCGACACGGGCGACGCGACCGCGATGGCCGCCGCCGCCAACGAGATGCGGTTCCTCGCCGAGGTCGAGCACCCGAACATCGTCAAGATCCACAACTTCGTGCAGCACCCGGACGCGCAGACCGGCAACTCCGTCGGCTACATCGTGATGGAGTACGTCGGCGGCCAGTCGCTGCGGCAGCTCGCGCTGCAGCACCACCGGGAGAGCAAGCGGCCGGAGCCGTTGCCGATCGGGCAGGTCATCGCGTACGGCCTCGAGATCCTCCCCGCGCTGGGCTACCTCCACAGCCAGGGCCTGCTCTACTGCGACCTCAAGCCCGACAACGTCATCCAGACCCACGAGCAGCTCAAGCTGATCGACCTGGGCGCCGTCCGGCGGCTCGACGACTACGAGAGTCCGCTGTTCTTCACCACCGGCTACAGCGCGCCCGAGCTGGCGACGCAGGGCGCGTCGATTTCGAGCGACCTCTACACCGTCGGCCGGACGCTCGCCGTGCTGAGCTTCGAGTTCCAGGGCTACACCACGAAGTTCAAGTCGTCGCTGCCCGGCCCCGACGCCGTGCCGCTGTTCGCGCTTTTCGGTTCGTACTACCGCTTCCTCAAGCGCGCGACGCACGTCGACCCCGACCGTCGTTTCCTCGCCGCCGAGGACATGGCCGACCAGCTCACGGGCGTGCTGCGCGAGATCATGGCGCTCGGCACGGGCAAACCGCGGCCCGCCGCGTCGACGGTCTTCGGGCCGGAGAGCCGCGCGTTCGGCGTGCACCTCGTCGTCCCCGAAGCCGGCACGAGCGTGCCGCTGCCCGAGCCCGCCGAGGTCGTCGCCGGCCTGCCGATCCCGCAGGTCGACACGGACGACCCCGCGGCCGGCGTCCTGGCGACCACCACCGCCCTCGACCCGCGCGAAGCCATCGAAGCCCTCGCCGGCGCTCCGCGCGAGTCCATCGAGGTGCGCCTGCGCATCGTCCGCGCGCGCATCGAGCTGGGCGAGTTCGTGGAAGCCCAGCGCCAGCTCCAGGCGGCCCAGTACCTGGCCATCCGCAACGGTTTCCCGCACGACTGGCGCATCGACTGGTACCGCGGCCTCATCGAGCTGGCCGGCGCCCGCCCGCGCGTCGCCCACGTCGCCTTCGAAGCCGTCTACGACGACCTCCCCGGCGAAATCGCGCCGAAGCTCGCCTTGGCGGTGAGCGCCGAGGGCGTCGGCGACTACTTCGGCGCCGCGCGCTACTACGAACTGGTCTGGCGCACCGACCGGACTTACGTCAGCGCCGCCTTCGGCCTCGCCCGCGTCTACCTGGCCCAGGGCGCCCGCGCCGGCGCCGTCGAGGTCCTGGAGATGGTCCCCGCCACCTCCACGCACTACATCGACGCCCAGGTCGCCGCCATCAAGATCAAAACCCAGTCCGGCGCCGCCTCCGAGCAGTCCCGCATCTCCGAACAGGACCTCCTCGACGCCTCCCTGCGCCTCGAACGCCTCAACCTCGACGCCGAACGCCGAACCCGCCTGTCCGCCGAAGTCCTCGAAGCCGCGTACGACTGGCTTCGCACGCCCTCCGCCCCTTCCCCGGCGGAAACCTCGAAGGTCCTGGGGTATGCGCTTGAGGAGCGCGATGTGCGCTTCGGGTTGGAACGGTGCTACCGCACGTTGGCTCGACTGGCGGGATCGACGGAGGACCGGGTCGCGCTGGTGGACAGGGCAAACTCGATCCGACCGAGGACGTTTACGTAGGCCTGCGTCTCGGGGTGGGCTCTGCCTGGGGCGGACCTTGTGTTGAGTGGGCTCTGTCCGGAGCCCGGTCGTGGGCGCGAGCCCTGGCGGGTCGATTGCGGGCCCTGTCGCGGACCCTGTCTTAGGGGCCCTTGTCGTGGGCGCGGGCCCTGTCGGGGGACGGCTATGTCCGAGGCGGGCCGTGTCTCGGGGGCCGCTGTTCAGGCGGACCTTGTCTTGGGTGGGCTCTGTCCGGGGCAGGCCCTGTCTCAGGAGGCCTCTGCTGGGAGCGGCCTCTGTCCGGGGCTCCTGCAGTGGGCGCGGGCAACTCTCGGGGGAGGGCTCTGTCCCGGGGCGGGCCCTGTCTTGGGAGACCTCCGTCGGGGGCTCCTGCCGTGGGCGCGGGCAACTGCCGGGGGCGGAAGGTGAGCTCCCGCAGCGCGGTTCCGCTCGCGTAGGCCCACCCGGAGTTTGCGTGGCCGGCGCCGTAGTGGGCACGGGCCTTGGCGGGGGAGGCATCTGTCCGGCGGTTCGTGTCGCGGGCCCCGATCCTGGGCGCTCACGAGGCCTTCTGTCCAGCTGTAACCGCTCCGCGGCTGACTCTGCCGCCTCCGCCGCAATCACTCTTCCGGGTTGTGGATAACTGCCCCTCCGGAGGTTCTCACCAGCGTTTTTGTCGGTGGGGGCCGATAGAATGGACTCGGGGACGCCCCCCTCGGGAGGGCGGGGGCCTGTCCTCCTGGCTGGGCCCAGGGCAAAAGAGCCGAGTCGGATGTCCGGCTCTGCGTCAGCCCCAGCAACCCTCGGCACCAAGCCCGCCGTCGTCGTTGCTGCATTGCCGGAGTGTGTGCGGGGCGCGGAAGAAGACCCGTGGCCTGAGTGGGCTGGCCGTGCCGGTGCGTGGGTCCGCTCGGCTTGGCGCAACACTTTCGGCGAGACCTCCACCGGCACCGATGGTGTTCATGCTGCTCGGGCGGCTCGCCGGCGGTTCGCGGTCGGGTAGTCGATCCCGGCCTGCCCGGTGGCCTCTCTAGCGCCAGTACCTGCAAACAGGTCGTTCATACCTCAGCCAATCCCCTGCCCGGCGAACGAGGCCGCCCAAGGGACGGGCCTCGCGCCGATCTGGACACTGCAGCAGCCAAGTTGTGCAGCGATCCCGGAGAGTGGGGACCTGTCCTCCCGGCTGGGCCCACGGGCAAAGGAGCAGAGCCGGCCATCCGGCTCCGCTCCAGCCCCCAGCAATCCCCAGTACCAACCAGCCGTCACAGGCTGCGTGCGTTGATGTCCCCGTACTCCGTCGTCGCCTCGATGGTCAGGGCGGCGTCGCCGGTGTTCTGGAGCGAGTTGCGCACCCGGCCGTAGGACGTGCCCGCGTCCAGGGTGGCCGAGACGCCCGGGGCGGCGGCCACCGAGACGTCGCCGGCCGAGGTGCGCAGCACGACCGAGCCGCGGACGGCTGAAGCGATGTCGATGTTTCCCTTGCCCGTCGTGATCGAAGCGGGGCCGTTGAGGCGGCCGACGGAGACGTCACCGGCCTGAGTGGACAGTCGCAGGCCGGCCGTCTCGTCGAGCTTGACGGCGCCGTGCGAGCCCTCGAACGAGACTTCGCCGAGGCGGCCCACGCCGCGGAAGTCGGCGGCGGCGGCCGAGGCCGAGACGCGCGAGTCGGCGGGCAGTTGCACCGTCACCTCGATCGAGCCCGACGCGCCGAGCATCTGGTTCTTCGCGGTGGCCTCGATGCGCAGCACGCCGTCCGTGAAGGAGACCGTGGTCTGCTCCGCGACCTTCACGTCGCGGGCCTTCGAAGCGTCCGCCGGCCGGACCTCGACGGTGGTGTCCGCGCGGTCCGCGGCGATGACCTGAACACGCCCCGCGGGGATGGCGACGAAGGCGGAGATCGGGGCGGTGGTGGTGAACTTCTGCATCTGGATCAGCTCCTGTGCTCGTTGTTTCTGACATGAGAAACGCTACGTTGCGTTCAAGAATCACGCAACAAACTCGTTGCACAACACCAGCATAAGACCAGCTCAGAGACCCACAATCATTGCAATGGAGTAAAATCTAACGCAACAAAGCCGTTGCAATGAACTGAAACAAAACGCTACGCTGAAGATCCAGGCAACCACCACGAGGGAGAACCACATGCCCGGCGGCCGCCTCACCCGGCAAGAGCGTCAGCAGATCGCGCTGGGCCTCGCCGACAGCCTCGCCTACGCGGAGATTGCCCGGCGCCTCGATCGCCCCACGTCGACGATCACCCGCGAGGTCATGCGCAACGGCGGGCCCACCTCGTACCGCGCCGACCTGGCCCACCACGCCACGGAGCACCGCACCCGCCGTCGGAAGAAAGCCGCACCGCCACAGCAAGCAGTCCCGCAAGCCCACGGCCGCGACGCCGAAGCCGTCCGCGAGTACGAGGAGACGTTCACCGTCCTCCTCATGCAATCCGGCCTGCCCCGGATGGCCGCCCGCGTCCTGACCTGCCTCTACATCAGCGACGACGGCAGCGTCACCGCCGCCGAACTCGTCCGCCACCTGCAGGTCAGCCCCGCGTCCGTCTCCAAGGCTGTCTCACTCCTCGACGGCCTGGGCCTGCTCAGCAGGGAACGCGACGAGCGCCGCCGCGAGCGCTACGTCGCCGACAACGACGTCTGGTACCAGTCCGTCCTCGCCAGCGCGCGCGCCAACGCCCAGCTCGCCGAGACCGCGCGC
Source organism: Amycolatopsis sp. NPDC047767 (assembly GCF_040704195.1). Classification (NCBI taxonomy): domain Bacteria; kingdom Bacillati; phylum Actinomycetota; class Actinomycetes; order Pseudonocardiales; family Pseudonocardiaceae; genus Amycolatopsis; species Amycolatopsis sp. NPDC047767. The sequence continues at coordinate 392,927 of NZ_JBEYSJ010000003.1, forward strand.
CAGGGCGTTGCGATCCTTGGCCGCGACACCCCAGCCGCCGCGCGCCTGGAGAACATTGCCCGGTTTGTCGATTTCGTCGGCGAGAGCATCGCCCGCGCCGCGGAGCAGGCCCGCGAAATCCTGTACGCGAAACCCGAGGTCAGGGATTGATCTCCCACTCCTGACCGTCCTGCGCGCGCCGCTGCTTCTCGCGCGCGTCGGCCAGCTTCTGCAACGCCGCCGAGTCACCGTGCGTCGTGAAGTGCTCGAACCCGACCGCCACGAACAGGGCGCGCGCGGTCACGGCGATGGGACCGTCGGGGGCGTCGAGGTGACCGTCGGCGGAAACGTAGATCTTGCGCCCCGCCGTGCCGTCCAGGCGGGCCTCGATGTGCAGGGTCGAGCCGACGGGAACGGGCCGGCGGAAGTCCGTCTCGAGCTTGCCGGTCACGGCCGGGCGCCGCAGCAGGTTGCCGACCGCGCTGCCGAGGGCCTCGTCGAACGCGCACGCCAGCAGTCCGCCGTGCGCGAGGCCGGGCGCGCCCTGGTGGGCGGGCGTCACGGTGAACTTCGACAGCACCGTGTGCCCCTCGCCGACGACCGAACGCAGGCGCAGACCCGCGTCCACCTCGTCGCCGCAGCCGAAACACTCGTCGAAGTGCACGCCGAGCTCGGTGCCGGCGGCGGGGGCCTTCGGGTGCACGGCGGGTGGCTCCACGGACACCGGCGGCCACGGTCCAGAAACACGACTCATGCGCTGACGTTAACCCGCGAGTAGCCGTTCGCGGTACACGGCCTGACCTGCGGTGCGCGTTTTCCTCAGCGCACAGTAGTCGGAAAATTCCGTACGGTAGAACTTTCGCGACTCACGCTGCCGATTAATCCCAGCCGGACAACACTCGGGAAATGAGCTGTATCGGAGCTACTGGGTCGCGTACGAGGAGGTCGTCGCGGGGATGAGTGAGGCAACGGCGAAGAAATCAGACGTCGACCAGAGAACCGTCAAACGGGCAGTCCTCGCGTCGGCGATGGGTAACGCCACCGAGTGGTACGACTACGGCGTCTTCACCTCGGGCGCCATCGCCACGAGCATCGGCACGGTCTTCTTCCCCGGCGAAGGCAACGCTGTGCTGAAGTCGCTGGCGCTGGTCGCGGTCGGGTTCATCGTGCGGCCGTTCGGCGGGGCGTTCTTCGGCCCGCTGGGCGACAAACTGGGGCGGCAGAAGGTTCTCGCGATCACCATTCTGCTGATGTCGGGCTGTACTTTCCTGGTCGGCGTGTTGCCGACGTACGCGGGGCCGTACAGCATGGGCATCGCGGCACCGATCGCGATCTTGTTGCTGCGCTTGATCCAGGGCTTCTCCACCGGCGGTGAGTACGGCGGCGCGGCGACGTTCATCGCCGAGTACGCGCCGACGAAACGCCGTGGTTTCTTCGGGTCGTTCCTGGAACTGGGGACGTTGAGCGGCTACGTGCTGGGCAACGTCGTCGTGCTCGCGGTCACGCTTTCCCTGCCGGCCGACCAGGTCGAGGCGTGGGCGTGGCGGATCCCGTTCTTCGTCGCGCTGCCGCTGGGCCTCATCGGGCTGTACCTGCGGTCGCGGCTCGAGGACACGCCGGAGTTCAAGCGGCTCGAGGCTTCCGGCAACAAGCCGAAGAAGGCGCCGCTGAAGGAGACCTTCACCCGCAACTGGCGGATGATCCTGAACCTGATCGGCATCGTGCTGCTGCTGAACATCGCGGACTACATGCTGCTCACGACCATGCCGACGTACTTCACGGATACGTTGAAGATCAACGACAACACGTCGACGTTGATCATCATCGGCGTGGAGCTCGTGCAGGCCGCGATCATCCTGCCGCTGGGCGCTTTGTCCGACCGCATCGGGCGAAAGCCGTTGCTGATCACCGCCGCGATCGGGTTCCTGGTGCTGAGCTGGCCGAGCATCAAGCTGATGCAGTCGGGCAGCATCCTGTGGCTGATCGTCGGGTTCGGCATCGTCGCGTTCCTGCTGGTGCTGATGCTGGCCGTGATCGGCTCGACCTTCCCGGCCATGTTCCCGACGCGCGTGCGCTACGGCTCGTTCGCGATCGGCTACAACGTCTCGACGTCGCTGTTCGGTGGTACGTGCGGTGTCGTCGTGACGGCCCTGATCCAGGGCACGGGCAACAACGACTGGCCGGCGTACTACCTGATGATCGCCGCCGTGATCGCGCTGGTGCCGATCTTCAAGATCCCGGAGACCTCGCAGGTGCCGATCGAACAGATCGACACGGCGGACACCGGTGGCAAGTTGGCGGGTGCCACTCGCTGAGGCTCTTTGTGTTCGCGGCCCGTCCCCCTTGGTTTCTTGGGGGACGGGCCGCTCTTCTGCCTGCTGTGTCTACCTGCTGTGTCTACTGTGGACAGCTCTGGGGCTGCTCCGCTCAGCGAACCTCGGCAACCTCGACCGGGCGAGGAGCAGCGAAACGCTTGCGCGCCCAAGTCGCCAGCCCACCGGCGACCACAACAGCTACTACGGTTTCGATCATGAGTGCGGCGAACACCATTTTTGCTTCCTCCTCGAGTTCTCGGGCCGGCTCGCTCTTCGTTCGACCGGCTGAGCAGCAGTCCATCGGCGGCCTTGGTCGACCACCACAGGAAACATCGCCACGAGGCGCCCGGATATTTCGCCGAAAACCCACCTGGCCGGGGTGACGTCGACCACCCTGGTTGTGGGGCGGTAACTGTGGTCTGAACAGGGGATTGTCGGCCTCACTGAGTGAGAGGTCTGGGCCGCTGGGGGCTCTGTTTTGTCCCCGACCCGCGCCCCCGGCCCCCGCCCCGGCCCCCGCCCCGGCCTCGGCCCTCGGGCCACCGGCCCCGGCTTCGGCCCCGGGTCACTAGCCGCCCGCCGCCCCCGGCCACACAGCTGGGCACGACCGGCCCACTCGCTCCGCCACCACGACGCGACCGGTCATCTCGCACACTCGACATGGCACTACTGGTCCCCTCACACCGATGCGGCGTGACGGGACCGCTCGTGCCGCCGGAACAGCGCGAAAGGTCCACTCGCAGCACCGACGTGGTTCGACCAGCCCACTGGCCACGCGAACGCGGCTCGAAAGGTCCAGTCGCGCGGCGGTCGTGGCTCGACCGGTCCGTTCGTGCCGGACCGCGCGACAGGTCCGTTGGCGCTGCGAACGCCGCACGACTGGTCCACTCGCACAGCCGAGGTCGCTCGATGGGTCCGTTCGTGCGGCAGGAGCGGCGCGACTGGTCCGCTCGCGCTACTGCGAAGGCTGCACGACCGGTCCACTGGCGCTGGTCGCGCTGCACGATCGGTCCGCTCGCGCCGCGGTGGCGGTGCACGACTGGTCCAGTCGCGCAGCCGAGGCGGCTCGATGGGTCCGTTCGTGCGGCAGGAGCGGCGCGACTGGTCCGCTCGTGTCGGTCGCGCGGCACGATCGGTCCGCTCGTGCTGGTGGCGCTGCACGACTGGTCCACTGGCGCTGGTGGCGCGGCACGATCGGTCCGCTCGCGCCGCGGTGGCGCTGCACGACTGGTCCAGTCGCGCAGCCGAGGTCGCTCGATGGGTCCGTTCGTGCGGCAGGAGCGGCGCGACTGGTCCGCTCGTGTCGGTCGCGCGGCACGATCGGTCCGCTCGCGCCGCGGTGGCGCTGCACGACTGGTCCAGTCGCGCAGCCGAGGTCGCTCGATGGGTCGGTTCGTGCGGCAGGAGCGGCGCGACTGGTCCGCTCGCGCCGATGTCGCGGCACGATCGGTCCTTTCGCGCGGGTGACACGGCGCGGCCGGTCCACTTGCACCGGTCAGTCGGACTCAACGGTCCACTCGTGCGGGCGGCGGTGTCTCAGCGGGTCGTGGCGATCGGGGGTGCGCTCGCGTGCGTGGGGATTGTGGTGGCCGACGGCGGAAGGCGGACGGGCGTGCGCGGGCTCGACGGAAGGGACGCCGGCGGCTGGCCCGGCGCCTGGACCGCGGAACGGCTCGGCGTCGGGGCACCGGGCGGACGGGCAGTCGTGTCGGCGGTGGGTGGGGCGGTCGGCAGGGAGCTCGACGGGGGAGGCGTCGGCGCGATGGTCGACACGCCGGGGCCGGCGGGCTGGGCGGGCGCCGTCGGGCCGTGGCGGCCGACGGCCAAGCTCACGGCGAGGCCGGCCACGACGAGGACCGCCGCGGTGGCCACGGAGCTGCCGGCCACGGCCAGGCGCTTGCGGCGGCGTCGGATGCGGGCGCCGTCGCTGATGACGTCGGCGGCGGAGAGGGTGAGGGGTGGGCCGTCCGGGAGGGTGGAGAACAGGGCGCGGACGTCGGTGTCGGAGCTGGTGTCGGCATCCGAGCCGAGGTCGAAGCCGGGGTTGGAGATCGAGCCGAAGTCGGGATGCGAGTCGTAGTCGAAGTCGCGGCCGGAGCCAGCGCCAGCCGAGGTGCGGCTGGAGCCAGAGGTGTAACCAGAGCCAGCTGAGCCAGAGGTGCGGCCAGAGCCCGAGCCAGCTGAGCCGGAGCCAGCCGAGCCGGAGCCCGAGCCCGAGCCGGAGCCAGCTGAGCCGGAGCCCGAGCCAGTCGAGTCGAAGTCGCGGCCATGGCCTTCCGAACCGAAGCCACCTGAGCCCATCGAGTCGCCGCCGAAGCCGTCAGATCCGCCTGAGCCCGAGCCGCCAACCCCGCCGGAGCCCCAGCCGTCAGCTGCACCCAAGCCGTCAACGCCACCAAAATCGCGGTTCACCAGAACAGTCACCTCCCTCCAGGAACAGCCATGGCCGCGAAGTGCGGGCCCAGCCGGTTGCGCAGAGTGGCCAGGCCGCGGGCGGCCTGGCTCTTCACCGTGCCGGTGCTGCAGCCGAGGGTGGCGGCCGTCTCGTCGACGGACAGGTCCTCGAAGTAGCGCAGCACCAGCACGGCGCGTTGACGGGGCGCCAGCACCGCGAGGGCCTGGCGCACCAGCATGTCGTGTTCGGTTTCGGTGTCCGTGGTGGGGACGTCGGGGGGTGCGTCGGTCAGGCGTTCCCGTTTCCAGCGGCTGCGGCGGTTCTCGGCGAGGAACGTGCGCAGGACGATCTTGCGCGCGTACGCGTCCAGGCTGTCGTGCCGGGACAGGCGCGGCCACGCGAGGTACAGCTTCAGCAGCGCCGCCTGCGTGAGGTCCTCGGCGCGATGCCAGTCGCCGCACAGGAGGTACGCCGTGGCCCGCAGGCTGTGCGCGCGCTCGCCGAAGTACCGGGCGAACTCGCCGTCCCACGGCGAGCTCGGCCCGGACACCGGACGGGAGCGGGAGATCACCTGCGCGATCAGCCCCAGATGTCCGGCAGGTCCAGGTCACCGGTCGGCCCCGCGGGGATCGCCGTGGGCACGCGCACGCCGCCCGGCGCCGTCACGCCCGGAGCCTGCGGCGGCACGCGCGACGGCACCGCGGTCGGGGGCGCCACCTCGGTCGGACGCTGCGTCGGCAACGTCGGCCGCGTCGCCTCCGTCGGCGGCGCCTGGACAGGCGCGCTCGGCTGCGCCGTCGGCGGCGCCGGCTGCGCGAACGCCACCGCCCCACCCGTCACGGCACCCCCGGCCAGCAGCAACGCCCCGACACTCAACGCGAAACGAATACGCACAACAGCTCCTCAACTCACGAGCACCCCGGTCGGCGGCGCCTCTTCTGCCCTAGTCATGCCGCCGGCGCCACGGCGGGTTGCATCGAGTTCGCCAAGTTTTTCCCGCACCCAGCGCCGACGTTCGCGCCCGGATCGCGACGACTGCGCCGACACCCCGCCTCACCCGATGCGCGGCCAAGCCGGGCCGCCGTGCCCACCGGCACCGGCTGGCCCGTGATCGACCATGCCCCACACCACGCTCGGCCAAGCCGAACGGCTGGTCCCGTCGGCACCAGCCGTCCCGTCGGGCTCCATGATCTTCCGCGGCCAGGCGTCGACGTGCACCCAAACCGGGCCCCGCTGGCCACCGGCAACCGTCGGCCCGCCGGACACCGCAGTCGACCACCCGAGAACTCGGGCCCAGTTCCTGACCCGGTCACAAGGTCCGCAACTCAACCGCGCGCCCTGACCGCAAGCGCTTGCGCCTCCCAGAACGACCCCACCAACGACAAACGGCCGGAGGCACCAACCCCCGGCCGTTCACCGAAAACCGCGAAAACTCACACTGCCGACAACTTGCTCCACGAAGCCCAGTCGTACGTCCAGTCGCTGTAGTCGCCGTCCTTCGATGTCAGGGTCTGGGTGCTGCCGGTGATCTCCACCGGGTCGCCCGGCAGGACGCTGTCGTAGTAGATCTTCGCGTTGGCGGGCGACAGGTTGAGGCAGCCGTGCGAGATGTTCTTCTTGCCCTGTGCCCAGATGGAGCCCGCGAGGCCGTGGATGAACTCGCCGTTGTTGGAGATGCGGACGGCCCACGGGACGTTGACGTCGGTGTAGCCGTAGCGCGGGTTGCTCATCGAGTAGGTCGCGTGCTTCGACATGACCACGTGCACGCCGCTGTGGGTGACGCGGCCCGGGTCGGAGTCGAGGCCGTAGCTGACCGGGAAGTCCATCACCTGCTTGCCGTCGCGGATGACCTGCATGCGGTGCTGCGTGGTGTTGCCCTTGACGATCTGCGAGCGCCCGATCTTGAAGCTCGCGGAGAGGTCCTGGCGCCCGTACGTGCCGCCGCCCATGGGCACGCCGTAGATGTTCGCGTTCACCTTCACTTCGGTGCCCGGCGCGAAGTACTCCTTCGGCCGCCAGTGCACGGAGGTGTCGCCGTTGAGCCAGGCCCACGAGCCCTCGGTCTTCGGCGTGGTCTCCACCGACAGCGCCTTCTCCACCGACGCCTTGTCCTTCACGGCGCTCGGGAACGTCAGCGCGATCGGCATCGCGATGCCGTACGTCTGGCCGTCGCCGACGTTCAGGCTGCCCGCCATCTGCCGGCGCGGCTTCACGGTGGTGAAGGTGCCGCTGATCTGCACCTGCTTGCCGTCGCTGCCGGTCGCCTGGCCGGACCAGGTGTACGTCTTGCTGTAGCCCAGGTCCTCGGTCGTGGACCAGCTCGTCTTGTCCGCGGACGGCTGGCCCTGCACCTGCTTGCCGTCCGGGTTCGTCAGCGTGACGGAGTCGATCGTGCCGTCCGCGACGCTCACCTTCACCGGATCACCCGGCGCCACGTCCTTGGCGTTCGCGGCGGGCGCGAGCGTGATGCTGGCCGGCTTGGCGACCGGCGCGGCCTTCGTCGGGCCCCCGCCCGTGTTGCCGCTGGCGCTCACGGTGGCCGGATCGCTGCTGCACGCACCGAGCGCGAGCGCGGCGACGACCCCCAGAACCGCGATGCCCGCTCTCCGGCGCGCGAAGTTTCGGATAGTCACACCGATCCCCAATCTCCCCTGGACAACCCCAACCACCCAGACGTCCCGAAGAGCCCGAACGTTGATCGATCGAATAGTGACCAATGTCACACCGACCCTCATCATGCTCACGTACGGGGTCCAGACGACTCCGGGACGTGCACGGTGATGTCCGGCGCGGCCGTGCTCGATCAGCGTAACCGGCACCACTGACAGCGCTGCGTAGGCGGCGATACGACGTTCCGGTGACGTGCGAGTCTGTGAACCGATCCGCGAGATCACGGGCTTCAGATTTGGCCAGATCCCGGTAGGCTGCTGAGCAGGCCGTCGTTTTGCGTGTTCGTGGCTTCACACTCGCGGAACTTCTGACGCGAGCCGTGGGGCCCGACAGCTCTTCGCTCGACTCGTTGGAACCGCCCGGGACGGCCGGGGTGCCGCTTCGGTGGCATTCGAAGCGGATCTGTTACGAGGAGTACAGCGGTGGCGCAAGGCACTGTGAAGTGGTTCAACGCGGAGAAGGGCTTCGGCTTCATCGCTCAGGATGGCGGTGAGGGTGACGTGTTCGTGCACTACTCGGAGATCGACGGGCGCGGCTTCCGCACCCTCGAGGAGAACCAGCGAGTGGAGTTCGAGGTCGGCCAGGGCCAGAAGGGCCCCCAGGCCCAGAAGGTCCGCCCGATCTGAGACAGGCCCAACGCGTTTTCTCAGGCCTGAGTAAGGAACTCCCGGCGAGTCGCTCGCCGGGAGTTTCTTTTTGTTGTTGTGTGACACCGTTTTGTTGACACAGCGTGGTTTCCCTGACGCAGCGTGACTTCCGGTCACGGAAAAGCCCCCGGCGCTGGTGCACCGGGGGCTTTCTCGGCTGTGTTCGTCGCGCTTCGGTCAGCGGGGGAGAAGCGGTTCGTCGAAGGAACCCTGGGGGAAGCTGAACTCGTCGGTCATGGCGTCGGAGTGCCGGCGATCCTGCGCCGACGCGGCCTGGCCCTCCCAGGAGAGGCGCTCCAGGATCCACTCCATCGCCAGCGCCTGCGGGGAGATGTCGCGCTCGTTGGCGATCTCCTTGAGCTGCTGGCTCGCGATGAGGTTCATGCGCAGCTGGTAGACCTGCGCTTCGCCGAAGCGCTTGCCGGTCCCGGTGCTTTCGGGGTCGGAGTCCGGAGCGAGAGCCGCGAGGTAGCTGGTGAGCTCCTTGTCCTCGACGACTTCTTCGCCCGCCGGCTTGGCGGCGTTGCGGTGCCGTCCGGACGAGACGGCCTTGAGGTTCGTACGGCTGCCGAGGCGGCCGAGTGAGGGAAGAGGCACCCGAACACGATAACGGTTGGGTCTCGGCAAACAAACGACTGTGAGACACAACACAAGCAATTCGGTCGCTCATTGAGCCTATTCGATCACCTGAACAGCCCAGCGGTAAACGCTGTTCAATGACCGTCTGTGGATGTGCTGTTCACGCGTTGCACAAGGCGGGTTTCAGCAGGCCAGCACGCAAAAGCGCAGAAATGGAGAGACCCCCGCGCCAGGGGGAGGAACGCGGGGGTCGGAGGGGATCTCCACAGGCGCTGACCGGGGGTGTGTCAGCACCATCGATTGTTGCACGAGTTCCGGGCTTGGGCGAGTGGAACCCGTGAGAAATCCACACTCCGGTTCACATTCACGATCTTGTGAATGTGTCCGGCGATTGCGCAGGGTTGTGCGGAGAGTGTTCCCAGGTTCACTCTCCGGGGGGCTGCCTGTGGCGCTTTCCTCTGGTTAGCCTCGCGGCCAGTTGTTCAGAACCGGGCGGAGGGGCCATGAGCGGGTCTGTGGAAGTTCGACAGTTCCTCCTTCGGTACGAAGGTGCCGATGGCGGAAGCACGTCGCTGACCGGCGGCGGCGTGCCGGCGCAACGCGGGGCCACCGACGGCCAACGCGTCTCCGACGACCAAGTGCGGCGCGCCCGCCTTGCCGTCGCCAACGGCGCACTGGGGGTCGAGGACTGCGCCCAGCTGTTGGAGATGCTCGGCCTCGATCTCGACGAGGGTGGACAGGCGCCGGTTCAGCGCTGAGGTCTGCCGTCGGGTGGGGTTCGGGCCGTGCGGTGGTCGGTGTGGGCTGTCGTGTGACTTGTTGACGGATCTCGAGGCGTCTTGGGTGTCTCCGGGTTGATCGACGCCCGGTTGGGGGCGACGGCCGGCCGGCTCGCCCCGCCGGCGCGGAGGATCACTGTTGTCGCAGGTCATGAGCTTGCCGGAGAGTTAGTCACCCCCCGGTGTGAGGCGGTGGGGGCGTGCCCTATGCTTGTAATCGCTCCCGGGGGAACCTGAGAGCGCGGTCGGTCGGTTCGCCGAAACCGGCTGGGCTCCCATCGTTCAGTGGCCTAGGACTCCGCCCTTTCAAGGCGGCAACGCGGGTTCGAATCCCGTTGGGAGTACGCAGTACCGTAGTACCAGCAAGGCCCTGTGGCGCAGTTGGTTAGCGCGTCGCCCTGTCACGGCGAAGGTCGCGGGTTCGAGTCCCGTCAGGGTCGCAAGATCGTTCGGCTGCTAGCCGGCGTTCCCGGCCAGGTAGCTCAGTTGGTACGAGCGTCCGCCTGAAAAGCGGAAGGTCGCCGGTTCGACCCCGGCCCTGGCCACGCTCGAAGAAGCCGTCTTGACTCACGTCAGGGCGGCTTTCTTGTGTCTGAGGGCGGATTTGGCGCGAGTGGCGTCAACGCCGGGGCGACGATCGCGGGGACGCCGCGGTGGAGGCGGCTCGTGCCGCCTCCACGGGACGCGACGTCCCCGATGATCGTGTTACTTGCTGTGTTTCGGTTCGGCCGCCGGTGTCGTGGTGATCACAGCCGGTCGGCGAGGGTTTTCGCCAGCGTGGTGTAGCCGGCGCGGAACCCGTCGTTGCGCGGAGCGGCCAAGGAGAGGTGGGCGACACGGGTCACGCCGTGGCTCGGCTCGATGACCGCGATGTCGGTGCCGTTGCCCTTGCTGAGGCAGTAGATCGCGGCTTCACCGAGCGGCTGCGCCTTGTCGGCGCACTCCTGTTCGGCGACTTGCAGCAGTGTCTTCTGCGCAACCATTGTCGGGGTCTCGGCGATCTCGAGGGCTGCCAGAAGGGAACCGTCGTCGTCGGTGCGGTGGTACTTGCAGGTGTAGACGGTGAGCCCGCCCTGGACTGACGGGATTTGTTCGCTGCTGTCGTAAATGTTCGAGTCGCTGAACGCCTTTGCGATCTCCGCCGAGTCCAGAAACGGACACGCCGCCGTCAGCTTGGCCGGCGACACTGCCGGCACGAACGGCGGCGGGGGAGGGCTGGCGCTCGTGGTGGGCGCAGGACTGCTGCTGGAGGCCGGCGCCGCCACGACGGCTCCGTTGGCACCGGTCGAACATCCTGCGGCAGCCGCCGCCACGAAGGCGGCGGCGATGAATCTTCGAGACAAACGCATGCACCGAATCCTGCCGGACATTCCCGGAATTCCCGCTCGCGGAGATCCACTTGTGATCACTCGGAGTGGCTTGTTCGCCGAATCTTCTTGCTGTGCGTGAAAAACTATGCGGGTTGGAGCGGCGTGCGTTCTTCGAAGCCTGGCTCAGAGAACCGCGCAAGGTGAAGCGCGTCTCCGTGGCGGACGCCGCTGGCAGGATGCCGAACGTGACGCACGAGCTGTGGGACGCGCACGCCGCGGAGTTCGATGAGCAGCCCGATCACGGGTTGCGCGACCCCGTCGTGCGCGAGGCGTGGCGGGAGCTTCTGCTGTCGTTGCTGCCGAAGGCGCCGGCGTCCGTGGTTGATCTGGGTTGTGGGACGGGAAGTCTCGCCGTGTTGTTGGCCGAGGCCGGCTATGAGGTGTGTGGGGTGGACCTGTCCCGGCGGATGCTGGCGCTCGCCGAGGAAAAGGCGGCGGCGGCCGGGGTCCAGGTCGAGTTTCGGCATGGCGACGTGGCGGATCCGCCTGCGGGTGCGTACGACGTGGTGCTCAGCCGGCACGTGCTGTGGGCGATGCCCGATCCCGCGGCCGCGGTGGCGCGGTGGGTCGGGCTGCTGAGGCCCGGCGGGCGGCTCGTGCTGATCGAGGGCCGGTGGTCCACCGGGGCCGGGCTGACCGCGGCGGAGTGTCAGGGACACGTGCTGGCTCATCGGCGGGAAGCGGGCGTCGAGAAACTGGATGACCCGGCGTTGTGGGGTGCGGAGATTGAGGATGAGCGATACGTGGTGACCAGTCGAGCCTGAAGACGCACGACGGTGGCTGCGATCGATCGGGTACAAGTCGAGGCTGCTCGGGGCCGTGGTGAATCGGGTGAAGGCCCACTTCGGCTGATCCGCAAAAAACTTCGCGCGGCGGTGTCCGGACCACCACGCCGGCTCCGACCACTCGGCGAAAGACACCGTCGAGACCCAAGGAGCACACCGTGAAGTACCTGCTCACCATCAACATGACCCCCGCCCTGTGGGAGAGCCTCCCCGAAAGCGCGAAGCAGGACGTGTACGACGGACACGGCGCCTTCATGAAGAACAACGCCGCCGAGTTCGTCGAGACCAAGGCGCTGGCCGGGCCCGGCGAAAGTGTCACCGTGCGGGTGCGCGAGGGCGAGACGCAGCCGGAGATCGGCCTCATCCACGGCAGCGAAACCTTCCTCTGCGGCTACTACCTCGTCGACGTCCCCACGAAGGACCGGGCGATCGAGCTCGCCGCCGAGGTTCCGGAGGCGAAGCACACCGCGGTGGAGGTGCGGCCGGTCGAGTACGAGGGTTGACCTGCACCGAGGTCGAGGTTGCACGCTGATCACCATGTGGAACATCGACGCCGTGGACGTCAACGCGTACCTCGAGCGGGTCGGGCGCCCGCGTCGGCCACCGTCAGCCGAGGCGCTGCGGGAGTTGACGCGGGCGCACGTCGAGACGATTCCGTTCGAGAACGTGGACGTCGTGCTCGGGCGGCATCGGGGGATCGGGCTGGACGTCGTCAGCGAGAAGCTGATCACGCGGCGAAGAGGCGGGTACTGCTACGAGCAGGCCGGCCTCTTCGCGGCCGTCGCGGAACGGCTGGGGTACGACGTGCAGCGGACGGTTTCGCGGGTGCAGCCCGACCGGGGCGGGCCGTACACGCACATGACGTTGATCGTCACCGTGGAGAACACGCCGTACCTCGTCGACGTCGGGTTCGGGTCAGGGATGCTCGTGCCGATGCCGTTCGAGGACGGCGCGGTGGTGGACCAGGGCGGGTGGCCGCACCGGCTCATCCGCCGGGAAGACTGGTGGGTCTTCCAGAAGAAGGACCAGCACGGCTGGGAAGACCTCCACGAGCTCCTCCCGCAGGTCCGCAGCCGGCCCGTGGACTACGAGGTCTACCACCACTACATCTCCACCCACCCGAAGTCGGTGTTCTTCGGGCGGCTGGTCCTCATGCGACTGGAGGACGGCCGGCTGCGCCGCATGATCGGGCGGGAGCTCACCGAGTCCCGGCCCGGGATGACGGACGTGACCAGGACGATCGCGCCCGAAGAGCTGGAGAAGACGTTGGCGGACCTGGACATCGTGCTCACCGACGAAGAACTCGACGCACTGCTGAAGGTCTACTGAGCGAACAGCTCCGCGGCAGGCAGCGGCCGGCCCAGGTGGTACCCCTGGGCCTGGTCGCAGCCGAGCTGACGCAGCAACGCCAGCTCCTCGGCCGTCTCCACCCCCTCGGCCACCACGGTCAAGCCGACCGCGTGCGCCATCGCGATGATGCTCGCGACGATCGCCGCGGCGTCGCGGGAGTCGGCGATGCCGGTGATGAACGAGCGGTCGATCTTCAGCGTGTCCAGCGTCATGCGGCGCAGCTGCGCCAGCGACGAATAGCCCGTGCCGAAGTCGTCGATCGCGAGCAGCACGCCGAGGGAACGCAGTGCTGCCAGTACTTCCGCGGCGGCGACCTCGTCGCGCATCAGCGCGCTCTCCGTCACCTCCAGGCACAACGCGGAAGCCGGGAGGCCCGTCGTCGCCAGTGCGTCGCGCACGGCCGGCACCAGCTGTGGATCTTCCAGCTGGCGCACGGAAAGGTTCACCTTCAGCGACAGGTCCAGACCGCGGGCCGCGCGCAGCGACGCCACCTCGCGCGTGGTGTCGCACAGCACGAACTTGCCGATCTCGTTGATCAGCTCGCTTTCCTCGGCCAGCGGGATGAACTCCGCGGGCGAGATCGCGCCGTGGGTGGGGTGCGTCCAGCGCAGCAACGCTTCCACGCCCACCATTTCGCCGGTGTGCAGGTCGACCACGGGCTGGTACGCGGGCCACAGCTGTCCACTGTGGACCGCGTCGCGCAGGTCCTGCTCCATGCGCAGCCGCCGCTGCATTCGCATCCGCAGGGCGACGTCGAAGAACTCGTACCGCCCGCGGCCGAGCGCTTTTGCTTGGTACATGGCGACATCCGCGTCACGCAGCAGGTCTTCGGCGCTGCGCTGGTCGCCCGCCGTGACGAGGACGATGCCGATGCTCGCGTCCACGTGGAGCTCGCGCCCGTGCACGGAAATGGGCTCCGCCAGCACCGAACGCAGGTGCGCCGCGAGCGAGCGCACCTCGGCGTCGGCCGTGGCCCCAGCCGTGACGACCACGAACTCGTCACCCCCGAATCGGCCCACCACGTCGGCCGCGGCCGTGGCGCGGCGCAGGCGTTCGCCGACGATCCGCAGCACCTGGTCGCCGACGGAGTGGCCGAGGGAATCGTTGATGATCTTGAACTTGTCGAGGTCGAGGAACAGCACCGTGGTCGGGTTGACGCGGTCGCGGCGATCGAGCCGGTCGAGCACGAGTGTGCGGTTCGCCAGGCGCGTCAACGGGTCGTGGGTCGCGTCGTGGGCCAGGCGGGCGCTGATGGCGCGCCGTTCGGTGATGTCGGTGAACGACGTGACCACGGAGACGCCGACGGGGTCGTCCGGGTTGAGCAGCCGCGACGTCAGCGCCACCCACACATCGCGGCCGTCGGCGCGGCGCAGGCGCAGGACGAGGCCGTTCTGCGTGATCCCGGTGCGGCGCGTGGAGATCGACGGCAGCTCGTCCTCGGACAGCCGGTGCCCGGACTCGTCGAAGAGCACGAGCGACGAGCACGGCACGCCGATCAGCTCGTCGGCCGGCACGCCGAGGATGCGGCTCGCGGCGGGGTTCACCGACTCGATCAGGCCTTTCGGGCCCACGACCAGCACACCTTCGTCGAGCGCGGCCACCACCGTGCGGTAGTGCTGCTCCGCTCGGCGGCGCGCGGTCTCGTCAGCGCAGACGAGCACGTGGCCGTCATTCATCTCAGCTGCGGAAACGCGGACCGAGAGCGGAGCCCCTTCGCGATGGTGGTGCGTCTGCTGCACCACGCCTCCCGCGAGCTGGACCGCCACGGGATCGGGATCGGCGCCGAGCAGCTCGCGCGCCGGCCGACCGGCGGCTTCGGCCGCGGTCCACCCGTACACGGTCTCCGCTGCGGGGTTCCAGCTCGTGACGATGCCGTCCGCGGTCACCGCGATGATCGCGTCGCTCACCTGCGACACCACCGCGGCCTGAGTGGCGGCGGCCCGGAGCCCGGCGACGTCGCGGATCACGACCTGGATCGCCGACGCGGCCTCGTCGCCGGTGCGCAGCGACACCGTCTCCACGGCGAACGTGCTGCCGTCGACTCGTTTCACGACCGTTTCGACCGGTTCGGCCGCAGGCTCCTCGGCGCGGTCCCGTTCGGCCACCACGAAGTCGGTGACCGGCCGGCCCACGACCTCGGCCGTCGACCGGGCGCCGAAGAGATCGAGCGCCGCGGGGTTGGCGTAGGTGATCACGCCGCTTTCGTGCACGCAGGTGGCGTCGGCGCTCAGCTCCACGAGCCGCCGGTAGCGTTCGGCCAGCTCCGCGAGCTGCGCCTTGGCTAGGGCGTCGGCCTCCATAGTGCGTCCGGTCCCCCTGTGTCGGCGTGTGGCCCGTCGATTACACCACCAAGGGATCAGTCGTGTATATGCGCCGGGGAACCTTCGTATATCACGTGCCGCCGGGCCCCGGCTCCGCGAATTCCCTCGGTGTCGCGCCCCTCGGACGCCGGTTCACGGAGTCGCGAAGCCGTGGGCCCCAGTAGAAGAGGCCGAAGTGCGCCGCGCACGCGTGGCCGAGCACGGTGACCACGGAATCGAGGCTGCCGGGCGAATCGGACACCCAGACCACGGCGATGAACAGCTCCATCACCACGAGAACCGCGATGCGCGGCCGGCCGCGCAGCAGGAACACGAGCGCGCCCGCCGTGGTGAAGAAGCCGTAGCTCACGCCGATGTCGAGCCAGCGGCTCGCGGTCGTCGGCAGCACGCCGCCGCTGATCAGCAGCATCACGGGCACTTCCGTGGCGAGCGTGGCCAGCACGTGGCCGCTGAAGAAGACGATCGCCGTGCGGCCGGGCCCGAACCGGCGTTCGAGCGGGGCGAGCGCGATGGTGAAGATGATCGCGTAGGCGAGCCAGCCGCCGTCTTCGAGCCACAGCGCGCTGCTGAGCAGGGAGACCAGCGGGCGGCGCCAGAGGTTGTGGGCGTCGGTGCTCGAGAGCTGCAACAGCTTGGCCGAGACGACCGGGTCGGCGAAGCGCAGCACGAGCGTGGTGCCGAGCAGGACGATGAGGTAACCGAACGTGAACGGTGTCGACCGGGGGGTCGGCAGCGCCCGCGCGAAGCTGCGGCCCACTGCTCGCCAGGTCAGCGTCACCCGGGTGGGCGCGGCCTCGCCGACGAGCCGGTGGGTCCACCAGTCTCGGAGGGTGACCGGCTGTCGGGCTCGCAGCAGCATTACTCCAGGCTCTCCGGGCATCCTGGGAGTTTCGCTAAGGGCAGCTGTGAAACCGCTGTGATTCTCACCCGCTAGTGTGACGCACACTGCGTAGAACTTTCTGTCATTATTCACCCGTTCGGTGGCCTGGTGCGGTATGAATGGCCCACTCCTGGTGAAAGGCCCGCTGGTGGACGAAGAGGTTTCGGTCGCCGAGCTACTCGTGCGCGAAGGTTGGGGCGAACGTCTGCCGCCGCCTTCGCGCTCGCGTTGGCGCATGGTCGCCGTGATGGTGGCGGTGGTCGTCGGGTGTGGCGCCGCGGCGATCCTGGTGTCGTTCGGCACGACGGCGAACGACGAGGCCACGCGCCTCACCGAGATGAAGGTCATCGAGATGCCCGACCGTACCGACGGTGCGGGTGGCGTCTCGGAGTCGAACCCGCCGCCGGCCACGATCGCGGGGTCCGGGCAGGGCCACGACTCGAACTCTTCGAGCGACGACGAGACCACCGAGGCCAGCGCCCCGAAGATCACGTCGATCATCGACCCGCTCAACCCGCGCGGCGGTGGTGAGCCCGGCACGACGTCGAGCAGCAACTCCGGCACCGCGACCAGCGGATCCGACTCGCCGACCTCGCCGACGGGCACCGCGCCCGGTTCGGGTGGCACCTCGTCGGACAACCAGCCTCCGCCGCCTCCGCCCCCGACGACCACGACGAAGACCAACCGGCCGTGTGTGCTGGGCATTCTCTGTATCTGAGTTCGGCTGCTGTTAACCGACATCACCAGTCTTGACCAGTCCTGACCGGGCATGATCACGGCGTGGTGAACGTCAAGACCAGGCCCGGCCTGCGGACGTGGCTGCTCGAAGGCGAGCACAAACGCGCCGAGCAGCTGAAGGGCGGCAAGCGGGAGACCGCGAAGAAAGCTGAACACCCGTGGTGGAAGGTCATGTGCCTCACGGGTGTCGACTACTTCTCCACGCTCGGCTACCAGCCCGGCATCGCCGCGCTCGCCGCCGGCGTGCTGTCACCGTTGGCGACGGTCGTGCTCGTGATCCTCACGCTCTGTGGTGCGTTGCCGATCTACCGCCGCGTCGCGCGAGAAAGCCCCCACGGGCAGGGCTCGATCGCGATGCTGGAGAAGCTCCTGTCGTGGTGGAGCGGCAAGCTGCTCGTGCTGGTGCTGCTGGGTTTCGTGGCCACCGACTTCGTCATCACCATCACGCTCTCGGCCGCCGACGCCACCGCGCACGTGGTCGAGAACCCCTTCGTCCCGTCCGCCCTGCACAACGGCCAGCTGTGGATCACGCTCGTGCTGATCGCGTTGCTGGGCGCGGTGTTCCTCAAGGGCTTCGCCGAGGCGATCGGCGTCGCGGTGGTGCTGGTGGGCGTGTACCTGGCGCTGAACGTGGTCGTGGTCGCCACCGCCGTCGAGCACGTGGTGACGAGCCCGAAGCTGGTGGTCGACTGGCAGAACCTGCTGGTGGCGCAGCACCCCAACCCGTGGCTGATGGTGGGCGTGGCGCTGGTCGTGTTCCCGAAGCTGGCGCTGGGCCTGTCCGGCTTCGAGACGGGTGTTTCGGTGATGCCGCTGGTGAAGGGCAAGCCCGGTGACACCGAACCGGAGCCGGAAGGCCGTATCCGCAACACGCGCCGGCTGCTGCTCACCGCGGCGCTGACGATGAGCGCGTTCCTGATCACGTCGAGCTTCGCCACCACGGTGCTGATCCCGCAGCAGGAGTTCCAGCCCGGCGGCGCGGCCAACGGTCGTGCGCTCGCGTTCCTCGCGCACCAGTACCTCGGCGACGTCTTCGGCACGGTCTACGACGTCAGCACCATCGCGATCCTGTGGTTCGCCGGCGCGTCGGCGATGGCGGGGCTGCTGAACATCGTGCCGCGTTACCTCCCGCGCTACGGCATGGCTCCCGACTGGGCCCGCGCGACGCGGCCGCTGGTGATCGTGGTGGCGCTCATCGCGTTCGTGATCACGCTGATCTTCGACGCCAACGTGGAGGAACAGGGCGGTGCGTACGCGACGGGCGTGCTGGTGCTGATCTCCTCGGCCGCCGTGGCGGTGACGCTGTCGGCCCGCCGGCGCCGGCAGCGGCGGGCGTTCGTGGCGTACCTGGTGATCACGCTCGTGTTCCTCTACACGACCATCGCCAACGTGATCGAGCGTCCGGACGGCGTGAAGATCGCGGCGTTCTTCATCGTCGCCATCGTGCTGACGTCGATGATCTCGCGCGCGACGCGGTCGCTGGAGCTGCGCGTGGAGGAGGTCGACTTCGACGCGGCGGCCCAGCGGATCCTCGACAAGGCCGTGCGCGCGGGCGAAATCCGCATCATCGCCAACGAACCGGACGCCCGCGACGAGGCCGAGTACCGCGACAAGGAACGCGAAGCCCGCGAGGACAACCACATCCCGACCGACTGCGCGATCCTCTTCCTCGAGGTGACGATCTCCGACGCGTCCGACTTCGAAACCACGCTGCGCGTCCACGGCGAAAAGCGCGCGGGCTACCGGATCCTGCGCATGAAGAGCCCGTCGATCGCCAACGCCATCGCCGCCGTGCTGCTGCACATCCGCGACGAAACCGGGAAACAGCCCCACATCTACTTCGCCTGGACCGAGGGCAACCCCTTCAAGTTCCTCATCCGCTACCTCATCTTCGGCGACGGCGACATCGCCCCCGTGACGCGGGAAGTCTTGCGGCGCGCGGAACCCGACCCGCACCGGCGGCCGCTCGTGCACGTGGGTTAGCTGTCGTCGTCCGGCATCAGCGGCCGCATGAAGGTGCGGCGGTGCCGCACGACGCAACCGGACTCGTCGCGGATGCGGTCGGCCGCGATGAAGTCGGGGTCAACGCCGAAGAGCGCGCGGTACTGCTCGTACGCGGCGAGGCTTTCGAAGCTGAACAACGCCCTGGCCTCGTCACTCGCCCCTTCGGCGGGCAGGAAGTAGCCGTGGTGCACGCCGCCTTCGCGGGTGACCAGGCGCATCCACGCCTGGGCGAACCGTTCGAACTCGGTGATCTTCGCGGGATCGATGACGTAGTCGACCACGCAGGTGATCACCGGCCCCACACCCGTTCCGCGGTCGAGACGATGAGCTCCAGCTTGCGCAGCTGGTCGTCCGTGGTGAGCTCGTTGCCTTCCTCAGTCGACGAGAAACCGCACTGCGGCGAGAGGCAGAGCTGGTCGATGTCGACGAACCGCGAAGCTTCCTCGATGCGGCGCACCAACGTGTCCGCGTCTTCGAGCTCCGGCCGTTTCGTGGTCACCAAACCGAGCACCACGCGCTTGCCCGGCGGCACGAACCGCAGCGGCTCGAAGCCGCCGGAGCGTTCGTCGTCGAACTCCAGGAAGAAGCCGTCGACGCCGAGCTCGCCGAACAGCGCCTCGGCCACGAACTCGTAGCTGCCCGAAGCCGCCCACGACGAGCGGAAGTTGCCGCGGCACAGGTGGGTCGTCACGCTCATGCCCTCGGTCCGGCCGCGCAGCGCCGCGTTGATCTGCTGGATGTTGCGCAGGTGCAGGGTGTCCGGGTCACCGCCCATGCGCGCGACGAGCTCGCGCTGCGCCGGGTCGTTGAGGTACGCGAGGCTGGTGTCGTCGAGCTGCAGGTACGTGCAGCCGAGCTCGCCCATCGCCGTCAGCTGCGCCGCGTACGCCGTGGCCAGGTCGGCGAAGAACTCCTCCAGGTCCGGGTACACGGTCTCACTCACCGCCGCCCGGCCGCCGCGGTAGTAGATCATGCTCGGCGACGGGATGGTGAGCTTCGGGGTGATGCCGGCGTCCACGTGGGACTTGAGGAACGCGAAGTGCTCGGCGAAGATCGGCTGGTCCAGCCGCACGCGGCCGTCGACCTGCAGGCCGGGCGGGCTGAACTCGAGGTCGCCGGCGAGGTTGTGGAACTTCACGTGCAGGCGCTCGTCGCTCTGCGAGATGCCGCCGAGTGAGTAGATGAAGTCCATGTGCCAGGACGCGCGGCGGAACTCGCCGTCGGTGGCCGAGGACAGGCCGGCGACCTTCTGCATCTTGATCACGTCGCGGATCGCGTCGTCTTCGACGGCCTTCAGCTGTTCGGCGGTGATCTCACCCGCGGCGTGGCGGCGGCGGGCGTCGCGCAGAACCGGCGGCCGCAGCAGGCTCCCGACGTGGTCGGCGCGGAAGGGGGGACGCGGAGTCATCCTCGCATCGTCACACACAAACCGGCGGTATGCGTCGTGAGAAGATGCGCGATCGGATCCGCGTGAAAGGGCTGCCCCCATGACCAAACACCCGGTCGACCAAGGCCTCCCCGCCGGCCGGCTGCTCCTGCTCGGCCTGCAGCACATGGCGATCATGTACACGGGGTCGGTCGCTGTGCCGCTGATCGTCGGCAGCGCGCTGAAGCTCGACGCGGCGACGATCGCGTTGCTGGTCAACGCCGACCTCTTCGTGGCCGGGATCGCCACGCTGGTCCAGTCCATCGGCATCGGCAAGCTCATCGGCGTGCGGCTGCCGGTGGTCGCGGGCGCGACGTTCACCGTGGTCAACCCGATGATCCTGATCGCCTCGCAGTACGGCCTCACCGCGGTGTACGGCTCGATGATCGCCTCGGGCGTGTTCGGGCTCCTGCTGGCACGGCCGTTCGCGAAGATGATCCGGTTCTTCCCACCGCTGGTCTCGGGCACGTTGCTGCTGGTCATCGGCATCTCGCTGCTCGGCCCGGGCGCGGCGATGATCGCCGGCCACGACACGGAGGCCCCCGACTACGCGACCCCGTCGCACCTCGGCATCGCCCTCGGCGTGGTGGCGCTGATCGTGCTGCTGACGCGGGTGCTGCGCGGGTTCGTCGCGCAGATCGCGCCGCTGGTGGCGCTCGCCGTCGGGCTCATCGTGGCGATTCCCCTTGGCCTGACGCAGTTCGGCGGAGTCGGACAGGCGAGCTGGTTCGGGCTCGCGTCCCCGCTGCACTTCGGCGCGCCGACGTTCCCGATCGCCGCCGTGCTGTCGATGTGCGTGGTCATGCTGGTGACGTTCACCGAGTCCACCGCCGACATGATCGCCGTCGGCGAGATCACGGGCCGCCCGGCCACCGACGCCGACGTCGCCCGCGGCCTCGCCACCGACGGCCTGTCCGCCATCCTCGGCGGCTTCATGAACTCCTTCCCCGACACCGCGTTCGCGCAGAACGTCGGCCTCGTCCAGATGACCCGCGTGCGCAGCCGCTGGGTCGTCGCCGTGACAGGCGGCCTGCTCGTGGTGATGGGCCTCGTGCCGAAGGTCGGCGCGGCCATCGCCTCGATCCCCGAACCGGTCGTCGGCGGCGTCGCGGTGATCATGTTCGCGATGGTGGCCGCGGTGGGCGTGCAGAACCTCAAGAAGGTCGAGTTCACGGGCAACCACAACACGTTCATCGTCGCGGTGTCCCTCGGCGTCGGTCTCCTGCCCGCCTTCGCCACCGACCGCTTCGGCACGTCCATCTTCTTCCAGCACTTCCCCGCGTGGCTCCAGACCATCTGCGGCAGCCCGATCACGCTGACGTCGATCCTGGCGTTCCTGCTGAACCTCCTGTTCAACCACCTGGGGGCGAGGAAGGATCCGGACCTGCTGGCGGCACCGTAAGGGTGCTTGACGGTGCGGCCGGCGTCGCCGCGGTCGCACCGAAGGCAGCGGCGCCGATTCGCTGGGACGAGATGGCGGCGCGTTCGTCCGGATGGGTGGGCGGCGTCGCGGGGTTGCGAATGCGCCACTTCGCCGACGATCGGCAGGTTTGAGTGCCCGCTCGGCCCGGACACGCGGCGCGCCACTCGAGCGGCGCACTGGCCTGTGCTCACCTGAGACACCGGCACCGTAGGGGTGCTTGACTGACACCCATGCGGCACAACGCGCAGCGGCCACCGTCGGTCGTGGAGCGGGTGTTGGACGTGCTGGGCGCGTTCACGTCCGAGCGACCGGTGTTGACGCTGTCCGAGCTGAGCCGGCGGGCCGGGCTGCCGTTGTCGACGACGCACCGGCTGGCGGGTGAGCTCGTGCGGCGCGGGGCTTTGCAGCGCGACGAGCAGGGGCAGTTCCGCGTGGGCCTGTGGCTGTGGGAGGTGGCGTCGCTCGCGCCGCACGGGGCGCAGCTGCGGGAGAGCGCGATGCCGTTCCTCGAGGACCTCTACGAGGCCACGCACCAGAACGTGCAGCTGGCCGTGCTCGACGGGGCCGAGGTCGTGTACCTCGAACGGCTCTCCGGGCGCCGCGCGGTGAACGTGATTTCGCGGGTGGGCGGGCGGCTGCCGTTGCACGCGACGGGCGTCGGGCTCGTGCTGCTCGCGCACGCGCCGGCCGAGGTGCAGGAGCAGGTGCTCGCGCTGCCGCTCAAGCGCTACACCGGCAAGACGATCCGCTCGGCCGAGCAGCTGCGGCGGGTGCTGGCCGACGTCCGCCGCAACGGCTACGCGGTGAGCGACGGCCAGATCGAGCTGCCCGCCCTCTCCGTCGCGGCGGCGGTGCGCGGCGCGTCGGACACGGTCGTCGCGTCGATTTCCGTGGTCGTGCCGGCCGAGGGGACGGACCCGTTGACGCTGGTCCCGGCCGTGCGGGCGGCGGCGCGCGGTATTTCACGCACGCTCGGCGCCACGCTGCGGCTTTCCGAAGACGCGCACCGCGAGACCCACTGAAACCTTCCACTCAGTGGAAGACGGGCTGCGGTCAACGGCCGCGAACCAGCACGCTGAGGGCCATCCCGACGACCTGAGGAGGCCCGGTGATCACCCTCGACGACGATCCGTTCGCCGACGAAGTCCTGGCCGACCCCGTGCCGCTGCACCGGCGGCTGCGCGACGCCGGTCCCGTCGTGCGCCTCGGCCGTTACGACGTGTGGGCGATGGCCCGCGCCGAGGAGGTCACGCAGGCGTTGACCGATCCGGAGACGTTCTGCTCGTCCGCCGGCGTCGGGCTCAGCGACTTCCGCAAGGAGATGCCGTGGCGCCCGCCGAGCCTGCTGCTCGAGGCCGACGCGCCGGAGCACGACCGGGCCCGCCGCACCGTGACGAGCGTGCTGACGCCGAAGGTCGTGAAGACCTACCGGGACACCTTCGCACGTGAAGCGGAGAAGCTCGTCGCTTCGCTGGTGGAGCGCGGCGAGTTCGACGCCGTACCCGACTTCGCGGAGGCTTTCCCGCTGAAGGTCTTCCCCGACGCCGTCGGTCTGCCCGCTGAGGGTCGTGAGCACCTGCTGCCGTACGGCGCCATGGTGTTCAACGGCTTCGGCCCCCGAAACCACCTGGTCACCGAGGCCATGGAGCGCGGCGCCGTGGCCCGCGAGTGGATCGCCGAGCACTGCCGCGCCGAGAATCTGGCGCCGGGCGGGCTCGGGGCGCGGATCCACGAAGCCGCTGCCGACTACCCGGCCGAGGAACGCGCCCTGCTCGTGCGCTCCTTCCTGAGCGCCGGCGTCGACACGACCGTCCACGCGCTGGGCAACGCCGTGTTGTGCTTCGCGTCCTACCCCGACCAGTGGGCCGCGCTGCGTGAGAAGCCGGAACGCTCGCGCGCGGCGTTCGAAGAGGTCGTGCAGTTCACGTCGCCCGTGCAGACGTTCTTCCGCACCACCACGCGTGACGTCGAGATCGGCGGCCAGCGGATCCCGGCGGGGGAGAAGGTGCTGCTCTTCCTGGCCGCCGCCAACCGCGACCCGCGGCGCCGGCCCGACGCGGACACGTTCGACATCACGCGCCGCGCGGCCGGGCACGTCGGGTTCGGCTCGGGTGTCCACGCGTGCGTCGGCCAGATGTTCGCGCGGCTCGAAGGCGAGGTGCTGCTCGCGGAGCTGGCCCGGCGCGTCACGACGATCGAGCTCACCGGCGAGCCGCGGCCCCAGCTGTCCAACACCCTGCGTGGCCTCGCCTCGCTGCCGGTCCGGGTTCGGTGAGCGGGATGCCGAAGGTCACCTACATGCGGCCCGACGGGACCTCCCGCACCGTCGACGCCACGGTCGGTCGCTCGCTGATGCAGGTGGCGCTCGACCACGGCGTGGACGGGATCGTGGCCGAGTGCGGCGGTAACGCCATGTGTGCGACCTGTCACGTCTACGTCGACCCGGCGCGTCTCGACGATCTTGGGCCCTTGTGCTCAGATGAAGAGGAGATGTTGGACTGCACGGCCAGCCCGAGGGCGGCCACCAGCAGGCTGTCCTGCCAGCTTCCGGTGACCGAGGACCTCGACGGTCTGGTCCTGCGTTTGCCGGAGGAGCAGTTATGACCACAGGATCCTCGCCCGAGACCGTGCTCGTCGCCGGCGGCGGCCAGAGCGGCTTCCAGGCCGCGGCTTCGTTGCGGGACAAGGGTTTCACCGGGCGGGTGGTCCTGGTCGGCGACGAGCCGGGCGTGCCGTACCAGCGGCCGCCGCTGTCGAAGGCCTACCTCAAGGGCACGGCGGGCGACGAGCAGCTGCGGCTGCGGCCGGAGGACTTCTTCGCGGAGAAGGGCATCGAGCTGGTGCCGGGGCGGGTGGCTTCGGTGGACCGGGCCGCCTCGCGGGTGGTGCTGGAGTCGGGTGAGGAGCTTCCGTACGACCACCTCGTGCTGGCCACTGGCGCGCGGAACCGGGTGCTGCCGGTGCCCGGCGCGGAGCTCGACGGCGTGCTGATGCTGCGGACGCGGGACGACGCGGACCGGCTGCGTTCGTCGTTGGAAAGCGCTTCGAACGTCGTGGTCATCGGCGGCGGCTTCATCGGGCTGGAGTTCGCCTCGCACGCCGGGCGGCCCGTGACGGTCGTCGAGGCGCAGGACCGGCTGCTGGCGCGGGTGGCGTCGCCGGAGGTGTCGGCGTTTTTCAAGGAACTGCACGAAAAAGCCGGCCACACGGTGTTGCTCGGAACGGGCGTTACGGCTCTGCACGGCGACGGGCACGTCTCGTCGGTCGAGCTGGCCGACGGCTCGCGCCTGCCCGCCGACCTGGTCGTGGTCGCGGTCGGGGTGGTGCCGGAGACGACGCTCGCTTCGGAGGCCGGGCTGGCCGTGACCAACGGTGTGGTCGTCGACGAGCACCTGCGCACCGAGGACCCGAAGATCTTCGCGATCGGCGACTGCGCCAACTTCCCGTGCGTCCACGCGGGCGCGGCGACGCGGCTGGAGTCGGTGCAGAACGCCGTCGACCAGGCCCGCTGCGTCGCCGCGGCGATCACCGGCGACGCCGCGCCGTACGACAGCCTGCCGTGGTTCTGGACCGACCAGACGGGCGCGAAGCTGCAGATCGTCGGCATTCTGGCCAACGCGGACAAGACCGTGGTGACCGGTGATCGGGCCGAGGGGCGGTTCTCGGTGCTGTCGTTCCGCGACGGGGTGCTGATCGCCGTCGAGTCGGTGAACCGCCCACCCGACCACATTGCCGCGCGCCGGCTGTTCACGGCGGAGCTGCGTCCGTCGTACGCCGATCTCGAAGCCAGCTCGTTCGATTTGAAAGCCCATGTGAAGTCGCGTTCCGCGGCTTGACGTTCGTTCGTTCGTTCGGAGGTACCCCCGTTGCGCACCCAGGTCGCTGTGATCGGC
Organism: Amycolatopsis sp. NPDC047767; assembly: GCF_040704195.1. Taxonomy (NCBI): domain Bacteria; kingdom Bacillati; phylum Actinomycetota; class Actinomycetes; order Pseudonocardiales; family Pseudonocardiaceae; genus Amycolatopsis; species Amycolatopsis sp. NPDC047767. Next base: position 418,481 of record NZ_JBEYSJ010000003.1, read on the forward strand.
GCCGGCCCGGCCGGTCTGCTGCTTTCGTACCTGCTCCACTCCGAGGGCGTGGAGGCCGTCGTGCTGGAGGCGCGCGATCGCGAGTACGTGCGCCAACGCGTGCGCGCGGGGGTCTGCGAACAACCGACGGTCGAGCTGCTCACGGAGATCGGCCTCGGCGACCGGCTGGCGCGGGAAGGCTTGCCGCACGAGGGTTTCTCGCTCCGGTTCGACGGCCAGGACCACCGCATCGCGCTGACCGAGCTCACCGGGCGATCGATCACGGTGTACGGGCAGCAGGAGATCGTGAAGGACCTCGTGGACGCGCACGAGCGTCAGGGATTGCCGTTGGAGTTCGAGGTTTCGGACGTGGCTGTGTCTGATGTGGACACTTCGCGTCCGGTGGTCCGGTATGTGGACGCGGCTGGTGTTGCGCAGGTTCTGGAATGTGACGCCGTTGTCGGCTGCGACGGTTTCCACGGGGTGTCTCGTCCGTCCATTCCGGACGGTGTGTTGCAGTTCTTCGAGCGGGAGTACCCCTTCGCGTGGCTGGGTGTCCTGGCGCAGACGCCGCCTTCGCACGAGGAGCTGATCTACACGCACCACCCGCGTGGGTTCGCCTTGCACAGCATGCGCTCGCCGGAAATCACGCGCCTCTACCTGCAGGTCGACCCCGCCGAGGACCTCGCGGCCTGGTCCGACGACCGCATCTGGTCCGAGCTGTCCCTGCGCCTGGCGGTCGACGGCGAGTTCACCCTGCGCGAAGGCCCGATCCTCGACAAGGGCATCACGCCCATGCGCAGCTTCGTCGCCGAACCCATGCGCCACGGCCGGTTGTTCCTCGCCGGCGACGCCGCCCACATCGTCCCGCCGACCGGGGCGAAGGGCATGAACCTGGCCGTCGCGGACGTCCGCGTCCTCTCGCGCGCCTTGGTCGCCCTGCTCAAGGGCGACCCCGCCCTGGCCGATGCCTACTCCGACACCTGCCTCCGCCGCGTCTGGCGCGCCGAACACTTCTCCTGGTTCATGACGACCATGCTCCACACCGACCCGGGCGCCGACGCGTTCGCCCGCCGGTTGCAGCTCTCGCAACTCCGCTACACCGCCTCGTCGCGCGCCGCAGCGACCAGCGTGGCGGAGAACTACGTGGGGTTGCCGTTCGGGGGTTGAGGTTTTCCGGTCTCGCTTGGGCTCGTGAGTGGACCACTGGCGCCGCTGCGGCGCCAGTGGTCCTTTCGTGCCGTGGGCCGGCCGCGGCGGGACCGTTCGCGCGCGCCGGTGAGTGTGTGAACGGTCCGTTCGCGCGGCTATGGCGGGGCGGGTGGACCGCTTGCGCGCTGGTGAGTGAGCGAGTGGGCCGCTCGCCCTGTGCCGGAACCGCGACCGGACCGTTTGCCTGGCCGCGATGTCGCGAGGGGGCCGCTCGCGCTGCGCCACGACGGCGCGAGTGGGCCTTTCGTGCCGTGGGCCGGTCGTTTTCGCGCCGGTGAGTGTGCGAACGGTCCGTTCACGCGGCTATGGAAGGGCGGGTGGACCGCTTGCGCGCTGGTGAGTGAGCGAGTTGGCCGCTCGCCCTGTGCCGGAACCGCGACCGGACCGTTCGCCTGGCCGCGATGTCGCGAGGGGACCGCTCGAGCTGTGCCGCGCGACGGGACCGTTCGCCCGGCCGCGATGTCGCGAGTGGACCTCTCGCGGGGTGGTGTGGGGTGCGAATGGACCTTTCGGGCCGTGATGTGGGTGCGAGTGGACCTGTCGTGCTGCGGGGCGGTCGCGGCGGGACCGTTCGCGTACCGGTGGGTGTGCGAGTGGACCTGTCGTGTGGTGGGGCGGTCGCGAAGTGACCCTTCGCGTGCCGGTGAATGGTGCGAGGGGACCGTTCGGACTGAGCCCCGGCATGCGAGCGGACCGCGGACGCCGCGACCGGCGGCCGCACCCGTCGCCAAGTGGGCTTGACTCTGACACCGTGTGAGACCCGAACGTAGGTGGTGTCATGTTCAGCATCGGAGAGTTCGCCAAGGTCGGCCGCGTGTCCGTGCGGATGTTGCGGCACTACGACGCGCTCGGGTTGCTCCGGCCGGCGCGGGTGGATCCGCACAGTGGGTATCGCTACTACGCGGCGGACCAGCTCGCGCGGCTCAACCGCATCCTGGCGTTGAGCGATCTCGGGATCGGGCTCAAGCAGGTCGCCGAGGTGCTCGACGAGCGGCCCAGCGCGGAGCAGCTGCGCGGGATGCTCAGGTTGCGCCGTGGGGAGCTGGCGGAGCGGGTTGCGGCGGAGACGGCGCGGCTGGCGCGCGTGGAGGCGAGGCTCCGGTTGATCGAAGTGGAGGACACCATGTCCGAAGTGGACGTTGTGGTGAAGCCGGTCGAGGGTGCTCGTGTGGTGGCCGTCGGGGGGATTGCCGAGTCGTTCGAGTACGACGACATCGGGCCTGTCGTCGGCGGGCTGTGCGCGAGTCTCGCCGAGCGGATGGAGCGCGCGGGCCTGAAGTTCGCCGGGCCGGCCATCGCTTGGTACGAGCCGGCTGACGATCGGGTGCACGTGCAGGCCTGCGCGCCCTACGTCGGGTCGCCGGAGGGCGCCGCGCTGGACGAGGTGGAGCTGCCGGCCCTCGCGCACGCCGCGACGCTCGTCCACCGCGGCACGATGGCCACCATCGCCGAGTCGTACCAGGCCCTCGCGCGCTGGATCGACGACAATGGCTACCGCGCCGAACCGGGCCACGCCCGCGAGGTCTACCTGCACACCGACGGCGACGAGACGGGCTGGGTGACCGAGCTGCAGATCCCGGTCTCGGCCGCCTGACGAACAAGGCTGGGCCGGCAAACCCGGCCCAGTCCGCGCGGCCGAAATCGCCACGGTTGCGGCCGGTGATGCGGCCGTGCCGAGGGCGACCGGGGCCAACGCAGCCCGGACAGTGGGCGATCCGGCCGGGCCGAAGGCGCCGACCTGCCAGGCCCTCGCGACCCGGCAACCACCGGCCAGGTCCAGTCTCCTGCCGATCCAGGCCGTGATCCGCCCAACCTCGCCCAGCCGACAAGTCGACCCCATCCCCAAACCCATCCCCAGACCCATCGTCAACCCAAGGTTGACGACACCGAATCGTCAACCTACAGTTGACGGCATGACCTACCCAGTGAAGCTCGACGACCTCATCAGCGCCATCAAGGCGAACAACGACAAGGACGCCCTCGCGCAGCTGTCCGACGCGGTCTACCTGGGCGAGCACCTCGGGGAGCTCGCCGATCACCTCATCGGGCACTTCGTGGACCAGGCGAGGCGCAGTGGCGCGTCGTGGACGGAAATCGGGACGAGCATGGGCGTGTCGAAGCAGGCGGCCCAGAAGAGGTTCGTGCCGAAGGTCGACCCGGGGGGTGATCCGGGCGGGATGATCGAGCGGCTCTACGGCCGCTACACCGATCGCGCGCGGCACGTCGTCGTGGCGGCGCAGCAGGCGGCGAAGGACGCGAAGAGCCCGGGCATCGACACCGTGCACCTGGTGCTCGGGCTGCTCACCGAACCGGCCGCCCTGGCCGCCGGGATCCTGGTGTTCCAGGGCGCCAGCCTGGACGCCGTGAAGGAAGCGGCGGAGGCGCGGTTGCCCGAGCCCGTCGACCCCGTGCCGGACCCGATGCCGTTCACCGCGGCGGGCAAGAAGACGCTCGAGCTGACCCTGCGCGAAGGCCTGCGCCTTGGCCACAACTACATCGGCACCGAGCACATCCTGCTGGCGATCCTGGAGCAGGGCGAAGGTGCCGGCTACGAGGTGCTCGCCGGGCTGGGCATCAAGAAGGAGCCGGCGGAGGCGAAGATCCGCGAAGCCCTGGCCGAGATCCTGGCGGCGCGAGGGCAGTGAGGTACGTGGTGCCGGCAGTCGTCGTCGCTTTGCTTCTGGTGGCGGCGACCGCCTGACCCCTAGGCTGGCCGGCATGGCCGACCGGTTCATGGAGGAATTCCGCCGGGCGTTCGAAGACGCCCAGGGCGACGGCCCTCCCGCCATCCAGAGCTTTGAAATCGTCGAAGACAACGACGAAACCCTCGCCGCCGAAGCCGGCCGCCTGCTGGAGCCGATCGTGCAGCAGCTCGCGCTGCTCGGTCCCCAAGGCTGGGAGTGGTTCTCCGCCGAGTTCTCCTTCACCGTCTCCGCGGAAATCGCACTCCTGCGGTTCTTCGCCGGCAACCAGCACCAGGACGTCTACGTCCCCGAGCCCATCACCGCGATGCTGCGCAACCAGCGCCACGTCGCCGCGCAGATGTCCGCCGGTCCGTGGTGGCGGCTGATCCTGAGCGTGCTCAACAGCGGCCAGCTCAGCGTCAACTACGACTACGGCGACGAACCCTTCCCGCCCCACCAGCTCCTGCCGCCGCAGCACTACCGCGACGACCTCAACACCTACCGCCGGCCGCAGATCCCGCCTTGGCTCGCCGAGTACACGCGATGAAAAAGGGACCCCCACCAACCCGGGTGGGGGTCCCTTCACCAAACGATCAAGCACCGACCTCGTCACGGGAATCCGTGGCCCACAGGGTGTGGAACGAACCCTCGCGGTCGACGCGCCGGTACGTGTGCGCACCGAAGAAGTCACGCTGACCCTGCACCAACGCGGCCGGCAGCCGGTCGGCGCGCAGGCCGTCGTAGTACGCCAGCGCGGTGGAGAAGCCCGGCGTCGGGATGCCCAGCCGCACCGCCGTGGAGATGACCGAACGCCACGAGTCCTGCGCGTCCTCGACGGCCTTGCGGAACGCGCCCGCGGTCAGCAGCGTCGGGAGAGCCGGGTCCTCGGCGTAGGCCGCGGTGATGTCGTTCAGGAACTTCGCGCGGATGATGCAGCCCCCGCGCCAGATCGACGCGACGGCGCCCAGGTCGATGTCCCAGCCGTACTCCGTGGCGCCGGCCTGGATCTGGTTGAAGCCCTGCGCGTACGCGACGACCTTCGACGCGTACAGCGCCTGCTCGACGTCGTCGGCGAAGGTCTCCAGCGCGGCACCCTTCAGCGGCGTCCGCGCCGGCCCCGCCAGCCCGCGGGCGGCCGCGCGAAGCGGCTTCGAGCCCGAAAGCGAACGCGCGAACACGGCCTCGGCGATGCCACTGATCGGCACGCCCAGGTCGAGCCCGATCTGCACGGTCCAGCGGCCCGTGCCCTTCTGCTCCGCCGCGTCCTCGACGATGTCGACGAACGGCTTGCCCGAACCGTCGACGTGCTTGAGTACCTCGGCGGTGATCTCGATCAGGTACGACTCGAGCCGGCCGGTGTTCCACGTCGAGAACACGTCGGCGGCCTCCGCGGGCGAGTAGCCGGCGGCGCCGCGCAGCAGGTCGAACGACTCCGCGATCAGCTGCATGTCGGCGTACTCGATGCCGTTGTGGACCATCTTCACGAAGTGGCCGGCGCCGTCCGCGCCGATGTGCGTGCAGCACGGCGCGCCGTCGACCTTGGCCGAGATGTCCTCGAACAGCGGGCCGAGCGACTCGTACGACTCCTTCGACCCGCCCGGCATGATGCTGGGGCCGTTGAGCGCGCCCTCTTCACCACCGGACACGCCCGTGCCGACGAAGTGCAGCCCACGCTCGCGCAGCGCGGCCTCGCGCCGGCGGGTGTCCGCGAAGTGCGCGTTGCCGGCGTCGACGATCACGTCACCCGGCTCCAGTAGCGGCGCGAACTCCTCGATCACGGCGTCGGTGGGCCCACCGGCCTGCACCATGATCACGATCTGCCGCGGCCGCTCCAGCGCGTCGACGAACTCCTGCGCGGAGTACGCCGGGATGAAGTCGCCCTCGTCGCCGAACTGCTCGACGAGCGTGCGCGTCCGCGCCTCGGAGCGGTTGTGCAGGGCGACCGTGTGCCCGTGCCGGGCCAGGTTCCGCGCCAGGTTGCGGCCCATGACCGCCAGGCCGGTGACCCCGATGCTCGCCTTCTTGCTCATCCGAACCCTTTCCGAAGTCTCTGCCGGAGTCCGAGCGTAGTCCGGTTCGCGCTCACGCGAACCTGCGAGAACACTCACGGGGGTCCGGGGGAATGAATCACGGGCGGCCCGGTGACCGGGACCACTTCTGTCGTGTGCCGGGCCTCAGGAGAAACAGCGGATGGGCGCGCCGTTGTACGCGACCATGTCGGTGATCGCCGCGACGAGGTCGATCGGCGCGCCCCACTCGGCGCCGTCCAGTTCGGCATACGCGCGGTGCAGGTTGCCGGCCAGGCGTTCCTGTTCGGACAAGTCCGAAAAGGTCCCGAGGTCGGTCTCTTTCGCCAGCTGCAGCGGCGAAAGCCCCGCCGCCTTGCCGCGTTCGGCCGTGTCCTGGACGAACTTCAGGTACGCGTCGACGACGTCCACCGTCTCCAGTCCACAGGGGCCGCCGTGGCCGGGCAGGATCAGCGCGGGTTCCAGCTCGCGGATCACGTCGAGGGCGGCACGCCAGCCGGCGACCGAGCCCATCAGCGCGAACGGGCTGCCGCCGTTGAAAACCAGGTCACCCGCGAACAGCACGCGCTGCTCGGGCAGCCAGGCGAGCACGTCGTTGGTGGTGTGGGCGGCGTGGCCGGGGTGCCGGAGCTCGATCGCGGTGTCGCCCGCGTGGACGGTGAGCCGGTCGTCGAACACGACCTCGGGCGCGCGCAGCTCCAGGTGGCCCCAGTCGTTGCCGACGAGCACACCGTCGTAGGTCTCGATGCCGGCGGCGAGCATCGCGTCGCGCGTCTTGCGCTGGCCGATGATCGTCGCGCCGCCGACGAGGTAGTTGCCGTTGGTGTGGTCGGAGTGGTGGTGGGTGTTCACGAGCGTGGTGACCGGTCCCGTCGTGTCCTCCACGGCGGCCAGCAGGGCGCGCGTGCGCCGCTCGGTGGCGCACGTGTCGATGAGCACGGTGTGGTCACCCGCGGACACGAAGCCGCAGTTGTTGATGAACCAGGAACCGTCGGGCTGCACGTAGCCGAAGACGCCGTCTGCGAGGCGCTCGACCTTCGCGGCGCCGGGGGAGCGATCGATCACGTCCGCCACTATGCCGCAGAACCGAACGGCGCAGAACCGGCCCCAGCAGTCCGGATGGAGCAGCGACGGTGTCCGAAAGGCGCTATATGGCCTGGTCCAGGCGAGTGACACCCGGGGTGACTGGCTTTTCGGATCATTTCCTGGAACGCTGCGCGGTGTCATCATCGAACCCCGTTGGGTAAAGGCACTAACCTGGGTGGTTCGAACGTTCGCGCGTCGGCAGTGGTCGAGAGACCGCTCCGGCGGTTAGTGGTCCGGGAGAGCAAGGCTGATGGCGAGCACCGTCACCTCGCGCCGGAAGCAGCTCGGCAACGAGCTCCGGCATGCTCGAAACGCCGCGCGGATGACACAGCAGCAGGTCGCCGAAGTTCTCGGCTGCACCCAGGGCAAGGTCAACAAGATCGAGTCCGGAGCAGTGGGGGTCAAGCTCGGAGATGTGCGATCGATGCTGAACGCGTTCGGGATCAACGGCGAAGAAGCCGACACCCTGATGAACCTGGCCCGCGCCGCCGCCGGGCAGCGCGGTCACTGGTCGGGCTACCGCTCGGTGGTGCCGCACTGGTTCCGCACCTTCACCGACCTGGAGCCGGCCGCGGCGGAGATCCTCACCTGGCACGGTGAGCGCATCCCGGGCCCGCTGCAGTCCGAGCACTACATGCTCAAGCAGTTCACCGAGGCGGGCGCGACCGACGTCACGTCGCTCGTGCGCAACCGGCTCGACCGCAAGGCCGTGTTCGACCAGCAGCAGCCGCCGTACTACCGGTTCATCGTGAGCGAGGGCGCGCTGCGCCGCGCTCCCGGCGGGACGGCGCCGGCCGTGATGCTGGACCAGGTCGAGCACATGCTGGCGCTCGACCGCTACCCCCGCGTGTACGTGCACGTGCTGCCTTTCGGCGCGAAGCTCGCCGCGGTGCCCAACGACTTCACGATCATGCGCTTCCCCGACCGCACGCGGGACTTCGTCTACATCGAACACTCCGCGGGCGGGCTCTACCTCGACGACGTCAAGGACTTCAACATCTTCGTCGACTCGTGGGACCGGCTGCGCGGTGCGGCGCTGGAGCGCGGCGAGACGCGGCAGTTCCTCAAGGAGCTCGCCGAGGGCTACCGGGCGCAGATGTCGCAGTGATTTCCAGCAGTGGCACGGTTTCTTCCGCGCCGGGCTGGCCGTTGATCTCCTCCTGCACGCGCTGAGCCGCCTCGCGCCACCGCGGTTCGGTGAGCAGCCGCGCGGCCGCGTCGTGGATTTCGTCCGGTGTCGCGGTTTCCGGGTCCAGCGCGATGCCGGTGCCGAGCCGGGTGGTCTGGCGGGCGTTGCCGGGCTGGTCGGCGCCCATGGCGAACACGAGCGACGGCAGGCCGTGCGCCAGCGCGCCCAGCAGGCTGCCCGATCCGCCGTGCGACACCACCAGGTCGATCGACGGCAGCAGCTCGGCCTGGGGCACGAACCGTTCCACGCGGACGTGCGCGGGTTGCGGCCCGAAGACGGCCGGGTCGAGCTGGGTGCCGACAGTGGTGGTCACGTCCGCGGTCAGCCGCGCGAGCCCCGCCAGCGTGCGTTCGAAGAGGTCGCCGGACGCGGTGTTGAAGTCCGTGCCGAGGGTGAAGTACACGCCGGGCGGGTCGTGCGGTGGCCGCGGCGGGATCGGGTCGCCCTGGCGGAAGGAGAACGCATTGGGCGGCAACGGCGACGCCGGGTCACGGACTGACGGCGGGAACGGCGAGAGCACGAGCTGCCCCTCCAGCATCGTCAGCTGGGGGTCCGTCGGCAGGCCGTGCTCGGCGCGCAGCTCGTGCAGCGGTTCGGCCACGAGCTCCTTGCGCAGCAAGGTACCCGCGGCCAGCACGAGAACGTTCACGCACGGCACGCCCAACTGTTCGGCGCCGATCGCGGCGCCGAAGTCGACCTCGTCGCGGATCACGACGTCGGGCCGCCAGTCGCGGATGATCTCCAGCAGCTTCCCCGCACGTTCGCGGCCGGCACGGCGCGCGAAGAGCTCCTGGATCTCCCAGTCGTCACGCGCCGGGTCGACCGGCGGCAGCGGCTCGCGCGTCGACGCGGTCTGAGCGCGCGGTGCGCTCGTGGCCAGGGCTGTGAACCCCGCGCGCTCGATCGGCGGCACGTGACTGCCCGCCCCAGCCACGGCGACGGTGTGCCCCCGCGCCGCGGCGGCCCGCGCGACGGGTGCCATCGGATCGAAGTGGCCCCGGCCGCCGATGAAGGTGAAGAGGAAGCGCATTCCCGGCAAAGTAGTGGTTGACGACGGGGCCGGTCTCTCCGTTCTCCTGGGCTTTCGCCGCCGGGCCCCCCGATCAGGTGTCACTCGATCGGGGGTCGGCTGCGGGACGCGCCGGGAGATCGGCAGACTGGTCCGCACCAGCACACCGCGGGTCGGAAAGGGACAGCTGATGACACAGGTACCGGATCCCGAAGCCCCGGAGGGCATCGACCTCGATCGGCCCAACGCGGCCCGCATCTACGACTGGTTCCTCGGCGGCACGGCCAACTGGGCGATCGACCGCGAGTTCGGCGAACGCGCGGTACAGACCTTCCCCATGATCAAGACCATCGCGAAGTCCGGGCGCGAGCTGCTCGGCCGCACCGTGCGCTACATGGTGCGCAACGGCATCGACCAGTACCTCGACCTCGGCTCCGGGGTGCCGACGGCCGGCAACGTGCACGAGATCGCCACATCGGTGAACCCCGACGCGCGCTGCGTGTACGTGGACAACGAGCCCGTGGCAGTCGCCCACTCGCAGATCCTGCTGGAGCGTGAGGGCGTCGCCGACCGGCACGCGGTGCTGCACGGCGACCTGCGGAACCCGGGTGACATCTGGCCGCGTGCGCTCGACACCGGTGTGCTGGACCCGAAGCGCCCGATCGGGTTGATCATGTCCGGCGTCCTGTACTTCATCGGCCGTGACGAGGGAGCGCACGAGATGGTGCGCAAGTACCTCTCGCTGGTGCCGTCGGGCTCGTTCTTCATGGCCTCGCACATCACGCTCGACGGGGTGCCGGAGTCGGACGGAGACAGCCGCGAGTCGATCCACGAGCAGTACAAGCAGTCGAGCACCCCGATCCACTTCCGCTCGCGCGCGGAGTTCGCGGAGTTCTTCGACGGCCTGGAGCTCGTGGACCCCGGGGTGGTCTGGGTTTCGGAGTGGCGGCCGGAGGAAGGCGAGTCGCGCAACAGCGACCGCATGGCCGCCGACCCGTCGTTCAGCGGCGGAATCTGCGCCGTCGGACGGAAGCCGTAACGACGAAAGCGCGCCCCGGGAGGGTGGCCCGGGGCGCGCTGGTTCGGTGGTCTGTGTCGCGCTTACGCGCGGGACGGGCCCAGCCCGTGGACGAGCGGCGCGAGGTCGACGCGCGCCTCGAGCGGCCGCGTGGCGCGGACCAGGTCCGGCTGGCGCGGGGCGGGCACGTCGAGGTCGGTGTCCCAGGTGACCGGGCTGCGCAGCGGCGCCTGGATCAGGCTGAAGCCGAAGCGACTGCGCAGCTCGTGGTTGATCCCACGCCGGCCGTGAGTGTGTTCATCCTCACGACGGAAGAGCGTGGTGAGCCGGACGGCCATGAGATCACACCCCCAGTTCCGATAGCGGTGACCGGGGCAGATCCGCTCCGGCCAGACCGAGACAGCTTTCGCACGGCATACCCACGCCCGGCGCCAGCCACTCGATGTGGGTCCGGGGAAACGACTCCCCGCACCGCGCGAGCACCTCTGCGGAAGAACCCGCTGCGTCCACCTCGAACACGTGCACGACGCGGCGGGATTCGCCGACCCTGCCGGGCGCGAGCCTGCCCGTCATGAGCACGTTCGCCGTCATGCTGTCCTGGATGATCACGCGGTCCCTCCCCCCGAGGTCGGTGCCGGTTCGTGGACTCCGCTGGTGGGCTGGGCCGAATGCAGCAAGCCATTCACCCACCACTGGCGCCCCGATCGATGCGATTAATCCTACTCCTGGAATAATCTTCATGTCGAGATCGGGTCGAGTTGATCACCCGCTTGGCCCTGCGGTTTGCTCCGTAGTGACAGAAAGAAGCCGGGGACGTGTGTGGCGACCGCACGCCCTGCAGGAGGCTCGGAGGTACGACCCATGACGGATTATCCGTCGCTCCAGGATTACGACCCGGACACGGCCGAGGGGCTGTTCGAGGACGCTGCCTGGGAGAAGTCGTTCGCCAGTGAGCCGAACGGCGGCAGCTGCGTCGAGGTCAACCTGGGCCGTTCCGACCTCGTCGGCGTGCGCGACACCAAGCTCGCGTCCAGTCCGGTCTTCGTGTTCGACCGGGGCGAGTGGGAGGCCTTCCTGGTCGCGGTGAAGGCCGGGCAGTTCGACCTGCCGCCGGACGCTTGACGCGCGGTTCGCGATTCACGCGGGAACCCGCGTGCGGGCCTTGCCGTGAGGCTTTCACCAACTGTCACTCGAACGAGTGATTGGTGCTGACCCTGGGTGGTCGTGCGGCGCAAAGCACCCCAATGCGGCGTTCGGTGCACTCAGCGCACCCAATGCGGCGTTCGGTGCGTTGAACGCAACCAACGCCACATTGGGGTGCGCTGAGCTGTGGATCAGGCGGCGGCCGGCACCCCGCCGCCGCGCAGCCGGCCGCGCGTGCGGCGCCAGGCGATGACCACGAGCACGACCAGCCCGATCAACGGCAGGCTGCTGATCGCCCAGCTCAACCCCATCGGCGGTCCAGGCTGTGACAGCACCGGCAGGCTCTTCAGCTCACCGCTGCCCTGACCCTGGGGGCCGTTGATCGTGAAGCGGAACGCCCACGTGCCCTCCGTCGGCAGAGCGCGGATGTCCAGACCCCAGACGTCGCGCTTGCGCGGGTGGCGCGCCAGCGGCTGCGGGCGTTGGAACGCGGCGGCCGAGGGGTTGTGCATGGCGAGCGTGCCGGTTTTGGTGCCGATGCCGCCGTCGGGGATGAACGTGAAGTCCAGCGACTGCATGGCGCGCAGCGGCCACGTCGAGAAGCCCACGGTGAGGCCGTACGGCCCCGCCTGCACGCGTTCGGTGTGGACGATGTTCACCGGCTCGTACGCGTTGGCCGGCAGGGCGGTGGCGAGCAGCAGGCCGATGACCGCGCCCAGCGCCAGCAGTGTCTTACGCATGGGTCTGCACCTCCGAAGCCGGGGCGAGCAGGCGGAGCATGCCGCCGAAGCGCCAGCCCGCGAAGCCGCCCGCCAAACCGAGCACGCCGGCGGCGAGGCCGGTCGCGAGAACCGCCGTGAGGTCACCGATGTGACCGGAATAGACCAATCCGCGCTGCACCAGCAGGGTCGCACCGACCAGGAGCCCGGCCAGCCCGCCCGCGAGCACGGACACGCGGCCCAGCTGCCACCCCCGCCGTCGCGCGATCAGCAGGTAGCCCTCCACCAACGCGGCCACCGGCAGGAGCGCCATCGGCATCAGCGCGGGCATGTCCGGCACGCCGCTCACGTAGTCGCGCACCGGCAGCCCGACGAGATCGGCGTACGCGCGCGCAGCCCACGGTGAGAACCACCAGAAGACGGCCTGGATCACGGCCAGGATCGCCGCTGTCGCCACGGCGCCGCCCGGCCGGCGCAGGAACCCGGCGCCGGCGAACACGAGCAGCACGGACAACAGCGTGGAGCCGACCGACGTTGCCTCCACCGGGTCGAGGTCCACCTGCTGCAGCCCCAGTGCCGTCACCGCGCTGAACGCGATCAGCACGGCCAGCGAGCCGAACACCCCGATCCGGCCCCAGCGCTGCTCCCGCGCGGCCGCGAAGACCATCGTGGTGCCGATGATCGACAGCGTCACCGAGAGCAGCAACCCGATGTGCGGCGGCGAGTCGATCACGGCGTCGAAGCCGTACAACCCGTGCCACCACTGGTCCCACAGCCCGTAGAGCAGGAACAACGCGGCGCCGACGCCGGAGACGAGGTAGCCCGCCGGCGCCGCGAACGTCCGGCCGAACACGCCGATCGCGCGCCCGCCGATGCGCGGGTCCACCGGCCGCCCGGCGCGTTGCGCAGCCGTGGTCAGCAGCACCACGGCCAGGCTCGCGAGCCCGACGATCGCGCTGCCCGAGTACAGGAACAGGTGCGGCAGCGTGAAGAACGTGTCCGGGCCGACGTCGTCGTGCCATTGCACGTCCCAGGTGAGCCCGACCATCGAGATCACCGACCCCGCGAGCACCGTGCACGCGGGTGCCAGCCCCGGCCTTCTCGTCGCGGCGACCACCCGGGCCCCCGACGCGGTGAGATCCATCCCCAGCCCCTCCTTACTGGTTGACCAACACGGGAAACACGACTTGACCGGCGCCCGCCGGCCCACGCAGGGAGACCGTGATCTCCCACTGGCCCGCCATCGGCAGGCCGACGTCGGCGGCGCGGAAGTGCCCCGGCCCGTCGGCGGTCGCCGGCACGGGTGTGATGGCGTGGCCCATCTGCGGCATCACCGGCTCCACCGTCACGCCGTCCACGGCGGGACCGGTCACCGCGAACGCGAACGTGTTGCCGCCGACGCGTGGCGCGTCCGTGGACAGTTGCACGGTGTAGGGCCCGGTCGTCGACTTGAGCACGGTGGGACCGCTCGGCCCGCCGCCGAACAGCAGCCAGCCGGCGATCACCGCGGCCACCAGCACGACGACGCTGATCAGCACCACTGGACGTTTCGTTTTCATTGGCCCCCTCCGGGAATGGCCGGCACGTCGAGCACCACCGGCACGGTCAGCACGGACCAGCCGCGTTCGGCCTGCAGCCACAACCGGTAGCGGCCGGGCGCGGGGAAGGTGTACGTGAAGGGCACGTCGGGCCCGTACGCGGCGACGGTTTCGTCCGGCACGCCGGTGAGGCCCGGGACGTACGGCGGCATCGCGTGCGCGTGGGCCCACGTCGGCGCGGTGGCGGCCGCGGCGCCGACGTCGGTGTCCGACGGCAGCGGCCCGACGACGATCAGGTGGCCCAGCATGCCCAGCCACGGCTGGAGGTCGCCGGAGGGGAAGTGCGCGGTGACGGTGACCGGGGTGCCGGCTTGCACGCCCGTGGTGGTGACGTCGACGGGCACTCCGTCGACGACGCGTTTTCCTGGTCCGGCGGGGACTTCGGCGGGGTTGCCGGTTTTGCTCTTTTCGTCCACAGTGGACCGTGCGAGCTGAACGCCGCCGCCGCGTCGTTCGAGTTCCGCGGCCACCGCGTAGGTTCCGGCTTCCGGCGCGGTGAAGTCGACGCGGTACTCGCCGGGCGCCACCCGCACCGGGTGCAGGTGCCACAACCGGCCGGAGGGGGAGACGACGATGAGGTGGACCAAGGCGTCGTCGTGGATCACGAGGTCGTCGGCGGGCCGGCCGGTGGACCCGTCGGTGAAGCGGAGATCGAGAGATTTTCCTTGCGTGCCAACGGTCAGGTTCACCGGTGGCCGTGAGTAGTCCGTGACGGGCAGGCGTGACAGCGCGTACGGGTCGGTGACGTTGTCCACGGTCGCGTCCAGCTGCGCGCCCGGCGCGGGCGGCGGGGGAGTGCTCGTCGACAGCAGCGCGCCGGTGACCGCGACGGCCAGCGCCGCGACCATCCCGCCCGCCGGCAGCAGGGCGTAGGCGGTGCGGCGTGACCGCACGGCCACGACCAGGGCGAGGAGCAGAAACGCCCCTGCCGCAACGAAACCGCCGTACGCCGCCTTCTCCCAGGGCGGCACCACGCGCGCCGGGACGACGAACGGGATGGTCGAGGTGGTCGTCCCGTCGTTCAGCCGCAGTTCCCATGGCCCGGCGTGGTCGACGCCGACCGTGCCGGGGTAGAGCCCGGGCGTCGCGCCGAGCACGACCTCGCCGCGGGAGAACACGACGCCGTCGGCGGCGGTTGCGAGGTGCAGCGGGCCGGGCGCGGTGCCCGCGTGGGTGGCGATGTCGACGTGCAGGTCGCCCGGCGTCACGTCGATCCGGCGGATGATCACGGTGAGCTCGCGGGCTCCGAGGGTCTGCGCCACCTGGATGTCTGCGCCGACCGGTGCCCCGTCGGCGCGCGCGGTGCCGCCGCCGAGCGCGATCCCCAGCGCGCACAGCACCAGCAGCAGCGCCGTTGTCTTTGTGGTCCCCATCACGGCAAAAGGTATCGAGGTTACGGGGTCGAATCGTCACGGAAGCGGGGGAAGATCCATCCCCGGTTCGGGGGATGCGAACCCCTAGGTACCCGCTTCCTTGCGAAGTGGAACGTTGCTCCGTATGTTTAACGGAGCAACGTTCCGTTTGCTCTTCGGAGGACGATTCCATGCAGTACCGCACCTTGGGCCGCACCGGTGTGCAGGTCAGCGCGCTGTCGCTCGGCGCCATGAACTTCGGCGCGATCGGCCGCACCACGCAGGACGACGCCACGGCCATCGTCGACGCCGCGCTCGAAGGCGGCATCAACGTCGTCGACACGGCCGACATGTACGGCGCCGGCGAGTCGGAGGTGATGGTCGGCAAGGCCATCGCCGGGCGCCGCGACGACCTCGTGCTCGCCACGAAGGCCGCCATGCCGATGGGCGACGAGCGCAACCACCGGGGCAGCTCGCGCCGTTGGCTCGTCAGCGAGCTCGACAACAGCCTGCGCCGGCTCGGTGTCGACCACGTCGACCTCTACCAGATCCACCGCTGGGATCCCTCGACCAGTGACGAGGAGACGCTTTCCGCGCTCACGGATCTGCAGCGCGCCGGGAAGATCCGCTACTTCGGCTCGTCGACGTTCCCCGCGTACAAGATCGTGCAGGCGCAGTGGGCCGCGCGGGAGCACCATCTGGGCCGCTACGTCACCGAGCAGCCCAGCTACTCGATCCTGCAACGCGGCATCGAGGCCGACGTGCTGCCGATGACCGAGGAGTACGGCCTCGGCGTGCTGGCGTGGAGCCCACTCGCGTCCGGCTGGCTGTCGGGCGCGGTCCGTGAGGGGCGCGAGATCGCCACGAGCCGCTCGAAGGCCCTGCCGCAGCGCTTCGACCTGGCGCTGCCCGCCAACCGGGCCCGGCTCGACGCGGTGGAGCGTCTGGCGAAGGTCGCCGCCGACGCCGGGCTGACGCTGATCCAGCTCGCGCTCGGCTTCGTGACCGCGCACCCGGCCGTGACCAGCGCGATCATCGGCCCGCGCACGCCGGAGCACCTGCGCTCGCACCTCGCGGCCGCCGACACCGTGCTGTCCGCCGACGTGCTGGACGCGATCGACGAGATCGTCGCACCCGGCGTCGACCTGGCCGCGCACGAGAAGTTCGACACCCCTCCCGCTCTGCTCGATCCCTCCTTGCGTCGCCGCTGAAAGGACTTCCCATGTCACCTCGGTTCGGCATCATGACCGCCCCGATGCAGGTTGACTACGCCGACCTCGTGCGCGTCTGGCGCGAAGCCGACACCCTGCCGGAGATCGAGCACGCTTGGCTCTTCGACCACCTGCTCCCCATCGCCGGCGACCCTGATGGGCCGATTTTCGAAGGCTGGACCCTGCTTTCGGCTCTCGCCGCGCAGACTTCCCGCCTGCGCCTCGGCCTCATGGTCACCAGCAACCGCTTCCGTCCGCCCGCCGTCCTCGCCAAGATCGCCACGACCGTCGACGTGGTTTCCCACGGCCGCTTGGACTTCGGCATCGGCGTCGGCTCCCGCCCGAGCCACCCCCTGGCCCGGCGCGAGTACGAAGCCCACGGCCTCCCGTTCCACGACACCGCGCACGCCGTGCAGGCCCTCGCCGAAGCCTGCACCGTCATCCGTCGCTTGTGGACGGAGGACGCGCCCTTCGACTTCATCGGCGACACCGTCCAACTCAAGGGCGCGTTCGGCAACCCCAAGCCCATGCAGCGCCCCCACCCCCCGATCGTCATCGGCGGCCGCGCCTCCGCAACCCTCCGCGTCGCCGCCACCCACGCCGACGTCTGGAACATCCCCGGCGGCGACCTCGACGACTGCATCAGCCGCAGCGCCCTCCTCGACCGCTACTGCACCGACATCGGCCGCGACCCGGCAGAAATCACGCGCTCGATCCACCTGCCGGTGTCCTATGCGGACCCGGGCCTCACGCGCAAAGCCATCACGGAGGCCGTGGACGCCGGCTTCGAGCACGTGGTGCTCGGCCTGCCGTCGCCATTCCCGGAGGGTGTCGGGCAATGGGTGGTCGATGAGCTGATCAAGGCCTGACCGAGCGGCCCTCGCCGCCCACAACGACGACGTCCGGCGGCATCTCTCCGGAAGCGGCCGCTGTCGAGCCTGGCCCTCGCGTTTCTGAGCGCAGGCTCGGTTCGGCGCTCATGTGCCGCCTGGCCGGCGACTTCTGGCTGCTCCTCCGGGGAAGCGGCCGCGGTCCGTTTGCCTCGGCGTTGCGGAGCGCGGGCTGGATGGGGTGCTCAGCCGCCCCGCAGCCGGCGTTCCCCGGCGGGTGTGGCGCGGCCGCCGGCCGACGAGCTGATCAAGGCCCAGGCGAGATGCTCACGTGAGTGCGATCACCACCTAACCCAAGAACTCACGCAAGTGCGACACCACCGCCTCCGGTTGTTCCTCCGGTAGGAAGTGGCCGCAGTTCTCGAGGCCGACGCCGGTGACGTTGTCGGCGTAGTCGCGCCAGAGGTCGAGGGTGGGGAGTTTGCCGAGGAGGCCCGCTTGGCCCCACATGGCGAGAACGGGCTGGGTGAGGCGGTTGCCGGCGGCGTAGTCGGCGTCGTCGAGGGTGGCGTCGTCGGGGAAGGAGGCGCGGTAGTCGTCGAAGCCGGCGCGGAGGGCGCCGGGGGCGGAGAAGGCGCGTACGTATTCGGCGACGTCCTCGGCGGGCAGGCCCTGGCGCTGGAAGGTCCAGCGTTCGAAGAAGTAGCCCAGGTAGGCGGCGATGTTGCTGCCCGCCAGCAGTTCCGGCAGGTCGGGTTGCAGGTGGAACAGCCAGTGCCAGTAGCCCTTCGCGACATCCGAATCCAGCCGTTTCCACATCTCGCGCGTCGGCGCGATGTCGAGGACGGCCAGGCGCTCGACCTGCTCCGGGCGGTCCAAAGCCCAGCGGTGGCCGACGCGGCCGCCACGGTCGTGGCCGACCACCGACACGCGGTCGAAGCCCAGCTGCTCGGCGAGCTGGGCGAGATCGGCGGCCATGGTGCGTTTGTCGTAGCCGCCGCGGGGCTTGTCGGTGCGGCCGTAACCACGCAGGTCGGGCGCGATCACGGTGTGGGTTTCGGCGAGCGGGCCCGCGACGCGGTGCCAGCAGTGCGACGTCTGCGGCCACCCGTGCAGCAGGAACACGGGTGGGCCGTCGCCGCCGCGCAGGTAGTGCATCCGGAGGTCGCCGACCTGCGCCATCGAAGGTTCTAACCGGCTCATGGGGTTAGACGCTACCGGACGCGACTAACCGGTGACAAGGGTTAGAATCAACCCCATGGAGTGGGTTTTCGACGGTGGCCGGCCGTGTCTCGACCTCGTCAACACGCTGCGCGACCGCTACCAGCCCGAAGGGGTCGAGCTGCTGACCTCGCCCGAAGCCCTCGCCGAATGGCTCTCGCTCGCCGGCCTCACCAAAGGCCCGGTGCCCGTCACGCAGGAAGACCTCGAAACGGCGAAATGGCTCAGGGAAGCCGTGAACCGGCTGGTCACCACCCCGCCGGCACCCCCTGACGTCGAGCTCGTGAACAAAGCCGTCGAGGAGCCGCTGCCCAACGCGCGCCTGCGGCTGTCCGACGGGGAGCTGCGCAAAGCGGCACCCACCCCGCGAAACCCGGTCGCGGCCGCCTTCGCGCTGATCGCGACCGACGTGATCGAGCTGGTGACGAGCCCGGTGGACGTCCGCGTCTGCGCCGCGGACGACTGCGGCCTGCGCTTCGCCGACGCGTCACCACGAAGGACCCGGCAGTGGTGCTCGATGTCCCGCTGCGGCAACCGCGCCAAGGCCCGGGCCCACTACGCACGGCTGAGTCAGGGCAGGAGCCGGTAAGCCCACGGATGGGCCCGCAACCACACGTTCAGCTTGCCGATCCACCGCATGTGCGCCGTCCGCAACGGTGCGGGCACCAACCAGCCGACGATCCGCACCACACGGCAGAAGCGCGCGAACCGCAGCTGGTCACGAGAAGTCCACTGTAGACCGAGCTGCTCCCGCAAAGCCGCCGGCAACGTCGCCCGGATCAAGAACAGCTGCCCGGCCGCCTGCGCATCCCGCAGCCGCGGCCACCACCGATCCGGCAGCCACCGCACGGGTTTCGGCACGGTGTGGATGGTCTCCAGCAACGTCGTCATCGTCTCGTTCGGCCGGAACGACGCGACCATCTCGTCGTAGTACCGCGAGAACGCGGCCCAGTCGGGTGGCAGATCCCGCTCCCGCACCCCGAGCACCCGGCCGATGTCGCACATCTGCGCGTAGTACTCGTCGAGCTCGCCCGGCGTCAGCGGCCGCCCGAAAAACCGTTGTACATCAACGGGAACCTTCACCAACGTCGCATGTACCCACGCGTAAGCACCCGGATCCAGCCCGCTGTACCGCCGCCCGTCGGCCACCCCGGTGAACGTCCGGTGCAGCTCCCGCAACCGCGAAGCCTCGAACCGCGCGCCGGCAGCACCGCCGTACACGTAGATCGACAGCGAAGCCCCCGTCCGCATCAACCGCGTCCAGGGATCCGAAACGTAGTCCGAGTGGTCCCGCACCCCGGCCGCCACCACGGGGTGGGCCACCTGCAGCACCAGGACCTGCCCGGCCAGCAGCACGTCGCGGAAGTCACCGAAGTACCGCCAGGCCGCGGTGCCCCGCACGACCGGCGGCGCCACGTCAGGCCCCGCGCAACAGCATCATCAGTGGCTCGGCGGCCGGCACGTCGGTGCCCGTCGACAGCCGCCGCAGCTGCAACCCGGCGATGAGCGCGACGACGGGACCCGCCACCCGCGCGGGATCGGGCACGCCGAGCGCGCGCAGGATCGTCGTGGCCAGGTCGTCGTACGCCGCGAAGCAGCGCGCCGACGCTTCGCGCAGCCCGGGATCGCGCGCGGCCTGGAGGTACAGCTCGTGGGGTGCGAGGTCGTCGGTGCCGAACGGCAGCTGCTCGATCACGTGCTCCACCACGGCCGCGGCCTGCTCCAGGCTGAGGCCGTCCGCACTGTGCGCGTCGGCGATCGCGGCGAGCTTCGCCGTCTCCTCCTCGGCGAACAGCAGCATCGCCTCTCGCAGCAGCTCCGTCTGGCTGGGGAAGTGGTAGGTCAGCGTGCCGAGCGAGACGCCCGCGGCGGCCACGATGCGGCGGTTGGTGAGCCCGCCGACCCCTTGCTCGCCGACGACCTCGAGCGTCGCCCGCAGGATCGCGTCGCGGGTGTTCACCACGCCCTTGCGGGCCGGCGCAGGTGCCACCGTTGGACCTCTTCCAGTTGCGCGGCCACGGAGATCAGCCGCTCCTCGGCGTGCGACGGGCCCAGCAGCTGGGCGCCGAGGGGGAGCCCGTCCGCGGTTTGTCCGGCCGGGACGTTGATCCCCGGCCAGCCCAGCACGTTCCACGGCCAAGCGTAGGGGCACGCGGCGATCATCGTCTGGTCGGTGCGCCAGCCGGTGAGGCCGTCGAACGCGCCGGTCTTCGGCGGCGGCGTCGCGGTGGTCGGGGTGAGCAGCACGTCGACGCGCCCGAAAACGGAACCGATGCGGCGTTGCAGCGCGGGTTCGAGAGCGCGGGCGAGCTTCAACGCACCGGCGAGCACGGTGCCCTGCTGCGCGTTGCCGCGCGTGCGGGGGTCGAGCTTGGCCTTCTCGGGCACGCGAGCGGCCCAGTCGCGCACGCCGGTGAGCGAGCGCGGCAGGAAGGTGAGGCCGATGAGCCCGTAGCCCGGGTCGATCTCGACGATGTCGTGGCCCAGGTTCGCCAGCGCCTCCGCGGTGTTGCGCACGGCCGCTTCGACGACCGGGTCGAGGCTGGTTTTCGTTGCGGTGAAAGGAATCCTCGTCGACAGCCCGATGCGCAGCCGGCCGGGTTCCCGGCGGGCGGCCGCGCGGAACACGCCGTCGGAGCCCGTGGTGACATCCAGCAGGGTCGCCGCGTCGGCCACGGTCCGGGCCAGCGGGCCGAGCACGGTGAGGCCGTGGAACAACTCCCCACCGAGCGGCACGCGGCCGCGCTGCGTCTTGATGCCGACGAGCCCCGTCCACGCCGCCGGGATGCGCACCGACCCGGCGCCGTCGGAGCCGAGCGCCGCCGCGACCACCCCGCCGGCCACCGCGGCCGCCGAGCCGCCGGAGGACCCGCCGGGCGTGTGGTCGGGGTGCCACGGGTTACGCGTGACCCCGAACGCCGGCCCTTCCGTGAACGGCCATTGTCCCAGCTCAGGCGTGTTCGTCTTGCCGATGATCACGGCGCCGGCCCGCTTGAGCAGCGCCACGGCGGGTGCGTCGGCGGTCGCGTCCGGGAAGTCACCCGCGCAGCCGAACGCCGTCGGCAGGCCCGCGAGGTCCACGTCGTCCTTGATCGCGACGGGCACGCCCAGCAACGGCGTCCGGTCACCTCGCGCCCGGCGCCGGTCGGCTTCTTCGGCCTCGGCAAGGGCTTCGTCGTCGCGGATCCGGCGGAACGCGTTGAGCACGGTCTGGCTCGCGTGCGCCTCTTCCAGAGCCGCTGCGGTGAGCGCCACCGAGGTCGTTTCGCCTGCTTCGAGCGCCGTCACCTGGTCGGCGACGGTCGTGAACGCGGAAGTCCTGACGGTCATCGGGCCACCCCCGGGTTCTCGTTCGTTCGAACGAACGTTACCACCGGACTGTGATTCCGGCTCCCTGGTTCGACAGCCGACCCGCCCGAGGCCGACGATGAGCCCGAGACCCGCCCCAGCCCCACGGAGGATCGATGACGTTCGACTTCGACCGGTTTCCCGTTTTCGACGCGTTCCCGCGGGCGGGGCTCGGCACCGGGCCGACGCCGCTGCTGGCCGCGCCGCGCCTGGGCGAGGCGCTCGGGCTGCCGCGGCTGATGCTCAAGCGCGACGACGTCCACCCGCTCGGCGTGGGCGGCAACAAGCTGCGCAAACTCGACTTCCACCTCGGTGCGGCACTCGCCGCCGGCGCCGACACGGTGATCACCTTCGGCGCCCTGCAGACCAACCACGGACGCCAGACCGCGGCGGCGTGCGCGCGGCTCGGGCTGCGCTGCGAGCTGGTGCTCACGGCGAAGGTGCCGCGCCAAGGCGAGGCCTACGAGCATTCCGGCAACATCCCGCTCGACCTGCTCTTCGGCGCCCGCTTGCACATCTGCGCCACCGTCGAGGAAGCCGAGCGCACCTACGAAGAGCTGCTCGCGTCGGCCGACTACGAGGGCCGCAAGGTCTTCACGGTCCCCGTCGGCGGCTCCGACGCGCTCGGCACCCTCGGCTACGTGTCCGCGACCCACGAGCTCGCGCAGCAGCTCTCGGCGCTCGGGATCGACAGCGCCCGCATCGTCGCGCCCCACGCGAGCGGCGGCACGTCCGCCGGCCTCGCGCTCGGCACGGCGCTGCTCGGCAACCTCGGCGCCGACTTCGCCTGCGTGAGCCATCCGCTCGACGAGGCCACCGACAACCTCACCCATCTCGTCACCTCAGCCGCGCAGCTCCTCGGCGTCGACACGCCGTCGCTGGACCACGTGCGCATGAGCGACTCGACCATGGGCGAGGGCTACGGCATCCCGGCGCCCTCGACGTGGGGCGCGCTGCGGCTGTTCGGCCGCACCGAAGGTGTGGTGCTGGACCCGGTCTACTCCGGCAAGGCCGCTGCCGCGCTCGTCGAATGGGCCGCGGACGGCCGGTTCGACCCCGAGGAGACGGTGGTGTTCGTGCACACCGGCGGCCTGCCCGGGCTGTACGGCTACGCACCGGAGTTCGTCGCCGCGATGCAGGAGTGAGTCAGTCCCGCGCGGCGGCCGGTTGCAGCTCGGCCGCCGCGCGGGTGGCGTCGACCCGCACCGCCACGCGGACCAGGCCCAGCAGCAGCACGACGTCCGCGACGAGCATCAGCCGTTGCGTGGCCCCCACCGGCAGCAGCTCGGTGACGGTGTGGACCGGCAGCCCGGCTTCGTCGAGGCGGGCGAACAGGAAACTCACGCCGAACACCACCAGAACGGCCACCCCGAACCGCAGCCGCCGCGCCACGAGCGCGCGCTCGGCCGTGCCGCGCAACGGTTCCAGCAACGTCAGCGCCGCGGCCGGCAGGCTCGCGAACGCCACCACGCACGAGTACAGGTGGATCTCGCCGCTCGTCAGGTCCGGGTGCGGCGGGTAGCTCGCCGGGAACACCGCGGCCGTCGCCAACCCCAAGGCCCACAACGAAAGCAGCACTCGCGTGGTCCGAGGCAGCGGCACGCCACCGGCCGCCAGGCAACCGAGCACGGCCAGCGAACCGACGGCGAGCGCCAGCACGCTCGCGCTCAGCAGGCCCGGGTCGGTGGTGGTGTAGCTCGACAACGTGTCGTGGATCGGGTCGTGGGAGCTGATCACGTGCATCAGGGTGATCGTGAACAGCCCCCACCCGATCGCCACCAGTGCGCCCATCCGCCAGATCCGCAGCCCCCGTGAAATCCCCATGGTCCCCAGCGTTGCGGGGCCGGCGCGATCCGTGATCCGGGATCACCCTGAATTCGACCCCTATTCGACCTCGCTGGTGAATTCGGCGAGCACCAAGGCTTGATCGTCGTGCCGCTTCGCCCGCGGCCAGCGCGAACCGTCGGGATCCTGCGTTTCCGCGGTTCGCACGGCGTCCAGCACGGCGTCCGGGCCGTTCACCCGGGCGAGGCGCAGCACGTCGGGCCAGCCGAAGAGGCCGTAGTCGTCGACCCCGGTGGACACGCCGTCGGTGGCGAGCAGCACGGCGTCGACCTCGGGGCGCGGCCACGAGCGCCGCACAGCCTTCGCCGCCGCCTCGGGGTCGGCTTCGGCGACCCAGAAGCCGTCTTCGGCGTTGCGGCGGCGGCGCACGTCGGCGCCGGTCTGCAGCAGGCCGCCGTCGCGCAGGGAGACCAGCCGGTCGTCGGCCACGACGTCGACGCCGAACTGTCCGAACGCGACAACCGGACTGTCCGCCAGCACAAGGGTTTCGACCTCGGCCGCGTCCCAGCGCAGGATCGACACGGTGCTCGACGGCGAGTGCCCGGGCTCCAGCCCGTGCTCCGCCGCGACCCCGGCGATGGACGACGCCAGCGCCACGGCGAGGTCTTCCTTGGGACTTTCTCTCAGCTCGTCCGCCAGCCGGCGCACCAGCAGGTCGGCGTACCAGCCGCCGGGCGGCAGGTCGGGGCTCGGTGACGTGGCGCCGTCCAGCAGCAGCACGGCGTTGTCCAGCACCACGACGTGGTCTTCGCTCGCGCGAGGCAGGCCGTCCGCGCCTACTCCCGCGCGCTCCGCGATCGCGATCTCGGGCATCACCCGATGCTAACCCGAACGGCTGACCGGGACCGGTCTGTCAACTTCGGTTGACAGACGTGGTGGTGTCAACCTAGATTGACACCATGACCGAAGCAACAGACCTGGCCGCGAGGGCGGGCGACCGTGATCCCCGAGTGGGGCTTCGCGCGGTCGCGGCGCTTCGTCGGCTCCTGGAACAACTCGAAGCCGTGCAGGTGCGCAGCGCCCGCGTGCACGGCTGGTCCTGGCAGGAGATCGCCGCCGAGCTGGGGGTCAGCCGGCAGGCCGTCCACAAGAAGTACGGGAGGCACTGATGTTCGAACGGTTCACGCTCGACGCGCGGCTGGCCGTGGTCGAGGCCCAGATCGTGGCGCGCGAGGCCGGTGCGCGGCAGATCGAGCTCACCGACGTGCTGGCCGGGCTCGCCCGCACCGAAAACGGCGCCGGCCTGCGGCTGCTGCAGGAGCTCGGCGTGTCGCGGGAAGACGTGCTGGGCGAGCTCGACCGCATCCGCCGGCGCGGCGGGATCAGCGACGCCGAGGTCGCCGCGCTCACCGAGTTCGGCATCGACGTGGAGCAGATCGTCGAGCGCGTCGAGGAGACCCACGGCCCGGGTGCGCTCGCCGGTGGCGGCAGACGCGCGAAACGCGGCCACATCCCGTTCGCGGCCGACGCGAAGCGGACGATGGAGCTGAGCCTGCGCGAAGCCGTGAAGCTGGGCGACAAGCACCTCGGGCAGGAGCACCTGCTGCTCGCGCTGGTGCAGCAGAAGGGCCCGGTGCCCGACCTGCTGGCCGCCCACGGCGTCGACTACGTGTCGGTGCGCCGCGTGGTCGGCCAGCGGGAGGCCGGCTAGTGCTGCTGCTCTTCGCGGCGCCCGGTCCGCCACGTGACCAGGGGCAACAGGGCCTGCGTGAGTGGTCCGATCGTGAGCGCGTAGAGCACGGTCCCCACGCCGAAGGTGCCGCCGAGCAGCCAGCCGACGGCGAGCACGGTCACCTCGATCCCGGTGCGCACCAGCCGCACCGACCAGCCGGTGCGCGCGGTGAGGCCGGTCATCAGCCCGTCGCGCGGACCGGGGCCGAGGCGAGTCCCGACGTAGACGGCGGTGGCCACGGCGTTGAGCACCACACCGCCGACGAGCAGCAGGATCTGCAACGCGAGCGTGTGCTGGTCGGGCAGCACCGCGCGGACGGCGTCGACGGTCACGGAGATCACCACGACGTTGGCCACCGTGCCGATGCCGGGCCGCTGGCGTAGCGGGATCCACAGCAGCAGCACGAACACCGACGCGATGGCCGTGACCGTGCCGAAGCTCAGGCCGGTGAGCTTGGTGAGGCCTTCGTGGAGCACGTCCCACGGGTCGAGGCCCAGGTGGGCGCGGGTGAGCATGGCCATGCTGGCGCCGTAGAGCGCGAGGCCGGCCAGAAGCTGGGCACCACGGCGGACGGGCGCCCGGCGGACGCTGAGGGGACTGAGGTCGACAACTGCCACTTCTCCACTATCGGCGACAAGTGGACTGGTAATCCATGGCCAATGTCGGATAATTGGTCTTATGACCTCGCATCTTCCGCTGGGTAGCCGTGTCTCTGGTACCCGATTGGCCGTGTTGCTGGGGGAGTGGCGCCGCCGTGGCTCCCGGCAGGGGGCGGCGGATCTGGCCGCGGCCGTCGAGCTGCAAGTGCTCGACGGCCAGCTCCCCATCGGCACCCGGCTGCCCGCGGAGCGCGAGCTCGCCGACGCCCTCGGCGTCAGCCGCACCCTCATCGGCGCGGCGCTGGACCGGCTGCGTGCCACCGGTGTCGTCGCCAGCCGTCGCGGTGCCGGTTCGTGGATCTCCGGTGCCGGCCACCGTTCGGCCGCGCCGGCCCAGCACGAACGCGACGGCCTGATCGACTTGGCCCGGGCCGCGCCACCCGCGTTGCCGGGGCTGATCAACGCCGTCGACACCGCGCGGCGCGACCTCGTGGAGCACCTGAGCGGCAACGGGTACCTCACCGGCGGCCTGCCGCTGCTGCGCGAGCGGATCGCCGAGCGCTACACCGCGCGCGGCCTGCCGACGACTCCGGACCAGGTGATGCTGACGGCCGGCGCGTACTCGGCTTTCGTGCTGTGCCTGCGCATGCTGGCCGGCCCGGGCGACCGCGTGCTGGTGGAGCAGCCGACTTACCCGAACGCGATCGACGCCGTACGCGCCGCGCACGCGCTGCCCGTGCCCGTGGCGCTCGACCCCGTGCGCGGCTGGGATCTCACGGGGATCGAGGCCGCGTTGCGCCAGGCGTCGCCGCGGTTCGGCTACCTCGTCGTCGACTTCCAGAACCCCACGGGCCTGCGCCTCGACGCCGCGGGCCGCGAACGCCTCGGCGGCCTCCTCGCGCGCTCGCGCACGCCCGTGGTGGTCGACGAATCGTTGGTGGAGCTGGATTACGAGGGTGATCCGCTCGACGCGCCGCCGCCGCTGGCCGCGTTCGCGGGGGACCTGGCGCTGACGGTCGGCTCGGCCGCGAAGTCACAGTGGGGAGGGCTACGGCTGGGCTGGATCCGCGCGTCAGCCGACCTGCTCGACCGGCTGCTGTCGTCGCGCTTCGCCGTGGACCTCGGGGCGCCGGTGTTCGACCAGCTGGTGCTGGCTTCGCTCTTGGAGCCGGCCGGTTACGCGGCGTTGGCCCAGCGGCGGGTGGATTTCCGGCTGCAGCGCGATGCCCTGATCGACGCGGTGCACGCCTACTGTCCTGAGTGGACGTTCGAGGTCCCGGCCGGCGGCCTGTCGTTGTGGTGCCGCCTGCCGGAACCGATGAGCACGCGCCTCGCCGTCTCGGCGGCGAACCACGGCGTGCAGCTGGCGCCCGCCTCGCGCTTCGGCGTGCACGGCGGCCTCGAACGCTGGCTGCGGCTGCCGTTCGGCCTGCCGCCCGACCAGCTGCTGGAGGCCGTGCGGCGGCTGAGCCTGGCCGTCGAGTCGGTGCGCGGTTACGCGGATGTGCCGGCGGCGAACGTGCCGGTGACCTGAGCTTCGCTGGTGCGGCAGCGTTTCCCGGGCCAGGGCTCAAAGATAAACAGCCGGTGCACCGGATGTTCCAACCACTCCAGGGATGGTGGTGGTCGCATCCGGCGCACCGGCTGTTCGTCACCCGCTCCGTTCAGAGCGGGCGCCGCGGCGGCTTCCCGGCACAGCCCCTCGACGTGCCGGGAAGCGCCGACGGCTCAGGCGGGCTTCGGTTGGCGCAGGTTCCCGCTCGGCGCGGTGAGCGGGAACCTCCGGAGCACGCCCGTTGTGGGTCCCGGCGCCGCGGGGGCAGCGCGGCGCCGGGACCAGGACCCGATCCGGCCGGGCGCGGTCGGCCGGTCGGGAAGGCTGGTCGTACGCATGGATCGCCCCTTGGGAGTGACACCTGGAATGACGCGTGGAATGACACGTCGAATGACTGGTGCGAAAGGGTGAGCCAGGCGCAGCGAACGGGCGCGCGCTCCAAGAAGTTGATCTTGGTTTGGACGTGGCTCTCCCCGGTGGACCGGGTGCCGGTCAGTCCGGGGAGGTGGTGGGCAGGGCTGCGTCCCTGCCCGCGCCGGCGACCTCGTGGTCGCGGCTGACGCCGATCAGCTTGAGCTGCGTGGTGGTCACGCTGTCCCCGACGACGGCGAACGGCTGCCGTGCGCCGCCCGGGCCGTCGTGGCCCGGGTTGGCGGTGGTGGTCGGCGCGACGGGCGCGCTGGGCGCCGCGGGCAGGCCGCCGCCGCCCCCGCTGCCGCCGCCACCTGTGACGCCGACGCGGGAGTTCTCGTTGTGCGCGGGCTGCGCGCCGGTGCTGCGCTGCTGCACGGGAATCAGGTGCACGACACTCGGGTAGTGCACCAGCCCGGCCGCCTTCGGCACGGTCACCGGCGCCGGCTGCGGCACGATCACCGGCACGACGGCGGTCACCACCTCGGCGGGCTGGGCGGTCAGCTCCGGCACGGTCGCCGTGACCCCGCCGCTCACCGTCCCACCCGAGAACACCGGGCCGAGCACGTCTCCGATCGCGATCAACGGCGGTGCGTCATCCCCACCCGGCACCGTTGTGACCGGCGGCAACACGGTTCCCCCGACGTCGTCCACGGTCCCGACCACACCGGTGATCGAGTGCACGGTGGTGTCGACCAGTCCGAGTACGCCCCCGAGCAACCCGCCGAGCAGGCCATCCTGGTGCGACGGCGTGACGCGCAGCGGCGCGTCTGTGGCGCTGGGATCCGTGGCAGCGCTGGGATCGCTGGTGGTCTGGTCGGTTGCGCTGTGGTGCGTTCCGTCGCAGTCGCCGGTCTCGTGCTGCTTCGCGCCGGCGGACCCGTCAGGCCCGACCTGATCGGAGCCGGCGGTGGCGCCGCCCTGGCTCGCGCCGGTCGTGGCCCCGGAGTCGGTGCTGTCGCCGGAAACGGCGGGCGTCGCGGTCTGGTCCGACGTGCTCTCGTCGGAAGCGTTGGTGCCGGAAGCGCTCGGCTTGGCGGCGTCCGTGCCGGAAGTGCTCGTGCCCGAGGCGTTCTTGCCGGAAGTGGTCTCGCCGGAAGTGCTTGTGCCGGAAGTGCTCGTGCCCGAGGCGTTCTTGCCGGAAGTGGTCTCGCCGGAAGTGCTTGTGCCGGAAGTGCCCGTTGCCGCGGCATCCGAGCCGGTGCCGCCGGTCGAACCCTTGCTGTCACCGGAAGTCCCCGCGGCACTCGAGTCCGCAGTGGACCCGGTCGAAGCGCCGTGCCACGGATGTCCGTGCGGCTCTCGACGGTGCTCCCGAGCCTCGCCGTGCCCGGTGTGACCCGGCGCGGTCACGGCCGTGTTCCCGGATGCGTCCCCGTGCGGCTGTTCCGCCGCTTCCGCCCCGGCTCCGGCGATCAACGCGCCGAGCAGCCACCCGGCCAACGTCAACCCGCCTGCCAGCGCGATCCGCGCGGCCGGCCTCGCCAACGGGGCCGCCCACGGCCGCGGCCGGCGTACTGCAGGCACCGGAGACACAGAAGACACCGAAGCGCGGCCACTCGGAACACCGGCAGGCAGAACAACACAAGGGGTCAGCCCGGGATCAGCGCTGCTCACGAGTGGTGCGTCGGTGCGTGCGGCTGCCATGTCGCTCACGCCACCACCACCGTCCGCGCCTGAAGCTCATGCGGCCGCCGCACGAGACTGATCCAACTGGGGTTCTTCTCCGGCCAGGTCGCAGTTCCCCCGGGGCTGCACTCTTTCTAGCACCGGTCGCGAGTGTTTCATCTTCCCTGCGTTCGATCCACCCCGTAAGGCGGAACGGACTTACCGGCTCCGGTGTCCGATCAGCCGAAGTTGATCACTGAGCGTGTGCCCGGCAGGACCCTCTGCGGCCATCCGGGCGGACGCCCGCACGGCCGTTGACCTGATGTTTCACCTCGAAAACATACTCTCGGTATCGAATCACTAACGCACTGTCGATGAATCTGGAGCGTAACCGCTTCGCAACTCGTGATTCGGTAACCGCAGTGGTCAGACGAGTTGCCGCAATCGCGCGACGGCCTCGTCGATGACTTCGTTCCGCTTGCAGAACGCGAACCGCAGCAGGTGTTTCCACTCGTCCGGGTGATCTGTGAACACCTTGACGGGCACGGCCGCGACGCCGACGCGTTCGGGCAGCTCCCACGCCAGCTCCGCGGCGTCGGTGAACCCGAGTGGACGGACGTCGGCTGTCACGAAGTACGTGCCGCTGCTGGGCCGCACGGCGAAACCCGCGTCCGCGAGTCCCGCCGACAGCCGGTCGCGCTTGTCCTGCAGGCTCGTCCGCAGCTCTTCGACCCACGGCAGCTCGTGGTCCAGCGCGTACGCCACGGCCGGCTGCAGCGGGCCGCCCGAGACGAACGTGATGAACTGCTTCGCTGCCTTCACTGCCGCGACGAGCGACGGCGTCGCGCAGACCCAGCCGATCTTCCAGCCGGTGCAGTTGAACGTCTTGCCGGCGCTGGAGATCGACACCGTCCGCTCGCGCATCCCGGGCAGCGTCGCGAGCGGGATGTGGGCCGCGTCGTCGAACACGAGGTGCTCGTAGACCTCGTCGGTCACCGCGATGAGGTCGTGCTCCACGCACAGCGCCGCCACGGCCTCCAGCTGCGCGCGCGAGAACACGGTGCCGGTCGGGTTGTGCGGCGAGTTCAGCAGCACGGCGCGCGTGCGCGGCGTGATGGCGTCGCGCAGGGCGTCGAGGTCGAGCTCGAGACGCCCGTCTTCGGCCTCGACCAGGCCGATCACCCGCCGCTGGGCGCCGGCCATCGCGACGGCCGCGGCGTAGGAGTCGTAGTACGGCTCGACCACGATCACCTCGTCGCAGGCTTCCGTCAGCGCGATGAGCGCGGCCGTGATGGCCTCGGTCGCCCCCGCCGTGACCAGGACTTCCGTGTCCGGGTCGTACTCGGTGCCGTAGCGCAGCCGGTGGCGCGCGATGGCGGCGCGCAACTCGGGGCGGCCCGGGCCCGGCGGGTACTGGTTGTCGCCGCCGAACAGGGAGTTCTTCGCCGCTTCGAGCATGCCGGCGGGCCCGTCGGTGTCGGGAAAACCCTGGCCGAGGTTCACGGCGCCGTGCTTCACAGCGAGCGCCGTCATCTCGGCGAAGATCGTCGCGGTGAAGGGGCGGAGGCGGGGGACGAGAGCTGGTTCACGCACGAAAACGCATCCTCACGGACAATGGCGTCGTGGAGCAACTCACCCCAACCAAGGTCACGCCCGCAGACCCGCCCGGTGGCGCCGCCGGTGAAGCGGAAAAACGGCGCGGCTTGCGGAGGATGAAGCAGGTCGCGCTGTCCTTCCTCCTCGGCGCCACGGTCGTCTTCCTGCTCACGAGCTGGGCGGAGTCGGCCGGCTGGCCCGCGTGGGTCGGCTACGTGAAGGCGGCGGCGGAAGCCGGCATGGTCGGCGCGCTCGCCGACTGGTTCGCCGTCACCGCGCTCTTCCGCTACCCGCTGGGCCTGCGGATCCCGCACACGGCGATCATCCCGAACAAGAAAGACCAGCTCGGCAACAGCCTGGGCGACTTCGTCGGCTCGAACTTCCTCTCCGAGGACGTGATCCGCGACAAGCTCAAGCGCGTCGAGATCTCGCGTCGCCTCGGCGGGTGGCTTTCGCAGCCGGACAACGCCGAGCGCGTGACGTCGGAGCTGGCCACGGTCGTGCGCGGCGCCGTGACGGTGCTGCGCGACGAAGACGTGCAGGCGATCATGGAACAGGCCGTGGTCAAGCGGATCGTCGACCGGCCGTGGGGCCCGCCGCTGGGCAAGATCCTCGAGGGCGTGTTCGAGGACGGCGCGCACCACAAGCTCGTGGACCTGATGTGCGACCGCGCGTACGAGTGGGTGCGCGACAACCACCAGGCGATGCTGCGGGTCGTCTCCGACCGCGCGCCGAGCTGGTCGCCGAAGTTCGTCGACGAGATGCTGGCGGACAAGGTGTACGGCGAGGTGCTGTCGTTCGCGTGGGCCGTGAAGACCGACGTGAACCACCCGATGCGCCTGGCGCTGGACAAGTTCCTCGGCGAGTTCGCGCAGGACCTGCAGAACGACCCGAAGACCATGGAGCGCGCCGAGCAGGTCAAGGGCCAGATCGTGCACCACGACGAGGTGCAGAAGCTGATCGGCAACGCGTGGGCCACGGCGAAGGAGATGCTGCTCAACGCGGCCGAGGACCCGTCGAGCGAACTGCGCCGACGCGTGCGCGCGGGCCTGCAGTCGCTGGGCGAGCGGCTGATCACGGACGACTCGCTGGCGTCGAAGGTGGACAGCTGGGTCGAGGGCGCGGCGGCGTACCTGGTGAAGAACTACTCGAAGGAGATCACCACGATCATCACCGACACCGTCGAGCGCTGGGACGCCGAGGAGACGTCGCGGAAGATCGAGCTGCAGGTCGGGCGCGACCTCCAGTTCATCCGCATCAACGGCACGGTGGTGGGCGCGTTGGCCGGCCTGGTGATCTACACGGTGGCGCAGCTGCTGTTCTGACCTGGGCTTTTCTCGGTTTTGTCGGGGTTCGTCACGGTTCTGAGGTGGCCGGAGCGTGGCTGCTCATGCGCAGCCGGTGCGTATACCACACGGGGGGGAGCTTCAAACCAGTTGTCCACAGGAAGCTGAGTTATCCCCCGGGTTATCCACAACTTTTCACGGATCTGGCCTAACACGCATCCACAAGTTGTGGGGATCCGGTGCGTCTGCACGTGCATATCTGGTGGCTGTGCACGAGTTGTCCACAGGTCCTCAGTTGTGCACACCCGTCGCGCGGGCGCGCCAGGTGCGGGCCTTCTCGCGGTTGCCGCAGACGCGCATGGAGCACCACGTGCGCGAGCGGTTGCGGGACTCGTCGTAGAAGGCTTCGAGGCAGTCGTCGGCCGGGCAGATCTTGAGCCGGACCCAGTCGCCGCGGATGGAGAGCCGGGTGGCGGCGACCAGCACCGCGGCGACGGCGGTTGTCCCCAGGAGCTGGGGTCCCTGGTTGTCGAGCGAGAACGTCAGCGGGACTTCGAGCTGCTCCACGGGGAGCCGCGGATCTCCGACGGCGGCGCGCAGCGCGTCGCGGATGGCGCGGGCTTCGTCCGCGTTGCTCGGGGAGACGCCGCGTTGGGCGGACCAGCGTTGCCACAGCCCGGGGTCGTCCAGCAGGTCCTCGCCGCGCTCGATGTCGACGGTGTTGAGGAAGTCCACCACCAGGGTCGCGTCGGTGTGCACGCAACCAGTGTACGAGCGAGGGTGGTTGCTTCGTCGGCTGATAACTCCCATACTCCGAATACTGGTTACTGGAGGGAGTCACGATCATGGGTGCTGTTCCGACATTCGGCTCGACCGTCTTCGACTGCCCGGACCCCGCCGCGCTCGCGGGCTTCTACCGCGCGGTGCTCGACTGGCCCGAACCTGACGTGCACGAGGACGGCGGCTGGGCCCGGCTCGCCAACCCGGCGGGCGGCGCTCGGCTGGAGTTCCAGCAGGTCACGGACTACCGCGCCCCCGAATGGCCCTCGGCTTCGCAACCCCAGCAGGCGCACCTCGACCTGGACGTGGCCGACCTCGAAGCCGCGCACACGCGCGTGCTCTCGCTGGGCGCCAAGCTGCTCGACGACTCGCCCTCGACCTTCCGCGTCTACGCCGATCCGGTGGGTCATCCGTTCTGCCTGTGCGCCTGCTGACGCGCCGGGCGGAATCTGCGTAGTCTCGGATGCGTGATTTGTCCGAAGTGTCAGAACCGGATGCGGACCGTCGACAAGAACGGCATCCACATCGAACAGTGCGAAGCCTGCCGGGGGATCTTCTTGGACCACGGTGAGCTGGAGCAGATCGCCGGGGCGGAGAGCTCGTACTACGGCGGGGTGCCGGCGCCGCCACCGCGTTATGCGCGGGCGGACTCGCCGCGCCCGTACCGGGGTGGCCATGGGGACTCGCCTCGGCCCTACCGGGGCGGCGGGTACTCGGACTCGCCCAAGCCGTACGGCGGCGGGTACTCGGACTCCCCACGGCCCTACGGCGGCGGCCACCGCGGCTACGCCGACTCGCCTCGCCCGCACGGCCACCGCAAGCGCAGCTTCCTCGAGAACCTGTTCGACTGAGTTGCCTGTCGTCGATCCGATGAGCGGCCCGGGCTCGGCGTCGGCTCTTGACCCGGTGCCCGCCCTCGACCTGCGGATTTGTCCCGCGTGCGGCGATCGGGCCGAACGCCCGCGGGCCGAGGGTGCGGTGCTGGAGTGTGTCCTCTGTGGACATCGGTGGCCGTTCCGGCGGTTGCCGCTGTTCGCGCTGACGGGTCCGAGCGGCGCGGGCAAGTCCACGGTCGGCCCGGCGCTGGCGGGGCGGCTGGCCGGGGACGCGGTGGTGCTGGAGCAGGACGTCCTGTGGGCCGGCGCTCTCCGGGACGACATCCCGGCGTTCCGCGCGGCCTGGCTCCGCATGGCGGCGATGCTGCACCAGAACGGCCGCCCGGTCGTGCTGTGCGGCACCGTCGCCCCGCAGGAAGTCGAGCCGCTGCCGGAGCGCGTCTTCTTCTCCGACGTGCACTACCTCGCCCTCGTCGCCGACGACGCGGTCCTCCGCAAACGCTTGCGCGCCCGCCCTGCCTGGCGCGAATGGGATGAGCCGCGCATCGACGAGATGCTCGAGTTCAACCAGTGGATCCGCAGCCAGGTCCCGTACCTCGACACCACCGTCGCCTCGCTCGACGATGTGGGCACCCAGGTGGAGAAGTGGGTCAGGTCGAACCTGACCGGCTAGCGGCCGGGAAATGGCTTCGGTCTCGAACGTCCGTGGGTAACGTCCGTCCCATGAACGCGGACGACGTGATCGAGGCTCTGCTGGCGGCCGGCGTCGCGCGCTACGCGATCGACCACCCGAGCGGCACCGACCCGTCGGTCTGGGTCACGACGATCGACGGTGGCCGCATCAGCCTGGGCACGCGCGGGATGGACGAGCACGGCAACCTCGACGCCAGGGGCGCGTGGTGCTGGGCCCGCTACGACGGCCGCACCGTGATCCGCACGGGGGAGGCGCTCGATGTCGCCTGGGCCGCGGCCGAGGTGGCCAGGCAGGTGGGGATTCCGGGCTCGATCGCGGCCGAGGAATGAGCACGGCGCTCGCGCCGCTACGGACGTAGCGGCTTCAATCGGATCGACAAGCAGCGGTTGGGTCCGACCTAATTCAGCTCCCACCGAAGCCCGTCCGGCTCATCCAGCCAGAACTCCTGCCGCGAACCGTCCACGGTCAGGCCGAAGCGGTCGCGTTCCGGGCGGCCCAGGGAGTTCCACAGGACGAGGGCGCGCTCGGCGAGCTCCCACAGGCCCCGGGGGCCGCCTTCGGCGATTTCGAACGTGTCGCCGTGGGCGCGGAAGCGGGCCCACGAGCCGTCGGGGTGGGTGAGGGCGAAGGCCCCCACGTGGGGGTCGCCCGAGGAAACCGGGTTGCTCGAGCCGTCGGGGAGTTCGCGGACTGGCTGGACGCCCGGGAGTTCCAAGGAAGCGAAGAACTCGAACTGCAAGCGCGGCTTCAGCAGCAACTCGATCGGCAGCTTCGACGGTCGCCAATCCGAGGCGGCGAGCGGGGGCAGGGCAGCCGGGGCGGGAAGGCGGTGCCCGCGCAGGGGCATGAAACGACCGTCGCGAGTCAAAACCCGGCCGTGGCCCGTTGCGCCCGGACCGGCGACCAGGCGAACCAACCCCGCGCCCAGGGGCCGGTTCAACGTCGTCACGACCAACCCGCCCGGCACGGTCTGCTCGAGCCAGGCCGGCGGCACCGAAGAAGCCGAAGCCGTGCACAGCACCCGGTCGAACATGATCCCCGCCGGAAAACCCAGCGTCCCATCGCCGACTTCGCACGACGGCGCGTACCCCGCCTCCTGCAGATGTCCGCGCGCGGCCGAAACCAGTCCCGCATCGACGTCCACAGTGGACACCGAACCGGATCCGCAACGGTGGCTGAGCAAAGCCGCGTTGTACCCGGTGCCGGTGCCGATCTCCAGCACCCGCTGCCCGTCCTCCACGCGCAGCTCTTCGAGCATGATCGCCATGATCGCCGGCATGCTCGAAGAACTTGTCGGCACTCCGTCGATGGGCCCGTTGCGCCGGGCCTTCTCCCACAGGGACGAGTCGTCGTCGAGCTGCGTCACCAGGACGTCGGGGGAGTAGACGCGCTCCAGCCACCCGGGATCGTCACGGTCGACAGCCGCCCAGCCCTCGTCGACGCGCATGAAGAACCGCGGCAGGAACACGTGGCGCGGCACGCTGCGAAAGGCGTCGACCCACTTCGGGTCGTGGAGCACGTCCTCCTCGACCAGGTGTTTGACCAGCCTGCGGCGCAACCGTTGAGTCGCCATGGGGACCACCGTAGCCGGGTGAGCGGAACCACACCCGATGGTGCAAGCAGAGTGCTTGCAATAGCTAGCACGTCCGCGTACGGTCGGAAGTGTCGCGAGGAGGTGACCGGATGACAGAACCCGGCGGGACCCAGAACCCGATGGAGAAGGTCGCGGACATCGCCTCCGACATCGGCGAGTACATCCGCCAGCAGCGGAGTTCGGCGAAGATTTCGTTGCGCCAGTTGTCGAAGCTCGCCGGCGTGTCCAATCCGTACCTGAGCCAGATCGAGCGCGGGGTCCGCAAACCCAGCGCGGAGATCCTGCAGCAGATCGCCAAAGGTCTGCGGATTTCGGCCGAAGCGCTGTACGTGCAGGCAGGAATCCTCGACGTGCCCACGGGCGGCCCGGTCGGCGACGCGATTCGCGCCGACACCGTGCTGACCGAGCGGCAGAAGCAGGTTCTGCTCGACGTCTACGAGTCCTTCCGGCGGGAGAACGCCGCCGGCACGCCCGCTGAACCGACAACCACCAAGACCACCCACGACACCACAGAGGAGTCGGCATGACCACGCCCAAGACCGAGGACGTCCGCAAGGTCGTCAGCACCGCCATCGACCAGGTCCGCACCCCGCTGCTCGCCGCGCTCGGCGCCGGCAACCTCGCGAGCCAGGCCGTGACCGACGCGGTCGCGAAGGCGCGCAAGAGCGGCGAGCACGCCCGCAAGAACCTCGAAGAGCTGCCCACCGACGTCGAGAGCCTCCGCGGCAAGCTCGACCCGGCCGAGCTGCGCAAGGTCATCGACGAGTACACCGAGGCCGCGCTCAAGCTCTACAACAAGCTGGCCGAGTCCGGCGAGCAGACCTGGGACAAGATCTCCGCGCAGCCGCAGGTGAAGAAGGCCCTCGACCAGCTCGAGGACGCGCTGACCACCGCGCAGGAGCGCGTGGACGGCCTGGCCGGCGAGACCCGCGAGCGCGTCGACGGCGTGCTGGCCAAGGTCACCAAGCGCACCCGCTCCGCCGGCGAGAAGACCGCCCGCAAGGTGACCGAGGTCGCCGACGAGACCGCCGCGGCCGTCGAGGACCTCGGCGACGACCTCGCCCACGAGACCCGCTCGGTCGCCCGCAAGGCCGCCAACCGCACGGCGCCGAAGACCGCTTCGCCCGCCCGCCGCACCACCACGACGGTCGCGAAGAAGCCGGCCACCGAGCCGAAGACCGAGAAGTAAGCCCTCGCACGACACCGCCCGCTCCCCGGCGCCACCTCGACAGGTCGGCCGCCGGGGAGCGGGCTTTGTGTGGTTGGGCAGGCAGGAGTGGGCACGGCGGGTGTCGCGGTGGCCTGCGCCGAGTCGAGCGCCAAGATCGGCAACGACCCCAGCCGGGTTCCCAGCGCGCCGTCACTGCCGGAGCCTCCGAGCAGTGAGCTGCGCCAGAACCGGCGACGGCGCGGAGGCTGAGCGCGGGCCGCAATGCGGCCGCGGGGACACACCAACACCGGCAACGCGCACGACTGGCCGCAGCCTCCGGGCACCGGCAGCCCGCCGCAAGCCAGCTCGAAGGAGCCTCCGGCGTCCGCCACACCACCGCGTCGGCAATCCGAGCCGCACGCCCGAACGCAACACCGCCACCACAAAGAGAACTACGTCACACCACCCCCGCCCTCCGGCGTC
This sequence comes from Amycolatopsis sp. NPDC047767, assembly GCF_040704195.1. Lineage (NCBI taxonomy): Bacteria > Bacillati > Actinomycetota > Actinomycetes > Pseudonocardiales > Pseudonocardiaceae > Amycolatopsis > Amycolatopsis sp. NPDC047767. Next base: position 456,216 of record NZ_JBEYSJ010000003.1, read on the forward strand.
GGTGAACTGCCGGGCCACGGGCGCGTTGGGTGGTTTGCCGTAAGCTGGGGCGCGTGCTGGTTGCCGCTTGGATACTTCAGATCATCCACTGGGGCAGCGCCTTGGTCGGGCTCTTCGCCTTCGTTCACGCGCTGCTGCAGCGCTCGGACGCGTACCAGGCGGCCGACCGCAAGACCAAGCCGATCTGGTTGCTGATCACCGGCGGTGCCACGGTCGCGCTGGTCCTGTTCGGCAGCAACGTCAGCGGGGCCGGGTTCATCTTCTGGGTGCCCGCGATGGCGGCCGCGCTCGTGTACATCGTGGATGTGCGGCCGCGGCTGATCGAGGTGCAGCGGGGCAACCGCAACTGGTAGCCGCGTAGATTCTCTTGATGTGACCACCTGGACCATCGCCGGGAGCCTCACGGTCGTCCCCGCGCCCACCCGTACCGACCTGCTCGCCGAACCCGTCGCGAAGGCGCTCGCCGCCCTCGCGGAGCCCGACGCGGTCGGCGTCACGGAGATCGATCCCGAGCTCGCGGACACCGCGGCCTTCTGCGAGACGTACGGCTCGCCGCTCGACGCGTCGGCCAACTGTGTCGTCGTCGCCGGCAAGCGGGCCGGCGAGGTGCGCTTCGCGGCGGCCCTGGTGCTCGCCACCACGCGCGCCGACGTGAACGGCGTGATCAAGCGCCGCCTCGACGTGCGCAAGGCGTCGTTCGCGCCCATGGACGAGGCCGTGTCCCTCACCGGCATGGAGTACGGCGGCATCACACCCGTCGGCCTGCCCGCCGAGTGGCCGATCCTCATCGACGCCCGCGTCGCCGCCGCGCCGGAGCTCGTGATCGGCAGCGGCATCCGCGGCAGCAAGCTCCTCATCTCCGGCGCCGCCCTGCAGACGCTGCCCAACGCCGAGGTCATCGAGGACCTCGCCCGGTGACTGGGCCGCACTCAGTCTGGCTCCGCTACCTCACCGGCGACGACATCGACAGCCTCGGCGTCACCAACGCCGACATCGTGGGCGCCGTCGAGGACGTGCTGGTCGACCACGGCCGCGGTGACGTCGTGTTCGAGCCGCGCACGCACCTCGTGCCGGACAACGGCGGCAAGGGCCACTTCAACATCCTGCGCGGCCACCTCTCGGCCAAGCAGGTCAGCGGCGTGAAGGTGGTCGGCGACTTCGTCGGCAACTTCGAACGCGGCCTGCCCAGCGAGATGGCCCTGATCCTCCTGCTCGACCCGGACACGGGCATGCCGCGCGCGATCGTCGACGGCACCATGATCACCGAGGCCCGCACGGGCGCGATGACGGCCGTCGGCGCAAAACACCTGGCGCGGCCCGGTTCGAAGATCCTCGGCCACGTCGGCGCGCGCGGCACGGCGTGGTGGAACGTGGTGCTGCTCGACTCGCTGTTCGACTTCGACGAGATCCGCGTGACCAGCAAGCGCCCCGAGTCCCGCGAGGACTTCGCGCAACGGCTCACCGAGCACCTCGGCACGCAGGTCCGCGTCTGCGAAACCGCTGCCGAAACCCTCGACGGCGCCGACGTGCTCGTGGAGGCCTCCCGCCTGACCGAGCCGGAAGCGTTGGTGCGCAAGGAGTTCCTGCGGCCCGGCGCGTTCCTCGTGCCCTACGGCACCATCAGCGCCCTGGAGCTCACGCTGCTCGACGCCGTGGACAAGGTCGTGGTCGACAACTGGCGCGAGTCGCAGTCGGGCAACCCCCGCTTCGGCGCCCTGCGGCCGCACCTCAACGCCGGGCTGCTCACGGAAAGCGGCGTGCACGCCGAGATCGGCGACGTCGTCGCGGGCAACCGGCCCGGCCGCGAGAGCGACGACGAGCGCATCCTCTTCTGGCACCGCGGACTGTCCACAACGGACGTCGCTGTCGCGCACATGATCCTGCAACGCGCGGAAGCGGCGGACGTCGGCACGATGCTGCCGTACCGGTGATCGTCCGCGAACCCGCCGACGTCCTGGCGGCCGGCAGCGAGCCGGGAGAACCCCTCGAACTGCACCCGGACCTGCTCCGGCGCGTCAAAGAGAACCGCGCCGCGATGCTGGCCGTGCTCGACGCCGCCGACGGCCCGGTCTACGGCGTCAACACCGGCATGGGCCGCCTCGCCGGCGTCAAGCTCACCGCCGCCCAGCAGGCCGAGCACCAGCACAACCTGCTGGTCGGCCGCGCCGTCGGCGGCCCGCCATGGCTGTCCGCGGAGCTCACCCGCGCGCTCCTGCTGATGCGTCTGCGCGGGTTCCTCCGGCTCGACGCCGCCGTGAGCCCGGAGCTCGTGACGTTCCTCGCCGACCGCCTCAACGACGGTTTCCTCCCCGCTGTCCCTCGCGACGGCCTCGGCAGCGCCGGCGAGATCATCCCGCTGGCGCACGCGTTCCAGACGTTCACCGGCCTCGGCTCGGTCCTGGAGGACGGTGTCCTCACGCCGGCCGCGACCGCGCTGGCCGACCGGAACACGCCGCCGCTCAAGCTCGGCCCCAAGGAAGGCGCGAGCCTCATTCAGGGCTCCCCGCTGGCCCAGGCCTACGCGTGGACGCTGTCGGGCCGCGTGCAGCAGCTGGTCGACCTGCAGACGTTGTGCGCCGCCATCTCCATCGACGTGCTCGGCGCACCGCGTGAGGTGTACCGCTACCCGGTGGCGAACCGGCACGCCCAAGCCGTGCTGTCCGAAGTACTGTCCCTCACCAGCGGCTCCGCCGCGCGCCCGGTCGTCCAGGCGCCGGTTTCGGTGCGGGTCGGCCCGCGGGTGATCGGCTTCGTGGACCAGGTGTGCGCCGATCTCGTCGAAACGCTCCGGGAAACCTGGGTGACGCCGGACGACTCACCGTCCTTTGTGGACGGAAAGCTCGTGCCCACGACCGGCTACCACGCCGCGGAGCTCGGGCTGCGGATGGACGCGATGAAGGCAGCGCTCGTGCACGCCGGCGAGATCTCCGTGCAGCGCCTCCACCGGCTCCTCGACCCGCAGTTCAGCGGCTTGCCCCCGCAGCTGGCCGTGGACCCCGGGCCGCAGGCCGGCCTGACGCCGCTGCACAAGCGCGCGGTCGGCGAGCTGCACTCGCTGCGCCGCCTCGCCGCCCCGGCGACACCCGGCTCACTGGACACCTCCGCCGGTCAGGAGGACGTGCAGGCCTTCGCCTGGGCCGCGGGCCACGAGCTGGAAGTGGCCGTGGACCACGTCTTCGCGATCACCGCGTGCGAACTGATCGCCGGCGCGCAGGCCCGCCACCTCGCCGACGGCCCCGGCAGCCCCGGGCTCCACGCGATCTACGAGTGGATCACCGACCGCGTGTCGCCGGTCCTGGTCGACCGGCCGCTGGGCCCGGATGTCGAACGGCTCGTGGCCGCCTGTCGCCGGGCGTACTTCAACGACCTCAGGGACCTCGGCTAGTCGCGTCGAGCCGTCTGCAGCGCGACACCCTTCGGCGTCGCCCAGCGCGTCAGCAACGCGAAGATCCCTTCGCACAACAGAGCCAGGATGATCACGGCGAGCCCGCCGCCGAAGATCTCGCCGTAGCCCTGGGCGCCTTCGGCGAAGCCGTCGACGATGTAGCGGCCGAGGCCGCCGCCGTCGTTGACGATGGCGCCGATCGCGACCGTCGCCACCAGCTGCAGGAACGCCACCCGCGCACCCGCCACGATCACGGGCGAGGCCAGCGGCAGCTCCAGTTTCAGCATGATCTGCCACTCGCGATAGCCCGTGCCGCGCGCCGCGTCGATCGTCTCCTGCTCCAGCTGCACCACGCCGGCGTAGGTGTTGGTGAACAGCGGCGGCAGCGCCAGCCCGACGAGCGCGAGCAGCAGCGGCCAGAAGTCCGTGTCCGCACCCCAGCGGCTGGCCAGGAACCAGAACAGGATGATCAGGCCGAAGCTCGGGATCGCGCGGCCGATGTTCACGGCGCTGCTCGCGAGGAACGCGCCGCGCCGGTAGTGCGCGAGCCACAGCGCGAGCGGGATCGTGAGCACGGCCGCGACCACCAGCGACAGTACGGAGAACCACAGGTGCTCCACCGTCCGATAGGGGACACCCGCGGGGTCGGTCCAGCTCCACCGGTTCGGCGCCGAGAGCCACTCGCCCAGCTGCGTGAAGACGTTCATCGCGCCCGCACCTTCCGCACCCACGGCGCCAGCGCGCGCTCGCTCAGCCACAGCAACAGGTCGACGACCACCGCGAGCACCACCGACAGCACCACACCGACGATGATCGGGCTCGGGTTCGGCGTGGTCGTCTGGATGCCGGCGCGGATGAAGTACCCGAGCCCGCCCATGCCGAGCAGCGACGTCACGGTGACCAGGCCGATCGTGGTCACGGCGGCCACGCGCAGGCCCGCGATCACCACGGGCAGCGCCAGCGGCAGCTCCACCTGCCACAGCAGCCGCCCGCGCGTGAAGCCCATGCCGATCGCGGCCTCGCGCACCTCGGCGGGCACCTGCTGCACGCCCGTGACGATGTTGCGGATCAGGATCAGCAGCGTGTACGTGGCCAGCGGGATCACCGCCGTGGTGAACGTGAGCCCGAAGAACGGCACCAGCAGCGCGAACGCCCCGAGGCTCGGGATCACGTACAGGGCACCGGCGGTGCCCAGCACGAACGGGTAGAACCAGCGGTAACGCAGGCAGAGCGTCGCCAGCGCCAGCGACACCACCAGGCCGATGCCCAGGGCCGTGGCCGTGAGGGCGATGTGTTCACCGAGGCGTTGGCCGATGGCGTCGGCGTTGCGCTCGACCCACCGCCACTCGAAGATCGGCCGGCTGCTCTCAGTGAGCAGCGGAGTGACCGCGGACGCATGCACCACGGAAGGTTACCCCGTTCGAGCGCTGTGATTCCGGTTGTTGAGATTCGATGCCGGTGATTCCCGGTATGTGGTTTCTGTCGTGGCTCACGGTTAGGGTCCAATCCTCTGTTCGTGACACGAGGAGTGTGGGGACGTGCGCTGGACCCGGAACATCCGAGCGGCCGCGCTGGTGGCGGTGGCCGCGCTCGGTCTGACCGCGTGCGGTGGGGGTGGGGGCTCCGACAGCGGCCAGCCCGCCGCGCAGAGCAAGGGCGGGGCGCCGATCGTCGTCGCGTCGTTCAACTTCACCGACAGCCAGATCCTGGCGGAGATCTACGCGGGCGCGCTCGAGGCCAAGGGCTACCCCGTCACGCGCAAGCTGAACCTGGGGTCGCGGGAGCTGATCTACCCGTCGCTCAAGTCGGGTGAGCTGCAGTTCCTGCCCGAGTACCAGGGCGCGGCGATCACCACGGGCTTCGGCAAGGACGCGGTGAAGACGGCCGACGGTGAGCACCAGCAGCTCACCGAGCTGTTCGCGCCGGACGGAATCGCGCTGCTGAACTACGCCGCGGCCGAGGACAAGAACACCTACATCATGAAGGCCGACCTCGCGAAGGCCAACGGCATCACGAGCATCAGTGACCTCAAGAAGCTGCCCAAGGTCGTCATGGCCGGGCCGCCGGAGTGCGAGTCGCGGCTGCCTTGCTACAAGGGCTTCACCGACGTCTACAAGCTGACGAACACCTCGTTCCAGACCGTGCAGGAAGCCGGGCCGCGCGTGCAGCAGCTCAATTCCGGTGCGGCGACCGTGATCCCGGTCGACTCGGTGAGCCCGCTGGTCGGCGACCCGCAGTACGTGGCGCTGAAGGACGACCTGCAGATCGTGCCGACGGAGAACGTGGTGCCGGCGGTGAACAAGAAGGTGCTCGACGAGCGGGGCGCCGACTTCGCGGCCGTCGTCAACGCCGTCTCGGCGAAGCTGACCACCGAGGGGATGCGCGAGCTGAACAAGCGCGTGGACTCCGACGGTGACCCGGCTGCCGACGTCGCGAAGGACTGGCTGACGCAGCAGGGCCTCGCCTGAGTGTGCGCAACGCGAAACGGGCCGTCCGGGACTTTCCGGGCGGCCCGTTTTCGTGTGACCCTCGGCGGGAAACCCCTGGTGACGCGGTGCCCGATCGGGTGGTGTGCGAAGGTGGCGCGTGAGGGGTTCTCCAGTACAGCTGAGGAGCGAGATGGGTAAGGTCACGGCCACCGCGGAGCGCACGATCGACGCGCCGGTGGACAGGGTTCGCGAGCTGGTCGCCGACTACGCCGAGACCCGGCCGAAGCTGCTCACCGAGCACTACCGCGACTACGAGGTCACCGAGGGTGGCGTGGGCGCGGGCACCAAGGCGAGCTGGAAGCTGCAGGCCACGTCGAAGCGTGTGCGCGACGTCGCCGCGACCGTGAGCGAGCCGTCGCCGGGCACCCTCGTGGAGACCGACGCGAACTCCAGCATGGTCACGACCTGGACGGTTTCGCCTTCCGGCGCGGGCAGCGTCGTGCGGATCCAGACGAGCTGGGACGGCGCCGGTGGCGTCGGCGGTTTCTTCGAGAAGACCTTCGCGCCCGGTGGGCTGAAGAAGATCTACGACGGCGTGCTCGGCAAGCTCGAGGAGATCGTGTAGCGCTTGCCACACGGCCGGGCACACTGTGCCGATCATTACTAATCCGACCACAGTCACGGCCGAATGGCTTCGTAACAACGGTTACGTGCCGCTTGGGGGTCGGCCTACTTTTGGCCGGATCAGTAATCGGGAATGATCGCCCCGGTTGGCTCGTTGGGGCGAAGGTATGCGGGGCGATGGCCCCGGTTCAGGCCTCTTCGATTTGGAGTTCAGTGGTGAACGCACCGACCCAGGCGACCGAGATCCGGCTCGCGTCCCGTCCGCACGGCGTCCCGACGCCGGCCAACTTCGACGTCGTCGACATCGACATCCCGACGCCGGCCGAAGGTCAGCTCTTGGTGCGCAACGTGTTCATGAGCGTCGACCCGGCCATGCGCGGCCGCATGAACGACGCGAAGTCCTACGCGCCGCCCTACGCGGTCGGCGAGGCGATGAGCGGCGGCGCGGTCGGTGAGGTCGTGGAGTCCACTGTGGATGGTTTCAAGCCCGGTGACCACGTGCTGCACCAGCTCGGCTGGCGCACCCACGCCGTGGTCGACGCGACGAAGGTCGTGAAGGTCGACGGTTCCGTCGCGCCGCTTTCGACGTACCTGGGCGTGCTCGGCATGCCGGGCCTCACCGCGTACGCCGGGCTCCTGGTGACCGCGGAATTCAAGCCGGGCGACACCGTCTTCGTCTCCGGCGCGGCCGGCGCGGTCGGTTCGCTCGTCGGCCAGCTGGCGAAGCTCAAGGGCGCCAAGCGCGTGATCGGCAGCGCGGGCTCGGCCGAGAAGGTCCGCCACCTCGTGGAGGACCTCGGCTTCGACGCGGCCTTCAACTACAAGGACGGCCCCGTCGCCCAGCAGCTGGCCGCCGCCGCGCCCGAGGGCATCGACGTCTACTTCGACAACGTCGGCGGCGAGCACCTCGAAGCCGCCATCGCGTCGATGAACCTCCACGGGCGCATCACGGTGTGCGGCATGATCTCGCAGTACAACGCCACCGAGGCGACGCCGGCGCCGCGCAACCTGGTGCAGATCATCGCCAAGCGCCTCACGATCCGCGGCATGCTCGTGCTCGACCACTGGCACCTCCAGCAGCAGTTCGTGTCCGAGGTGGCGCCCCTGGTGGCCTCCGGCGAGATCAAGTACTCGGAGACCATTGTGGACGGCATCCGCAACGCGCCGGACGCCTTCCTGGGCCTCCTCAACGGCGCGAACACCGGCAAGATGCTGGTGCGGCTCAGCTGATCTCGGCGGCCAGCTCGGGCAGGCTCGTCGCCGTGTGGGTGGCGGGCCGGCCCGGAAGGGTTCGCTGCCCGGTTCTCGCTATCAACGCCGTCTCCATGCCGACCGCCTCGGCGCCGGCCAGATCCCACCCGTGCGCGGCGATCATCACAGCTTTCGTTGTGCGGTGGGCGTTCAGCACCTGCCGGTACGGCTCGGGCGCGGGCTTGAGCCGGCTCACCTGCTGTGCGGAGAAGATCCGGTCGAACCTCTTCGCGAGCCCCGCGTTCTGCAACTGCGCCTCCGCCGTGGCGAGCGGCGAGTTCGTCAACGCGACGACTTGGTGGCCGGCTCGCTTGAGCGTTCGGAGCGCTTCGTCGACATCGGCGTGCGCGGGCAGGGACCGCAGCCCGTCGCCGATCCTGGCCAGGTCGTTGGCCGTGAGCTCACGGCCGTACCGGTCCGCGGTGTCCACGGCGGCCAGCCCGGCGATCTCCGCGAAGTCCCGGTACCCGCCGGCCGCCGTCACGGCCAACGCCGTGTGCACCACCAGCGCGAACCACTCCCGCCGTGCCGTGGGGCTCCCCGTGAGCTCGCGGAACAGCGGATCGAGCGCCCGGAGGTCGAGCAGTGTCTCGTTCACGTCGAACACGCAGAGCATGCGCACTCACCTCACTGCGTCCGGTACGCCTCGATCACGATGCGCGCCGCTCGCGTCGACTTGGCCACCACCTGCTCGGCCGAGTAGCCCATGCGCGGTGACACTCCGTCCAGGTACAGCGCCCCGTAGCCGTGGGATTGGGCGTTGAGCTGTTCGAGGAGTTCGAGGGCGTCGGCGTGGCCGTCGGTGACGGCGAGGCTGAGGGTGAGGAACGTGTCGAACAGGGCGCGGCGCTGGTCGTGCATCTCGGTGTACTCGGGGTTGGCCAGGCCGTCGGCGAAGAGGACCGCGTAGCCGAGGCGGGTGTCGATGAAGAAACGCGTGTAGGCGCCGAGTGCGGAGGCCAGGCGGGTGACCGGGTCGGACTCCTCGGCGATGACCTGGTCGACCAGGTCGCGCAGGCGGCAGGCGGCCGCGGCGGCGACGGCGGCCAGCAGGCTGGACCGGTCGGGGAAGTGGCGGTACGGCGCGGCGGCGGAGACGTTCGCACGCTTCGCGACCTGGGCGACGGAGAAGCCCTCCAGGCCCTGCTCGGCGATCAGGCCGAGTGACACGCGCACGAGCTCGGCGCGCAGGTCGCCGTGGTGGTACTTGCCGCCCATGTCGTGGATCACACCCGATCTCGGTCGCGCGGATGTAAGACCCCTCTTACTATAGAAGATGTAAGAGGGATCTTACATGGTCCGGGCGGCGGAGCCCGGAATCGTCTGGAGGATTTCATGACCACCACCACGCCCGCCATCGCAGCACCGGCCGCGGGGCAGCCGCTCGCGCCGACGACGATCGAGCGCCGCGACCTGCGTCCGGACGACGTGCTGATCGACATCGCCTTCGCCGGCATCTGCCACAGCGACATCCACCAGGCCCGTGACGAGTGGGGCGGCTCGACCTTCCCGATGGTGCCCGGCCACGAGATCGCGGGCGTCGTCGCCGCCGTCGGCTCGGGCGTCACGAAGTACCAGGTCGGCGACCGCGTCGGGGTCGGCTGCATGGTCGACTCGTGCGGCGAGTGCGAGTACTGCATCGCCGGCACGGAGCAGTTCTGTGTGAAGGGCAACGTGCAGACCTACAACGGCGTCGGCTTCGACGGCGAGGTCACCTACGGCGGTTACAGCCGCCAGGTTGTGGTGAAGGACGCCTTCGTGTGCCGTATCCCGGAGGGCATCGGCCTCGACGTCGCCGCACCGCTGCTGTGCGCGGGCATCACCACGTACTCGCCGCTGCGCCAGTGGGGCGCGGGCCCGGGCAAGAAGGTCGCGGTCGTCGGCTTCGGCGGGCTCGGCCACATGGCCGTGAAGCTCGCCGCGGCGATGGGCGCCGAGGTCACCGTGCTGAGCCAGAGCCTGAAGAAGCAGGAAGACGGCCTCACGCTCGGGGCGAAGGACTACTTCGCCACCAGCGATGAGTCCACTTTCGACGTTCTGCGCGGCCGGTTCGACCTGGTGCTCAACACGGTGTCGGCGAAGCTGCCGGTGGACGCTTATCTGAGCCTGCTGCGCGTCGGCGGCGCGATGGTGAACGTCGGTGCGCCCGGCGAGCCGTTGGAGTACAACGTTTTCTCGCTGCTGGGCGGCAACAAGATCCTCGCCGGCTCGATGATCGGTGGCATCGCCGAGACCCAGGAGATGCTCGACTTCTGCGCCGAGCACGGCGTCGGTGCCGAGATCGAGACGATCACCGCCGACCAGGTCAACACCGCCTACGAGCGCGTGGAGAACAGCGACGTGCGCTACCGCTTCGTGATCGACGCGTCCACGATCGGCGCCTGACCGGCCGCGCGGCCTGCGCTCAGAACACCATCGTCCGGTTGCCGTGCACCAGCACACGGCCCTCGAGGTGCCAGCGCAGGCCGCGCGCCAGCGTCACCTTCTCGATGTCGCGGCCCTTGCGCACGAGGTCGTCGACGGAGTCGCCGTGGTCCACGCGGATCACGTCCTGCTCGATGATCGGGCCGGCGTCGAGGTCGGCCGTCACGTAGTGGCAGGTCGCCCCGATCAGCTTCACGCCGCGCACGTGCGCCTGGTGATAGGGCCGCGCGCCGATGAACGACGGCAGGAAGCTGTGGTGGATGTTGATCGCCCGCCCGGCCCACTCGTCGCACAGATCGGCCGGCAGCACCTGCATGAACCGCGCCAGCACCACGGCGTGGGGGTCGTAGTCGTTGACGAGCTTGCGCACCTGGGCGAACGCCTCGGCCTTCCCGTCGGCCGGGAAAGGCACGTGGTAGAACGGAATCCCGTGCGCCCGCGTGATGTCGGCGAGCGACGCGTGGTTGCCAATCACCGCCGCGATGTCCACGTCCAGCTCCCCGGACGCGACGCGGCCCAGCAGGTCGTACAGGCAGTGCCCGGCCTTCGAGACGAGCACGACCGCGCGCGGCCGCTCACCCGTGTCGCGCACCTGCCAGCTCGACTCGGCCGACAGCTCCTCCGCGACGGCGGCGAACCGCGCCCGCAACCCGTCGGCGTCGAACGGCAGCGACCCCGCCAGCACGACCTGGCGCGTGAAGAACCAGCCCGAGTCCGGGTCGGTGTGGTACGCCGCCTCCACGATCATCCCGCCGTGGTCGGCGAGGAAGCCCGAGATGCGGGCGATGATGCCGGTGCGGTCGGGGCAGCCGAAGGTGAGCACGTAACGCTGGGGATCAGGCACGCCCACCATTCTCGCCGGTGCTGGTCAGGGCGCCGCGAGGGGCTCGGTGAGTGCGACCTGGCCCACCATTCGCGCGGCGTTCGGCCGGCCCCAGAGGGCGCGGTAGACGTCGTCGGGTGAGCCGGTGATGGTGAGGTCCGCGGGGCCATCGCCCAACGTCGGCACCTCGCCGGAGCGAAGAACCACCATCCACGCCCGGTCTCCGGTTTCGATCCGCACGACGCCGTCCTGCTGAGCGGCCCGGCGGGGGACGAAGAACGTCAGGAACTCGTCGATCCCGTCCAGCGCGAAGACGTCCGCGTACCGCGTGGCCGGCGGCTCGGGCAGGGCGCTCTCCGCGTCCAGCCGGTGGATCGCCGTCTCGTGCGCCAGGCGCCGCGCCCAGCGGCCGACGGTCAGCAGGCCACCGCCGGGGAACGGCGACCGCACCGGGGTCTCGCCAGGCAGCCGGAGGGCTTCGCGGACGGCGAGGCGCTGGCCGTCCCACCGGCCGAGCGCGTCGGCCCAGTCGGCGGGCGGCAAGGGGTCAGCGGGGCGGTCCGTGATCGCCGCGACCGTGGACGAGAGCCCCGTCACCAGGTGCGTCACCAGGTCGTTCATCGTCCACTTCGGACAGTTGTGCAGGCGCGCGGACGGGCCCGCCGTCAGGGCCGCCGCCTTCAGCCGGTCGGCGTGGATGTCGATCGCCTCGGTCAGGTGCATCGCCCGACCGTAGCCGTCGCAGGCGAAGGCGGCGGCCGAACTCGATGAGGGTGACCAAGCCGAGGCCGAGGAGGAACGACAGGAGCAGGCCCTTCACCGGCTCGTCGGCGAACGTCGCGCCGCCGACCAGGCCGATGAGCACGCTGTAGACCGACCACACGGCGGCGCCGACCGCGTCGAGCGGCATGAAGCGGCGCAACGGGTAGCCGAGGCTGCCCGTCGCCAGCGCGCTCGCCACGCGGCCGCCCGGCAGGTAGCGCGCGGCGATGATCAGCAACGGCGCCTGCCGCCGCACCTGCTCGCGCGCCCATTCGTAGCGCTGCCGCCCCGACGGCCCGCGCTGCAGCCGCGCGATCGCCCGCAGTCCGGCGGCCCGGCCCACCGCGTAGCCGAGGCAGTCGCCGGCCCACGCCCCGGTCGCCGCGACGAGCGCCAGCAGCGCCAGCCGCTCCGGGTCGGGCCCGAGGAGGACCGCGACCGTCACCACGGTCGTCTCGCTGGGCATGAACGGCAGCAACGCGTCCAAGCCCGCGACGGCGAACACGAGCACCCAGAGCCACGGCGAACCCAGCGCGCCGCGCAGCAGGTCGGTGACGTGTTGAAGCAGTTCCACCCGCCCATGGTGATCACCGCAGGTCACCACCGGGTGACACCGCGGGGGTGGGTCGGTGAACAGGTGGGATTCGTACCCGGACGACGCATTCGTACCCACACTGATCAGCCCAGTCGGGCACTCTGTGTAGTCAACTCAGAGCGGGTTCACACTGTCCCACGGCACCGTCAGCTCCCCGAGCCGCCAGCGCTCCGGCCGGCCGAGCAGCGGCCAGCCGCGGTCCCGCAGCAGGCCCACCGCCGACACCCACCGCGCCCGCACGCCGAACGACCGGTGCGGCGCCGCGGCGGCCCAGCAGTCGTCCAAAGCGGACAGGAACGCGTGCACCGGTTCGCCGGGAACGTTGCGGTGGATGAGAACCTTGGGCAGTCGTTCGGCCACAATGGACGGACGATCCAGCTCAGCGAGCCGCATCGACACCGTCAGCGAAACCGGGCCGGCCGCGCCCACGACGACCCACGACGCCAGCCGTCCGATCTCGTCGCAGGTGCCCTCGACGATCAGCCCCTCGTCGGGCATCGCGTCGAGCATCACCTTCCACGCCCCGGCGACCTCGTGCTCGGCGTACTGGCGCAGCACGTTGAACGCCCGCACCACCACCGGCCGCGCGCCCGCCAGCTCGAATCCGCCGCGGCGGAAGTCCAGCCACGGAGGGTCGGCGGCGCGGCGCGCGAACGCCACTCGCTCGGGATCGATCTCCAGTCCGAGCACCCGGACGTCGGCGCGGACCCGGCGAAGCCACCGCTGGAGCTCGATGGTCGTCACGGGTGACGCGCCGTAGCCGAGGTCGACCACGAGCGGGTCGGGCGTTCGCCGCAACAGCCGCGTCACCGCGGGGTCGTTCGCGAGCCAGCGATCGACTCTGCGTAACCGATTGGGATTGGTGGTGCCCCTCGTCGGGGCGCCCACCGGGCTCAGGCGTGCTCGGCCAGCCACGACGCGGTGAAGTCGGCTTCGCGAGCCAACAGGTTCGTCACCTGCTGGGCCACGAACTCCTCGATCTTCCCGCCGAACAGCGGGATCCGCACCGTCACCTCGCCGGACGTCCGGAACTCCACGCGCTCACCGCGTGGCGTCAGGAAGGTCTGCGCGCCGATCTCGCCCGGAACGCCGCTCACGCTGACCTCGACCTGGCCCGTGTACGCGTCGCCGGAGCGCTGCCACACCTGCTTGCGGTGCACGACGATGTCGCCCCGGTGCAGCGCCTGCACGGCCTGGGGGAGGCGCTGCGCGGCGATGCCGTGCCGCAGTTCGTAGCGCACGGTGTCGCCGTCAACAGCATGTGCAAGGAGCGCGGCGTTGTCGCCGCCCAGCTCCTTCAGGCGCGCCCGCAGCGCGTCCTCACCGGACACGGCGGCCAGCACGGCCCCGAGTCCGGCGGAGAACTCGGCACGGTGCTCGATCCGGGATCCCATGGGCCGGACAGTACCGTTAGGCAGCGTGAACCCCGTCGAAACGCCCGCGCCGCCGCGCCTCGCCGAGTACACGACGCTGCGCCTCGGAGGGCCCGCGCGCCGGTTCGTGCGCGCCACGACCAGCGACGATCTCGTCGCCGCTGTGCGCGAGGCCGACGCCGCCGGCGAGCGCGTGCTGCTGCTCGGCGGCGGTTCGAACCTCGTGGTCGCCGACAGCGGGTTCCCCGGCACGCTCATCCAGGTCGCGAACACCGGTTGGACGCGCGACGGCGACGTCGTCGAGGCCGCCGCCGGGCAGGAGTGGGACGCGTTCGTGGCCGGGCTCGTGGCCGCGGGCATCGGCGGGCTCGAATGCCTGTCCGGCATCCCGGGTTCCGTCGGCGCGACGCCGATCCAGAACGTCGGCGCGTACGGCTGCGAGGTCGCGGAGTCGATCGTCTCGATCGAGCTCTACGACCGCGCCGCGCGCGAGGTGCGCACGGTCAAGGCCGACGAGCTCGGCTTCGCCTACCGCACCAGTGTGCTCAAGGGCACTGACAGCGGCGTGGTGCTCAGCGTGCGCTTCCGCGTGGACCCGGCCGGCGAGTCGGCGCCCATCCGCTACGCCGAGCTCGCGCGCACGCTCGGGGTCGAGATCGGCGCGAGAGTCCCCGCCGCCGCCGCGCGCGCCGCGGTCCTGGGCTTGCGCCGCGGCAAGGGCATGGTCCTCGACCCGGCCGACCACGACACGTGGAGCGCCGGCTCGTTCTTCACGAACCCGATCGTCCCGTCGGCCGACGCCGAGGCCGTTCTGCAGCGGATCACCGCGGTCGTCGGCCCGGACGTCGCCGTACCCCAGTACCCGGCCGACGCCGGCGTGAAGCTGTCCGCCGCCTGGCTGATCGAACGCGCCGGCTTCGCGAAGGGCCACCCCGGTCCCGGCGCCCGTGCCTCGCTGTCGACGAAACACACCCTCGCCCTGACCAACCGCGGCACCGCCACCACGACCGATCTGCTCACCCTGGCCCGTGAAGTCCGCGACGGCGTGCGTGACCGCTTCGGGGTGACGCTGCACCCGGAGCCGTTGCTGATCGCCTGCTCGCTCTGACTCGTCCCAACCTCGCGCTGGGCTCGTCACAACCCCGTCACCAGCAGCCGGACCGCGCAACCGCCCGGTGGATGAAACGTCTTGTCGACAAGACGCGGGCCACATGGACTGGGTGAACCCGGTGCCGGCAGGTAACGTCGAGTCGCTCACCGGCGCTGACAGCGTGGAAGCATCCGCCGGTGCGGGGGCCGTCGTGGTCCGAAAAAGGGGAGGTTCACGGGGATGGAACGGCGCACGGTGTTCAAGGCGGTGCTCGCCGCGGGGGCGGGGGCGCTCGCGGCCGCGTGTTCGACCACCACGAACGGCACGGCGCTGCCGCTCGGCGGGAGCGGGGAGGACGGCGGCAAGCCTGTGGACCCGGTGGCGAAGATCACCGCCACGCCGGCCGTCGACGCGAAGGACGCGGACGTGCGCGAGCCCGTGGTCGTGAAGGTGACCTCCGGCAAGCTCAGCGAGGTGAAGGTCACCAACTCCGACGGCGACACCGTCAAGGGCGACCTCGCGGCCGACGGCCTGACCTGGAAGAGCTCCGAATCCCTCGGCTACGGAAAGACCTACACCTACGCCGCCAAGGCCACCGGTACGGACAACCGCCCCGTGGAGCTGAAGGGCTCCTTCGCGACGGTCAACCCGGCCAAGCAGCTGCGCGCCACGCTCAATCCGGCCGACGACGCCCACGTGGGCGTCGCGATGCCGATCAGCGTGAAGTTCAAGGAAGCGCCGAAGGATCGCGCGGCCGTGGAGAAGGCGCTGAAGGTGAAGACCGACGTCGAGGGCTCGTGGGGCTGGCTCTCGCCCACGCAGGTGGACTGGCGGCCGAAGGAGTACTGGCCGGAGAACACGACCGTGGAGGTCGAGGCCAATCTCTACGGCGTCGACCTCGGCGGTGGCGCCTACGGCAAGGCCGACGTCACGACCAAGTTCAAGATCGGCCGCAACCAGGTCGTGAAGGTGAACACCCCCGACCACGTGATGAAGGTCTACCGCGGCGGCTCCGAGTACAAGAGCTACCCGTGCGCCAACGGCCTCGACTCCGATGTGAATCGCAACACGCCCAACGGCACGTTCATCGTGATGTCGAAGGAGCCCACGGCGGTGTTCGACAACGCCCGTTACGGCTACACGAACGTCAACAAGAAGTGGGCCTGCCGCATCTCCAACCACGGCGAGTACATCCACGAAAACCAGGACAACGCAGCCAACATCGGCAAGGCCAACAACTCCCACGGCTGCGTCAACCTGCTGGAAGCCGACGCGAAGGACTACTTCGACTCCGCGCTCATCGGCGACCCCGTGGAGGTGACCGGTTCGCAGCTGTCCAGCCCCACCGGCTCCGACGTCAAGGACTGGTTCTACGACTGGTCCACCTGGAAGACGCTGTCGGCGGCCAAGTGAAGCGTGCTACGAACTGACGTCGTGAACACCGAAGTGGTCGGTACCTCCGGCGTGCGCATCGCGGTGCGCGTCGAGGGTGCCCAGAACTCCCGTCCGATCGTCTTCGTGCACGGCTGGGCCCAGTCGTCGCGCGCGTGGGCGGCCCAGCTGGCCGACCCGGCGCTCACGGAGCGGTTCCGCCTGGTGGCGATGGACCTGCGGGGCCACGGTGCGTCCGACGTCCCGGCGGGCGGCTACGACGACCCGCGCCAGTGGGCCGACGACCTCGCCGCCGTGCTCGACTTCGCCGGCCCCGACGCGATCGTCGTCGGCTGGTCCTACGGCGGGCTCGTGATCACCGACTACCTGCGGGTGCACGGAACCGCACGGCTGGCCGGGATCGTGCTCGTCGGTGCCATCACGGAGATCGGCCGGGGCCGCGAAGGCGGTAAGACCGGATCGGTCATGCGGGCCGCGCTGCCCGCGGCGCTCTCGGACGATCCCGAGGTCGCCGTGCCGGCGTTGGTCGAGTTCAGCCGGGCCCAGGCCAACGCCTCGGTGCCCGGGACGTTCGCGCAAGCCCTGCTCGGGATGTCTTTGGCGGTGCCGCCGGCCGTGCGCGCGGCGCTGTTCAAGCGCGACGTGGAGAGTTCGGAAGTGCTGGCCAAGGTCGACAAACCGGTGCTGGTCGTGCACGGCACGGCCGACCGGGTGGTCGATCCGTCGGCAGCGGAATATTCGGCCGGGAAGATTCCGGGGGCAGTTCTGCGTTGGTTCGTTGATGCGGGGCATCTGCCGTTCGTCGAGGACGCGGGGGAGTTCAACTCCGCGCTGCGGCGGTTCTCCGGGGAAACAGCCGAGTAGCGCACACAGGAGTAGTGACCAGGTGACCATCTCCTCTCTGTCGGGGTTCCGTGCTGCGCCGCGTCGCATCGCGGTGCTGTCCGTGCACACCTCGCCGCTCGAACAGCCGGGCACCGGCGACGCGGGCGGCATGAACGTGTACGTGCGCGAGACCGCCACCGAGATGGCGCGCCGAGGCGTCGAGGTCGAGGTGTTCACGCGCGCGACCTCGTCGGACCAGCCGCCGCTGGCCGAGCTGGCGCCGGGCGTGACCGTTCGCCACGTGCAGGCCGGCCCCTTCGAGCCGCTGGGCCGCGACGAGCTGCCCGCGCAGCTGTGTGCGTTCACCTCGGGTGTGCTGCGCGCCGAGGCGTTCCACGAGCCCGGCTACTACGACCTCATCCACTCGCACTACTGGCTCTCCGGCCAGGTCGGCTGGCTGGCGCGCGACCGCTGGGGCGTACCGCTGGTCCACACCGCGCACACGCTGGCGAAGGTCAAGAACTCACTGCTCGCCGACGGCGACAAGCCCGAGCCGCGCACCCGGGTGATGGGCGAGGAGCAGGTGGTGACCGAGGCCGACTGCCTGGTCGCCAACACCCAGGTCGAGGCGCGTCAGCTCGTGGACCTCTACGGCGCCGATCCGCACGCGGTGCACGCCGTGCCGCCGGGGGTCGACCTCGACCGCTTCACGCCGGGCTCGCAGGCGCTGGCGCGCGACGCGTTCGGGCTGCCGCGCGACGCCGTGGTGCTGGCGTTCGCGGGCCGGATCCAGCCGTTGAAGGCGCCGGACGTGCTGCTGCGCGCGGCCGCCGAGCTGCTGACCCAGCGGCCGGAGCTGCGCTCGAAGCTCGTGGTGCTCGTGGTCGGGGGGCCGTCGGGCACCGGTCTGGAGCAGCCGCAGGCGCTCAAGGAGCTGGCGTGCACCCTGGGCATCCAGGAGCAGGTGCGCTTCCTGCCGCCGCAGCCGGGGCAGAAGCTCGTGAACGTGTTCCGCGCGGCCGACGTGGTGGCCGTGCCGAGCTACAACGAGTCGTTCGGGCTCGTGGCGCTGGAGGCGCAGGCCTGCGGCACGCCGGTGGTGGCCGCCGAGGTCGGCGGGCTGCCGGTCGCGGTGCCGCACGGCGTGTCGGGACTGCTCGTGCCTTCGCACACGGCCACCGACTGGGCGGACGCGCTGGCGGCCGTCGCGCTGCGTCCGGAACGCCGGAGTGAGCTCGGTGCCAACGCCGTGCTCCACGCCCGCCGCTTCTCCTGGAGCCGCACCACGGACTCGCTGCTGGAGATCTATGCTCAGGCGACCAAGGCGTTCCGCGGGGCGCTCGAAACGCGGGCGGAGGTGGCGGTGTGAGCCTGGACGCGACGATCAAGTCCACTTTGGACGCCGCCGAGCTCAAGTACGACCGGCGTGGCGAAGGAAAGTACTTCGTGACGTTGCCGGGGACCAAGAAGCTCCAGACCAACTGCTGGCTCGTGGACGGCGACCACGCGTTCTCCGTGGAGGCGTTCGTGTGCCGCCGCCCGGACGAGGCGCACGAGCAGGTGTACCGCTTTCTGTTGCAGCGCAACGCCCGGCTCTACGGCGTGCACTACACAGTGGACAGCATCGGCGACATCTACCTCGTCGGGCGCTTCGGCAAGGAGACGGTGACCGACGCCGAGCTGGACAAGATCCTCGGGCAGGTGCTCGAAGCCGCAGACGGTGACTTCAACACGTTGCTGGAGATCGGGTTCGCGTCGTCGATCAAGCGCGAGTGGGACTGGCGCGTGTCGCGCGGGGAGTCGCTGGCGAACCTCCAGGCGTTCAAGCACCTCGTGGCGCCCGAGAAGCCGCACGAGCCGGGCTTGACCGAGTCGTGACTCGGGCCGTGCAACGCCGCTGAGGCCGGGGTCCGTCCGTCTGCCACCCGAGTGGAGGAGGACGGATGAGGACTCGATGGAGATGGGTGCCGGCCGGTGCCGTGTTGCTGGTGGCGCTGGCGGGGTGCACGGCGAACGAGCCGAGCTCGACGGAGGCCGACAGCGGGGTGGCGGCCGCGCCTCAGCAGGGCTTGGCCGAGAAAGCCGCGCCGGCCGTGCCCGCACCGGGAGCGCCGGGGGCTTCCGGTGCTTCGGCCAACGCGCCGGCGGTGGGAGCCACGGGGACCACCGACCGCAAGCTCGCGCGGAGTGCACGGCTGGACCTCTCGACCCCGAAGCTCGACGACGTCGTGTCGCGGGCTCGGGTGATCGCGACCGGAGCCGGCGGGTACACCGGCCAGGAGAGCACGCTGGAGTCGTCCGCGACCCTGAGCCTCGCCGTGCCCGCCGAAAAGCTCGACGGGGTGCTCGACCAGCTCGCCGGGCTCGGCAAGGTCACCAAGCGCGAGCTGAGCTCCCAGGACGTCACCGCCCAGGTGGTCGACGTGGACGCGCGCCTGGCGACCCAGCGCGCGAGCGTGGACCGGATCCGGGCGTTGCTGGCGAAGGCGACGTCGATCTCCGAGATCGCGAGTGTGGAGAGTGAGCTCACCACCCGCGAGGCCGCGCTGGAGTCACTCGAACAGCAGCAGAAGGCGCTCGCGGGAAGCGTCGCGATGGCGACGGTGGCACTGTCCGTGACCGCAGAGGTCGTGACCGGTCCCGGGCAGACATCCGATGACTTGCCGGGCTTCCTCGCGGGGCTTGCCGGTGGCTGGGACGCGTTCCTGACCTTCGGCGGCGGCTTCCTGACGGCGCTGGGGGCGATCGCGCCGTTCGCCGTGGTGCTCGGGATCCCGGCCGGGGCGGTGTGGTGGTGGGTGCGCCGGCGGCGTCGTACGCGGCCGGCGGATGACGCGGCTGTCTCCGCCGGACCTGCGGGATAACGGGAAAGGCGGGACGGCTCGAGGGAGGGGGGAGTCGCGATCTCGAGCCGCCCCGCTGAAGTTCCCGCCGATCAAGGACCCGGTGACGAGGGGGATGCCAACGGGGCCGGCGGGCCGCGGCTCGGCAGGGGGGAGACGAGCCGCGGTCATAGCCCGCCGTCAGCCGGGGAGTGCGTGGAATCCGGCTGAGCGGGACATGCCAAACCTGTCAGATGTCCACCTGTAATCACAAGACTACTCGTTACTCCATTCGAGTGAACTTCACTCAGCGGGATAACAGCGCGCAGCACATTGCACCCAATTCGCGGCTTGTTGACGGGCTGACTTCTGTTCGGGTGAAGGTGTTACTATGGAGTAACACACTCTCTGTAGAACATCGTTCAAGCGGGACTCACCAGTCACGAACCTGGTCCGCTCTGGCAGGCTGTGGGCCATGGCCGAACTTGGGACGCTGGTGCTGCTGCGTCACGGACAGAGCACGTGGAACGCGGAAAACCTGTTCACCGGATGGGTGGACGTGCCGCTTTCGGAGACGGGCGAGCGCGAGGCTCGCCAGGGTGGCCAGCTGCTGGCCGAGGCGGGGCTGCTGCCCGACGTGGTGCACACGTCGCTGCTGCGCCGCGCGATCGGCACGGCGAACATCGCCCTCGACGCCGCCGACCGGCACTGGATCCCCGTCAAGCGCGACTGGCGGCTCAACGAGCGCCACTACGGAGCGCTGCAGGGCAAGAACAAGAAGCAGACGCTGGAGGAGTTCGGCGAGGAGCAGTTCATGCTCTGGCGCCGCTCCTACGACACCCCGCCCCCCGCCATCGACCCGGCCGACGAGTTCAGCCAGGCCGGCGACCCGCGCTACGCCAACCTCGGCGACAACGCGCCCCTGACCGAATGCCTCAAGGACGTCGTCGAGCGCCTCCTGCCGTACTGGGAGACCGCGATCGTCCCCGACCTGCGCGCGGGCAAGACCGTGCTGGTCGCCGCGCACGGCAACTCGCTGCGCGCCCTCGTCAAGCACCTCGACGGCATCTCCGACACGGACATCGCCGCCCTCAACATCCCCACCGGCATCCCCCTGCGCTACGACCTCACGGACGACCTCCAGCCCATCAAGCCGGGCGGCCTCTACCTCGACCCGGAGGCGGCGGAGGAAGCCGCCGCCGCGGTGGCGAACCAGGGCCGCTGAGCCCGCTCACCCACGGACGAAGGGCCATCGCGCGAGCTGCGCGGTGGCCCTTCGGCTTATCCGGAGGGTCGCGCGGGGTGGTGCGGGTGTCGGGCTCAGGGTTGCCGGCCCGACCGCGGGCCGCGCAGGCGAGGCCGCCCGTCGTGCGGAGGTCAATGCCGCGGAGCCGACCGGCGCCGTGACCTGTGGTCGCGGCTGGTGCGAACCGTGGCGGGCGAGCTTCCTTCACGACGAAGGGCCATCGCGCGAGCTGCGCGGTGGCCCTTCGGCTTATCCGGAACCGGCCTCAGGCCGCGTTCAGCGGATCGATCGCCGACACCTTCCAGCTGCCGTCCGGTTGGCGGGCGAGGGTGAGGCGGACGGGGATGGTGCGGTCCTGCGGGCCGCCCTGTTGCTGGGTCGAGACGACGGCGTCCAGGAGCACCGTGGCGGTTTTGCCGTCCGCGGAGGTCGACGACACGGCGGCCGCGGACTGGGGGTTGAAGGAAGCCTTGGCGCCGCTGTTTTTCATGCTGTCGACGGTGGTCTGGCGGGTCGCGCGGAACTGCGTGAGCAGTGGGTCGACGGCGATGCTCTCGTAGCCGTCGTACACGGCGTCGGCGTTCTGGGCGTCGACGGTCAGCAGGACCGAACCGGCGTGGCGGGCGGCGGCGAGGGCGGAGTCGCGTGTGACGGCGGGGCGCGGGGCGCCCGGGTCGGCCGGGGGGCCGAGGGTGCCGCGCGGGTTGAGGTTCAGGTCGCTCACGCGCCAGTGGTCGCCGGCGGGGGCGGCGGTCACGAGGACGACCGCGAGTGCCGCGTTGGTCTTGCCGTCGGGGGTCTGGCTCTGCTGCTTGATCGCGGCGAGCACCGTGGCCCCGCTGGGCGACAGCGACGCGACACCCGAATCGACCACGTGCGTCTGCGTCTTCACCGCAGCGGTCTTGATCTGCGCGAAGGTCTGGTCGAACTGCGTGCGCGCGTTGCCGGTGAAGTACTCCTGCTCGTTCTTCGCCACCGTGGCCGTGTCCGTGGAGTCGAAGCTGAACACGGTCTCCACGGCCTTCTTGATCCCCGCGGACGCGTCGCTGGTGGCCTTCGCGTCCACGTAGGCCAGGTTGGCGGGCTGCGGCGGAACCACGGCCTTCCCGCCCACCGCCGAGCTGCACCCCGCGGACACCAGACCGAGCAGGGCCACCGACACCACGACACCACGCCTCACAGCAGACCGGCCTCCTTCGCGCGCGCCCCGGCCTGGAACCGCGACGTCGCCCCCAACGCTGCCATCAGCTCCGCGACGTAGCGCCGGTAGGTCCGCAGGCCGACGCCCATCGTGCGCGCCGCGGTCTCGTCGGTGCAGCCCGACAGCAGCAGGTCCAGCAGCCGCGGCGTGTTCTGCCGCAGCTCGGCGAAGCGCGTTTCGAACGCCGCGAGATCCGTCGACGAGCGCCACGCGGCCTCGAACAGCGACGAGATCCCGTTGACCAGGTCGGGTCGCGAAAGGACGGTGTAGCTGCGCCCGTCGGGCGTGACCTCGGCGGCGAGGATCGCGAGGCGGCCGTCGAGGATGATCGTCTCGTTGATCTCGCGCTCGCTGATGCGGATCTGCGCGCCCAGCGAACGCAGCAGGCGCAGGTGCTCGACGCTCGCCTCGTCCAGCAGCACGCTCGGCAGGTAGATCTTGCGCGCCCGCCGGCCCTGCAGGTCCGGCACCGCGCGCACGCCGGTGCCCGGGCGTGAGGCGGCCCAGGTGTAGAGGGTGTTCGCGGCGCACGCGATGTCCGTGGCGCTGCCGAACAGGTGGGCGGTGCGGTCGAACAGCTCGCGTTCGCCGCGCACGGTCACGACGTCGTCGACTCGAGTCACGCGTCCCAGTGTCCCCCCGATGAGATCCGGTGGCAGCTTCCTGCCAATCCGGGCGCCCCGAACCCCGCCGGGACACGCTGGAAGTCATGCCCCAGACAGCACTTCCCGCCGCAGCCGCCGGCACGTGGCGGCTCGGTTCCCTGACCGTCAACCGCCTCGGCTTCGGCGCCATGCGGCTCGTCCCGTTCACGGGCGGCACCAGCGCCGACCGCGAGCGCGCCCTCACCGTCCTGCGCCGTGCGCTCGAACTCGGCGTGAACCACATCGACACGGCGGCGTTCTACTTCACGCCGGAGTTCTCCTCCAACGAGATGATCAACACCGCCCTCTCGCCGTACGCCGACGACCTGGTCCTGACCACGAAGGTCGGTCCCGGCCGCGACCCGTCCGGCGAGTTCCTGCCCTTCGCGCGCCCCGACCAGCTGCGCGGCCAGGTCGAAGAGAACCTGCGCCAGCTCGCGCGCGACCACATCGACGTGGTCAACCTGCGCATCGGCACGGGCCTCGGCCGCGGCACGGGCTCCATCGCCGAGCACTTCGGCGCGCTGGCCGAGCTGCGCGAAGCCGGTCTCATCCGCGAGCTGGGCATCTCCAACGTCGGCCCCGAGCACCTCACCGAGGCGCTCGCGATCGCGCCCGTGGTGTGCGTGCAGAACCAGTACGGCCTCACGGCCGTCCGCGAGGACGACGAGCTGCTGCGCCTCTGCGGTGAACACGGCGTGGCCTTCGTGCCGTGGTTCGCCGTCGCGAGTGGACAAACCGACGAATCCGGGGTCGAAGAGCGCGTGGCGGCCGTCGCGAAGCGCCACGACGCCACATCGGCCCAGGTCCGTCTCGCGTGGACGCTCGCGCAAGGTGATCACGTGCTCGCGATCCCGGGCACGGGCAACCCGGACCATCTGGCACAGAACGTCGCCGCCGCGCAGCTGCGCCTGACGGCCGACGATCTTGCCGACCTCGACGGAGCGTGAACATCCTGCGGGAAGGTCTCGGGAGGGTGAACAGGGCCTGACACCAGGGCGAACATGTCGCCCGTAGGTGTCACGCGCCTCACGACCGGGCTTCCAAGACTGGTCCGAAAGGCTACCGGGATGCTTACGATTCCTTTGTGACCACGCCAGTTGCCCTGATCTCGGCCATCGGCGCTCTTGTCGTCGGCGCGGTCGTCGGGTTCCTCATCGCCCGGGCGCGAGCCCGGAAGGAGACGGCACGGCCGGTGGGACCGACCGTGGCGGAGCTCCTCGAACGGCTGATCCGGTCGTCCCGGAGCGGCGTTGTCGTCCTCAACCGCTTCGGTGACCTCGTGCTGCACAACCCGAGGGCCTACGAGCTCGGCCTGGTTCGCGTGAACCAGGCCGACCCGCGGGCCCGTGCCGCCGCCGAGCAGGTGGTGGAGACCGACGAGCCGATGGAGATCGACCTGTCGCCGCTCGAGAACCGCGGGCGGCGCCAGCCGGAGGCGGTGCTCGGCGAGGTCCGCCCGCTCGGCGACGGCTTCACCGTGGTCGAGGCCGTGGACCACTCCGAGGCCATCCGCCTGGAGGCCGTGCGGCGCGACTTCGTGGCCAACGTGAGCCACGAGCTCAAGACCCCGGTCGGCGCGATCGCGCTGCTCACCGAGGCCGTGCTCGACGCCGCCGACGACGTGGACGAAGTCCGCCGCTTCGGCAGCAAGATCCTCCGCGAGTCGACCCGGCTAGGCACGCTCGTGACCGAGCTGATCGCGCTTTCGCGCCTGCAGGGCGCCGAACGGCTGCCGGACCTCAACGTCGTCGAGGTCGACGCCGTGGTGCGGGAAGCGCTCGGCCGGACAACGTTGTCAGCGGAGTCGGCGGAGATCACCATCACCACCGACACGGCCAGCGGCCTGCTCATCGAAGGCGACCGGACGCTGCTGGTCACGGCCCTGTCGAACCTGCTGGAGAACGCCGTCGCGTACTCGTCGCCGGGCAGCCCGGTGTCGATCTCGCGCCGGCTCGCCGACGGCATGGTAGAGATCGCCGTGACCGACCGTGGCATCGGCATCGCCGAGGACGAGCAGCAGCGCGTGTTCGAACGCTTCTACCGCGCGGACAAGGCCCGCTCCCGCGCCACCGGCGGCACGGGGCTGGGCCTGGCGATCGTGAAGCACGTCGCGGCCAACCACGGCGGTTCGGTGGGCCTGTGGAGCAGACCCGGCACCGGGTCCACGTTCACGCTGCGGATCCCCGCGCACGTCAGCCCCGAGCCCGGCGGCGACGGCGCGCGCGGCGGCAAGCAGACCCAGCCCGCCACCGTGGTGCGGCAGGACAAGACCCCCGAGCGGACACCCCGGCTCGTGGCAACCGGGCAGGAGCTCTCCGGCCCAGACCATGGAGGAAACCTGTGACGAGGGTTCTCATTGTCGAGGACGAAGAGTCCTTCGCCGACCCGCTCGCCTTCCTGTTGCGCAAGGAAGGTTTCACGGCCGCGGTGGCCGGGACGGGACAGCAGGCGCTCGAGGAGTTCGACCGCAACGGCGCCGACATCGTGCTGCTCGATCTCATGCTCCCGGGCATGAGCGGCACGGACGTGTGCAAGCAGCTGCGCCAGCGTTCGGCCGTGCCGGTGATCATGGTGACGGCGCGCGACAGCGAGATCGACAAGGTCGTGGGCCTGGAACTGGGCGCCGACGACTACGTGACGAAGCCGTACTCGGCCCGGGAGCTCATCGCGCGCGTGCGCGCGGTGCTGCGCCGCGGCGGCGAGCCGGGCGCGGAGGGCGAGCTGGCCCCGCTGGTGCTCTCGGCCGGGCCGGTGCGGATGGACGTCGAGCGCCACGTCGTGACCGTGGACGGCGCGGAGGTTTCGCTGCCGCTCAAGGAGTTCGACCTCCTGGAGTACCTGCTGCGCAATGTGGGCCGCGTGCTCACGCGCGGCCAGCTGATCGACCGCGTGTGGGGCGCCGACTACGTCGGGGACACCAAGACCCTCGACGTGCACGTGAAGCGCCTGCGCTCGAAGATCGAGCCCGACCCGGGCTCCCCGCGCCACCTCGTGACTGTGCGCGGCCTCGGGTACAAGTTCGAGACGTGAGCCGGCGGTAGGGAAAACACCGGAGCACGGCCGGGATGGCGGGGTTTTTTCTTGCCACCCCGGCCGGTTTCGCTCCTGGGGAAACGCCTCATTTTTCACCCTGCGCGGGCGCTCGGGCACGCAGAGTCGAGCCCGGACCGAGTGGTGTTGGTTACAGTTTCGAGACCTGGCTGTGGGACCGGTACGCTGGATCCTCGTGCGCCTAGGGGTACTCGACGTCGGGTCCAACACCGTCCACCTGCTGGTGGTCGACGCCCATCGTGGTGCGCACCCGACGCCCATGCACTCGGAGAAGGCCGTGTTGCGCCTCGCCGAGCAGATCACGCGAACCGGAGACCTCAGCCGCGCGGGGTCCGACCAGCTGGTGCGGGCCGTGGAGTCGGCGCGGGCCGCGGCCGTGCGGCTCGGGTGCGAAGACGTGATGGCGTTCGCGACGTCGGCCGTGCGCGAGGCCAAGAACTCGGCGAAGGTGCTGGCCAGGGTCGCGGACGAGACCGGCGTCGAGCTGAAGGTGCTCTCCGGCGTCGACGAGGCGCGCCTGACGTTCCTGGCCGTGCGCCGGTGGTTCGGCTGGTCGGCCGGCCAGGTGCTGGTGCTCGACATCGGCGGCGGCTCGCTGGAGGTCGCGATGGGCCGCGACGAGGAACCTGTGCTCGCGGAGTCGCTGCCGCTGGGAGCCGGGCGCACCACGCGCACGCGCTTCCGCCACGACCCGCCGACACGCTCGGAGGTCGTGGCGACCTCGGCGTGGCTGGAGGACCAGCTCAGCGGGCTCGCGAAGAAGGTCGCGAAATGGGGTGAACCCGATCGGGTGGTGGCGACGTCGAAGACGTTCCGCTCCCTGGCCAGGCTCACCGGCGCGGCCCCCTCGGCGGCCGGCCCGCGCGTGCGCCGTACGCTCACGGACACCGCGTTGCGCCAGCTCATCGCCTTCATCTCGCGCATGCCCGCAGCGGACCTCGCACAACTCGAGGGAGTCAGCTCGAGCCGGTCGCACCAGCTCGTGGCGGGTGCTCTGGTGGCGCAAGCCGCCATGCGGGCGCTTTCCCTCGAAGAACTCGAGATCTGCCCGTGGGCACTGCGAGAGGGTGTCATCCTGCGACGGCTGGACCATTCCAACGGCGCGGACGAAACTGGGGCCGCCCTCGCCGGCGTTTCGGCGAACGGGGAGGACCGGTGACAGCAGTGGACTGGACTTCGGTGACGGAAAACAGGCACGGTGAAGAGGTGACGGACATGCACAGCACGGTGTTCAGCGCGCGCGGCGCCGCCTGCGTCCGGCCGCCGGCACCTGCCGTGGCCAACCCCGAGCGCGCTTTGGACAGCACGGTATGACCGACGAGAACGGCGCCCCGCCCCAGAAGACCGTGGCCGAACTGCTCGCCCAGCACGGGCAGCAGGTCGAGGGTTCACGGCGGCGCAGGCGTCGCGCAGCGGAAGACGACGACGCCCCCGAGCAGCCGCCGGAGGGCGGCCGCCGCGCGGCGGGCGTGAGCGACACCGCTCCGCAGGCGATCATCGACCGCGTGACCAGCGACGGCGGCACTCCGCCGCCGCCTTCGCGTTCGGCGGGTGGCCGTCGTCGTTCGGACGGGCCCGCGGCCCCCGCGGCCCCCGCGCCGCGCGCGGTGCCGCAGGAGTCGGGGCCGTTGCAGCGTCCGCCTGCTGCTCCTCCCGCGCCGCCCGCCGGTCCCCAGGGGCCGGGTGGGATGGCCGGTCCTGGTCCCGCGGGTCCGGGTGGACCTGGTCCGTCCGGTCCGCCGACGCGGTCGGTCCGCCCGGTGAACGGGCAGCAGGATTCCGGGTTCGTGCGTCAGCCGCCGCAGGAGTCGGGGCAGTTCGCCCGCCCGCCGGAGTCCGGCCAGTTCGTGCGGCCGCAGGAGACGGGGTACACCCGCCCGCCCGCGCCGCCGCAGGAGTCGGGTCAGTTCGTGCGACCGCAGGAATCGGCGCAAATGCCGGTTCCGCCTTCGCCCGAGTCGAGCCAGTTCGTGCGTCCGCCGGCGCCGCCGCAGGAGTCCGGCCAGATGCCGGTGCCGCCGCGGGGACGTCCCACGCGTCAGCAGCCGGTGCCGCCGCCGGGTGCGGAAGAGACCCGCAACCAGGTGCCGCCGGTCCGCCGTCGTCCCGGCCCGCCGCCCGCGCCGGGTGGCACGCTCGCGTCGCGGCTCGACGGTCTCGACGGAACGCCCGACGCCGACGTGCCCGAGCCGCCCATGGCCAGTGGCGCGTTCCCGACGGGTGCGCCGCAGCGTCCGCGCCGGGCGCCGGCCCGCCGGCCCGCGCCGCAGCAGGACCCGCACACGGAGCAGTTCGACGCCGTGGCCGGCGTGGAGCCGGAGGCGCCTGAGGTGGCGCCCGGTCCCGGTGGCCCTGGCCCCGGTGGCCCCGGCCCGGCTGGTCCTGGTCCGGGTGGTCCTGGTGGTCCGCCCGCGCAGCCGCCAGGCTTGGCGGGCTGGCGCAAGCGTCGTCAGCAGGAACAGCTCGAGGACACCGAGATCGGCGTGATGCCGGTCGTCCCGGGCGAACCCGCCGACGCCTACGCCGACGAGGACTACGCGGCCGACGACTACGCCGAGCCGTACCCACCCGAGGGCGACTACGACGGCGGCCCGCCCACCATGGCCGCCCCCGCCGACTTCGACGCCGGCCCGCCCACCGCGGGCTACCCAGCGCCCATGCCGTTCGCCCCGGGCGGCGGCCCCGTCGACGACGACCTGTCCGAGTACGAACGCGAGTTCGCCCAGCCGGGCTCCCCGGACTTCGACGGCGACGACTACGGCTACGACCAGCACGGCGACTACGAGGACGACTACGACGACGTCGCCCCCGAAGAACCCGCCGCCGCCCCCGCGGCTGCCGAGCCGGTCCCCGAAGGCTCCCCGGGCAAACAGTGGCTCACCCTCGCGGGCCAACTGGCCCTCGGCGTCGTCGGCGGCGCCGCCGTCTGGCTCGGCTTCAACTGGCTCTGGGTCAACCTCGCCCCGGCCGCCCTCGTGGGCGCGCTGCTGGTGATCGTGGCGCTGGTGTGGATCGTCCGCAAGATCCGCCGCGCCGAAGACCTGCAGACCACGCTGCTGGCCATCCTGGTCGGCCTGGTGGTGACCGTTTCCCCCGCAGCCCTGTTGCTGGTGGGGCGCTAGGCACCTATCGCGTCGGAACTCCCGGCCCCCGCTTCGGCGGGCCGGGAGTTCTCGCATTTCGGCCCCCGGCCCGGCACACCCCCACCCGCCTCACCCCAACGCGGCGTTCGTTGCGCTCAACGCACCGAACGCCGCATTGGTTGCGCTCAACGCACCGAACGCCGCATTGGCGCGCTCTGGCCCCCACCCAACCGCCGGCCGCACGCCCGACTCACCACCCACCCGAGCCAGGCGCACCACCGCCCCAACCACCAGCCGACAACGCAACCAATCCCCGCACCCAGACCCGCCCCGGCACCCCGATCCGAAGCCTCCTTGCGGCCGGCGACCTTGTGTCAAGGCACGCTTTCCCGCCTTGACACAAGGTCACCGGCCGTCAACACAATCCAGCTTCGGGGTGCACTCCCCAGGCAAGCCGCCCTGCGAGGACAAGAACACGGACAACAGCTCTGCGGAGACCCACGGCACCTGCGACACGCCCACCCAGGCAAGGCAGGATGTCCCCCGTGAGCGCGCCTGAGAACCCGATCCCCGTGGGCCTGAGCACTGCGTCGGTGTGGCCCCTGCGGGCCGGGGCGGCGTTCGAGCTCGCGGCGGAGCTCGGGTACGACGGGGTCGAGGTCATGGTGTGGGCGGACCCCATCAGCCAGGACGTCGCGGCGGTGCGGCGGTGGTCGAAGCGCACGAACGTGCCCATTCTCTCCATCCACTCGCCGTCGTTGTTGATCACGCAGCGGGTGTGGTCGCCGGATCCCGAGATCCGGTTGCGGAAGTCCGTGGAGGCCGCGCAGGAGCTGGGGGCGCGGACGGTCGTCGTGCACCCGCCGTTCCGGTGGCAGCGGCGGTACGGCGACGCGTTCGGGGACCTCGTGGACGAGCTGGAGGAGAAGTCCGGCATCGAGGTCGCCGTGGAGAACATGTTCAAGGTGCGGCCGCCGGGTGGGTCGCGGAACGCGCGGGTGTCGGCGTTCCGGCCGTCGATCGACCCCACGGACGTCGGGTTCCGGCACTACACGCTTGATCTTTCCCACAGCGCCGCCGCGCGGATGGACGCGCTGGCGCTGGCCCAGCGGATGGGGGAGGGCCTGAGCCACGTCCACCTCGCCGACGGCACGGGCGTGCCCAAGGACGAGCACCTCATCCCGGGCCACGGGGGTCAGCCGTGCGCCGAACTGCTGGAAAAGCTGGTCAGCGACGGTTTCACCGGTCAGGTCGTGCTCGAAGTCAACACGCGGCACGCCGTGGCCACCGCGGAGCGGGCCCGCGCTCTCGCGGAGGCGCTGCTGTTCGCCCGGTTGCACCTCGGACAGTGACCAGGTCGTTAGCATGATCGGCTGTCCGGGCGGTCCCGGGCCCGCCGACACCCTCTTCCGGCTCATCGACACGTAAAGTGCCGACCGTGAACTCGTTGCGATCGTTGAACTTCTCCGCCACATGCACCGCCGTGGCCGGCCGTTCGTGAGCCGGGCCGAACAGACGGCGACGGCTTTCGACGCGGCCAGCACGGTCCGCTCCCTCGGGGACGGGACTTTCACGGCCACGCTGAGAGCGGAATGGGCGATCGCGAACCACCCCCACGGCGGATTTCTCCTGGCCCTGCTGGCCAAGGCCGCCACGGCCGTGCTCGGCGAACGCGGCGAACCCACGGCCGAACCGCTGGTGGTCAGCGCCGAGTTCCTGCACGCCCCGGCGCTGGGCCCGGTGCTGCTGCGCACCGACGTCCGCAAGGTCGGCCGCCGCGCGTCGGTGGTCGGGGTGCGGCTGGAGCAGCGTGGGCGAAGCTGCGTGGAGGCGCGAGTGACGACCGGGCGGCTGCCGATGCGGCGCCCGGACTGGAGTGACGTACCGCAGCTGCCGGCCGAACCGCCTTCGGGCGCGGTGCCACTCGGTGCCGAAACGTCGGAGGGCGTGTTCAACCTCTCGTCCAGCTGCGAGGTCCGCGTGGACCCGGCCACGGCGGGGTATCTCGCCGGGCGCGCCGGCGACCCGCCGCGGATGAAGTTGTGGGTACGTCCCCGAGACGGGATCGGCGACGTCTACTTCGCACTCCTCGCGGGCGACCTCAACCCGCCGGTGGTGGCCAACCTCGGCCGCGTCGGCTGGGCGCCCACGGTGCAGCTCACGGCCTTCCTGCGCACCCGCCCGGCCCCGGGCTGGCTGCGCATCCTGGTGGAATCGCGTTCGGTGCACGAGGCCTGGTTCGACTCCGACGCCACGGTGGTCGACTCCCAGGGGCGGCTCGTCGCGCAGGCGCGCCAGCTCGCGCTCGCCCCGGCACCGGGAGCCTGACGCGCGTTTGGCACTCTCAGTGGCATGAGTGTGATTGCGGTGCTGGGCGCGGGAAAGATCGGCGAAGCTCTCCTGTCGGGGCTGCTGCACGGGGGCCACGCGCCCGGCGACCTGCTCTTCACCGAGCGCTACGAGGGTCGCGTCCGCGAGCTCGAGGAGCGCTACCCGGGCATGCGTGCGGCGACCGTCGAGGAGGCCGCGAAGCGTGCGGACGTGCTCGTGGTCGCCGTGAAGCCGCAGGACATCGAGCCGGTGCTGGCGGAGCTGGCGCCGCTGCTCGGGGCGTCCTCGCTGGTCGTCTCGCTGTGCGCGGGGCTGCCGACGTCGCTGTACGAGCGGCGCCTGGCCGACGGCGTGCCCGTGGTCCGCGTGATGCCGAACACGCCGATGCTGGTCGGCGAGGCCATGAGCGCGATGTCGCCCGGCCGCTACGCCACCGCCGAACACCTGGCCACGGTCCACGAGCTGCTCTCGCACGTCGGCCAGGTCGTCGAGGTACCGGAATCGCAGCAGGACGCCGTCACGGCCCTCTCAGGCTCAGGACCGGCCTACTTCTTCTACCTGGTCGAGGCCATGATCGACGCCGGCATCCTGCTCGGCCTCCCGCGCGCGCTCGCGGGGCAGCTGATCATCCAGTCGGCCGTGGGCGCCGCGAAGATGCTCGCCGAGGGCACGGACCACCCCGTGCTGCTGCGCGAGGCCGTCACGTCGCCCGCCGGCACCACGATCAACGCGATCCGCGAGCTCGAGAAGCACGGCGTGCGGGCGGCTCTGCTGGACGCGATCGAGGCCGCGCGCGACCGTTCGGAAGAGCTCGGCCGCGCCCACGAGGACTGACAAAACCGGCAAACCAGACCCGGGAGGGTTATCCGCGTGCGGAAAACCCGCAGGTAGGGGCCCATCCCGGTGACAGCCGTCGCACTAGTCCCACGTGTCCCGCTACCCTCTGGGAGAGCACGTGCGTGTCGATACCACAGGTGGGGAAGCCTCGTGGCGCGACACGTGTCGAAGGACGCGGTAATCATGTCGCCGAACAAGAAGGAGGATTTGCCCGCGGTAGGGCAGGTCCAGTTTTTGACAGTCGCCGAAGTGGCCACGCTGATGCGGGTCTCGAAGATGACCGTGTACCGGCTGGTGCACTCGGGTGAGCTCCCCGCCGTGCGGGTGGGCAAGTCGTTCCGGGTGCCCGAAAAGGCTGTGCACGAGTACCTGCAGGGTGCTTACTTCGACGTCGGATAGCAGCTCAGTGCGGCGAGCCGCTCCGTTGAGGGCGGCGGCGGGCGGGGCTGCGCGGTCGCCGGGCATGCGCTAGCCATGCCCGCCGACCGGCCCGCGTCAGGACGCGGGTAACCTGGTAGACCGCTCGTGCCTGTGCGCTCCACCCGTTGGACGCTGCGCCGGGCAGCGTGACCGACGACAACTGAGGAGCGCCCTATGGGTTCCGTGATCAAGAAGCGCCGCAAGCGCATGTCCAAGAAGAAGCACCGCAAGTTGCTTCGCCGTACGCGAGTGCAGCGTCGTAAGGCCGGCAAGTGAGCCAGCCCCACAGCTGATGCGCCGTGGCCCGTCCAGTCTCTGGACGGGCCACGTCCATGTGGTGGGCCTTCTCCCCCGATCGAGTGAGGCGTGAGCCGCAATTCTCGGGTGGAGTTGTAAATACGAAGTAAGACCTGGTCAGGGCACCCCCCGGCGCCGGTAACATCGGTGGTGCGTCCGCGCGATGCTTTCAATGAGTGCAGGCTCGTGCACTTCGGGTGATCGTCCGCCCTCTCACGCCCAGCCGAACAGCCCAGCCGCACAGGGAGTCCCATGCCGTCGAACATCGTGCTCGTCACCGGGGTCGCCGGAGACCTGGGCGGGAAGCTGCTCGCCCGCCTCGGCACCAACTCCGCCTTCGAGCGCGTGATCGGCGTCGACACCGCGCCGCCTCCGAAAGAGGTGCTGCAGCGGATGGGCAATGCGGAGTTCGTGCGCGCCGACATCCGCAACCCGCTGATCGCCAAGGTCATCAGCAGCGCCGGCGTCGACACGGTGGTCCACACGGCGTGCCTGGCCCACCCGGCCGGCCCGAGCCGCCGCTCCGCCGACAAGGAACTGAACGTGATCGGCACCATGCGGCTGCTGGCGGCCTGCCAGAGCTCGCCGAAGGTGCGCAAGCTCGTGGTCAAGTCCACTGCGGCCGTCTACGGCGCGGGGGCGCGTTCGCAGGCCGTGTTCACGGAGGACTCGGAGCTGATCCCGACGTCGTCCAGCGGCTACGCGAAGGACGCCGTTGAGGTGGAGGGCTACGTGCGCGGCCTCGCCCGACGCCGGCCCGACATCACGGTCACGCTCGCGCGCTTCGCCAACATCATCGGGCCCGAGGTCGACACGGTGCTCTCGCGGTACTTCGCGCTGCCCGTCGTGCCCACCGTCTTCGGCTACGACGCGCGGCTGCAGCTACTGCACGCGTCCGACGCGCTGGGCGTGCTGGAGCAGGCCGTGCTGCAGGACAAGCCGGGCGTGTTCAACGTCGCGTCGGAAGGGGTACTCGGGTTGTCCCAGGCGATCCGCCGGGCGGGCCGCGTGGGGCTGCCGATGCCGAGCGCGGTGGTGCCGTCCGTGGGCAAGGTCCTGCGGGGCGCGCGCGTGGTCGACTTCTCGGCCGACCAGGTCCGCCTGCTGAACTTCGGGCGGGTCGTGGACATCACGAAGCTCAAGACGGAGTTCGGCTACCAGCCTCGCTTCACCACGCGCGAGGCGTTCGACGACTACACCGCGGGCCGCGGCCTGCGCCCGGTGTTCGACGGCGCCCGGCTGGCCTCGCTGGCCGGCAAGGTCCTCGTGGCCGCCGCGACCGGGCAGGCCGGCCGATGAGCCCCGCGATCGGAAGTGAGGCGCACACCGTGAACGGAGCCGAGGCCCAGGTGATCCCGCTGCACGGCCCGGGGCGGGTTTCGCAGCCTGCCGCGCCGCCGGCCGAGCCTGCGAAGTCTGCTTCGGACGCGCCGGTGGTGGCTTTCCCGGCCGCCCCGCCGTCTCCCGCCGAGCCGGAACCCCTGCCGGAGTCCGTGCGCTCGGCGCTGGCGTTCCTGCGGAACCGCCTGACGGGCGACTACACCGTCGACGAGTTCGGCTTCGACGCCGAGCTCACCGAGACCCTCGTGCTGCCGCCGCTGCGCGCGTTGTACGAGAAGTGGTTCCGCGTCGACACCTTCGGCGTCGAGAACCTCCCGGCGACCGGCGGCGCGCTGCTCGTGTCGAACCACTCGGGCACCTTGCCGCTCGACGCGTTGATGACCGCCGTCGCCGTCCACGACGAGACGGGCGGGCGCCACCTGCGCGGCCTCGGCGCCGACCTGGTGTTCAAGATGCCGCTGGTGGGCTCCTTCGCGCGCAAGTCGGGCCAGACGCTGGCCTGCAACGCCGACGCCGAACGCCTGCTGCGCGGCGGCGAGCTCGTCGGCGTGTGGCCGGAAGGCTTCAAGGGCATCGGCAAGCCGTTCTCCGCGCGCTACAAGCTGCAACGCTTCGGCCGCGGCGGCTTCGTCTCCGCCGCCATGCGGGCGGGCGTGCCGATCATCCCCGTGTCCGTCGTCGGCGCGGAGGAGACGTACCCCAAAATCGGCGACATCCGCCTGCTCGCGCGGGTGCTCGGTCTGCCGTACTTCCCGGTCACGCCGTTCTTCCCGCTGTTCGGTGCCCTCGGCGCCGTCCCGCTGCCCACGAAGTGGACCATCGAGTTCGGCGAACCCATTCGCACCGACGACTTCACCCCGGACGCCATCGACGACCCGATGCTGGTGTTCACCCTGACGGACCAGGTGCGCGAATCCATCCAGCAAGCCCTGTACCGCCGCCTCGCCCAGCGCAAGAACATCTTCCGCGGCTGAGGCGCCTCAGCCGCCGGTGACAACGTCAGCGGCGGCGGTAGGCCATCCCCGCGGCGACGGCGCCCGCCAGCGCGCCCGCGCCCAGGACCGACGGGACGCCGATCTTCGCCGCCTTGCGGCCCGTGCGGAAGTCGCGGATTTCCCAGCCGCGGGCGCGGGCCACGTCGCGCAGGCCGGAGTCCGGGTTGATGGCCACGGCGGTGCCGACGGCGGACAACATGGGGACGTCGTTCTGCGAGTCGGAGTACGCGGTGCAGCGTTTGAGGTTCAGACCTTCGCGCGAGGCGAGGGCGCGGACGGCGTGGGCCTTGGCGCGGCCGTGGAGCAGGTCGCCGACCAGGCGGCCGGTGTAGACGCCGTCCTTGGTTTCCGCGACGGTGCCGAGGGCGCCCGTCAGGCCCAAGCGCCGCGAGATGATCGCGGCGAGCTCGATGGGTGTGGCGGTGACGAGCCACACGCGCTGGCCCGCGTCGAGGTGCATCTGGGCGAGCGCGCGGGTGCCGGACCAGATCTTGTCGGCCATGAGCTCGTCGTAGATCTCTTCGCTGATGCTGGTGAGCTCCTCGACGGTGCGACCGGCCACAAAGGACAGTGCGCGCTCGCGGTGGGACTTGATGTCCTCCTTGTTCTCGCGCCCGCCCAGGCGGAACTTCACCTGCTGCCACACGAAACCGGCTAGGTCGGCGGACGTGAAGAACTTGCGCGCCGCGAGGCCGCGCGCGAAGTAGAAGATCGACGCGCCCATCATCATCGTGTTGTCGACGTCGAAGAACGCGGCCGCGGTCAGGTCCGGTGGGGCCGGGGGCACGGCAGGCTCGGCGTTCGCCGTGATCTGAGCGGCCTCGGCCGACGCCTCGCCCGCGAGCGTGGCGAGCCGTTCGAGCTCCTGACTCTTATCCTTGCCACGCCAAGCTGACACGCACACCGCCTCCACGTTCGGGCACGTCCCGGCGGCCGGGAACGGCCGGGTCCTGACGCACAGCGTAGCGACCACGCGACTCACCCGTTCCAGGTGTGGTGAGGGCCTCGATCAGGGGTTGCCGAAGCGCCGAGTGATCACCTGGCTCCGTCCGAGGTGACCGCGGTTGTTCGTGGCCGGCGTCCGCGATTTCCGACCTTCGGGCGGAAGGATCGAAAGTCGTGCTCGGGGTTGTCGATCCCGGATACCGTCGTTCGACGCGTAGTCGAAGGCGCCCGCAGGGGGCGGGCGCTCACCCCGACACCAAGGACAGTGCCATGACCGAGCTGAACGCGGAAACCGTCCGGCGCGCGATCGTCGACCACACCCGGCGGCTGGCGGAATCGGCCGCCGTGGCCGGGCCCGGCGCCGCCGTGCCGACGGCCCCGGACTGGACCGTCACCGACCTGGTCGCGCACGTGGGCCAGACGCAGAACTGGGTCGCGGAGATCATCGAGCGGCGCATCACCGATCCCACACAGCTGCCCACAGAGATGGCCGTGCTGCCGGCCGAACCCGGCGAGTGGCCGGCGTGGCTGGCGGAGTCCGCGCAGCGAGTGGCGAGCGCGTGCTCCGACGACGCACTCGAGGCGCCGGTGTTCAACGCCGCCGGCGACGAGCGGTCCGGGGCGCGATTCTGGATGTCCAGCATGCTGAACGAGGCCGTCGTCCACGGTCTCGACGCAGCCAATGCGGCGGGCCGCCCGGCCGATGTCGACGCCGGTGTTGCCGCCGCGCTCATCGGCAACCACCTCGCGATGCTCACCTCGCCCACGTGGACGATGCAACGGCCCGAGTCCGCTCACGCCGTCCGGGGCACCGGGCAGACCCTGCAGTGGCGGGCCACCGACACCGACGGCGCGTGGTTCGTCGAACGGCGCCCGGACGGAGCGACGTGGCAGCCCGGGACCCGGCAGGCCGACGTGACGGTGACCGGCCCGGCACAGTCGCTGCTGATGGTCCTGACCCGCCGGCTCCCTCTCTCTGACGGCGAAACCATCAGCGTCGACGGCGACCTCGACCTCGCCCAGCACTGGCTCGACAACACCGCGCACGCCAGCGACTGACCGGGCCGAGTCCCGCCCCGCCGACGATCACCCGATGACAATGGGCGGAAGCCCCGGCAGCAGCGGCGGGATCGAGATCAACGGCGGCGGCGGGCTGGTCGTCGGCAGCCGCGGCGTCGTCGGCGCGGTGATCGGCGGCGAGAACACCGGCGGGGGAGCCGTGGCGCTGCCCCCGGACGTCGGCGTCGGCGTGCTGGACACGGCCAGGTCCGGCGGGGACGACGTCCCGGTCGCCGGCGGCACCCCGCTTTCGGTCGGCGTAGGGGTGGGGCCAGGCGACGAAGGCGAAGGCGGCGCCGGCTCACCAGGACGCGTGGGCTGCTGCGTACACGCGCCGCGCGCCGGAAGCAGGCCCAGCTCGTCGGAGCTGCCCGTGGTGATCTCGTAGCAGTTCAGCCGCGACACCAGCGCCGACGTCCGCTGCTGCACGCGCGTGAGCAGCCCGCGCGCGCCGCTCAAGTCCGCGCGGGCGGACGTCGGGACCCGCGGCTGCTCGGCCGCCAGCAGCCGGGCCTGCTCCTTCGTCCACGTCTCGAGGTCCGACAGCTGCGTCCGCCCGCTGCCGCCCGTCGCCAGTGCCGTCAACGCCGTGACGCCCGCGCGGACGTCGCTGCCGAAGTCCCCCAGCGCCGTCCGGTACGCCGACGGCGACGCGTCCGTCATCAGCCCCAGTTCGCTCACGCGGTTGGCGGCGAACTCCAGGTGCTTACGCGCTTTGGCTTCGTCGCCGAACGTCAGCCCCAGCGACGTCTCTTCACCCGCGCGCTTCACGGTGTACAGCGCGTCGCCCGGCATGGCGTTGCGCGACAGCAGCAGCGTCAGCCCGGCCAGCCCCAGCACGAGCGCGATGCCGGCCGCCACCAGATCGGCCATCCGCGGCTTCCAGCGCCGCCGGACGACGGTCTGGCCGAGCCGGCCCTCGATCTCCGCCCGGATGCGCTCGCGCGTCGCGACGTCGGGCGCGCCCGCCTCGCCCAGCGAACGCAGGGCGGCGACCACGGCCAGCTCGTCGGCGAACTCGCCGTCGCGCTCGACGGGCGACGGGTCCAGCGCGCGATCGAACCGCTCGTTCTCGGCTCGATCCCGCGAAAACCACCCGGGCACGCCCACGGTGCTGCTCCGTCTCCACAAAGCTTCACAAAGCTCTACAAGCCCCGGCCCTGACAGCCGGTCTGCGTGGAGAAACGATTAAGAAGACGAAGAAGTTACGGTTGCGCCGGGACGTGAAAAAAGTCAGCGCAGCCCGGTGGGCAGCAATTGGGCCAGACGGCGGACAGCGCGGTGCTGCAGCGCCTTGATCGCGCCCTCGTTGCGGTGCATCACCTGGGCCGTCTCCGCGACCGACAGCCCCTGCAGGAACCGCAGCACGATGCACTCGCGCTGGTCCTCGCCCAGCTCGGCGACGCAGCGCAGCAGCTCCGCGCGCGTGGCGCCCGCGATGGCCTGCTGCTCCGGCCCGGCCTGCGCGGCCGGCCCGACGGCCGAAACCGGTGCCGCGCCCGGCTCGCTGACCTCATCGGTCACGACCTCGAGACGGAAGCGGCTCGACTTCACGTGGTCGAGGATCAGGTTCCGGGCGATCGTGACGAACCAGGCCCCGACGTCGCGGCCCTGGTAGCTCACGGACGTGATCCGGCGCAGCGCGCGCAGGAACGTCTCGCTCGTGACGTCCTCGGCCAGCTCGCGATCGCCGAGGCGGAACAGCGCGTAGCGGTAGACGACGTCGACGTACCGGTCGTAGAGCTTCCCGAACGCCGAGGAGTCGCCCTCCTGCGCTTCGCGCACGAGGTCCCACGCCTCGATCTTGGCGGCTTCGGCGGGGTCCGGCGCCTGCGCGGCCTCGGTCGCCCTGGTCAGCGGGACGGCGGCGGGCCGCCCGAACGCACGTTCGGCGAACATCACGAGGGGGCCGCGGTTCGCGGTGGTCGGCAGGGTCACAGGGCGGCACCTCCTGCGGTCCGGAGGCCGGGCGGGCGGCCTCCGCGGCGAGCTGTGCGCCCGTCCCCCACGCGAGCAGGAATGGGCCGCTGAACGTGTTCCACGACTGCGTGGACCAGCAAGTTCGTCACGGCGACTCCCTTTCTCGCGTCACCCGGCAGTGATCAACGCCACCCGGCGACGCAGTGCAGCATACGTGTAGTTACCGCGAAGTAGGTAGAGGTCCCGCGGTACCGGAGGTGCGACGATCGCGCGGCGTCCCCGTTACGGGTGACAAGATGACAAAAGGGCTACAGCAGGAAGGGGGCCCGGTGGAGGGTGTCGCGCAGCTGCTGACCGAGGCGGCGGCCAGGTGGGCGGACGAAACGGCCATCACCGAGACCGGCACGGGGGCCACGCTCACCTGGCGGGAGCTCGACGAGGCGGCCCACGCGCAGGCGCGGCGGCTCGTCGAAGCCGGCGTAGGCCCGGGCGACCGGGTCGTGCTGCGGCTGCCGACGTCGGCGGATTTCGCCGTCGCCCTGTATGGCGTGCTGCGCGCCGGCGCGATCGCGGTGCCACTGTCTCCGCAGGCGCCCGCGCCGGAGCTGGAGCAGCTGCTTTCGCATTGCGACCCGCGGTTCGTGATCCAGCGCGACGACGACACCGACCTGCCCGAAAGCCTCACGGCGCTGTCACCTCGCGGCGAACTCGGGGGAGACCCTGTGGACCTCGGCCGCGCCGGCGAGGACATCGCGGTGATCTCCTACACCTCGGGGACCACCGGCCCGCCGCGCGGCGTGCTGCTGTCGCACCGCGCGCTGCTGGCGAACCTCGAGCAGCTCAGCCAGGTCGAGGGCGTGCCGGTGCACGACGACCGCGTGCTCGTGACCATCCCGCTGTTCCACGTCTACGGCCTCGGCCCGGGCCTGCTCCAGGCGACGGCCGTGGGCGCGACGCTGGTGCTCTCGGAGCGCTTCGAGCCGGCGAAGACGCTGGACGACTGCGCCGAGTACCGCGTCACGTCGATCGCCGGCGTGCCGACCATGTACACGGAGTTCGCCGACCTCGGCGCCGAGGAGCTGGCGCGCGGGCTCGCGACCGTGCGGATGTTGACCTCGGGTGCCGCGCCGCTGCACCCGCGCGTGCTGGCGGCGATCCGCGAGGCCACCGGCCACGACGTCTACGAGGGCTACGGCCTCACCGAATGCGCGCCGGTGGTCACGTCGACGCTGGTCACGGGCTACCCGAAGCCCGGCTCGGTCGGGCGGCCGCTGCCCGGCATCGAGCTGCGGCTGGTGGACAGCGACGGCACCGAGGAGGGCGTGCCGCTCGACCCGGACGACGTCGCCGACGTCTTCGAGTCGGGCGGCGACACCGGCCTGGTGTCGATCCGCGGCGCGAACCTGTTCTCGGGCTACTGGCCCGACGGCGCGCACGGCCCCGACGCCGAGGGCTGGTTCCGCACCGGCGACGTCGGTTACCTCGACCTCGACGGCGACCTGCACCTGGTCGACCGCGCCAACGACCTGATCATCGTCAACGGCTTCAACGTCTACCCCCACGAGGTCGAGGACGTGATCTCGCGGCTGCCGGGCGTGGCGGAGGTCGCCGTGGTCGGGGTCGTCGACGAGCGCAGCGGCGAGGCCGTGAAGGCGGTCGTGGTGCCGGCCGAGGGAGCGGCGCTGTCGGAGCAGCAGGTGAGCGACCAGTGCGCGGCGAACCTGGCCGGGTACAAGGTGCCGCACCTCGTGGAGTTCGTTTCGACGCTGCCGCATTCGGCCACCGGGAAGCTGCGGCGGCTCAAGCTGCGCTGACGCGGTTCTAGACTGCGGTGGTGCATCAGGTGACGGTGATGACGCGCGCCGGCTGCCACCTCTGCGAGGTGGCCGAGGCCGAGGTCGCGCGGATCTGCGGTGAGCTCGACGTGCCGTGGGAGCTCGCGGACGTCGACAGTGACGCGGAGTGGCGAGCCGAGTACGGCGACCAGGTTCCGGTGATCCTCATCGACGGTGCGGAACACGGGTACTGGCGGGTGGAGGAAGAGCGGTTCCGCCGGGCGCTGGCCGGCTAGTTCCGCCCGATAGTCCGATGCGGTAATCAAGTCGTAAGGGTTCCCGGCGGTATCGGGGGTCGAGCCCGCCGAAGATGGTGGGGTGAGCGCGTTGAAGGAAGCCCCGCAGACCGTCAAGCCCCCTGAGCCGCGGCGGCTGTCGTTGCCGATCGCGTCGTTGATCGGGCTGGCGGCCTTGATCACCACATTGGGTGTGGGGCACCTGATCGCCGGCTTCGTCGGTTACAACGCGTCGCCGTTCGTGGCCGTCGCCGACTTCGTGATCGCGCACAGCCCGCACGCCGTGGTGGTGTGGGCGGAGCAGACGCTCGGCACGGCGGACAAGACCGTGCTGAAGATCGGCCTGGCCGTGGTGCTAGTGCTGTTCGCGGTGCTGGCCGGGCAGGTTTCGCGCCGCACGCCGCGAGGTGGCCAGATCGTGGTGGTGCTGCTGGGCATCGCCGGGATCGCGGCCGTCTACGAGCGCACCGACGTCGGGCAGCTCGCGCTGCTGGCGCCCGTGGTGTCGCTGGCGGCTTCGGCGTTCGTGTTCACCTGGCTGCACCACTACGCGCTGCCGCCGGCGTTCGACGAGGCCCGCCCGCCGAAGGGCCCGACGCGGCGGCAGGTCCTGTCGCGCGGCATCGGCGTCGCGGCGGGCGCGGGGGTCGCGGCCGTCGCCGGGCAGGCGATCTCGAGCACGGGCAGCGCCGACACCTCGCGGGCGGCCGTGGGACCGCTCGTCGCCGCGCGCAAGGCCCCGCCGCTGCCGCCGGACGCCGATTTCCAGAAGCTGGGCTCGCCGCCGTTCATCACGCCGAACTCGGACTTCTACCGCATCGACACGGCGTTCGTGGTGCCGCAGGTGCGCACCGAGGAGTGGAACCTGAAGATCCACGGCCTCGTCAACCGTGAGGTTTCGTTCTCCTACAACGACATCCGCTCGCGGCCGCTGGTCGAGCGTGAGGTCACTTTGACGTGTGTCTCCAACGAGGTCGGCGGGGACCTGATCTCCACGGCCAAGTTCATCGGCGTGGACCTCGTCGACCTCCTCGACGCGGCCGGCGTGCAACCCGGCGCGGAACAGATGTACGCGACGAGCATCGACGGCTTCACCTGCAGCACCCCGGCCAAGATCGCCCTCGACCCGACGCGCGGCGCCATGCTCGCCATCGGCATGAACGGCGAACCCCTGCCCGTCGAACACGGCTTCCCCGCGCGGATCGTCATTCCGGGCCTGTACGGCTACGTCTCCGCGACGAAGTGGGTCACCAGCCTCGAGTTCGCCAAGTGGGACGACCGTCAGTCCTACTGGCTGCAGCGCGGCTGGGCCGAGCAGGCGCCCATCAAGACCGAGTCGCGCATCGACACCGCCAAAGTGACCTCGGGCAAGCTCCGCGTCGCCGGCACGGCGTGGGCCCAGCACATCGGCATCGCCAAGGTCGAGGTGCGCGTCGACCAGGGCCCGTGGCAGCCGACCACCCTGTCGACCGAGGTCAACAAAGACACGTGGCGCATGTGGTGGACCGACCTCGCCGTGCCGTCGGGCAGCCACACGGTGACCGTCCGCGCGACCGACCAGTCGGGCTACACCCAGACGGACCAGGCCGCGGAGCCGGTGCCGAACGGAGCTTCGGGCTGGCACTCGGTGATGGTGAACGC
Organism: Amycolatopsis sp. NPDC047767; assembly: GCF_040704195.1. NCBI lineage: Bacteria > Bacillati > Actinomycetota > Actinomycetes > Pseudonocardiales > Pseudonocardiaceae > Amycolatopsis > Amycolatopsis sp. NPDC047767. The sequence continues at coordinate 499,096 of NZ_JBEYSJ010000003.1, forward strand.
CTGACGCTGGGTCAACCGAGCCGCGCGCGGGTGAGCAGCTCCCCGAGCTGCTCCAGCGCGGGCTCCACGCGGCCGAGGTCGAACCGCCCTTCGTCCCACACGAGGACCTCGCCGCCGTCGACGCGAAACGGTCGCGGGTGGGCGGTGAGCCAGACCTGCGCTTCGGGAGTGAGGCTCGTGGCGTCGCCTTCGACCACGAACCGCCGATCGAAGTCAGGGTTACCGGTCGCGTTCCCACCCACGCCCAGCCGTCCCGCGACGACACCCGCAACCCCGCGGCGCCGCACGGTGAGCACTGGCGCGCCGGCGACCTTCACGGCGTACACCTGCAGGTACAGCCGCTCGGCGCTGTCGTTGCTGTCGACGTCGGAATGCCCGACGACCTCGCTGTACTCGAACGAGGTGAACTCGCGCCCGTCGTGGCTCCCGCTCACGGCGTGCCACGCCCGCGGCCGTCGTCCCCGCCCGAAGGGGTAGCCGTGGCACCGCCCGAGCAACTGGGGCGCCCGTTCCCGGTAGGTCCACCCCCGCTCGCGCGCCCCGGCGGCGATGGCCGCGGTCCGGCGCCGGTAGCCGCGCAGGTACCAAACCCCGTAACCGCCGACGACAAGCGCCAGGACGACGTACCAGTACCAGTGCCCGGCCAACGCTCACCCACCTCCACGTACGACGGGTCTCAGCCCGGCAGCTTCTCCACGATCCGACCCGCGACCTTGTCCGTGACTCCGCCAGGTCGGCGATCTCCGGTTCCGCGCGCTGGGCGTCGAACCGCCCGCCGTCCCAGGATCGGCGCGATAACGCACTAGACCCAGTGGGTGGCCATCAGCCTGAACGACCTCCGAAACGCGGGCGGGGCGCGGATGATCTTGCCCGGCCGGCCCCGGTGCCCGCCGCGACCCGGGCCGCTGTCACCTGATCGGGCGCGGGTGTGGGTCGTGTCATGTCGATGACCAGTGACTTTGTGCGTGCGTTCACAAGTGGACTACCGTAGGGAGCCGTCCCGCAAAAGCCCGGCATTGAACCGGACTCCAGTCGCGGGGTCAAGAGATGCGACCCAATCTTGAGGAGTGACCGGGCGTGGTGACACAGCGGGGGAGGCGCAGCGGTGCCGAACCGCCCGCTGAACCACCCCGCCGGGCCGCGAAGGGCAACGGCCGCGCCCGGCGGGCAGCGCCTGATGCCGACAACGCGCCCACGGCGGAGATGCCCGCGGTCGACAGCGCCGTCGAGACGGCCGTCCGCGCGAAGCAGATCCCCGAAGCGGCCGTCGCGCGCCTCGCCGTGTACCTGCGGGTCCTGTCGGGCATGGCGGAGCAGGGTGCGACCACCGTCTCCAGCGAAGAGCTCTCCGCGTCCGCCGGCGTGAACTCCGCCAAGCTGCGCAAAGACCTGTCCTACCTCGGCTCGTACGGCACGCGTGGCGTCGGCTACGAGGTGCAGGTGCTGGTCAGCCAGATCGAACGCATCCTCGGCCTCACCCGCCAGCACCGCGTCGCCGTGGTCGGGATCGGTAACCTCGGTCACGCGCTGGCCAACTACGGCGGGTTCCCCGGCCGCGGTTTCCCCGTCGAGGCGCTGTTCGACCTCGACCCCGACCTCGTCGGGGTTCCCGTAGGGGGACTGCCCGTCTCGCACCTGGACGAAATCCCGCGCGTCTGCTCCGAACGGCAGATTTCCATCGGGATCATCGCCACACCTCCTACCGCTGCGCAGTCCGTGTGCGACAGGCTGGTAGCGGGCGGCGTCCAGTGCATACTGAACTTCGCGCCGGTGGTGCTCCAGGTACCGGCGCACATCGAGGTCCGCAAGGTCGACCTGGCGGTCGAACTTCAGATCCTCTCGTTCCACGTGGCTCGCCGTGCCGATGACGCCCTGGCAATTCAGGGGAATACCGGGTTACCCGACGCCGGCCTGCCGATCGACAATGGCAGTAACGGCAACGGACAGGCAGACGGCGGTCTTGGAATGGTGGTGCGCGGATGAGCGTGTTGGCGGTCGGGCTCTCCCACCGAAGTGCGGAGCTGACCACGCTCGAACGGGCCGCCGTGCCCGCGGAAGAGGTCACCAAGGTCCTGCACGAGCTGCAGCAGGCCGAGCACGTGAGCGAGGCCATGCTGGTCTCCACGTGCAACCGCATCGAGGTCTACGCGGTGGTCGAGACGTTCCACGGCGGCGTGAACGACGTCTCCGACGTGCTCGCCCGCCAGGCCGGCATGGAGCCGGCGGAGCTCTACGACAACCTCTACGTGCACTACGCCGGCGCGGCCGTCGAGCACCTGTTCTCCGTGACGTCGGGCCTCGACTCGATGGTCGTCGGCGAGACGCAGATCCTCGGCCAGGTCCGCTCGGCCTACGCCACCGCGCGTGAGGCCGGCACGGTCGGGCGCACGCTGCACGAGCTGATCCAGACGACGCTGCGCGTCGGCAAGCGCGTGCACTCCGAGACGGGTCTCGACCAGCTCGGCGCGTCCGTGGTGTCCGAGGCGCTGGCCGCCGCGGGCGACCTCGTCGGCAAGCACGCCCTGATCGTCGGCGCCGGCTCGATGGGTGCGCTCACCGCGTCGCACCTGCGCAAGGCCGGCATCGGCGAGATCACCGTGGCCAACCGCACCGAGGCCAAGGCCGCGCGGCTCGCCGAGAAGACCGCGGTGGAGGGCGTGCCCGCGCGTGCCGTGCCGCTGTCCGAGCTGGCCGACGCCGTGGCGAAGGCCGACATCGTCGTGTCGTGCACCGGCGCGCAGGACGCCGTGTTCCTGCCCGAGCATGTGCCCGCCCGCGCGGGCCGCCCGCTTGTGGTGTGCGACCTCGGCCTGCCGAAGGACGTCGACGCGGGCGTGGCCGACCTGGCCGACGTGACCGTCGTCGACCTCGAGACGATCCAGCGCCGCATGCGCGACGCCGGCGCCCCCACCACCGAACGCCAGACGATCAGGGCCAACGGCATCGTGCTCGACGAGGTGCGCGACTACCTCGCCGGCCAGCGCAGCGCCGAGGTCACGCCCACCGTCACCGCGCTGCGCCGCCGCGCGGCCGAGGTGGTCGACGCGGAGCTGCTGCGTCTGGACAACCGCCTCCCGGACCTCGACACGCAGGTCCGCGAAGAAGTCGGCCGCACGGTCCGCCGTGTCGTCGACAAACTGCTGCACGCGCCCACAGTGCGGGTGAAGCAGCTGGCCGCCGAGACGGCCGACACCGACTACGCCAACGCGTTGCGCGAGCTGTTCTGCCTCGATCCGCAGGCCCCCGCGGCTGTGGCGAGCCCCACCGCCGTGCCGCCAGACATCGAGAAGAAGTAAGCAGTGGACAGAGTGATTCGCATCGGGACGCGCGGCAGCAAGCTCGCCGTCGCGCAGACCGAGACCGTGGCCGACAAGATCCGCGCCACCGGCGCCGAGGTCGAGATCGTCCGCGTGACCACCCCCGGCGACGTCTCCAGCAAGCCGATCCCGCAGATCGGCGTCGGCGTCTTCACCTCGGCGCTGCGGGAAGCGTTGCTGCGCAAGGAAATCGACGTCATCGTCCACTCGTACAAGGACCTGCCCACGGCGCCGGCGGCCGGCATCGTGCTCGCCGCCGTGCCGCCGCGCGAGGACCCGCGCGACGCGTTGATCGCCCGCGACGGCCTCACTCTGGGTGAGCTCCCGCCGGGTTCGAAGGTCGGCACGGGGGCGCCGCGGCGCACCTCGCAGCTGCTCGCGCTGGGTCTCGGTTTGGAAATCGTGCCGATCCGGGGCAATATCGATACCCGCATGCGCAAGGTCACTGACGGCGAGCTCGATGCCGTGGTGCTCGCGCGTGCCGGACTGGCCCGGATCGGTCTGGTGGGGGCGATCACCGAGACCCTCGACCCGATCCAGATGCTGCCCGCTCCCGCGCAGGGGGCGCTGGCGGTGGAGTGCCGGGCCGAAGACGTGGACGTGGAGCACCTGCTCGCGTCCAGTTTGGACGACGAGGGCACGCGGGCCGCGGTGACGGCCGAGCGTTCCCTGCTGGCCGCGCTCGAGGCGGGGTGCAGCGCACCCGTGGGTGCGCTCGCCGAGATCGTCGAGGACCTCGACTCCGAGGGCGCGGTCGTGGAACGGATCTCGTTGCGCGGCACCGCGGCCGTCGAGGGCGAGAACGGCGCGGTCGACATGCTGCGGGCTTCCGCACTCGCCGACTTCGCCGAGGCGGAGCAGCTCGGCCGGACGTTGGCGGCCGAGCTCCTCGACCTGGGTGCCGGCGCACTGCTGTCCGGCCCCGCCCAGTGACGCAACCCGCAGAGCACTCGAATGACCAGCACCACACACCTGCGGCCGATGACGTACCCGGCCGCCTGACAGGAGAAACGCCAGAGATGACCCCCGCTCGCAAGACCGCTGGGCGCGTCGCCTTCGTGGGCTCGGGCCCCGGTGACGCCGGGCTGCTCACAGTCCGCGCCCAGGAGCTGCTCGCCAAGGCCGAGGTCGTGGTGACCGATCCCGACGTGCCCGCCACCGTCCTCGCGCTCGCCGGCCCCGGCGCCGAGGTCCGGCCCGCCGTCGGTGAGCCCGCCGACGTGTCGAAGGACCTGACCACCGAGGCCAAGGCCGGGCGGCTCGTGCTGCGCCTGGTCGCCGGCGACCCGCTGACCACCCCCGCCGTGGTGAACGAGGTGCAGGCCGTGGCCCGCACGTCCGCCGTGTTCGAGGTGATCCCGGGCGTTTCCCCCGGCGCCGCGGTGCCGGCCTACGCCGGTGTCGCTCTCGGCGGCACCCACACCGAGGTCGACGTCCGCGGCGAGGTCGACTGGGCGGCGCTCGCCGCGCAGCCCGGCCCGCTCGTGCTGCACGCCACCTCGGCGCACCTGGCCGAGGCCGCCAGCCGGCTCACGGAGAAGGGTATGCCGCCGTCCACGCCCGTCGCCGTGACGGCCAACGGCACCATCAACACCCAGCGCACGCTCGACTCCACGCTCAGCACCCTGGGCAACGACGCGGGTGAGCTCGTCGGCCCGCTGATCGTGACCATCGGCCAGGCCGCCGGGCAGCGCTCGAAGCTGTCGTGGTGGGAGTCGCGCGCGCTGTACGGCTGGAAGGTCCTGGTGCCGCGCACCAAGGAGCAGGCCGGCGAGATGGCCGACCGCCTCCGCAGCCACGGCGCGACCTCGCACGAGGTGCCCACGATCTCCGTCGAGCCGCCCCGCAGCCCGGCGCAGATGGAGCGCTCGGTGAAGGGCCTCGTCGACGGCCGCTACCAGTGGATCGTCTTCACCTCCACCAACGCGGTGCGCGCGGTGTGGGAGAAGTTCGAGGAGTTCGGCCTCGACGCCCGCGCGTTCTCCGGCGTGAAGATCGCCTGCGTCGGCGCCTCGACGGCCGCCAAGGTCCGCTCGTTCGGCATCATCCCCGAGCTGATCCCGTCGGGCGAGCAGTCGTCCGAGGGTCTGCTCGCCGAGTTCCCGCCGTACGACGACGTGCTCGACCCCGTGGACCGCGTGCTGCTGCCGCGCGCCGACATCGCCACTGAGACGTTGTCCGCCGGCCTGCGCGACCGCGGCTGGGAAATCGACGACGTCACGGCCTACCGCACGGTCCGCGCCGCCCCGCCGCCCGCCGAGACCCGCGAGATGATCAAGACCGGCGGCTTCGACGCGGTCTGCTTCACCTCGTCCTCGACGGTGCGCAACCTGGTCGGCATCGCCGGCAAGCCGCACACGCGCACCCTGGTCGCGTGCATCGGCCCGAAGACCGCGGAAACCGCCGTGGAATTCGGCCTGCGCGTCGACGTCCAGCCGGAGAAGGCCGACGTGCCCCACCTGGTGGACGCCCTGGCCGAGCACGCCGCCCGGCTTCGCGCGGAGGGCGCCCTGCCGCCGCCCCGCAAGGCGAAGCGGGCGCGTCGCAGCTGACGGGTTTGGTTCGGGAAGGGCCCTTCTCCGGTTTCCGGGGAGGGGCCCTTTTCGTGTCGGGGGCAGGTCCTTGTGGGCATAGTTGTCCGGATGGCGCGGCTGAACGCGGATGTCCCCGGCGAACTGGCTGAACGGGTCGGCGCAGCTGGACCGAAAGCGAGCGTTCCGGTCCAGATGGGCCGCCACACATCGCATCGGCGGGCGATTGACAGCTGGCTCGACGCCCTGCCGTCTCCTTGCGGCGCCGTTTTACCCGCCGCAGTACTCAGCGTGGTCGACGCGGTCCGGGCCGAGGCGGGTGATGAGCGTTTGGCTGAGCCGCGAGGCGGAAATCGTCGAGGCTCGCGAAAGCCGTCCCTTTCCGCGCCCGACATTTTCCGGACACCTTGTCAGAACGTGGTTTTTCCCGAGGGCAGCCGAATTGCCCCCCGAGCAGCGGGAGTACCGTGGACGGCGTGTTCCCTGAGCATCGACCCCGCAGGCTCCGTACCACGCCGGCCATGCGCAGGCTGGTCGGTGAAACGACGCTTCGCCCGCGTCAGCTGATTCTGCCCATGTTCGTGGCCGAGGGGATTGACGCGCCGCGGCCGATTTCGAGCATGCCGGGGGTTGTGCAGCACACCCGGGACACGTTGCGGAAGGCCGCGGTCGACGCGGTGAACGCGGGTGTCGGTGGGCTGATGCTGTTCGGCGTGCCGGAGACGCGGGACGCCGAGGGATCGGGTGCCGTCGACGAGAACGGGATCCTCAACGTCGCGCTGCGGGACTTGCGCCAGGAGCTCGGGGACGCGACCGTGCTGATGGCCGACACGTGCCTCGACGAGTTCACCGACCACGGCCACTGCGGCGTGCTCGACGCGGACGGCGCAGTGGACAACGACGCGACCCTGCGCGTGTACGCGGAAATGGCCGTGGCGCAGGCGGAAGCGGGCGCGCACGTGCTCGGGCCGAGCGGCATGATGGACGGCCAGGTCGGCGTGATCCGCCGCGCGCTCGACGAGGTGGGCCACAGCGACAAGGCCATCCTCGCCTACTCGGCCAAGTACGCCAGCGCGTTCTACGGCCCGTTCCGCGAGGCCGTCGACTCGCAGCTCAAGGGCGACCGCAAGACCTACCAGCAGGACCTGGGCAACGCGCGCGAAGCGTTGCGCGAGATCGAGCTGGACCTCGGCGAGGGCGCCGACATGATCATGGTCAAGCCGGCACTGTCCTATTTGGACGTCATCAAGGCGGCGGCGGACATCTCGCCGGTTCCGGTGGCGGCGTACAACATCTCCGGCGAGTACGCGATGGTCGAGGCCGCCGCGGCCAACGGCTGGCTCGAGCGCGAGCGCACGATCCTGGAGGTGCTCACGTCAATCCGCCGCGCGGGCGCCGACCTGATCCTCACGTACTGGGCCACCGAAGCCGCCGCCTGGCTCGACTGAGCCCGCACTGGGCTAGAGTCCACGAGTGGCCGAGAAGGACGACAACACCGCCGAACCCGCGGGGCTGACCAGCGAGAACCTCGCGAAGCCGGAGCCCGCGCCGAACGAAGCCGAACAGGCCGAGCAGGCAGGGCCCGCCCCGCAGGTCGAGCAGCCCGAGCAGGTCAAGCACGTCGAGGAGCAGGCGAAAGAGCTCCCGACCGGCTTCCCCAAGGCGCCGCCCGTCGCGTCGTCCCCGGGGTACCTGCAGAACGACGCGGAGCCGTCGAAGGAGCAGGCCCCGGGCCCGGTCAAGGCCGCGTTCATCCTCACGATCGCCGCGTCCGTGGTGCTGCTGATCGGCCAGGTCGTCACGATCTTCTTCAAGCAGCAGCTCGTCGACCAGGCCGTGAAGGCGACGCCGGCCGGCCGCAAGCTCGACATGGCGCAGCTCGATTCCAACGCCACCACGCTCGTGTGGGCGCTGTTCGTCGGCGCGCTCTGCTTCAGCATCATCATGGTGCTGTTCGCCTACAAGGCCCGCGAGGGCACGCGTTCGGCCCGGACCGTGGTCACGATGCTGGCGCTGCTGGGGCTGGTGTTCCAGCTCGGGCTCGTGCGCAGCGTGTTCTCGGTGGTGTCGTCGCTGCTGCTGGTGATCCTGGTGGTGCTGCTGTACCTGCCGAGCACCAGGGACTTCTTCCCCAAGGTCGGCAAGCAGCTGTAATGGACCGCACGCTCTACTCCGAACCCGGCGTCGGCTGGCGCTCGCTGGCCTGGGGGCCGCTGTTCGCGGTGCTCGGCGCGGTGGCGGAGCTGGCGACGGGCGGACCGGTGCACTGGATCCCGTGGCTGCTGATCGCGGTCGCGCTCTGCGGGCTCACGATCCCGTGGGTTTACGCGCGCAGGCGGTTCCTCTCGCTGGAGGTGACCACGCAGCAGCTGCGCCAGGGCCGCGAAAGCGTCGAGGCGAAGCGGATCGCGGACGTCACCGACGTCGGCACCCCCGTCGGCGCGCGCGTGCTCGGCGGAGGCTGGAGCGTGCCGAACAAGTACGACGAGCTGCCCGTGAAGCTCGACGACGGCACGGTCGTGCTCGCGTGGGCCCGGGACGTCGAGGCCCTCAAGGCGGCGCTCACCCGGCTGGTCGAGGCGAACGAGACGAAATGACGCAGGGCGAGAAACCTGAGAGGCTTGATCCCGTGATCGACCTTCCCCAGCCGACCGGCGCCGATCTGTGGCCCGGCGATTCGGCCAAGCCGGCGCGGCTCAACCAGCCGTGGCGCGCGTTCGTGGCGCTCGGCGAGCTCGTCGTGGCCGCGTTGGCGCTGTGGCTGGCGTTCGTGCTGTGGCACGCGGGTGTCGTCACGGTCGTCACCACCGCCGGCGACGGCGCCCAGCTGGCGTCGCAGCGGTACTTCGGCGGGCACATCGCGGGGGCGCTCGCGCTCGGCGCGCTGTGCGCTGTGCTCGTGGTGGACGCGGTTCGTCAGCTGCTGCTCGCGGTGAGTGCGCGGCACCGCCGGAAGAAGCGCTGACTCCGCAACTCGAGGCGCCACATCCACAGCTGGCCCACAGGGAACCAACAGCTGACTGCTAAGCAGCGCCACCAGTCTTGCGGCCATGACGCGGCTGCGTACCCGGACATGGGTCATCAACGGGGTGCTGGTCGTACTGCTCGGCGGTGCGGCTTTCGGGATCTACCAAGCATTCACGCCGGCGGGCAACACCGCCCAGGCACAGACCCGCACCACCCCGGTGCGCCGTGGCGACGTGACCGAAACGGTCTCCGCCGCGGGCACCCTCTCGAGCGGCTACACCGGCGCCGCCAACTTCACGACCTCCGGCAAGGTCACGAGCATCGACGTGAAGGTCGGCGACGTGGTGAGCGCGGGGCAGAAGCTCGCCACGATCGACTCGACGCAGGCCGAGAAACAGCTTCAGGTCGCCAAGGACAACCTCGCCGTGGCGGAGGACAACCTCGCCACCGGTGAGGACACTCCGACCACCACGTCGGGCTCCGGCGCCGGGCAGGGCCAAGGCCAGCAGCAGAGCCAGGAGTCCGTGACCTCGCTGCAGGCCAAAGTGGACCAGGCGCAGCTCGACGTCGACACGGCCCAGTCGGCCGTCGACGCCACCGTGCTCACCGCTCCCGGCGCCGGCACCGTGACGGCGATCAACGGCACCGTCGGGCAGCAGGCCGGCAGCGGCGGGTCGGGGAGCACGGCGAGCAGCGGCGGTTCCGGCGGCAACGGCGGGAACGGTGGCAACAGCCAAGGTTCGTCCGCGAGCTCGTCGAGCAGCTCGTCGTCCGGTGGGTTCGTCCAGATCACCGACATGACCAACCTGCTCGTGGACACCTCCGTCGCCGAGATCGACGTGAGCAAGGTGAAGGCGGGCCAGAAGGCCACCGTCACGCTCAACGCCTCGCCCGACCAGCCGATCCAGGCGTCCGTCTCGAAGGTCGACCTCACGCCCACGACCAGCGGCAACGTCGTCTCCTACGGTGCGCAGCTCACGCTCACCAACCCGCCGTCGGGGCTGCGGCCCGGGCAGTCGGCGAGCGTCGTGATCACCGTGGCCGAGGCCGACAACGTGCTGAGCGTGCCGGCGGCCGCCGTCACCACGGCGGGCACCACGAACGTCGTCACGATCCAGGAGAACGGCCGGAACGTGCCGCAGCAGGTGGAGATCGGCGTGCGCGGCGAGTCCACTGTGGAGATCAAGTCCGGCTTGACCGAAGGCGAGAACGTGGTGCTCACGGCCGCGTCGCCGACCACAGCCACGGGCGGCGCGGGCCAGCGCGGCGCCGGCGCCGGTGGGTTCGGCGGCTTCGGCGGCACGGGCGGTACCGGTGGCGCCGGCGGCGGCTTCCGCGGTGGCCAGGGTGGCTTCGGTGGCGGGGGACGCGGATGAAACCCGTGATCGCGGTCTCCGGACTGCGCAAGACCTACGGCGCCGGCGAGACGGCCGTCCACGCGCTGCGCGGGGTCGACCTCGTCGTGCGGCCGGGGGAGTACGTGGCCATCATGGGCGCGTCCGGCTCCGGCAAGTCGACGCTGCTGAACATGCTGGGCTGCCTCGACGTGCCGACTTCGGGCAAATACCTGCTCGACGGGTTCAGCGTCGCGGACCTCAACGAACGCCAGCTCGCCTTGCTGCGCAACCGGAAGATCGGGTTCATCTTCCAGTCGTTCAACCTCGTGCCGCGTACGAGTTCGTTGTCCAATGTGGAACTTCCGCTCGTCTACAGTGGACTTCGCCGGGCCGCGCGGCGGGAACGGGCACTGGCGGCACTGGAAATGGTGGGGCTCACCGAGCGCGCCAAGCACCTGCCGAGTGAGCTGTCCGGCGGCCAGCAGCAGCGCGTCGCCGTCGCGCGGGCCCTGGTGACCGGACCGGCGTTGCTGCTCGCCGACGAGCCCACCGGCAACCTCGACCGCGCCAGCACCGAAGACGTGCTCGGTGTGTTCGACCGGCTCAACGCCTTGGGCCGCACGATCGTCGTGATCACGCACGAGGACGAGGTCGCCGAGCACGCGCACCGCGTCGTGCGCGTCAGCGACGGCCGGATCGTGAGCGACGAGCTCAACCGCAGCGTCGGAGTGGTCGCGTGAACGTGTTCGAGGTGCTGCGCTTCGCCGTGCGCGGCCTCACCGCCAACAAGCTGCGCTCGACGCTCACCACGCTCGGCATCACCATCGGTGTCGCGTCGGTGATCCTGCTGGTTGCAGTGGGCAACGGGGCTTCGGCCGCGATCGCCGCCAGCATCCAGGGCCTGGGTACGGACGTGGTCAACGTGTCGCCGTCGCGCGGCGGCGGGCAGGGCAGCGAGGCGCGGCCGTTGACCGTGCAGGACGCCCACGCCCTCGTCGACCCGGTCGGCGCGCCCGACGTGAAGGCCGCGTCGCCGGTGGTGAACACCAGCGCGACGGCCACCTACGGGCAGACGTCGTACGACATCTCGACGGTCGCGGGCACCGAGCCAGCCTACTTCACCACGACCAACCGCCAGATCGCCGACGGCGCGCTGTTCACCACCGAGGACGTGACGCAGGCGCGCAAGGTCGTGGTCCTCGGCCCGACCACGGCCCAGGCGCTGTTCGGCACCGCGGAGCCGGTGGGCAAGAACGTGCTGCTCAACAGCATCCAATTCACCGTGGTGGGCGTGCTGCAGGCCAAGGGCAGCACGGGGCTGCAGAACGCGGACGACGTCGCCATCGCCCCGATCAGCGCGGTGCAGAACTCGCTCGCGGGTTACGGCAACCTGAGCCAGATCGCGGTGCAGGCCACCTCGGCCGACTCCGTGTCGCTCGCGCAGGCCGAGATCACGGCGATCCTCAACGCGCGCCACGGCATCCGCCTCGGCGGCACCCCCGACTACCAGATCCAGAACTCGGAGCAACTGCTGGCGACGCGCACGTCGGCCACGCAGACGTTCACCGTGCTGCTGGGCGCCGTCGCCGCGATTTCCCTCCTGGTGGGCGGGATCGGCGTCACGAACATCATGCTGGTGACCGTGACCGAGCGGATCCGCGAGATCGGCATCCGCAAGGCGATCGGCGCGCCGCGCTCGGCGATCCTCGGCCAGTTCCTCGCGGAGGCGACGATGCTGAGCCTGTTCGGCGGGTTCCTCGGCGTGGTGATCGGCGTGGTCGGCAGCCAGTTCAGCTTCGCGGGCATCACCCCGGTGGTGGTGCCGTCGTCGATCGTGCTGGCCTTCGCGGTGTCGGCGCTGATCGGTCTCTTCTTCGGCAGTTTCCCGGCGAACCGGGCCTCGCGCCTGCGCCCGATCGACGCCCTCCGGCACGAGTAGGAGCCTTCGCACATGTCTTCGTCCACCCAGTCGCCCGGGTTGGGAAACCCCGTCCCCGACGAGCCGACGACCGAGTTCCCACCGGTGACGGCGCCGTTGGCGGCTTCTCCTTCGCCTTCGCCGGAAGAGATCGTGGCTTCTCCGGCGGTCGACGGTGATCTGAACCAGGAGATGAAGCGGGTCGCCAAGCCGTTCGGCAAACCGACGTTCGTGCTGGCCGGCCTGCTGGTCATCGCCCTGTCCTTCGCCGGCGGCGCTTGGACGCACGCGGCTTTCGGCTCCGGTTCCGGCGGCGGCGGTGCCGCGGCTGCCCGCACCGGCGGCCAGCAGAGCGGCGCCCGCGGCGGCTTCGGCGGCCGCGGCACCGGCACGGGTACGGGTACGGGGACCGGGGCGGGCACCGGCGCCGCCCAGCAGGGCCAGGGCTCCGGCGGTTTCACCGGCGCCCGCGGCGGCGCGGGCCGCGGCACCGTCGGCACGGTCGAAAAGGTCGACGGCACCACCGTCACCCTGAAAACCCTGCAGGGCACCGACGTCACCGTGTCCACTTCGGACTCGACCACCGTCGGCCTCACCCAGCCCGGCAAGCTGTCGGACCTCAAACCCGGCGCGACCGTGACGGTCCAGGGCCGCCCCGGCTCCGACGGCACCGTCGCCGCGCAGGCGATCGTGCAGCAGCCCGCGCGTTAACGCTCGGCGGCGTCGAGGGCCGGCACCAACGGGGCCAGCGACGTCCGCAGCAAGTCCGGCAGGGAACCCGAAACCACGACAAAACCCGAGGTCACGGGCTGGGCCCACTGTTCGAGTGCGATCCGCACCGCGGCGGCGACCGCGGCGGCCAGCACACGGGCGGTGGGCCCGTCCGGTACCCGCTCGGCCAGCGCGGAAGTCAGCGGCGGTTCGAGCGCCGTCGCGGAGCGCGCGTACGCGGTGCGCAATGCGGGGCTTGTCGTGATGAGCAGCAGTGCTTCGCGGGCGTTCTCGTCGGGCTCGGTGTACTGCGAAACAACGGCCTCCACCACCGCGTCTGCCAAGCCGGCCGGAGAAGCACGGACGGCGGCCGCGACCCGCGCTTCGCGGTCGCTGGTCACGGCGAAGACGATCGCGTCCTCGCGGCTCGCGAAGTAGTTGTTGTAGGTCCGCGGTGAGACCCCGGCGGCTTCCGCGATGTCGTCGACCCGCACGTTCTCCGCGCCGCGCTCGACTGCCAGCCGCAACGCGGCGGAGCTCAACGCCGTGCGGGTGGCTTGCTTCTTGCGTTCACGCAGACCGGTCACCGGTCCAGTAAAGCCGAAAACCTGCGGATCAGCAATCTTGCGCGCACGCAATATTGCGAGCTAGCCTCGCCGCCATGAGAGCCAACGGCATTGCCTACGACACCGGATTCCTCAGCAACGGAGCCACTTCCTGGGACGACTTCGACGCGGACGTCGTCCGGCGCGAGCTCACGATCATCCGCGACGACCTGCACTGCACCGCCGTCCAGCTCGTCGGCGGCGTCCCCGAGCGGCTGGAGATCGCCGGCCGGCTCGCGGCCGAGCTGGGGCTGGAGGTGTGGTTCTCGTCGTACCCGCTGGACCTGACCGTCGACGAGCTGCACGCGCTCTTCGCCGACTGCGCCGAACGCGCCGAGCGGATCCGCCGCACCGGGGCGGAGGTCGTGTTCGTCGCCGGAGCCGAGCTGTCCGTGATGGTCCAGGGCTTCGCCGACGGCGCCACGCTGGAGCAGCGCCTCGGCTGGCTGCTCGGCGACCCGGCCGACCGGCCCGCGCGCCTGGCGAAGGCGAGTGAACGCCTCGGCGACTTCTTCCGCGAAGCCGTGCCGGCGATCCGCAAGATCTTCGGCGGCAAGGTCACCTACGCGGCCATCCAGTTCGAGCGCGTCGACTGGGACCTGTTCGACTTCACAACGCTGGAGCTCATCCGCTCGGCCGCCGTCGCCGACGTGTTCCGCGAAGGCGTGCGGACGTTGACGCGCCAGGACAAACCCGTGGTCATCACGGGGTTCGGCACGGCCACCTGGCGCGGCGCCGGTGACGTCGCGCCGCGCAGCATGGAGATCGTCGAGAACGACGAGCACGGCCGGCCGGTCCGGCTGAACGACGTCTACGAACGCGACGAACCCGGCCAGGCCCAGTACTTGACCGAACTGCTGGAGATCTTCGAGGAAGAAGGCGTGGACAGCGCGTTCGTCTACCTCTTCGCCCTGCGCACGCACCCGCACCGCCCCGACGGCGACCCGCGCGACGACCTCGACCTCGCGGGCGGCGGCATCGTCAAGGTGTTCGAGGACCGCACCGGCACGACGTACCCCGGCCTGCCGTGGGAGCCCAAGGCGGCTTTCCACGCTGTCGCCGAGCGTTACCGCATCCAGGACTAGGTACCCGGCCGGGTGCCGCCCTAACCGGTGGTACCCGGTTCCGTGTCCGATCGTGCACCCATCGGACCCCTGACGGTGGTAATTCCCTTAGTCTTCCTTGCTCGCGGCGCGTCCCGCGTGGATCACTGGAGAGAGGCCGGTGTCGCACGACGGGAGCGCTCCAGTGAATTTCCGGGTCCAGGAAGGGAAAATTCGGACAGCCAGCACGGTCGCGGAACTCGACGCGCTGTTCCTCGACCGGATTTCCCTGCTGCAGCCCAGAATTTTCGTCGAAGCCGGCGCGTTCGAGGCCGAGACTTCGCTGAGGGTCGCCGAAGCGGTGCCGGAGTGCACGGTGGTGGCGTTCGAGGCGAATCCCTACGTGCACCGGAAGTTCACTGCTGCCACGGACTTCGCGGCGCGTGGTGTGGACTACCGCCACCAGGCGCTGGCGAGCGAACCCGGCGAGGTCACCTTCCTGGTGATCACCGACAGCGCCAGCCTGGCCGACGACCGCGTCGAGGGCTACAACTCCCTCCTGCGCCGCAGAGGCGACGACTGGCTCGGCGACGTCGAGTATGAAGAGGTCACCGTCGCGGCGACGACGCTCGACCGCGAATTCGCCGCCGCACCAGGGCCGTTCGCGTTGTGGATGGACGTCGAAGGCGCCACGGAACAAGTCCTCAGCGGCGCGGGAACCTTCCTCGACCGGTGCGACCTGCTCAAGATCGAGGTCGAGGAAACCCCGTTCTGGCAGGACCAATGGCTGGCCGCCGACGTCGTGGAGAAGCTCCGCCAGCACGGCCTCGAACCGTTCGCCCGAGACACGCAGACCGAAGACCAGTACAACGTCCTCTTCGCCAGGAAGCGCTTTCTGCCTGCAGACCTCGAACCGGTGAAGGGACTCGCATGACGTTCGCCCGTCGCCTTCTCGACCTCGAATCCCGCCTCGACTCGCGAAACCTCGACTGGTACGTCGACAACCTCGACAACCCCGTCATGGACTACTGGCAGGTCGAGCGCCCTGGCCGGCTCATGCGCGACGCCGAGACCGGCGCCCCCGTGACCGACCGCATCACCATCGCCGAGTTCCTCCGCCGCACCGGCACGGCCGAGCTGTTCGAGCGCTCCGCCGGCATCACCGCCGTGCAGGCCGCCGTGATCAACCCGTGGGGGTTCGTCGGGTTCCAGTTCGGCGAAGGCCTGCTCATCGACCTGCAGTACTACCGCCCGGTGCGCGAAGCCGTGGTCCTCGACGGCGAGGAGGTCAAACTCCCGTCGTACTACGCGCCCGCCCTGGCGGAACGCACCTGGCGCGGTGGCACCACCAGCCACGTCCACCTCGACGAGGGCACCGGGCACTGGCGCATCGGCACCGACGTCAACGAGTGGCGCGGCACGTTCACCGGCCGCGACGGCATCCACTCGCTCGCCGACCTGCGCGACCACGACCGTCAGCTCGCGGTGTTGCGCCGGGCGCTGCGGCACAACGCGAGCATCCTCGACCGCCACTTCGCCAAATCCGGCGGTGACCTGTGGTCGTCGAGCGACCCGTCGCCGGCGTCGCTGCTCGGCGCCGCACACCTCTGCGGTCCGTACGGCGTGCTCGCCTACCTCGAGAGCGGGCAGAGCCGCAGCGACGAGGCCGGCACCTCCATCACCGCGTACCTGGACGCGTTCGCCGACGTCGAGCTCACGCCGGACGATCTCGGCCCGTCATGACGGTCGTGTTCTGGGTGCTGACCCTGTTGTCCGTCTGGTCGTCCGGGCAAGGTTTCGTGCTGCTCGCGCTCGCACGCAAACCCGTGCCACCACCGCCGAGCGGGCCGCGCCGGCGGGTGTCCGTGCTCGTGCCGTGCTTCAACGAGGCCAAGGTGCTGCGCAAGACGATCGACGCCATCCTCGCCTCGCGCGGCGTCGAGCTGGACCACGTGATCTGCGTCGACGACGGCTCCACCGACGCCACCCGCGCGGTGATGCGGGAAGCAGTGGCGCACTACGGCGACGTGATCCTCGTGCTCGGCCAGCGCAACCTCGGCAAAGCGGCCGCGCTGAACCACGGTCTGACCGCCGTGACCACGGAGTTCTTCGTCTCCGTCGACGCCGACACGCAGGTGCTGCCCGACACCCTCGCCCGCCTGCTCGGCCACTTCGCCGACCCGCGCGTGGCCGCCGTGTCCGGGCAGATGATCGTCGGCAACCGCCGGCCGGCGCAGGATTTCGTGTACGCCGCGCAGGTGCACGAGTACGAGACCGCGAACAACATCGAGCGCCGCGCCTTCTCGCGGATGCGGCGGATCACCGTGATCCCCGGCGCGATCGGCGCGTTCCGGCGGCGGGCCGTCGCCGCGGTCGGTGGGTACCCCGAGGGCACGCTGGCCGAAGACGCGCACCTCACGCTCGCGTTGCTGCTCGCCGGCCAGCGCACGGTGCACGAGGCTTCCGCGGCCGTGCTCACGGAGGCGCCGGACACGATGGCGAGCCTGCGCCGCCAGCGCGTGCGCTGGGCCACCGGGAAAACGCAGGTGCTGCTGAGGATCGCGTGGCCGGCGCTGCGGCGCGGCGGCATCGCGGCGATGCTGTGGTTGTACCTGCTGTGGAACAACTCCGTCCTGCCGCTGGTGTCCGTGCCGAGCGCGGTGCTGCTGCCGCTGTCGGCCGTGGTGCTGCTTCTGCGGGGCGACGACCTGCCCGAGGTGGTGGCGGTGGCCGTGCTCACGATCGTGGTCAACTACGGCTACTTCGTCGTGTCACGGAGGTTCGCGCGGTCCCTCGACGCGGCGGGCCGGGCGGCGGCGGGACTGGTGGCCGCGCGCACCAGCTTTCGGTCCACTGTGGTCATTCCGGTCGTGGGTTCGTGGGCGACGTGGATCGCCTGGGCCCGGATCGTGACCGGCCGGCGCGGCGCGTGGGACAAGCTCGACCGCAGCGGTGACGTGCAGGTGCAGCCGGTGGGAGTGTTCGATGCCGACTAAACGCGTGGCCTTCACCTTCGACGACACCCCGCACGACCCGGGCGTCTTCTTCACCCCCGACGAACGCACGGCCGCCCTCGTCGAGCAGCTTCCCGAACAGGCCGGGTTCTTCGTCGTGGTCGGCGATTTCCAGCAGCCGCGCGGCGTCGGCGGCGAGGCCCGGATCAACGCCTACACCGCGGCCGGCCACGTGCTCGGCAGTCACAGCTACAGCCACCTACGGCTGGCGGACACGTCGGTCGCCGATTACCTCGCCGACCTCGACCGCGCCGCCGAGTGGTTCGAAGGCCGCGAAGGCGCCCGGCCGTGGTTCCGCTTCCCGTTCCTGGACGAGGGCGACGACGACCCGGCCAAGCGCGCCGCCGTCCGGAAAGCGTTGGCGCGACGGGGATTGCGCAACGCCTACGTCACCGTGCTCACCCTCGACTGGTACCTCGACGCCCTCGTCGCCGAGACCGTCCGCGCGGGCCGCGCGTACGACCGCGAAGCCCTGCGGGACCTCTACGTCGAGTCCCTCCTGGCGCCGGCGGAGTTCTACGACCAGCTCGCCGTCGCCGCCACCGGCCGCTCACCCGCCCACGTGGTGCTGCTGCACGAAAACGACCTCAACACCCTCTTCATCGCCGACGCCGCCCGCGCCTTCCGGGAGGCCGGCTGGGAGATCGTGCCGATCGACGAGGCCTACCGCGACCCCATCGCCGAGCTCGACCCCGAAGGCTGGTGCGGCTCCGGCCGCGTGAGCGCGTTGGCCTTGGACAGCAAGAAGATCCGCCCCGGCGGTCTCGACTTCGAAGCGCTCGAACCGCCCGTGCTGCAGCGGGAGTTCGCCCGCCGCGTGGCCCGGTAGTTCAGGAAGGAGAACCGTGTTCGACCTGTGTGTGGGGCTCGGCCAGCACTGCGAGTCCACCTACCAGATCCGCCGCATCACCGGCCAGGAGTCCGCGCACTTCTTCGACTGGCTCGAAATCGACCTGGTTTTCGTGCAGCAAGCCCTCGACACCGACTTCCGGGGCCTGCTCAAACCCGGCCGCATGGCGCTGACCACCGACGGCGAAGGCGCCATCGACCTCGACGCCGGCATCGAGTTCTACCACGAGTTCCACGCCAAGCCGGACGCGAAGCTCACGCTCGAAGACGTCGAAGAACAGCTTCCCGCTGTCCGCGAGAAGCTGGCGTTCCTCGCCCGGCGCTGGCGGGAGCTCGTCGCCTCACCGCAGCGCGTGCTGTACGTCCGCCAGGACGCCAACGGTGTCGAGACCGCCGCCGACCTCGAACGGCTCCAGACCACCCTGCGCGAGCGCTACCCCGGCCACGACTTCGCCCTCCTCTGGCTGCGCCGCACCACTCCCGAGGACCTCGACAAGCTTCCGCCCGGCATCGCGTACCGCGAGATCCCGCTGCTCGAAGGCCGTTGGCAGGGCGACGACGCCGCGTGGGACGAGCTGTTCGCGACGCTGCCGTACGACGAACTGTGGCCGTGAGCGCCGTCGTCGTCGACGGCCTGTCGATGACCTACCGCGTCCCGGTGCGGGAGGCGGGGCTGAAGGCCGCGTTCCGCTCGCTGGTGCACCGGCGTTACCGGGAGGTCGAGGCCGTGCGCGACCTGTCGTTCGAGGTCCCGGCCGGTGAAGTCGTCGGCCTGCTCGGGCCCAACGGTGCCGGCAAGACCACCGCGATGAAGCTCATGTCCGGCCTGCTGCACCCCACGGCCGGGTCCGTCGAGGTGCTCGGCTTCACGCCGTGGCAGCGCCGCACGCCGTTCCTCAAGCAGATCGCGCTCGTGCGCGGCAGCCAGCCCACGGGCGGCGCGCAGGAGCTGACCGTGCTGGATTCCCTGCAGTACCAACGCGTTCTCTACGACATCCCGGAAGCCGGCTACCACGCCGGGCTCGACGAGCTGGCCGAGCTGCTGGAGCTCGGCCCGCTGCTGCACCGGCAGCTGCGCGCGCTCAGCCTCGGCGAGAAGATGCGCGCGGGCCTGGCGCTTTCCCTGCTCTACCGGCCGAAAGTGCTCTTCCTCGACGAGCCGACGCTCGGCCTCGACGTGTCCGCCGCCGCGGCCATCCGCCGGTTCCTCGCCGCCTACGCCACGCAGACCGGCGCCACGATCGTGCTCACCAGCCACTACATGGCCGACGTGGAGTCGTTGTGCCGCAGGCTGATCCTCGTCGACCACGGCCGCGTGCAGTACGACGGTCCGCGCGAAGAGCTGGCCGCGCGGCTCTCGCCGTACAAGCTGCTGCGCATCAGCGCGCCCGCGGCGGTGAAGGAGGACTTCGACGGGGTCGCCGAGGTCGTGGCCACCAGCGGGGTGTCGTGGGACCTGCGCGTGCCGCGGGTTGACGTCGCCCGTGTGACGTCGCAGCTGCTGACCTCGCTCGACGTCGTGGACCTGGCGGTGGAGGAGCCGTCGCTGGAGACGGTGCTGGACCGCGCGTACCGGGAGGGCGTGTGAGGGCGGCCCGGCTGCTCGCGCTGGCGGTGCGCCACCAGTTCCTGGAGTGGGCGGGCACGTGGTGGTTCACCGCGTCGCTGGTCGTGAACTACGCGATCGGGCCGCTGATCGGGCTCGTCGTGTGGTCCGCCGTGCTCCCGGGCGACGCGCGGATCGTGCGGTACTTCGTCGCGTTGGTGGCCGTGCACCTGCTCACGGCTTCGTTCGAGGACTACACCTTCGCCGAGTCGGTGTACGACGGGAAGATCAGCGCCCGCCTGCTGGAACCCCAGCCCGTGGTGCTCGGACCGGCGGGGGAGAACCTCGCGATCCGGCTTTGGCTGGCGCTGTTCGGGCTGCCGTTGACGGTGGTGGTCGCCCTCGTCACCGGTGCGTCCTACCGCTGGCCGGACGTGCTGCTCGCGCTGCCGTCGCTCGTGCTGGCCGCGGTGCTGCGGTTCCTGTGGACCTGGCTGCTGGCGCTGGCGGCGTTCTGGACCGAACGCGTGCACGCGATCGTCGCGCTGGGCAACATCCTCGTGTTCCTGCTCGGTGGCATCGCCGCGCCGCTGGCCGATCTGCCCGCGTCCTGGCGGACCGTGGCGTCGCTGCTGCCGTTCCACGCCATGCTCGGGCTGCCCGCCGACATCGCCTCCGGGACGCTGCCGGCGTCGGGCGTGGCGCTGCAGGCCGGCTGGTGCGTGGTCTTCGCGGTGGCCGCCGTGGTCGTCTGGCGCTCCGGCGTACGCCGCTACACGGCGGTGGGCGCGTGAAGCTGCTTCGGTTGTTCGCGACGAGTTTCTCGTTGTCCCTGCGCCAGGCGCTGGCGTTCCGGGCGAACCTCGTGTTCGACGCGGTGCTGTCGGTCGTCGCGCTGGCCTCGACGATCGCCACGGTGCTGGTCATCTTCTCCCGCACCACCACCCTCGCCGGCTGGACGCGACCCGAGGTGCTGGTGCTCATCGGCACGTTCGAGCTGCTCAGCGGCGTGAAGACGACGTTCGTCGACCCGAACCTCGCCGGCTTCCCGACGCGCGGCGTGCGCGAGGGCCGCCTCGACCACCACCTGCTGCAGCCGGCGCCCAGCATGTTCCTCGTCAGCTTCGCCACCGCCGCGCCGCTCGCCGGCGTGCAGATCCTGCTGGGCCTCGGCGTGGTCTTCGCCGGCGCGGCCGAGCTGCCGCGGTTCCCTGGCGCCGGCGCGTTCTCGGTGTGGACTGTGCTCGTGGGGGCCGCGACCGTGACGACATGGGCGGTCGGGATGATCTTCGCCAGCCTCGCGTTCTGGGCGCCGAAACTCGACCTGCACAGCCTCTTCGGCAACGTCTGGCAGCTCGCCCGCTATCCCGCCGACATCTACGCCCGCCCCCTGCGGCGCGTGTTCACCTACGTCCTGCCGCTCGCGGTGGTCGCCTCCGCCCCGGCCCGCGTCCTCGCCCGCCCGGTCGACGCACTGCTCGTGCTCGGCGCGCTGGTCACCACCGCCGCCGCGGTCCTCGTCGCGATGTTCGTGTGGCGCACGGGCCTGCGCCGCTACACGGGCGCGAGCAGTTAGGCGGGTTCGCGGGGGCGTCCAGCGCCGCGAGCGCGGCCGAGTTGCGCCAGGAACGGGGGCTGGCCGACGACGAGCTGCGGGTCACGGTGGTCAGCGCCGGTGACGACACGGTCATCCGGCCGCGGCTCCACGAAGCCGATCCGGACCGCATGCGGGTGCCGCTGGATCGGGTGCTCGGGCCGATCGGCGTCCGCCGGGTTGCCGGCAGCCGCGTTTGCCGGGCGTCTCTTCGACATCGACACTCTGGCCGGCGCGGCCACGCTCGACGCTCATCTGCGTCGCGTTCCGGACCGCGCAACCGAGGCCGGTCGGTTCACCGCGGTGGTCGTCGTCGGCCGAAGTCCGCGGCCTCGTTGCGCATTCCGGCCGGGTGGGTACGTGGAGCGGCTGGGCCGGCTCCGTTGCTGCTCCTAACTTCGTCGTCATGACCGGTCCACGCTGGACCGGTGGTGACACGGTGGTCACCGCGCAGAACGGATAGAGGAAGCGATGACACTCACCAGCAATGCCGCTGAGTCCTCGGAACCGCGGGTCGGGGGTGTCGCGGAAGCTGTCGATCACGGCCGAAGTCGCCGTCTCCCAAGAGAAATCCATCAGGCGACGCCCCGGTCGGTGCTTTCGAAGTGGCGAACCTCGGGCTCGTCGGCGAAGAAACCCGCGACCTGTTCGGCGAACCGCTTGCCCCCATCGCTCGCGGGGAAGACCATCAGATGGTCTTCGAGCCGCTCCCAGCCGACGTGGAGCAGGTACGTCGAGCGGTGCTCCGCGTCGCGGAAGAGTTCCACGCTCGTGCAGCCCTGCGCTTGCGCGAGAAGGGGTTTGGCCGCGCGGAACGCCTCTTCGAAGTCGTTCTCGCGCCTGCCGGCGATCCGCAGGTAGGCCTGCTCCACCACCATCGTCACTCCATTCCGTCCGGCGGGCTCCTGGCACCCGCGCGCGTCGACGGTAGGACGGCCGCCGGTCGTGGCGTGCCCTGATCGCGACGGCGCAGGACGGATCGCGAAACCCTTTGCCGGGAAGGAACAGCGGCCTGGTCTGCCGCGCGTCGCGCAGCGTGGCCGACGGTGTCTCGCCGAACTGCTCGCGGTAGGCGCGGGAGAAGCGCCCGAGGTTCGAGAACCCCCAGCGGTTGGCGACATCGCTCACGGAACCCGCGTTCTCCCGTAGGTCTTGCCGCGCGCGCTCGAGGCGGACGCGCCTGAGGTAGGCCATCGGGGTGATGCCGAGGTGTTCCTGGAAGCCCTGCTGCACTCGCCGGCCGCTGACGCCGTCGACGACCATGGACTCGAGGTGATCGCGGTGCCGCTCCGAGCGGTGGACCAGGCTTTCCCGATCGGCCAGCTCGGACAGCAGCAGCTTCACCGTGGACAACCAGCTTCGCGCGGCGCCCGACGTGAGGGAGAAATCGAGATCGAACCGGACGGAGGTGCCCACCGGGAGACCGAGCAGGCCCTCCAGTTCCGCTTCGAGAGCGCGGGTGGAGATCTTGACGCAGATCTGTTTGGCGTCGGCCGCCCAGCGCGGGAGGTACGTGTGCTCCGACGGGGTGAACACCGCGGCGTGCCCCGGCGTCGCGATCATCCCGCGCGGCCCGCAGTGCGACTCGACGGCGCCGAAAGTGGGGATGTTGACGTGGTAGGCGCCCAGGGCGCCCGGGTCGACGCTGGTTTCGGTTCCGAAGCAGACGTACCCGACGGTGAGGTGCCGGAGCTCCGCCGCGCTGAGGCGGGAGCTGGGGAGCACCGGGCGGCGCGTTCCCGGACTTCGACCTTCGCGGGGTAGAAGACGCTGTTCAGGTTCTCGCGGAAGACCTCGAACCGAGTCGCCCGGCACAGCTGGCGCAGACTCCACCGCCCCGGGTCGTCACCGTCGACTCGCGGGGCCGGGTCGGTCCTCGTCACCGTGTGGTCCATCGGCGCGCTCCTTTGCGCTGGTCGTCGGCCGCCACTCGCCGGCCGGCACCTCTCCGGGAGGTCGATACTCGCTGGTCATCGGCCGGAGCAGGCATTCGCCATCGCAAGTCAGGCACAGGGCGCCGCTGTCCTCGTCACGCGGCGTCCGGCCGGAAAGCGAAACCCGCGCTTCGCAAACCGGACCCCGGGCCGGTCGTTCCCGCGTACGATTCCGGCGCATGGTCGCACTCGTGCTGAAGATGTCGGTCTCGCTCGACGGCTACGCCGCGCCGGCCGACGGGCGCGTGGACTGGTTCGCCGCGGGCCGCTCCGAGGACGGGGCCGCGGCGAACGTCGAGACGCTGAGCGGCGCCGGTGCGCACCTCATGGGCGCCACCATGTACACGCAGGTGGCCGGCTTCTGGCCGACCGCGACCGGGCCGTTTGCCCAGCCGATGAACGACATCCCCAAGATCGTCTTCTCGAACTCGCTCACCACCGCCGACTGGCCCGAGACGACGATCGTCACCGGCGATCTCGCCGAGGCCGTCACGCGGCTCAAGCAGGAGGAGCGCGACGGTTACCTGCTCGCCCACGGCGGCGTCCGGTTCGCCCGGTCCCTGATCGAGACCGGCCTGATCGACGAGTACCGCCTCGTCGTCCACCCGGTCGTGCTGGGCGCCGGTGAGCGGCTCTTCACGAAGCCGCTCACCCTCGAACCGGTGCGCACCACTGCGTTCAGCCGCGGCACCGTCGCCCACGTCTTCACGGCGGCGGCCGCTAGTTGAGGTTCTCGTTCAGCGCGATGATCGCCACGTTCAGCGCGGTCGCGTAGACGATCCAGAGGAAGTACGGCAGCAGCAGCACCGCGGCCAGGTGCGAGCGGCGGTAGAACAAACCGATCGTCATCAGCGTGGTGAAGCCGAGCAGGATGATGTCCACGCAGGCCAGCCGCGTGGAGCCGCCCGCGAAGAACAGCGGCGTCCAGAGCAGGTTGAACAGCAGGCTGACGCCGTACATGGCGAAGCCCTGCGTCTCGCCGTCCGTGCGCCAGTAGACCCAGCCGGCGAACGCGAGCAGCACGTACAGGAGTGTCCACACAGGACCGAACAGCTTCGCCGGCGGCGCCCAGTCCGGCAGCACGAGCCGCGCGTATGTCTCGGGCGCCGACGTGGCGGCGAGCGACCCCACGACGGCGACCACGGCGACCAGCACGAAGAACACCACGAGCACGACCCAGGGGTTGCGCCTGTGCGTGGGCGTGGTCACGTTGCCCTCCCCGTTCACGGCGGCCCGGCGGCACCTGGCTGAACCGCCCGTGATCGGCAGGTTACCAATCCGACCAAAGGCAGGCGGGCACCAAACGGACGTTTCCCCGGTTCGCAACCGTCCCCGCCGTGACCGTGGTCGGATTGGTAACGAGCAGCACAGTGGAGCACCGCGGCCCACGCGCGCGACGTCGGCCACCGGCTGGGCTCGGGGATTTGCAAGACTGGACGGGTGAGCACTGGCACCGAGCAGTCCAAGGTTTGGTTCGAACGCGCGAAGGCGGCCGTCCCGGGCGGGGTGAACTCGCCGGTGCGGGCGTTCAACTCGGTCGGCGGCACCCCGCGGTTCATGGTCCGCGGCGAAGGCCCCCACCTGTGGGACGCCGACGGCAACCGCTACGTCGACCTCGTCTCGTCCTGGGGTCCGATGATCCTCGGGCACGCCCACCCGCAGGTGGTCGAGGCCGCGCGCGCGGCCGCCACGAGCGGGCTCTCGTTCGGCACGCCGACGATCGGCGAGGTCGAGCTGGCCGAGGAGATCATCGGTCGCGTCGAGCCCGTCGAGCAGGTGCGCCTGGTCAACTCCGGCACCGAGGCGACGATGAGCGCGATCCGCCTCGCCCGCGGGTTCACCGGCCGGGCGAAGATCGTGAAGTTCGCCGGCTGTTACCACGGTCACGTCGACGCGCTGCTGGCCCAGGCCGGCTCCGGCGTCGCGACACTCGGGCTGCCGACCTCGCCCGGCGTCACCGGCGCGCAGGCCGCGGACACGATCGTCCTGCCGTACAACGACCTCGACGCCGTGCGGAAGTCCTTTGTGGAGAACGAGGGCGAGATCGCCGCGGTGATCACCGAGGCGGCCGCGGGCAACATGGGCGCGATCGCGCCGGATGCCGGGTTCAACGCGGGCCTCGCGGAGATCACCCGCGAGCACGGCGCGCTGCTGATCATGGACGAGGTCATGACCGGCTTCCGCGTCTCGCGCGCCGGCTGGTTCGGCCTCGAAGGCGTGGCCGGTGACCTGTACACGTTCGGCAAGGTCATGTCGGGCGGGCTGCCGGCCGCCGCGTTCGGCGGTCGCGCCGACGTGATGGCGAAGCTCGCGCCGGGTGGTCCCGTCTACCAGGCCGGCACGCTGTCGGGGAACCCCGTCGCCGTCGCCGCGGGCCTCGCGACGCTGCGCGCGGCCGACGACGCCGTGTACGCGGCGCTCGACGCCAACGCGAAGCGGCTCGGCGGGCTCTTCGACGCTGCGCTGACCGAAGCGGGCGTCGCGCACAACGTGCAGTACGCCGGCAACCTCGTGAGCGTCTTCTTCGGTAACGGCGCCGTGCGCGACTACGCGGGCGCGCAGGCCACCGAGACCTGGCGTTTCCCCGCCTTCTTCCATGCACTACTCGACGCCGGCGTGTACGCGCCACCGAGCGCGTACGAGGCGTGGTTCGTGAACGCCGCGATGGACGACGAAGCGTTCGGCGTGATCGAGGCGGCCCTCCCGGCCGCCGCCCGCGCCGCGGCCGAGGCGGTCAAGCCGTGACCACCGTCGTCCACCTCCTGCGCCACGGCGAAGTCCACAATCCCGACAAGATCCTCTACGGCCGCCTGCCGAACTTCCGGCTGTCCGACCGCGGGCAGCGCCAGGCGCTCACCGTCGCGGAAGCCGTGGCGGGCCACGACCTCGCGCACGTCGTCGCGTCGCCGCTGCAGCGCGCCCAGGAGACGGCGGCGCCCATCGCGGCCGCCCACCGCCTCGACATCGCGACAGACGAGGGCCTGATCGAAGCGGGCAACGTCTTCGAAGGCCAGCGCGTGGCCGTCGGCGACGGGGCGCTGCGCCAGCCCAAGGCGTGGCCGCACCTGGTCAACCCGTTCCGCCCGTCGTGGGGCGAGCCGTACGTGGAGATCGCGCACCGGATGCTCGGCGCGGTCTACCGCGCCCGCGAGCAGGCCGAGGGGCGCGAGGCCCTGTGCGTTTCGCACCAGCTGCCGATCTGGACGCTGCGCCGGTTCCTCGAGGCCAAGCGCCTGTGGCACGACCCGCGCAACCGCCAGTGCTCACTGGCCTCGCTGACGTCGCTGGTCTTCGACGGTGAGGCCCTGGTGGACATCGTCTACAGCGAACCCGCGGGCACCACGGACCCGAAGGTGACGGGCGCATGAAACGGGCGCTCGGTGCCTTGCTGGCCGCCGCGCTGCTGGTGGCCGGCTGCTCGACGGGCAAGGACGCCGTCGTCTCCGGCGGCACCTTCACGTTCGTGTCGCCCGGCGGGCAGATCGACATCACCTACCCCCTCGACAAGCGCCAGACGGCCCCGGTGCTGGCCGGCGACGACCTGATGAACGAGGGCAAGCAGCTGTCGCTGAACGACTTCGCGGGCAAGCCCGTGGCGATCAACCTGTGGGGCCAGTGGTGCGGGCCGTGCCGCGCGGAGGCGCCGGAGCTGGAGAAGGCGGCGAAGCAGTTCCAGCCGCTCAACGCGGCGATCGTCGGCCTCGACGTCCGCGACCCGGCCCGCTCGGTCGCCCAGGACTTCGTGCGCGACCGCGCCATCACGTACCCGTCCATCTGGGACCCGTCGGGCCGTGTGCTGCTGCAGCTCCAGGGCTACCCGCGCAACATCATTCCCTCGACGATCATCCTGGACAAACAGCACCGCGTGGCGGCCGTGTTCCTGCGCGACGTCCTCGCGACCGACCTCGTCCCGGTCATGCAGCGGCTGGCGGCCGAGAAGTAGCCTGCCCGCCCGCTCGTCACTTCGGTGATCGGCGCCGCCGGATCCGTCCGGCAGCGCCGGTCACGAGTGGGACCTTGGTCCCGTTCGGGCTGTGGCGTACGTCCTGTGAGCTGCCCCCGCCCGTCTCACGCGAAGCTCACTGCCTACTCTCAAGTGCGTGAACTCCGTGTCCGAGCTGGCGATCTCCGGACCGCTGCTGCTCGCCGCGGGCGTGGCGTTGCTGGCCGGCGCGATCTCGTTCGCGTCGCCCTGCGTGGTGCCGCTCGTGCCCGGGTACCTGGCGTACCTCGCGGCGCTGGTGGGAGCCGACGCGCCGGCGGTGAGCGTCGACGAGGAACGCAAGAAGGGCCGCTACGCCGTGCTGGGCGCGGCGGGTCTGTTTGTGCTCGGGTTCACCGTCGTGTTCGTCGCGACGCTCGGCACGCTCGTCTGGCTCGCGGACACGCTGCTGATCAACCAGGACCTGTTGCAGCGCATCGGCGGGGTGCTCACGATCGCGATGGCGCTCGTGTTCCTCGGCTGGATCCCGGGCCTGCAGCGGGAGGTCCGCTCGCACCGCGTGCCGGGCGGTGGGATCTGGGGCGCGCCGCTGCTGGGTGCGGTGTTCGGGCTCGGCTGGACGCCGTGCATCGGCCCGACGCTCTCGGCCGTCACGAGCCTCGCGAGCGCCACGGGCGGCGCGGCCGCGCGCGGGTACCTGCTGGTGCTCGTCTACTGCCTGGGCCTCGGCCTGCCGTTCCTGCTGATCGCGCTCGGCGCCCGCTGGGCCGTGCGCGCCACCGACTGGCTGCGCCGCAACGGCCGCCGCGTGCAGCTCATCGGCGGTGGGCTGCTGATGGTCGTCGGCATCCTGCTCGTCACCGGACTCTGGGGAGACGTCATGGGCTGGCTCCGCAACTCCGTCGCCTCGAACCTGGTGCTGCCACTGTGACCACCACCGAAGCACCCCCGGCCAGCCCGCAGCGCCCGTACCGGCCGTCGGCCGGCAAGCAGCTGCTCGCCTTCCTGCGCAACACCTGGCGCGGCCTCACGTCGATGCGCACCGCGCTCGTGCTGCTGTTCCTGCTGGCGCTCGCCGCGCTGCCCGGCGCACTGCTGCCGCAGAACCGGCTCAACGCGGCCAAGGTCGACGAATACATCACCAGCCACGGCTGGTGGGGCAGCCTGCTCGACAAGCTGCAGTTCTACGACGTCTACTCCAGCGTCTGGTTCTCGGCGATCTACCTGCTGCTGATGATCTCGCTCGTCGGCTGCCTCACGCCGCGCAGCTGGGACTACGTGCAGCAGATGCGCGCGAAGCCCGTGCTGACGCCGCGCAACCTCGCGCGCATGCCGCACCACCGCATCGTCCGCACCGCGCGCACCCCGGAATCGATCCGCGAAGACGTGCGCAAGCAGCTCTCGGGCTGGCGCAAGATCGAGCGGGACGAAGAAGGTGGCTTCTCCATCTCCGCCGAACGCGGCTACCTGCGTGAGACCGGCAACCTGCTCTTCCACTTCGGCATGCTCGGCCTGATCATCTTCTTCGCCCTCGGCAAGCTCTACAGCTACGAGGGCCAGGTGATCGTGCAGGCCGACGGCAGCCAGTTCTGCAACTCCGGCATCTACAACTACGACTCGTTCGAAGCCGGCCTGCGCATCGACGGCACCGACCTCGACGAGTTCTGCGTGAAGGTCAACGACTTCACCGCGAACTACACGCCCGCCGGCGAGGCGGACTACTACCACTCGAACATCCAGTACCAGTCGGGCGAAGACCTCAAGACCAACACGTGGCGGCCGTACAACCTGCAGGTCAACGACCCGCTGCGCACCGTCGGCGACCGCGTCTACCTGCTGGGCAACGGCTACTCGCCCCAGTTCACCGTGACGTTCCCGAACGGCGAGCAGCGCACGCAGAACACGCAGTGGCGGCCCACCGACACGACCACGATGCTCTCGCAGGGCGCCACCAAGTTCGACCAGCCCGGCATCACCGACGAGATCCAGCGGCGCACCAAGCAGCTCGCGATCACCGGGGTGCTGGCGCCGACGTCGTTCGTCCACGGCGGGATCCTCACCTCCACCGCGCCCGAGCTGAACAACCCGATGGTCGCCGTCGACGTGCTGCGCGGCGACCTCGGCCTCGACGCGGGCCGCGGGCAGTCGGTGTTCGAGGTCGACCAGGACCGCGTGGCCGACGGGCGCCTCAAGCGCGTCGCGCGGCAGAACCTGGCCATCGGCCAGTCGGTGACGCTCGACGACGGCACCAAGGTCCGCTTCGACGGCGTGAACAAGTGGGTGAACCTCCAGATCTCCCACGACCCCACGCAGGTGTACGTGCTCGGCTTCGCGATCGTGATGTTCGCGGGCCTGGGCGGATCGCTGCTGGTCAAGCGGCGGCGGGTGTGGGTGCGGGTGCGCCAGGGTGACGACGGACACGCGGGTACCGTGATCGAGGTCGCCGGGCTGGCGCGCACCGACCAGGCAGGGTACGGCGAAGAGTTCCAGCGGATCAGCGAACGGCTGGTCACGGGCCGGAAAGGCAGCTGAGGCATGCAGATCAACGAGACGTTGTCGCAGTACAGCGACTGGTTCTACACCACGACGGTGGCGATCTACGTCCTCGCGCTCCTGCTCTCGCTGTTCGAGCAGGCCTTCGGCGCGAAGGGCCGCCAGGCCCACGCGCGCAGCGCGCAGAAGTCGCTGGTCGGCGCCGGCGGGCCGGTGATCGAGGACGCCGACACCCCGGCCGAGCCCGAGGCTCCGCGTGAGGTCGGCCGTCCCGAGCGCATCGGCCGCATGGGTGCCTCGCTGCTGGTGCTGGGCGCGCTGCTGCAGCTCACCGCGATCGTGCTGCGCGGCCTCGCCGTGCACCGCGCGCCGTGGGGCAACATGTACGAGTACGGCATGGCAGTCACCTTCATCACGGTGGTCGCGTGGCTGATCGTGATCCGGAAGTTCCCGGTGCGCCACCTCACGGGCTTCCTGCTGCTGCCCGTCGTGATCCTGATGTTCATCAACGGCACGCTGCTCTACACGGTGGCCGCGCCGGTCGTGCCCGCGCTGCAGTCGTACTGGCTCTACATCCACGTGTCGGCCGCGATCATCGGCTCCGGCGTGTTCCTGGTGCCCGGCGTGGCGAGCGTGCTTTACCTCTTCCGCACCGCGTACGACCGCAACCCGGCCAAGTTCTCCGGCTTCGGCCCCAAGCTCCCGGCCGCCGACGTGCTCGACCGCATCGCCTACCGCGCCACGATCGTGGCGTTCCCGATCTTCACCTTCGGCGTGCTGTGCGGCGCGGTGTGGGCCGAGGCCGCATGGGGCCGGTTCTGGGGCTGGGACCCGAAGGAGACCGTCGCCTTCATCGCGTGGGTCGTCTACGCGGCCTACCTGCACTCCCGCGCCACCGCCGGCTGGCGCGGCACGCGGGCAGCGGTGATCAACATCGTCGGGTTCGCGGTGACGATCTTCAACCTGTTCTTCGTCAACCTGGTGACTGCCGGACTCCACTCGTACGCCGGGGTCAACTGACCGGGGGTCCACGCGGTTCGTAACACTCCCCCCGACTACCGTCGATACCTGAGGATCCAGCAGGCGGTGCGATCGGGAGGTTGGCAGCGGTGACCGGACCCAGCGAAGAGGCGGCCACCCGGGCGGAGTCCGGCGGTGTTCCAGGGCAGCCCGAGCAGGCTCAGGCACAGCCCGAGGCGACTCCGGAACCGGCGGCCGAACTGTTCTCCGACGAACGCACGGACTCGACGCCGCACCCGGCCGCGGACGCGTACGAGGCCCAGCCGACCCAGGTCGTGGCCTCGCCCAACCCGAACTCGGGGCCGCACGCCCTGCCGGGTCAGCCCGTCGCACAGGCAGCGCAGCCAGGCCAGCCGGCGCAACCGGGTCAGCCGGTGCAGCCCGGGCAGGTTCCGCCGGGGTACGCGCCGCAGCAGTACGACCAGAACCTCCCGCCGCTGCAGCCGCAGCAGCAGTACCCGCCCGCGGGTTACCCGCAGCAGCAACCGCCGTCGCAGCAGGCGCCTTCGGGCCTGCCGCAGCCCGGCGGCCGCCACTCGACCGTGCCCGACGACCTGACCACTGCGCACCTGGTGAAGCAGGCCAAGCGCACGCCGCAGTCGGGCTGGCGCAAGGCGCTCTACCTGGGCACCGGCAAGCTGCTCAACCCCG
The DNA here is from genome assembly GCF_040704195.1 of Amycolatopsis sp. NPDC047767. Classification (NCBI taxonomy): domain Bacteria; kingdom Bacillati; phylum Actinomycetota; class Actinomycetes; order Pseudonocardiales; family Pseudonocardiaceae; genus Amycolatopsis; species Amycolatopsis sp. NPDC047767. The sequence goes on from NZ_JBEYSJ010000003.1 coordinate 530,569, forward strand.
GCGAGAGCCCGGCCGACACGCGCCGGCGCGAGCTGATCGCGCGGGTGAACCAGCCGCTGCGCGGGTGCTACAAGATCGCGATGCTCTCGCTCAAGGGCGGCGTCGGCAAGACCACCACCACGACCACGTTGGGCTCGACGTTCGCGTCGCTGCGCGGCGACCGCGTGGTGGCCGTGGACGCGAACCCGGACCGCGGCACGCTGTCTCAGAAGATCGCCATCGAGACCACGGCGACCGTGCGGCACCTGCTGCGCGACGCCGAGAAGATCACCCGCTACAGCGACGTGCGCTCGTACACCTCACAGGGCTCCAGCCGGCTGGAGATCCTCGCCAGTGAGCAGGACCCGGCCGTGTCGGAGGCCTTTTCCGAGACCGACTACCGGCGCACGGTCAACCTGCTGGAGCACTTCTACAACATCGTGCTCACCGACTGCGGCACCGGTTTGATGCACTCGGCGATGAAGGGCGTGCTCGACGTCGCCGACTCGCTGGTGGTCGTCTCGTCGGGCTCGGTCGACGGCGCGCGCAGCGCCTCGGCCACGCTCGACTGGCTCGAGGCCCACGGCTACGGCGACCTGGTGAAGCGCTCGGTCGTGGTCATCAACTCCGTGCGCCCGAAGGGCAGCTCGGTCGACCTCGACAAGCTCTCGGCCCACTTCGGCGCGAAGGTCCGCGCTGTGTGCCGCATCCCGTTCGACGCGCACCTCGAGGAGGGCGCGGAGATCGAGCTGGAACGCCTGGGCGGCGACACGCGCCTGGCCCTGCTGGAACTGGCGGCGACGGTGGCCGACGGCTTCGGGGCTCAGCAGTACCGCTGACCCCGGCTTCGTAAAGCACCCCAATGTGGCGTTCGGTGCGCCCAACGCACCCGAACCCCCAAATGGTGGGGTCCAAGCAAACAATTAGCA